>CANIWM010000100.1 GCA_947471505.1 Chthoniobacteraceae bacterium | reverse complement strand
TTCCTCGTGGTTTTCTTTTTTCCGGCGTATTCGGCTGCTGCAAAGCTCAATTGTTTGTCCATCGCTGTTTGTGCTTTCCTTAGATCAGCATTTTCGCCCGCTGTCCCGCTATTTTACAGGCGTAGCCGATTTCTTCAGCCTTTCCCTAGAAGCGTGCGCTACCCCGCGTCAGTCTTTTTGCATGCTCATATCGTCCCTTTATTTAGGGAAGATGGTATTACCGCGCGCGGATGGCCCAGCGCAGTTTCGCCGGAACGGAGCGCGGATTTGCGCGCCGCTCCTCCGGCGAAGCGGCTGTGATCTCCTCGCTCACCGCCGCGTAGCTCCCATCGCGCAGACCAGTTTTGAACGCCTGCTTCACCCGCCGATCTTCGCCCGAGTGGAAAGTGAGGATCGCCACGCGACCGCCCGGTTTCAGGCAGCTCGGAAGTTGACGCAGGAACGTATCCAGCGCGCCAAACTCATCATTCACCGCGATGCGGATCGCTTGGAAAACTCGGCGCACGCTTGTCTCCACCTCGTCCGCGTCCACTCGCCGACTCCCGCGCGGATACGTCCGGCGGATGATTTGTGCCAGCGCCATCGTCCCCGACAACGGCAGCGCGGCCTTCACCGCAGCGGCGAAATGCTCCGCGTGCGGCTCATCGCTAAACTCGCCCAGCCAGCGCGCGATTTCCCCCGCTGGAGTGCGCGCCAGAAGCTCCGCTGCCGAGAGGCCTCTGTGCGGATTCATCCGCATATCCAGCGGCGCATCCGTCTTAAACGTAAAGCCCCGCGCCGGGTCATCGATCTGCATGGACGAAAGCCCGAGGTCCGCAAGCACCGCGTCCGCCCGCTCCTCCGCAAGCAGCGCATGAAGGCCCGCGTAATTCATCCGATGCACCGCCAGCGATTCCGGAGGAAAACCGAGCGCCCGCAGACGCGCCTCCGTCTTCGGAAGCTCCAGCGGGTCTTGGTCCAGCCCGACGAGCCGCCCGCCCGGCTGCACCGCCGCCAGCAACTCCCGCGCATGGCCGCCATAGCCCAGCGTGCAATCCACCACCGTCTCGCCGGGCTTTAGCGCGAGTGCATCGAGAATCTCCCGCACCATGATGGGCCGGTGCGTGCCCGCAGGCGTCTTCCCACTCGCGAGGACTTTCGCCACATCCGCCGCGTAGCGTTCCGGGTTTTGCTCCTTGTATTTCTCGTGGAAACCGCGCGGGTTTTTCCCGCTATAACGCGGTCGTCGTTGAGGCTTCTCGGGCGGCATCGGGTCCATCAATGCTGCCCCGCCATGCGCAGCCGCCCATAGCCGAACTCCAAAATCCCCGACTCGATGCGATACGGCCCGACGATTTGATACATCCGCCCCCGCCCGACTTCCACCACCCCCGCCACGCGGAGCACCTTGAGATGTTTGGAGACCACCGTCGCCGAGCGCCCTATCGCCCGTGCGATTTCGAGGACCATCAGCGACTGCCCTTTGCTCAGCTCCGCAAGGATGCGCCAGCGCGTAGCATCCCCGATCACTGTGGTGAAAGCCTCAAGGCTGAGCGCAAAATGTGGGGGCAGTGTAGAAGATGGTTCGGGCATAGTCGTGGATGAATTAAAGAACGTCCGTCAGAGAAAAGTAATTATTTGCAGGAGTCAAGCAGCCGATGGGAGGAAATAAGCAGACGCCCAAGAGAACTGAGTAGCCTGTCGAGAGAACTGGGTAGCCGTCCAGGGGAACCGGATAGCCGTCCGGAGGAGCTGAGTAGCCTGTCGGGGGAACTGGGTAGCGGGGCAGGAGAAGTGGGTAGCCGTCTGTGGGAACTTGGTAGCCGGTCCGGGGAAGTGGATAGCCGTCCTGGGGAACTTGGTAGCCGGGCGGGGGAAGTGGGTAGCTGGGCGGCGGAAGTGGGTAGCCTGTCGAAAGAACTGGGTAGCTGTCTGGAAGAACTGGGTAGCCGTCCAAAAGAACCGGAAAGCCGCCTACCTGAAGAGGATAGCCGAACAAAATGGCCGGAAGGCAAAGCACGATGAACCACCTTCCAGCTCAACGTGATTGTAGTCCGCAGATTCCGCAGATTCCGCAGATTTATGGAACTGGAAGGCGTTCCGAGTTGGGATGGATTTGTCCCGCTCTTGAATGGCGCACGGCCCTCAACATCTGTCCCGATGGATCGGGACGCAATCTGTGGACCAAAAAGCGGTGTGCGCGGAAGGGAGCGGCGGCATTCCTGCCGCCGACAGCGCGCCCTACGCGAAAAGCGCGATGCCTCGAAAATACGGGCCGGAGGGCTCCAGTAGAGAAACGCTACCGGGACCGTGGACGCTGTCGGCGGCAGGAATGCCGCCGCTCCCATCCGCGCTCGCGCTTGCGTGCGTTCGCTTTAGCCCGAACGCCGCGAATGGAACCGCAGATGAACGCGAATTTTCGCAGAAATGGTTGCTCGCGAATGCTCAGCGGGGACGGGCGTTTCTCGTCCGCACGAAAACATCCAATTCTCGCTTATCTGCGTTGATTTGCGCGTATCTGCGGTTTCAAAAGCGGCGTTCGGGTTTAGCCGGGGGCGGCCTTGCGCGGGGCAAGTAGCGGGGCCGTCTCGGCCCCGAAGCGTCCCACCGGGACGTTGCGCATCGGAGCGGGGCTTTCCTAAGCCCCGTGTGCCACGTCATACCAACTTCCATAAATAAAGAGACGGGAGAAAGTAGCGGGGCCGTCTCGGCCCCGTCGCGACACGCAGTGTCGCAGCGCGGCAAGCGCCTTCGGCGCTCGGGGGCGGGACGCCCCCGCTACGATTCCGCAGTCTCTTTAGCCCGAACGCCGCGATTGTTGTCCGCAGATTACGCAGATTACGCAGATTTATGGAACTGGAAGGCGTTCCGAGTTGGGATGGTTTTGTCCCGCTCTTGAATGGCGCACGGCCCTCAACATCTGCGTAATCTGCGTAATCTGCGGACCAAAAGGCGGTATTCGGGTTTAGTTCAGGAAGATGCTATCAGTGGCACCGCAAAGCGGACGATCCACCGAGCATTGGCCGCTCTCGGCTGCACCTTTCCCGACAGGTCGGGACTGACGGGGCTTAGGAAAGCCCCGCTCCCATCCGCGCTCGTGCTTGCGTGCGTTCTCGGAAGCTGGGGACTGCTTGCGCAGGGCGTGGTTCAGGGTTTTTGGAGCTCGGGGATGAGTGTGATATTGTCGAGGACTCGTGTATTCGGGAGGGCCGCGCTTAGCGCCTCGATGCTCTCCTTCGTGAGTCCATGACTTCCGTAGAAGTCGAGTACGTGCAGCGTCGTGAGAGTCTTGAGGGCGTCCACATTCGTGAGAGCGGTGCATTCGCTGAAGTAAACGTGTTTCAGCGCAGGGAGGTTCTGGAGCATGTCCACATTGGTGAGGTCGGGGCCGTTCATGACTACGAGGGTGTTCAAGCGGGTGAGACCTTTGAGCCCGGAGAGGTCGCGCACGTTCGTGGCCTTGTAGATTCCCAGCGACTTTGGATTCAGGCGCTGCAAAATGTCCTGGTGCTGCTCTAACTGGGTGCCGGTCCAGGTGGCGACGCCGGTCACTCCATCCAGCCATGTGTCTTTCTCGAATGCCGCCTTCCAGTTTTGCCAGATCATTTTAGCCGGGTCGGTGTAGGTTAGCTGCCAGCTCAGCGCCTCTGCCTCTTTGATCGCGGAGTAGTAGGCGTATTGAGTCCACCCGGCGTATGCTAATAACGAGATGGCGAGGAGGAGGAGCCAGCGTTGGAGGTGCCATTTGCGGCGGGGCGGTGGTGTGGCTGGCTCGGTGTTCATTGCGTGCGGTTGGGGGGGAGTCGCGGGTTAGTCGGTGAAGATTATTGTTTTTGGGATGGCGGCTTTTAGCGCCTCGATGCTCTCCTTCGTCAGCCCGGTGCAGCCCTTCAGAACGACGGTTTCCAGCGCCTTGAGGTTTTTGAGCGCGTCCACGTTCTTGAGATGGGAGCAATTCGTGAGATCAAGCCGTTTCAGCGCCGTGATGCCCTTGAGCGCGTCCACATTGGTCAGGGCGAGGCAGCCGTGGAGAGCGATATAATGCAGGGTGGGGAGGCTTTTGAGCGCGTCCACATTTGTCAGTAACATGCAGTTGCCAAGATCGAGCTCTTCCAATGCCGTGAGGGTCTTGAGGGCGTCCACATTCGTGAGAGCGGTGCAGTCGGTGAGTTGGACCCGTTTCAACTCCGGGAGGTTCTTGAGCATGTCCACATTGGTGAGGTTGTAGCCGCTACTGATTTGGAGGGCGTCCAAGCGGGTGAGACCTTTGAGCGCCGCGAGGTCTCGCAAGTTTGTGGCGCGGTAGATTGTTAGTCCCTTTGGATTCAGCCGATGCACGATGTCGTGGTGCCGCTCAAGCTCTTCGCCGGTCGGAATGGCGATGCCGGTCACTCCATCCAGCCATGTCTCTTTCCTGAATGTGTTCTTCCAGTTCTTCCGAATCTCTTCGACCGGTTCGGTGTAGTTCACCCACCACTCGAGCGCCTTTGCCTCCTTTAGCGCGGAGCGGAAGGCGTATTGAGTCCATCCGGCGTATGCTAATAGCGAGGCGGCGAGGAGGAGGAGCCAGCGTTGGGGGTGCCATTTGCGGCGGGGCTGGGTGTTCATGGGGGCGGGGTTTTATTTGGAGAGGCCGAAGGCTTCGTGGACTACGTTGGCTCCTTGGGCGAGTTTGGATTCTTCGATGATGACGGCGGTTTTGATTTCGGAGGTGCTGATCATCACGATGTTGATGCCGGCTTGGCTGAGGGCTTCAAACATTTTGGCGGCGACGCCGCTGTGGCTGCGCATTCCGACGCCGATGATGCTGAGTTTGCCGATGCCGTCTTGGATTTCGAGGGCTTTGGCGGCGATTTCTTTGACGACGAGGCCGAGGGCGGCTTCGATCTTGGGGAGTTCGTCGCGGTTGAGGGTGAAGCTGATGTCGGTGGTGCCGTCGTGGGAGACGTTTTGGACGATCATATCAATGATGATGTTGGCGGTGGCGACGGCGGTGAAGACGCGGGCTGCGACGCCGGGCCTGTCGGGGACGGCGCGGACGGTGACTTTTGCTTGGTTTTTTTCGATGGAGACGCCGCGGACGACGACGGTTTCCATGCTGTTGGTTTCTTCTTTCACGATGGTGCCGGGATTGTGGTTAAATGAGCTACGAACTTCGAAGACGACGCCGAACTTTTTGGCGAATTCGACGGAGCGGGATTGCATGACTTTGCTGCCGCTGCTGGCCATTTCGAGCATTTCGTCGAAGCTGATCTCGTCGAGTTTTTTGGCGGTGGGGACTACGCGGGGGTCGCAGGTATAGACGCCGTCCACGTCGGTAAAGATTTGGCAGAGGTCGGCCTTCACGGCTGCTGCGATGGCGATGGCGGTGAGGTCGCTGCCGCCGCGCCCGAGGGTGGTGATGCGCTGGTCTTTGGTCTGGCCTTGGAAGCCTGCGACGATGCAGATGTAGCCTTCGGCGAGGTATTGTTTGAGTTGCTTGGGGGTGAGGTCGGAGATTTTGGCGCGGGTGTGGACGCCGTCGGTGACGATGCCGGCTTGTGCGCCGGTGAGGGAGATGGCTTTTTTGCCCATGGCGTTGATGGCCATGGCGGTGAGGGCGATGGTGGTTTGTTCGCCGGTGGCGAGGAGGACGTCCATCTCGCGTTCTTCGGGGGTGGGGGAGACTTCGCGGGCGAGCTTGATGAGGGAGTCGGTGACTCCACTCATGGCGCTGACGACGACGACGACGCCGTGGCCCTGGTCTTGGGTCTCGATGACGCGGCGGGCGACGTTTTTAATCCGCTCAGGATTGCCGACGCTGGTGCCGCCATATTTTTGGACGATCAAACTCATTTTGAAAAAGGGCGCGGAGAGTTGCCGGAGACGGGGTGCGTGTCAAATGCGAGTTGGCTATGCGTCGAAGAACTTGTGGGCGGCGCGGAGGATGGTGGCCATGCGCTCGACCTCGGCGGTGGTGTTGTAGAAATAGAAGCTGGCGCGCGTGGTGCCGGGGTAGCCGAGTTTGCGCATGAGGGGTTGGTTGCAGTGGTGGCCGCCGCGAAGGGCGAGGCCGTGTTCGTTGGCGTAGGTGGTGAGGTCGTGGGGATGCGCCCATTCTGCGTGAAACGCGACGAGGGCTCCGCGTGCGCCGGTGGGGCCGAGGATGCGGATGCCGGGTATCTCGGCGAGGAGGGCGATGGCGTGGGCGGTGAGGGCGGAGTCGTGGGCGAAGATGGCGGGGCGTCCGAGGGCTTCGAGGTAGTCCACGGCTGCGCCGAGGCCGACTGCGCCAGCGATGTTGGGGGTGCCGGCTTCGAATTTTGCAGGGGGTTGTTTGTAGGTGGCGCGTTCGTAGGTGACGCTGACGATCATCTCTCCGCCGCCGTGCCACGGGGGGATGCTGCGGAGGAGTTCGAGGCGTCCGTAGAGGCCGCCGCTGCCGGTGGGCGCGCACATTTTATGGCCGGAGAAGGCGTAGAAGTCGCAGCCCATCGCGCGGACATCGACGGGGATGTGGCCGACGGATTGCGCGCCGTCCACGAGTGTCACCACGCCCTTTTCGCGCGCGGCGCGGCAGAAGTCGGCGGCGGGGTTGATGGTGCCCATGGAATTGGAGATGTGGGTGAAGGCGAAGAGCTTCACGCCGTCGAGCAGTGCGGGCGTGAAGGCGAGTGTGCCGTCGTCGGCAAGCGGGACGAAGCGGAGCGTCGCGCCGGTGCGGGAGGCGAGCATTTGCCACGGGACGAGGTTGCTGTGGTGCTCAAGTTCCGTGAGGAGGATGATGTCGCCTGCGCGGAGGTTTTGCGGGCCCCACGTATTGGCGACGAGGTTGATGGCCTCGGTGGTCCCGCGTGTGAAGATGATCTCGTCGGGCGACTCCGCGCTGAGGTAGGTGGCGAGTTTCGCCCGCGCGCCTTCGAAGGCATCGGTCGCCCGCGAACTGAGTTCGTGGAGCCCGCGGTGGACGTTCGCATTATCCCGCTCGTAGTAGTGCGAGATGGCGTCGATGACGGCCTGCGGCTTTTGCGAACTCGCGGCGCTATCCATGTAAATGAGCGGCTTCCCATTCACCTCCTGCGCAAGGATGGGGAACTCTGCGCGCACTTTTGTCCAATCAACATTCGTCATGGGGCGGAGCGTGGCAGCGGTGGTGAGCGGTGGCAACCCTTGGCGCTGAAACGCCCGCATTGCCACCGCATCGCGAAAGCTCTATGCACTCGGTGCATGAGCAAAGAACGATTTACCGAGCGGCAAGCGGATGTCCGCGATAGCGCCGCGCGGCTCGCTGAAGCCGTGATGCAGCCCGACAGCGACCTCATTCGCGACGCGACGATTCAGCGGTTCGAGTTCACCTTTGAGGTCGTGTGGAAGACGCTCAAACTTTATCTCGAAAGGCAGGGATACGAGTGCGGTGGCCCTCGCCCGACGCTCAAGAAGGCGTTTGCGGAAAACATCTTTTCCACTGCGGAGGAAGCCGAACGATGGCTCCTGATGCTCGATGATCGCAATCTCACCAGCCACGCGTACGACGAGGAGCTTGCCACTCGCATCTACCGCAGCATCGTCCGCGACTACGCGCCTCTGCTCGGGAAGATGGCGGGGAAAATCCAAACGCTGGAGTGGGACTGAACCCGGATGAAACCGCTGATGCTCCGCGACAAGGACCTCGCTACACTCCGCCGCACTTTTCTGCGCTTCCCGTGCATTCGCGAAGTGCGTGTCTTTGGCTCACGCGCCAATGGAAGCGCTCGCCGTGCCTCGGATATTGACCTCGCGATTTCTGCCCCAGATGCGACTGCCGAGGAGTGGCTAGAGCTGACGGATGCCATCGAGGAAACGCCGATCATTTACGAGTTCGACCTCGTGCGCACCGACCGCACGGAGAACGCGCGCTTGATGGAGAAGATCGCCTGCGAAGGTGTCGCCATCTATCCATCGCTGGACTGATTACTTCCCGAGCATCCAGAGCGTCGCATTCAGCAGCAGACGGCGGAAGGCGGGGTGCTGGAAGTCTTCGGGGGAGCCGAGGGAGGTGTAGAAAGTGCGGCGCTTTTCGGTGAGGTTGAGCCATGCGAGGGGCTCGGTGATTTCGGGTTTTCCTTCGACGTTGCCGGTGAGGAGGACGGTCGTGCTGGGGGCAAGGTCGCGGCATTTGTAGAGGTGGGAGGCGAAGCGGAGTTCGTCTTTGCCGATGCCGACGAGGGCTGGGTGTTCGCCGACGATGCGGGCGAGGGTGGCTGGGCCTTTGCCGTAGTGGTTTTGGTAGGTGCCGCCGAAGATGTCGTGGTCGAACGTGGGCCAGGTGGTTTCGCCGGCGGCGGGCTTTTTGGGGTCGAGTGCGTGGCTGGCGGTGCGGATGCCGAGGACGGGCTTGCCGCTCTCGGCGAAGGCGCGGATGGCTGCGAGTTGCGCGGGCGGGAGGCCACGGCGTTTGATGGAGATGAACAGGGCGTCGGCTTTTTCGAGGCTGGCGAGTTGGGGGAAGTCGAAGGGTTTGTCCGGGTCGTCGAGGAGGAAGGTGCAGGTGATGCCGTGAGGCGCGAGTTCGGCGCGGGCCCAAGCGGGGACGGTTTCGGCGGTCTTGTATTCGCTGTCGCCGACGAGGAAGACGACCTCTTTTCCCCACGCAGTGAAAGCGAACAGGAGGAGTAGCAGGCGAGCGAGCATAGGTCAGCGCGCGTCTTTGCGACGGGTGATGAAGAGCATCCCGAAAAATGCGGGTAAGAGGATGGCGACGAAAAGTCCGGCGAGGCGAAACACACGCCCGTGCCAACGCTTGAGTTGAGGATCGTTTGTGGAGATGTCGATGCGCTCGTAAATGACGGGGACGTTGAAGCGCAGCGTCTCAATGTTTTGCATGAACTCGGGCTTGTCGGCGTCCTCGTCGGAGCCCTTGCTCGATTGCATGGTGATGTAGAGGGACTGGTTGCGCAGGACTCCTCGGGCGACGGTCACGAATTTGTCGCCGGTATCGGTGGTCTGTCCGCCGATGACTTCTACGTAGTCGAGGTCGTTAAAGGTGCCGAAGCGCTGGCGGGTAGGTTCGGGGCCGATGGCGCGCATGGTGTCCATGATGCGCGAGAGGACATTGGCGTGACGGATGTCTGTCGTCGGGAAGCCGGGAATAGCGGCGACGCCGAAGAATCCCCTAGTCGAGGAGTTGTAGGCAAAGACGACAAACTCGCCTACGCGGAGGGGTGGCCCGCCACGGCGGAACCAGCCTTCGGAGTCGGGGACGTTGACGACGGCGGAGTGTTTTTCGATGTCGTATCGTTCGGCCCGAAGCGGGGTGGAGAGCAAGAGGAGGAGCAGGACCGGGAGCAGGGCGAAACGTCGCATCGTGGATTACGGCTTCGCGCTTTTCTGAAAGATGGTGAGGATTTCTTCTGACGAGCCAGCAAGGGCAAGTTGCTCACGGACGGTGCGATCGTTGAGGAATTTCGCGATGGCGGCGAGTGTGCGGAGGTGGGTCTGAAATTGATCTTTTGGGACGACGAAGAGGACGACAAATTTCACCGGCTGGTTGTCGAGCGATTCAAACTCGATGCCCTTTGAGCTGCGCCCGAAGCAGGCGACGACTTGCGTGACCTTGTCGGACTGCGCGTGCGGGATGGCGATGCCAAAGCCGATGCCGGTGCTCATCGTCTCTTCGCGAGCACGGAGTGCGGCGAGGACTGTCTCGCGGTTTTCGGCGGCGATTTGCCCGCGATCCACGAGGAGTGTTACAAGTTCAGCGATGGCCGCGTAGCGTTCCGTGGCCTGCATCTCCGGGAGGATTGCGTTTGCCGATAGGAGATTCCCGAGCGTCATTGAGTTAGTGTTTTCAAAATAGGTGCAGCGTGGTGCGTGGCAAGTGAGTTTTACTCAATGTGCCTTTTCTGTGAATGCAGCAAGGTCGCCTTTGACGCCAGCTTCTTTCAATACGTCGAGCACGCCGATGAGGGAGCCGATGGATGCGCGTTTGTCGGGCGCGAGGGCGAGTTTGGGCGGCGCGGGGAGTTGCATGAGCGAGTCGAGTTCGCCGCGAAGCTCGGGCAGGGTGACTTTTTTCGCGCCGAGATAGACGTCTCCTTTTTCGTCGATGCTGAGTTTTAATGCTTCGTTGCCGGACTGTACGGCGACGGCGGTTTTGGATTCGGGGAGCTTGATGGTGACGCCCGCTTGCTCGCGGCGGAACGTGGTGTTGACGATAACGAAGATGAGGAGGATGGCGAAGATGTCGATGAGCGAGACGATCATGATCTCGGGCTTGCGCCGGCGGCGGACGATGAAGTTCATTGCCCGACCTCCGGGTCATACTCATAGGCGGAGGCGATGGGGGCACCGCGTCGGCTTTTCTGGTTGTAGCATTTGGCGATGAGGCCGGACATGAGGAGCTCCATATCGGCGGCCATTTGCTCGATTTTTTTCACCAGCAGGCCGTGGGCGATGAGGCTGGGGATGGCGATGGCGAGGCCGACGACGGTGGTGCTGAGGGCCTCCGCGATACCGGAGCCGAGGCGCTGGGTGTCTTGCGCAGCTTGGCTCTCGCCGAAGGCTCCGAAGACCGTGATGAGGCCGGAGACTGCGCCGAGCAGTCCGATGAGCGGCGCGATGCCGATGATGATTTCGAGGACGTGGAGGCCGCGTTCGAGCTGGACGACTTCGTGGCGCGCGACGGTCTGCACGGCGTTCATGTTTTCTTCTTTCGGCAGGTGCAGATTGTCGAGGCCGACTCGGGCGATGCGACCGAGCGTGGAGAGGTCGTTGCGCGCCATGCGGGAGAGGCGGACGACGGACTCGGGGGTGTCGTGCGGCTGGAGGCGTTCGATTTCTTTCTCCATCTCGCTGGGGAGCACGAGGTGCCGCCGAAGGGCGATGGCTCGCATGATGGTGACGGTGACTGCGATGACGGAGCACAGCAGGAGCGGGATCATGAAGAGCCCGCCGTTTTTGAAGAAGGCGAAGACGCGCAGGTGCCACGGCATGGATGCGGCGGCGGCGGCGAAAAGACTAAGGCTGGTCAGCATGTTTTTTTAGTAGAGCCAGAAGGTGAATGGAATCTCAAGCGTCCCGTCTTCCAGCGCCTTCGTGGGCGGCGGGGCGAAGGTGATGCCGCGGATGTGCTCCTCGCAAAATTTGCCGAATGCTGCATTCGATGAGTTCTCGGTGATGGTGACGTTTGTGACTTTGCCTTCGAGGTCGAGCTTGAAGGTGACGCTGACATTTCCCGGCTGAAACTCGGCGGCACGGAGCTGAAGCGCAGCGGCCCATCCTGTACCCAATGCGGCTTTCACTTTCGGCATGTAGGCGCTGAGCGTGCTCTCGACGGCGCGACTGCGCTTTGGGGGCTCGGGCGTTGGTGGAGTAGGTGCCGGGTCCGCTGCGGGCGGGAGCTCTTGGGCCTCGGCGGGATCGGCGGCGGGCTTTGGTTTGGGCTTGAGCCTGGGCTTGGGCTGCTTCGGCATGGAAATGACTTTGGGCTTGGGCGGCTCCGGTGTGGGAGCTTGGGCGGCGGCGGCGGCGGCGAGCGCGATAACGACTGCGGCGGTACGGATGATCATGTGTTAGTAGAGATGAAAGGTAAGGTCGTCTTCGAAGACTCCGTTGCGGAGCATTTCTGGCGGCGGCGCGTCAATGTCGCGTTGGGATTCGAGGAGTGCGCGTTCGCAAAATTGGGCGTGCGCTGCGTTGGAGGTGTTCTCGCCGACTTTCACGCTCAAGATTTTCCCCCGGGCGTCGAGCGTGTAGTGGACCGTGGTTTGGCCGACTGCGAAGAGGCTGCCAAACTTCGGATCTCGCACAAAGTAGGTCCATCGAGAGCCGACGGTGGAGTGGATGTTTTTCTTGTATTTACCGGCTGCGGTGGCGACGGCATCGACGCCGTTTTCGCCGGGCGGGGCGGCACCACCATCGATTTTTGTCTGCACTTGCTGGGGCGCGTAGCCAGGATCCTTGATCGGTTGCGGGCGCGTCTGGCTGGGGAGTCGAGCGGCGACGATGATCGATTTTTCGTCGCGGACGGGCGGCGTGGGTGCGGGCGTCGGGGTGGGAATGGGCGTGGGCTGGAGCTTCGGTGGCTCGGGGGTTGGCTCTGGCGTAGGCTTCGGCGGAGGTGTCGGCTCTGGACGCAGAATCATGTCGGGGACGACTTTCGGTTCCGGTTGGTTGAGAAACATGGGGATTTCATCTTCGTTCGCCTCGCGGACTTTTTTGATGGGCGGCGGCGTGGTGGCTTTTGCGAGGAGAAGCCGACTGGGCGGTGGAGTAGGGGCCACAACTTCGTCGATTGGTCGAACTTTGGCGACTTCCGAGACTTTGGGAATCGGACGCGGCTTGTTCGTGGGTGCAAGCTCTTCTTTCGGGATGGGGCGGGGCTGGAAAATCGGGCGGTTGTCTTCGGGAGGAGTCGGGAGTTGTGGCGGTTGAGCATCGAGTGCTCTCTCGGCCTCGGTCTTCCCCTTTCCGAGTGTAGCTTGCTGGTTTTTGAATTGTGCGAAAGCGAGATTCTTCCCGTCCTGTGCGGGGAGTGGGCCGTCGCCTTTCCCCGGCGTTCGACTGCCCGCGACACTGTCTTCCCAGCTTTCGAGCAGTGCGCGCTTGGAGAGGTTTTTCTTTTTCGCGAGGCCGTCCACATCCACGTATTCTTGGCGCACTTCTTCTGGGAGAAGGCGGAACTTTTCCTCCGCGAGTTTCTCTTCTTCGGGAGAGAGCTTCTCCGGCTTGGGCTCTGGCGTGGGTGTGGCGGCGGCGAGTTGCGGCGGCGGCGGTGTGATGAGAGTGACTTCGAGTTGGGATCGCTTTTTGGGCTCCAACGGCTTTGCTGCGTCAGCTTGGTTTTGCTGCATCCGAAAGAGCATTAACCCTCCGCCGAGAAAGACTACCGCGTGGAGGAGGATCGCGAAGAGCCCGGCGATGAACGTGCGGCGTCCTTCGGGCATCCGGGCGAAATCGTCCAGAAGCTCGCGGATGGGGCCGGGCGTTGTGATGAGCGGTGCTTTCATGCCGCAGTGCGGATTGGGCGTATGATGCCGCCACTCATAATGCCAATCGTGGAAAAGCGCGAGACTTCCGCGCACCAATCGATCTGTTCGCGCCAACCGCGTGCTGCGAGTGCTCGGCCATTGCGAGCGGCGAGTAGGCCGTCGAGGGCAGTCGGGTAGTTGTTTGCCGCAGCGACGCACATACGCGCGGCGTCGGATAAATCCGCATCGGGGAAAAGGCGGGCGAGCATTCCGGCAGCGATGGCGTCTTCGAGCGCGAGCGTCTCAAACGTCCCCGCACAGACGAGCAGCACGTTTTCCTCGTTGGCGATCTCCGCACGTAGAGCGTCAAGGTTGAGGATCGCGCCGACGAGTACGCGCTTTGCAGCGTCGCACGCGCGGAGGGCCACGGTGCCGTTTGTCGTCGTGGTGGCGATGCGGCGTCCACGGAGTTTGGCGTATTCGAGCGGGTTGTTCCCGACATCGAATCCCTCGATGGGGTCGCCGTGCCGTTCTCCACCAAGCACAATATCGGGCATCCGCACGCGCAACTCGCGGGCTTGCTCGATGGTCTGCACCGGCCAGATTTCCACGGCTCCGTGGGCCAGCCCGGTGATCATGGACGACGTGGCGCGGAGGATGTCGAAGACCACGCACGTCGTGCCCGAGAGGTCCCTTTGCGGGAGCAGAGCGATTTCGGCTGGATTGATGGCGGCGTCAAAAAACATCGCGGATTGTTTGGGTCAGTTCGCCGCCGGAAACAAGGCTGCAATGATGACTATGGCGCGGTGAGTCGCCGTGCTTCCCGGATATCTACCACGGTGCCATTGGTCAAAATGACAAGCTGTCCGTTGCCATGCACGTCCTGTCGTTCGAGAAACCACGGCATATACGGCCATTTCATCGCGGTGCCCGGTCTGTCGTCGAAGAAGGTATTGATGTAGTCCATCCGGTGAAATTTCGAAGACGTGACGTCGGGGCTCTGAAGCCTGCGCTGCATGGTGGGGCACGTAAGGTCTTCCCATCCGAGACCGTGCTGGCTCACAACGTCGTACCATTGCTGGGCAAACTTCACGTCGTCGCTCATCGTTGGCATGATTCGAGGCCAGCGCCCTTCGTTGGACCCGAGGAACCCCACCGTCGCCACATAGAGCCCTTTCAACCGGGCGGTGCAGACCACGCGGCGGGCGTTTTCTTGCTGCTTCAAAAACGTCGGGACGAAAAGGACCATGAGTATCCCGACGATCACGATCACCGTCATCAACTCTAAAAGCGTGAAGCCTCGGGTTATCCCCCGAGGCTTCAGCAAATTTACGCTACCGTTTCTCAACCGCATTAGTACCCGAAGAGCAGGCTCAACAGGCTGGCGTTTGTGCCCGCGGTATTAGCTCCAGCCGTCAGCGCGCTTGCGTTGGTCGCCGAGATCGACTGCTTCACACCATCCACTGTGTAGGTCACGATTTTGTCCGTCACAAGTTCGCCCGCTCCATTGGGTCCGACGAAAAGACTGGCTGTGTCCGCTTTTCCAGAAATGCGCCCGTAGTTGCCAGAGGCCGCCGTGATGGTCGAAATCGAAGAGATGACCGTCGCCGAGAGAGTCCCGCGAACTGCTGCTTGGAACTGTTGGGTGACAGGGCTGATGGCTCCGTTCGCGGCCACTTGCAGTACGACATCGCCATTGGCATCGCGCACAAAATCAACGTAGGTGTAAGTCGCCTCAAGGATGCCAGTGATGGTGCCAACAGATGGGTCGCCGACAGCGGTGATGGTGCCGGAGTAAGAGATGCCATCCGTGAAGACAAGGAACGTACCAGCTCCGATGCCAGCATCAGGCATGGCGACGGTGAAAAGTCCGACGGAATTTAGCGTCCCAGTCTGCTCTCCTGTTTGGAAGTCAAACACCCGTGTTCCTTGATCGGCCGCGGTCGGGGTCAATGTCCCTGAATAGGTGCCAACAATGAGCGTCCCTGCGGAATCGACGCCGTCAAGGTTTCCATGGATGGCGAATGCTTGTGCTTTGAAAAGGATGATGCAGAGAAGAAATGAGAGTATGCGTTTCATAATGGTTGGATTTGTCGCGACTATCGAAGTTCTCTCGATTCGGTCAACGCTAATTTCTCGGAAAATAGACGTATTACCGAGAATTTATCCGCCTCGCCGACTTCTCGCACTTAGGCATTGCCTCACGGGCCTGCATCCTGCATTCGCTCGGCGCAATGCTTGGAACGCTGCTAGGACCGGAAATTAAGGACATGATCGCTCGCCGCGACTTTGCGGGGCTGCGCGAAACGTTCTCGGAATTTCCTGCCGTGGATGCAGCGGAACTCATCGTCGAACTGCCGGAAGACGAGCGCGCCATCGTCTTCCGCATCCTGCCCCATGCGCTTGCGGCGGATGTTTTTGAATACTGCGAGCCCGACGCCCAAGAGCAGCTCCTCAAGGCGATGAGCAGCGAGCAGGCGGCGGCGGTGCTCAACGAAATGTCCCCCGACGACCGCACCGCGCTCCTCGAAGAGCTCCCTGGTAATGCGGTAGCCCAACTCCTCGCCCTCCTCACCCCCGAAGAACGCAAAGTCGCCCAGCAACTCCTCAACTACCCCGAGGGCAGCGTGGGCCGCCTCATGACGCCCGATTTCGTCTCCGTCCGCGACGGCTGGAGCATCCAGCAAGTCCTAGAGCACATCCGCAAATTCGGCCAAGACTCCGAGACGCTCAACGTCATTTACGTCACCGACGAACGTGGTCGCCTCATCGACGACGTCCGCATCCGCGAAGTCCTCCTCCCGCCCACGGACACCCTCGTCCGCGACCTCCACGACGCCAGCTACGTCGCCCTCAAAGCCACCGACCTCGCCGAGACCGCCATCAGCATCTTCAAAAAATACGACCGCAACACCCTCCCCGTCACCGACAGTGAAGGGCGGCTCCTCGGCATCGTCACCGTGGACGACATGCTCGACGTGCAAGAAGCCGAAACCACCGAAGACATCCAAATGCTCGGCGGCACCTCCGCGCTCGAAGACCCCTACATGGACGCACCCATCTGGGAGTTGGTAAAAAAGCGCGTCATCTGGCTCGTCGTCCTCTTCATCGGCGGGATGCTCACCGCCACCGTCATCACCAACTTCCAGGTGAGTTTAGAAAAAGCGGTCGTCCTCACCATCTTCATGCCCCTCATCATCTCCGCAGGCGGCAACGCAGGCTCACAAGCCAGCACCCTCATCATCCGCGCCATGTCCCTCGGCGAAATCACCCCCCGCGACTGGCTAAAAATCATGCGCAAAGAACTCATCTCCGGCGTCCTCCTCGGCGGCATCCTCGCGCTCATCGGCTTCCTCCGCGTCATCGGCTGGCAAAACCTCCAATCCGCATGGGGCGGCAACCCCTACACCGTCCACTACGTCGCCGTCGGCGCGACATTCGGAATCGCAGTTCTTGGCGTCGTCTTGTGGGGGACCATCGCCGGAGCCATGCTCCCGCTCTTATTAAAGAGGCTCGGCCTCGACCCCGCCACCTCCTCCGCGCCCTTCGTCGCCACCCTCGTAGATGTCACCGGGCTGGTGATCTACTTCCTCGCCGCGAGTTTGATTTTGACGGGCAAGCTGCTGTGAAGGCTTAGGCGTAGCCTTGCCCCCACCTTACCCCAACACCTTCGCCGTATTCAGCACGATCTCGGCGAATCCGCGTGGCTCCAAGCTGGCACCGCCGACGAGTGCGCCGTCAATGTCGGGCTGGCTCATCAGCTCTGCCGCATTGGCGGGCTTCACGCTGCCGCCGTATTGGATGCGCACTTTATCCGCAGACGGTTGGCCCCAGATTTCGGCGAGAGTCTTGCGGATGAAAGCGTGGGCATCTTGCGCCTGCTGCGGAGTCGCCGTGCGGCCAGTGCCGATGGCCCAGACGGGCTCGTAGGCGATCACGGATTCTTCGAGCTGCTCCGCCGTCAGCCCGGCGAGGGAGCCGCGAATTTGGGTATCGAGCACTTTTTCCACGAGGCCGCCGTCGCGCTCGGCGAGGGTCTCGCCGATGCAGACGATGGGGCGCAGCGCGTTCGCGTGGGCGGCGAGCGTCTTCTTGTTCACTGCCTCGTCGGTTTCTCCGAAAATCGTCCGGCGCTCGCTGTGCCCGAGCACGACGTAGTGGCAGAACACATCGCGCAACATCGCGGCGCTGACTTCACCGGTGAAAGCGCCCGATTTCTCCCAGTGCATGTTCTGCGCGCCGAGTTTCACGCTCTGTGCATCGCGAAGCATCTCGCTGGCTTTGGCGATGGCGATGAAGGGCGGAACGATGACGACCTCGACCTTCCGCTCGTCGCCCAACTCCCGCAGGAAGGTGGAGCAAAACGTCTCCGTCTCCCCGATGGTCATGTTCATTTTCCAGTTAGCAGCGATGATTTTTTTGCGCATGAAGGCGGGACAGGAACCAGAATTGTTTCGATTGGTCAACGTCTCGCTTGTTTTCCGCGCACGCCGCCCCGCACACTCGCCCATGACCAGCGCAGAGAAGACCAAAGAACTATACAACCAGTTGCGCCACCTTTCGTGCGAGGAACTGTGGGAGGATGAAGTGCCGCGCTTCAATGCGGCGACGGAGCGAGAGCGCGCCGACCGCGTGGCGCTCGTGCGTGCCGTGGGCGTCGTCTTTTCCGAGCAGGGAACGGATGCGCAGAAAGTACTCGTCCGCCCGTGGCTGCGTGCGCTGCTGAAGGATCCGTGCGAAAAAATCCGCCGCTACGCCATGGCCGCACTGCCGAAGATCGGCGCGGCAGCCGGCGACGAAGGCGAGCTGCTGGCGCTGCTGCAAAAAGAAACGACGAGCGACCGCGAGAAGAAGTTCCTCGGCGAATCGCTGGAGAAGATCGGCGGCGCGGCGACCCTGCGGGAAGTCAGTGGACTCTTCGCCCGCACGGAGCAAAAAGTGAAGGCCGCCATCGCCCGCAACGAGCAGCCGAGCGCCATCCGCCTCGACCGCGAGCTGACGCAAGTCTCGCAGCTCCGCATCCATTTGCGAGGGCGCGCGGGGCTGGAGTTCACCGTGCGCGCGGAGGTGGAAGAGGCGATCCTCCGGCGCGGGAAGTTCCGCGTCATCAGCACCCGGTCGGGGCTCGTCGTGCTCGCGCCGACTGCGCCGTTTTCGCTCGGCGACTTGTTCGCGTTGCGGTGTTTCGGGACGATTGGCTTCGTCCTCGGCTCCGGCGCGGACGTGGCAGAAATCATCACCTCGCCCAGCTCGCTGCGGCTCTTCGAGACGTTCACCGAAGGGTCCATCCGCTACCGCATCGAATACATCGGCAAAGGCCACCAGCGCGCCGCCGTGCGCGATGTCGCGCTCCGAGCGTTTGCGCTGTGCCCGAAGATTTTGAACGACTCGCAGCAAGCCCCGTGGATGGTAGAAGTGCGCGGCGACTCCGTGGAACTGCGCCCCCGCATCACGCCCGACCCGCGCTTCGCCTACCGCCAGCACGATGTCCCCGCCGCCTCGCACCCGCCCCTCGCCGCTTGCATGGCGCGGCTGGCAGGGCCGATGGAAGGAGAGATCGTCTGGGACCCATTTTGCGGCTCCGGCGTGGAACTCGTAGAGCGCGCCATGCTCGGCGGCGTCGCCGAACTCCACGGCACCGACCTCAGCGAAGAAGCCCTCAGCTTTGCGCAAGCCAACCTCACCGAAGCTGGCCTCGCCAACATCCCCGCGAAGTTCGAGTGCTGCGACTTCCGCGCCTACTCCGCGCTCCGTGCGAACAGCGCCACGCTCGTCATCTCCAACCCGCCGATGGGCCGCCGCGTCCCCATCCCGAACATACGCGGGCTCTACCAAGACCTCCTCGAACACAGCGCCCGCGTCCTCAAGCCCGGCGGACGCCTCATCTTCCCCAACCCACTGAAACTGGACCGCATCCCGAAGTCGCTCAAGCTCATCAGCAGCCAAATCGTGGACCTCGGCGGCTTCGACTGCCGCCTCGAACTCTACCGGAAAAACAGCGCGTAGCTCGGCGCAAAAACGTTGCCCTTTATCGAGAGCGCGAGAGACCGTTCGGGCAGGAAATCCAACGACGCCAAGAAAGAGAAAAAGAAAGCACCACTCCTCACGTCCAAGGAAAAGAAGCTCGCGAAAGCGGAGAAGAAGCGGAAGAAGGGCTAGACTACCGCGTCGCTTTGATGCGGTAGAAAGCCCCGCTCCTATCGCCGCCTACGCCGTCCAGCTCACACTCGGGCTTGCCTCGCCCGAGCCCCGGCCATTGCGGCCCTTCACGAAGAGCTGGTACAGCGAGCCCGGCGTGAAAATATACATCGCCGGGATCACCACACTCGTCGCCCCGCTCTCGCCGACAGCTAGCAACTCCGGCGCGCCGCCGGGGCCGATGCGCCAAGCCTCCAAGCGCGTCGCTCGGTCCGGCAGAGCTGCGATGCTGAGCGTCCGCGTCCCCGGAACCCACGTCGGCAGCGTCGCCTGCGCGGGTAAGGCGGGCGCTTCCTCGCGGATGAGCGCCATATCGAAGAGCCCTTCGATGCGGAAGTTATCCTCCTCGTCGCACCAGACCATCATAGCCTGCCCCGTGTTGCGGAACATCTGCTTGGCGACCCTCGCATTGAGCGTCGCCAACTCCGTCCGCGCCGCCGTGTATTCATTGATACGGTCTTGCTGCGCGACGTGCAGCGTTTTGAGGGCTTGGTAAAAAGTATTCACCACCCCGCCCAGCGTCACCAGTGCAGGCTTTGCGGCTTGCGCGAGGAGGCGGGTGACAAAGCCCTCCAGTGCCTCGATACGCTCGGGGATTGTTCCGCCCGTGAGCGTCTCGCGCCCATGGGGTAGGAGCAAAGTGTAAGTCGTCCCTTGATAAGCCACGTTCGCGCGGATGGTCGCGTCCCACTGCTCCAGCGGGCTGTTCGTATCGAGGTCCGGCTTACGCGTCATCGCTGCCAGTTTATCATCTACGGCGGAGGTTGCGCTGAGTTGCGCGGCCTCGCTGTTAATCTCCACTTGCTCTGCCGCATCCCACATACTGAGAAGGCCACTCGTTTCGTTATTGACCGTGATAAGGTCTATCCAAGTCATCGCTGCCAGAGCGAGTTTCGGGGCATGGTCTCGGAGGATTTCTCCGGCGAGGGCTGTATTGTTTTCCGTGACAATACGGAAGGTGTTGGAAGCGAACTTCCAGGCGGTATCGATGCTCATGGTATTATGTGTGTTGTTTTATTTGGGTTGTTTACTAAAAAAAACGGGCACCGCTGACTGAGGAGCGGGATGAGTAGCTGAGCGACTTCATACTCCTGACGAAGTAACCTGCAACAAAAATGTTAAAAATCTTTCCCACGCCGCCGGATCACCGCCCCAGAATATCCAGCCTTGCCGATCCGCCGCCGGATCACCTCCCCGGAATATCCAGCCTCGCCGATCCGCCGCCGGATCACCGCCCCGGAACATCCAACCTTGCCGATCCGTCGCCGGATCAGCGCCCCGGAATATCCAACCTCGATGATCCGCCGCCGGATCACCGCCCCGGAAGGTTCCATCTCAATGATCCGCCGCCGGATCATCGAGAATGAGGATTCTTGACCACCCATCCGGCGTCGGATTGGCGATATTTATACACCTGCGGCCCTCCTCCGGCGATTGTCGTATGGGAGCGGGGCTTTCCTAAGCCCCGTGCCACGTCAGTGGCAACGGTGGGCTGCGCCTTCGGCGCAGACGGGGCTTAGGAAAGCCCCGCTCCGATGGCTCATCGTGCGCCTTCCGGTGGGACTAGGTATTGCTGTGCGTAGTCGCTCTCGTAGAGGGTGTATTCTCCGGGGTGAAGACTGGCTTTTGCGGGGTTGTTGCGGATATATCGCAGCACACGCCCGAGGTGTTCGCCGTCGCGCAGGATGGAGTCGAAGTAGTCTTCCTGCCAAAACTTCCCTCTTTCTCCGATGAGTGGGTTGACGCGCTTTGCCGTCCATTGTTTCCACGAATGGATGAGCTGCTCCAGATGGAACCCGGTGCGCGGGATGATGGCGGCGTGGACATGGTTGGGCATGATGACAAATGCCATGACATCCACGCGCTCCCCATCGAAATGCCGCATCGCATCGGCAACGATCGCGCGGCACTCGGGGCGCTTCAGAGGGCAGGCTCCGCGTCCTTCGTCGAGGCATCGCTCGATAGCTGCGAGAAATCGCTCGTGATATTCCTTTTCTATCTCCGGTGCCCACGGGTGCGGATGCCTTGCTAACCAAGCATCGCGCTCCCTTTTAAGCCGGATGCGAAACTCTGCCGGGAGCGAATCGGCGAGATGAAAATTGACGAAATAAAGTGCCCCTTCCTGTTCCCAGTGAGGAAGGTGATTCTGCGTCCGCCGCCCACCGGCGTAGGGGTTGAAAAACTTGAATTGCACAGCAGGCAAAAAGCACTACCGCGGCACCCGTGCGAGCAAAAAATCGGAGCGGGGCTTTCCCAAGCCCCATGCCACGTCAGTGGCAACGGTGGGAGCTTCGCGGGCTGTGCCTTCGGCACAGACGGGGCTTAGGAAAGCCCCGCTCCTTTCGCGCTCGATTAAATCGGAGCGGGGCTTTCCTAAGCCCCGTTGCCACGTCAGTGGCAACGGTGGGAGCTTCGCGGGCTGCGCCTTCGGCACAGACGGGGCTTAGGAAAGCCCCGCTCCTTTCGCGCTCGATTAAATCGGAGCGGGGCTTTCCAAAGCCCCATGCCACGTCAGTGGCAACGGTGGGGAGCTTTGCGGGCTGTGCCTTCGGCACAGACGGGGCTTAGGAAAGCCCCGCTCCTTTCGCGCTCGATTAAATCGGAGCGGGGCTTTCCTAAGCCCCGTTGCCACGCAGTGGCATCGGTGGGAGCTTCACTGGCTGTGCCTTCGGCGCGCACGGGGCTTGGGAAAGCCCCGCTCCGATTGGCTTCGCTGGCTGCACCTTCGGCGCAGACGGGGCTTAGGGAATGCCTGAATAAAGCGGCGTGATTCTGGCGCGATTGCGATGAGACGCCTCGTTGAGCGTTCCGGGTGGTGTTTTTTGGGCGAAATCGGGTTAAAGCCGTCGTTTTTGGTGAGTTCCGTACAGGGTCAAGCCTTTGGCAGCA
>CANIWM010000099.1 GCA_947471505.1 Chthoniobacteraceae bacterium | reverse complement strand
GTCCGGCGGCAGGATTTTGCCCACCACTGCGGCCTCACCCAATAGGTGAACGTTTTTCGCGCTCGTTTCGTCGTGCATCTCTCTGTTGTTGCACGACTTCCGCCATTTTCACATCCGGCTAACTGCTTTATTTAGGTTAATAAGAGCGCGGGAACCTG
The DNA here is from genome assembly GCA_947471505.1 of Chthoniobacteraceae bacterium. Taxonomy (GTDB): domain Bacteria; phylum Verrucomicrobiota; class Verrucomicrobiia; order Chthoniobacterales; family Chthoniobacteraceae; genus SXWH01. The sequence continues at coordinate 21,970 of CANIWM010000099.1, read as the reverse complement.
TCGTGGCGTCAAGCACCGTGCGGAATTTGCGGCGCCAACTACGATTTGCGTCTTGGTGATGCACGGGATTGGTGGCCCAGTTTCGCCGCCGAGAAAACGATATTCAGGCTCCCGCTCGCACTCACGGCCACCATGTGCGGGGCGGCAAAGTTCGACCGTTTGAATGTGGGCTACGCCCTAGCCCACCGCCAGAACACGGTTGCTCTTTTAGGACCGGCGTGGATTTATCCACCGATGCACACAGTCATCGCCATAGACGGGCCTGCCGCCAGCGGCAAAAGCAGCGTCGCCCGCCTCCTCGCCCGCAAGCTCGGGTTCCTCTACGTCAACAGCGGGGCGATGTATCGTGCGGTGACGTGGCTGGCCACGAGCCGCGGAATCGCCGTCACAGACATCGGGCGCGTGTTGGGCTTGCTGGATGTGACGCGCTTTGAATGCGGCACTGTCGCCAACCAGAGCACAATCCTCGTGGACGGGGTGGACCCCGATCCGCACCTCACCGAGCCCGCCGTGAATGCGGGCGTCTCCGCCATTTCCGCCATCCCGGAAGTGCGCCGCCTGCTCGTGGAAAAGCAGCGTCTTTTCGCCGACGCCCATGACCTCGTGATGGAAGGCCGCGACATCGGCAGCGTCGTCTTTCCCGAAACGCCTTACAAATTCTACGTGGATGCCAGCCCCGAAGTCCGCGCTGCGCGCCGGGCGAAGCAGGGGCTCACCGACGCGATCGGCGAGCGGGATAAAGTGGACACGACTCGCCGCACGAGCCCGCTCGTCATCGCGGAAGATGCGCACGTCATCGAAAGCTCGCACCTCACGATTGATGGCGTCGTGGGCGAAATCATCGGGCGGCTGAAGCTCAAAGGGCTCGCCCTGCGCGAAGGAGTCTAAAGCACGATGGGCCTCGTCTATCGCTTCTGCTGGACGGTGGCGAAGTTCACCGCGATGAACTTCTTCCGCCTCCAAGTCTATGGCCGCGAGAACCTCATTGAGGAGGGCTCGGCCATCATCGCCTCGAACCACCAGAGCTTTCTGGATCCGCCGGTCGTTGGCATCTGCATGGAGCGCGAGTTGCACTACCTTGCGCGCAAAACGCTGTTCGACATCCCCCTTCTAGGTCGTCTGCTGCCGCACCTCCATGTCGTGGGCGTGGACCGTGACGGCGCGGATATGAGTGCGCTGAAGTCCGTTATCCGGCTAGTGAAAGAGGGCGGCTCCACCATCGTCTTCCCGGAGGGAACTCGCAGCAGCGACGGCTCGCTCCAGTCTGCGAAACCGGGGCTCGGCCTCATCGTCGCGAAGACCCTCGCGCCCGTCGTGCCGGTGCGCGTCTTTGGAGCGTTCGACGCATTTCCCCGCGGCGCGAAATTTCCCCGCGCTGCCGCAGTCACCGTCGTCATCGGTAAACCGCTCCATTTTACCAAGGCGGACACGGTTGGCGATCCGCGCGAGGTCTATCAGCGCATCAGCGACCAAGTGATGTCGCGCATCGCCGCGCTGAAGAATCCACGAGGGGAGTAGGGCGCACTACGCCGCCTTTTCGTCGGTGCCTTGGGCGGCTTCGAGGAGGAGCGAGCGCCAGTCGGTGCGGATGGTGCGTGGGCGCGGGCTGCTGTCTTGGACGTCGGAAGCCTTCCCACTTTTCCACCCGACGATTTCCTCGAACGCGTCGTAGCCAATCGTGCTGCCGCCCACGGCAGAGCGGACGATGGCGTGGACGACGTCACCTTTTTCAAAATAGAGGCGCCCATTGCCATAGGAATTGGTGAATTCCAAGATGCCCGTGGAACCACTCATGCACTTGAGCTGGACGATGTCGATTGGCGTGAGCCCGCTGAGCGTCGCTCGGAATGCGGGGGCTGCCGGAGATGCGGGCGCGCTCCAGCCCAGGAGCTTCGAGATGGCCCCTGTCAGCTTCTCAGGATGGATGGGCTTGGAGAGGATTTGGACCATGCCGAACCGCTCGGCACGGGTGCGAATGTCGTCAGTCGGGCTGGCGGTGATGATGATGGCTCTCGCCTGCGGTTGCGAGACGGCCATTTCGCAGAGGAAATCAATGCCGTCCCCGTCGGGTAGCCCAATATCCACGAGGAAAAGATCAACCGTCCGGTCGGCCGCGAGCTTGCGCGCTTCGGCGAGGGTTCCAGCCGTGAGCAACGTGTGAGCTTTAGGCAAACTCGTCAGCGCGTTCCGGATGAAAAATTGCACCGTGCTGATGTCTTCAAGCAAAAGAAAGTTGGCCGGAGTTTCGTTCATTATTTGGTTTAGCTGACCGCTTTCAAAGCAGTCGCTAAGCCAAGAGTTTGGCCGATCGCGCCCCTACAATGAAGGAATTGATGCTTTGACCTCCCGCTCGCGCTCCGCTTCTTCTCCACACCGCGATGCAGCCGAAACATGGAGAAATTCCGACCAGCGAGAAATCCAGCGATGGAGCGGTCTCCGCACTGGCATTGATGCTGATCATCAATCTGCTGAACTACATCGATCGATCGATGCTCGCCGCCGTGGAAGAGCCGCTGAGCCGGGAGTTCTCTCTGACTGAAGGGAAGGCTGGCCTCCTCGCCTCCGCATTTCTTTACGCCTACATGCTGGGCGCGCCGATCCTCGGGCGAGTTGCAGAGCGCATGTCCCGATGGTGGATTATCGGCGGGAGCGTCCTCGTGTGGAGCCTCGCAAGTGGGTGGACAGGGTTCGCGTATTCGTGGGGAGTTTTGCTACTTACGCGAGTGCTCGTGGGCTTCGGAGAGGCAGGCTACGGGCCCGCGGCACCGGCTCTGATTGCCGACTATTTCCCAATCTCGCGCCGGGGGAAGATGATGGCGCTCTTCTATCTCGCCATCCCGGTCGGCAGCGCGCTCGGCTACATCATCGGGGGAAAAGTGAACGCGCTCTGGGGCTGGCGCACGGCCTTCCACTTGGCGGTGGTGCCGGGCGTCCTGCTTGCGGCGCTGTGCTTTTTCCGCAAGGAGCCTCGCCCCCTTCGCGCAGTCTCCACGCAGCAAAAGACATCCATCCTCGCAGATGCGAAAGTGCTGCTGAGAATCCCGTCTTACACCCTCAATACCGCCGCGATGACGGCGATGACTTTTGCCATCGGAGGGATCTCGTTTTGGATCCCTCGATTCATGACGGAGCGCAAGGCCGCGCAAGACGGGCTGGCTCCGCAATGGGCGATGGAGCTTCTCCACGGCCTGCCTTCCGCGGCCACTCTTCAGCGGAAAAATGAGATACTCAGCGAGATGAATACGACCTTCGGGATCGTCGTCGTCATCGCTGGCATCCTTTCCACGTTCACCGGCGGGTGGCTGGCGGATAAGCTCCGCCCGCGCTGGTCTGGCGCATATTTCACCCTGTCCGGTGTCGCCATCGCCCTCGCATTTCCCTGCACGTTGCTGATGATTTCGCTGCCCTTTCCCTACACTTGGTTTGCGGTGTTCTGCGCGGTGTTCTTCCTCTTTTTTAATACCGGTCCTGCCAATACTGCACTGGCAAATGTCACGAGTTCCCGGATGCGCTCCACGGCGTTTGCCTTGAACATCTTCTTCATCCACGCCCTCGGAGACGCCATCTCCCCACCGCTCGTCGGTTACGTCAAGCGGGTCACCAATTGGGAGACCGCGTTCACTTTGATGTCGCTCATGATGGTCCTCGCCAGCGCTCTCTGGATCATGGCGGCGAAGTATCTCGAACGCGACACCGAGGCTGCGGCAGCTCAAGAGCGCACCGAGAGCACGGCTACGAATCCTGCGGGACAGTAAACGCGTGCAGCACCGCCAAATCCGGATCATCGAGCGCGTATTCCCTGAGCTTTTTATCCATGGCGAAACTCACATCGAGATGCGCCCGCGCTTGGTCCAAGTTCCCCAGCTTTGCCTCGTAGCAGGCGAGGTTGTAATGATAAGTCGCCTCCGCCTTGAGTGCCGAAGGGCCGCCCATTAACACCTCTCTAGCAGCCTTCGTATTACCCAGCTCGTGCAAACAAAACGCCGAGTGGATAAAGCCCGCAGACTTCTCCGGCACCAGACGGCAAAGCTCCTGCCCCACGGGCAGCGCGTCCTTCCAGCGCTTCGCCTGCATCAGCACCGACAGCCGCGTCTCCACGAGCATCGCCTCACTTTGAAACTCCGCAGGGATCAGCGCCAACTCGTCCAGCGCAAGGTCTGGCAGACCGAGCTCGCTGTAACCCTGTGCGGCAATCAGTAATCTTTGATGAAAAACGTCCATTAGTCTCCGGTGGGCATTACAAACAGAAGCGCCGCCTAGAGCAGTCACCCATAGCACCATGCAAGCCTGAAAATCGCCGAAAAATCGTGCCACTCTCCACCTCATGTGCTCAAAGCGCACCCATGCGCACCACATTTGCCTTCCTTGCATTTACACTCACTGCACTCGCCGACTCTGCAAAAGACTTCGAGCTTCGCAAAAACATCGCCTACGCCGCGACCGATAACCGCCGGCAGGCCCTCGACCTTTATGTCCCGAAAAAAGCCGCAGACAAACCCCGCCCGCTCCTCGTCTATATCCACGGCGGCGGCTGGGAAGGCGGAGCCAAAGACGACGCCGGCATCCTCACCACCCTCATCACCGACGGCAACTACGCCGGCGCCTCCATCGGCTACCGGCTCACCGACCAAGCCCACTGGCCCGCACAGCTCCACGACTGCAAAGCCGCCATCCGCTGGCTCCGCGCCCACGCAGCGGAAAACGGCATAGACCCCGAGCGCATTGCTGTTTTCGGCATCTCAGCGGGCGGCCACCTCGTCAGCCTTCTCGGCACCACCAGCGGCGACGGGCCGAAGGAACTCGAAGGCGACCTCGGCGAAAACGGCGGCGTCTCCACCAAAGTCTCCTGCGTCCTCAACTTCTGCGGCCCCGCCAACCTCCTCTCCATCGGCGACCAAGGCAGTATCATCAGCGTCGAAGCCCCCGGCACCGCCCTCACAAAACTTCTCGGCGGCCCCCTCAGCACCCACAAAGACGTGGCCGCCGCCGCATCCCCCATCACCTACATCACCAAAAACGACCCGCCCTTCCTCCACATCCACGGCACCAAAGACAACCTCGTCCCCTACGCACAAGTCCAAGAGTTCGACGCCGCGCTCGAAAAAGCCGGCGTCCCCAGCACCCTCCTCACCGGCACCGGCGGCGCGCACGTCTTCTTCTCAGCCGAACTCGTCGCCCACATGAAGACCTTCCTTGCTCGCCACCTTCTCGGCGGAAAGGACGAAGTCCCCGAAGGTCCCGTCGCCATCAAGTAATCCGATTTCTGCACACCGGAACTAGGAAGCGGGCCATCGAGACAGAGAGCGAAAGTTTGACCGATGCGTGGGACGTGGTTATGGCTACAGAATGAATACGAAACCTCTATTGCTCGGAATCGTCGCGATGATTCCCCTCTGCCTCTCGGCGGCACCCATTGACCGCGCGACCATCACCGAAGCGGTGAATAGCGTCTCCATCATCGACCGGGCGACGAAGAAATCCTCGGCGGCAAAACCGCAGTCGCAGTTTGATGCGCCGAATGTTTTGCGCACGGGGCCGGACTCGCGGGCGGAGATGATTTCTGCGGACCAGACCGTCACTCGCGTGGGGCAGAATACGCTCTTTTCGTTTCAGCAAGACAGCCGGGAGATCAATCTCGATAAAGGCACCATCCTCTTCCAAAGCCCGAGCGGCAAAGGCGGCGGCACGATTCGCACGAGCGCGGCATCGGCTGCGGTGCTCGGCACGACGATGATTGTCTGTTCGACGAAAAACGGCGGCTTCAAAGTGCTACTGCTGGAGGGCAAGGGCCGCGTGACTGGCGCGGGCGGCACGCGTACACTCACGGCGGGGCAACTCGTCTATGCAATGCCCGGCGGGACTATTTCGGCTCCGTTTAACTTTCAACTTCGGGAGCAGACGGGCACGTCGAAGCTCGTCCGTGGCTTCAAACGGCCCCTGCCTTCGCTCGGCAAAATCGCTGCGGCTGTGGCTGCGCAGGAAAAGGAGATAGCCAGTGGGAAAATCCAAGTCACCGGCTTGCTGGCGAGCGGATCGCCGGATGTCGCGATCCAGCTCAGCGCAGTGAAGGAGACGCAGCTCGTGAGCGAGCAGGCGGCGGCAAGCGGGTCGTCCCCATTTGTGGCGGCGGTGAGTAGCGACGCTATCATCGCGACGCCCGATTTGGACCCCGCGCGGCTGTTTGGCCCCGGCTTGAATGTGAACGAGTTTGCCACTCCGCCGGTCCTGTTCGATGCGGTGGATGATAAGGCGGATGCGAGTGGTCCAAGGGCCGCCGTATCCCCGGCGGTGTTCCTCGGAAACAATATCACGTTCGATAGCGCGGGGGTGAATCTCGCGCCGTTCGCGGGCCGTGACCTTGTGCAGTTTTTTGCCACGAGCGACCTGTCGCTCACCAAGTCGTTGGACTTCTCCGATTTCCCCGGACAGCTTTTCCTCTCGGCGGGCGGCACCATCCGCAATACGCCCGGCATTACGGTCCGTGCATCGTCCGACTTGCTGGCCGTCTTGGCGTTTGGCCACGGCACGGCGATGACGGATATGCCGCGCGGCGAGGTGGACGTGGAGTTTGAAAAAGACTTCGCGCTGTCGCAAATTGACATCCTCAACCGGACGGGCGGCATCGCCATCGGTGGCGGGAACATTTCGCTCACCGGAGTGCAAGTCGTCGCGCCGAAAGGCATCCGTATCAGCTCCAGCGGCTCGCTCACGATCGATAAAGCGCAGGGGATGTCGGACGTGACGCTCCCCATGTTGTTTAATAACGACGGCGCGCTGCCATCGGGCTACACCAACATTGGCTCGCCCAGCCGAATCGAAATCACTGGCAGCGGAGACACGACGATCCGCAACGCCAGCCTCCGCGCGCCGCAAACCACGATCGTCGCCAACAATTTGTCGCTTAATTTAGTCCGCATCTCGGACGGGACACCGGCCAATCCCGACGGCAACTCCGGCCCGATGCCCAACGTCGCAACCGTGCGCCTGAACGCGACGAACTTGCTCGCGATTTCTGGCGTCCGCTTTACCGCGAACGACATGTATATGCAGGCGCGCACTATCTCGCTGGCGGATGTGAACTTCCGGGGCGGCTCGCGTGTCTGGCTGGAATCCGCGCTCGGCACGCTCGCTCCACGCCCGAACACGAACTCCTCCGTGATCCCCGGGAGAGTGAACTTCGTCCGCAACGTCCGCTACGCGGGCTCACCCATCGTGAGCGCGAACGACAGCGTCATCCTACAAAACGGCGCACCCACCGGCAGCGGCTCGCTGCAAGGGCCGGGCATCGTCATCCGCCCACGTCTCCGCTAAACTTCACCCGCACTTTTTCTCAAAATGAAACGCATCCTCGCCACACTCCCGCTCCTCTTTATCGCCGCCGAAGTCACCGCCCAGTCGCCAGCCGACCGCGCGATTTCCGCAGTCCAAGGGGCCAACACGCGCACCAAATCCACTACGCTGCTCAAGCGCGCAATCACCGAGCAAGTCGCGCCGGAGCTGTTCCCCGGCGAGCTGGACGATGTCGGCCCGCAATTCCTGCTCATGCCCACGCAAGGCGCTGCGGCGACGAAGCACCAGTGGTTTGAGGCGTTCGTGGACACGCAGCTCTACTACACGTCGAACGCGCTCCTCACCGAAAAGGGCAACCGGGATACCAGCCTCATGGTCACGACGATCCAAGCAGCCGTGAACTTCCCCGCCTTCGATCTCCTCGGCAAGCAAGTCGCCGCCAAAGCTGGCTACCGGCACCAGTGGTGGCTTTACAGCCTCAACGACTCCGGCTCCGCGCTGAAGAACGCCTCCGGCTCTGAGCTGAATTTTTTCGACTTCGCAGTCTCTACCTTCTTCCTCCAAGCCCGCCAGACCTTCGGCGAAAACTGGACCGCCGGCGTCGGGCTCGACCACAACCGTCTCCTCAGCCGCGAAGACGAATGGGCGGAGTTTTACACCGAACTCGTCCCCTCGTGGTTCGTAGAGCGCAACTTCAACTTCGGTGAAAAAGCCGCGCTCACCGCCGGGTTCTACGGCGCATATCACTGGACGCATACGGACGACATCGTCGCCCACATCAACGACCGGCTCGATACCTCCTTCGGCATCACCTACAGCTACGAACTAGCTCCTGGCCTTGTCGCGCAGCCCTACTACCGCATCCAATGGTCGCACTACACGGAGAACAGCGACCGCAACGATATGTATAATTCCCTCGGCTTCGGGCTCAGCTACGCGCTCGGCGAGGCAGCCAGCGTCCGCGCATTCGTCGGCTACGAAAACCGCAACTCCACCGACACCCTCGTCGCCGACTACGGCAAATGGGACAGCGGAGCGGGGCTGACGCTGAGCGTGAAATTCTAAACGGCGGGAGGAGTGTTTGAGTGATGGACTTGCCGCTTGAACTCTGACCCAACGCCAACCAATGTCCACGCATGAGCCTATCGGAGAAACTGAAGGAATCTCGCTGCAAGCACACGTTGAAGAACTACGAAGACGCTGGGAAGCAACTGCGCGCCTTCAGGGCGGTGCAACCAGTTACTGGCGAGAGATTCGGCTCTTCCGGGAATACGCGGCTGAAAGAGGACTCGGCTGTTTACCAGCCCAAATCTCAGAGCTGAACCGCCCGCCCGATGACGAGGGCAACGAGCATGAGGTATGGTTCCAGCGCGAGAACGCTAATGATCCGTTCGAGCGACGGGTTACGCGTTCTCTCAGCTCTCCACTTTTCCATTGTCCAAATCGGGTGAGCGGGTGCTATTACCCAGTCAGCATCCACTCATTATGAACCGCATCGTTTTCTCGCTCATCGCCACGGCTGCCGCAGCCACGTTATCCGCCGCTCCTTTGGGTAAGGGGAAGAATCGGCGGCGGGCTCTGGAGACGCCGACGCCGGTCGCGCCTGTGGCTCCGAAGGCGCCGATGGCGGATATGAACTCGCCGTGGCGCGTGTGGAGCGATGCGCAGGGGCGCAAAGTGGAGGCGGCTTTTTGTGCGCTGGCGGGGAATCTTTGCACGGTGCAGACGAAGGCGGGGCAGACCCTCCGGCTGAATGTGGATACGCTGATCCCGGCGGATAAGGCGTTCGCGCAGGCCTATGCGGCGAAGCTGAACGAGAGCCGGTTTCAGGATGCTTATGTGAAGCAGGCGGCTTACCAAATCGACCATCTCATCGGGACGACGCTGGTTTCTAAAGGGCTTAAATTTAACGCTCCGGCGACGGACGAGCAGTTTGTGCGTCGGCTGTATCTCGATACCGTGGGGCGTGTGCCTACTGCGGATGAGGCGTCGTCGTTTCTCGCGAATTCCGCGCCGGATAAACGGGCGAAGCTCATTGATTCACTGCTGCATTCGCCGGGCTATACGATGCACATGTATAACTGGCTCGCCGACACGTTCCGCGTGAAGGATGAGTTCGGTAAAGGTGCGCGGGCGTATCTTTTTCAGGATTGGTTGAAGGACCAACTCTCGGCGGATCGTCCTTGGGATGCGCTGGTGAAGGACATGCTTACCGCCGACGGGAAGCTGTGCGAGAACGGCGCGGCGGGTTTCCTTTTGCGCGACGCGCAGATGCCGCTGGATGGTGTGTCGAATATGCTGACGACATTCCTCGGCGCGAATGTGGCGTGTGCGCAGTGTCATGATCATCCGCTCGCGCATTGGACGCAGCGGGATTTTTACGAGATGGCGGCGTTCTTCGGCGCGTCGGATGGCTACGACGAGGGTGCGTATGGCAGGGCGCGCAAACTTGCCAATGGAAAGGGCGGCGCGACGGGGCTGGATAAGCGGCAGGTGCAGCAAATCGCGGGCGTGAATGTTTTCCGGCTGGTGGATACGGGGAAGCAGTCGCTCGATTTCCCGAAGGACTATAAATACGACGACGCGAAGCCGGGGTCGCCGGTGTCGCCGCATTTGATCTCGTGGACGTCGGGTGATGAGAAAATGCCGGCGTATAAAGTGAATACCTCGAACCCGCAGACGCTGCGCGACGAGTTCGCAAAGTGGATGACAAATCCGGAGAACCCGCGCTTCGCCACGAATATCGCGAACCGCACTTGGAAGAAGGTCTTCGGCCTCGCGGTGCAGGAACCGGTGAGCGACCTCGATGATCTGACCAAGGCGAGCAACCCGCAGTTGCTGGCGCATCTCACGACGATCATGAAGGCGGCGAAGTTCGACTTGCGGCAGTTTCAGCGCGTGCTCTTCAATTCGCAGACCTATCAGCGTGCGGCGAGTCTCACGCCGGATTTGGAAAATGGTCCGTATCTTTTCCCCGGTCCGCTCCTGCGTCGTATGACTGCGGAGCAGACGTGGGATAGCGTGCTGGTGCTCGCCAACGGGCGCGAAGTGGACAACGCGCTGCTACGTCGCGGCGATGAGATGCAGCTCTTTTCGTTGCCTGGAAATGAGATGACAGTGGCGAGCTTCAAAGTCGTCATCGAACGCGCAAAAGAAGCGGGGATGCAGATGGGCGGCTACGGCGGTGGGAAGAAGGGCGGGCAAGTGAATCCGCAAAAGCTCCTCGCATCCTACGAAGGGGCAAAGCCGCAGCAGCGCAACGGAATGCTTTTGGCCCGTGCGAGCGAACTGCCGCAACCGGCACCGGAGTCGCATTTTCTCCGCCTTTTCGGTCAGAGCGATCGGCTCGTCGCCGATAGCAATACGACGGATGGCAGCGTGCCGCAGGCGCTCATGATGATGAACGGTCCCATCGGCCAGCTCATCAGCGACCCAAACTCTGTTGCAGTCGTCGCGGCGAACAGCGCGAAGGGACGGAACGAGCAGATCGATTCGCTATACCTCAGTTTCCTGGCTCGTAAGCCGAGCATAGCTGAGCGCAGCGCGTCGGCCAAGGCGCTGGATGGTGGGCTCGCGCTCACCGATGTCGCGTGGTCGCTGCTCAACAGCCGTGAGTTTCTTTTCGTACAATAATTCTATGAACACCAACATTCTCCGCGACCCACAGGACCGCCGCACATTCGTCGAACGCTGCGCACGCGCGGCTTTCGGGCTCACTATCCTTCCATTCTTCGCCGGAGCCGCGGCTGCTGAGCAGCGCGGTGCGGGCTTTGGTAAGGCGAAGCGCATCATCATGATTCACCTCGATGGCGGGCTGTCGCACATCGACTCATTCGATCCGAAAGAAGGCGCCTCTAAAGGCCCCGGCTCGCCGGTGAGCACGAAGGCTGGCTTTCAGCTCACGTCGTTCCTGCCGGAGACGGTAAAAATCGCGGACAAGATCACGGTCATCCGTTCTATGGCTGCGAAGGTCGGCGTGCACGAGAACGCGCGCTATCTGATGCGGACGGGCTTTGAGAAGCGCGGTACCATCGTCCACCCGACCATCGGCGCGTGGGGTCAGCACTACCTCGGCGCGAGCAGCAAGACGCTCCCGTCGTCCGTCGCCGTGAACCACAGCTCCGCGCACGGCAACGGCTTTTTCCCCGCGACCTATTCGCCGCTGCCCATCCTTGATCCGGACGCCGGGCTCGCAAACTCGAAGGCGACAGTTCCCGATGAGAAAGCCGCAAAACGCACGCAGCTTCTCGCCCAGCTCGATGCCTCGTTTTCCAAGAGCGTGCCAGATGAAAACGTCCGCGCGTACAACGATTTCTACGATACGACGATGCAACTCATGAAGAGCAGCGACCTCGCCGCATTCGATATCAACGCCGAGAAATCGGAGCTTCGCGACAGCTACGGGCGCAACAAGTTCGGTCAGGGTTGCCTGCTCGCGCGGCGGCTCGTGGAGGGCGGCGTGCGCTTTGTGGAAGTTCACAGCGGTGGCTGGGATATGCACAAGGAACTTGAGGACGGGATGGAAGATCGGGGCGGGGAATTCGACCGCGCATTCGCCGCGCTTGTCGCCGACCTCGATTCGCGTGGCCTGCTCGACAGCACGCTCGTCGCCGTCACCACGGAGTTTGGCCGCAAGCCGACGTTCGACGGCAATGGACGCGGCCACCACCCGCTCGCATTCAGCGCCGTGCTCGCGGGCGGCGGAGCAAAGCGTGGATTCGTTTACGGCAGCAGCGATGAGAAAGGCTACAAGGCAAAGGACAATCCGGTCACGCCGGGCGACCTCCACGCGACCATCGCCTGGGCCGCAGGGATGCCCATCGAGAAGGAAGTCATCGCGCCAAGCGGCCGCCCGTTTACCGTGGGCAACAAGGGCAAGCCGGCAATGGGCGTGTTTGCGTAGGTGCGCGTGTTGACCAAGCACGTTTGAATCGCTACCATTCCCGCATGTCCACTCAACAACTCACTACCGAAGCAATGGCGTTGCCGATCTCCGAGCGAGTCTCGCTCGCGCAGATTCTCTGGCAGAGCATTGATGCTGGTTTAGCCGACAGCGAAGAACACGACGCGCTTCATGAGGCCATTCGTCGGGACGATGAGCTTTCTTCTGGCGCAGTGGTTGGGCGCTCTCATGAGGAAGTCATGCTGGCAGCACGACGCGCAATCGGATGCGCCTGATTTATCATCCCGATGCCGAAGCCGAATTGATCGAGGCCACCCAGTTTTACGAGCATCGCGTTCCCACCCTCGGCGCTCAGTTTCTTGATTCCACTGACCGCGCAATGGAAGTTATCCGAGAAGACCCCATGCGGTGGAGCATCATCGAAGCGGATGTCAGGCATTACCTGATGCCCCGTTTTCCCTACGCCATTTACTACCGAGTCGTTTCCGACGATCTCCGTATTCTAGCTTTCAAGCACCACAGTCGGCACCCGGACTACTGGCGGCATCGGCTTGATGACTGAGGAGCATATCCGTAAAAAATTGCCCTACTATCCACCTTGAACGATGCCAAAAAAGACGACTAAACCCGCTGCAACGAGCCGCTATTCTGCCCGGCTTCTATTTCAGTTTCGAGTTGTAGTGGACGGCGAAGCAAACAAGCGGCGGCTCTGTGAGGATCGAATTATTACGTTCACGGCAACTCATGCACGGGCGGCTCTGCGCGAAGCCAAGAAGCGAGGTAGGGCCGCTCAACACAGCTACAAAAATTGCAAAGGCGGTTCTGTCTATTTCGAGTTCGTCGGCGTTCTCGATCTGCTACATCTCGGCCCAGAATGTTGTGAAGGCGAGATTTGGTACGACCTTATCGAGCGACTCACCCCGATGGAACGTCGCGCTAACCTTATCCCACCTGAGAGCGAACTAAACGCGATACGGCTTAACGAATGATCGCCGTTGGCGCTACGTCTCCACTGCGCGTTCCTTGCCCCGTATTTTTAACGCCCGAGCTACTTACTCTTTTTCGCTGCCTCGATCTTCGCGAGGAACTTCTTCGGATCGGCGTTGAAGTCCTCTTTGCAGCCTTCGCAGCAGAAATAGACCTTGGTGCCTTCGTGCTGGAAGGCGTAGGGCTCGCCCATGCTGTCGAGCTTTTTGCCGGTGACCACGCACGTGTCGAGCGGGTAATCTCCGAGGTTCAGTTTCTTCTCTCCGCAGGCGGAGAATGCCATGGCGACGGCGCAGGCGATGATGAGTTTCATGGTGTGATTGTCTTGATTTGATGGATTCGGTGCAAGTGTTCCCTTGCGCCTTGGGAACGTGCGCGATAGACCGCAAGACGCTATGAATTCCAGAACCTTCAGTCGTCGCCAATTCCTCACCACCATCCTCGCCACATCCGTCGCGCCTGCCTTTGTGAGGGCGCAGGCGGGAAGAAAGCTCAATGTCGCAATCATCGGCTGCGGCGGGCGCGGCGCGGGCAATCTCGCCGAGATCGCGGGCGCGGGCGAAAACATCGTCGCGCTTTGCGACGTGAATGCGAACAACCTCGCTGCCGCTGCGAAGAAATATCCCGGCGCGAAAACGTTCAGCGATTTCCGCAAGCTCTACGACGAGTTCAAGGACTTCGACGCTGTGGCCGTGAGCACAGCCGAGCACACGCACTCTTTCGCCACGCTGCCCGCGCTGCGGATGAAAAAGCACGTCTATTGCGAAAAGCCGCTGACCCATAACGTCTGGGAGACGCGCAAAATCCGCGAGGCGGCAAAGGCGGCGGGCGTGGCCACCCAGATGGGCACGCAGATTCATGCGCTGAAAAACTACCGCCGCGTAGTGGAGCTCGTGCAGAGCGGCGCAATCGGCGGCGTGACGGAGTGCCACGTCTGGGTCAGCCGCGCGTGGGGCTTGCAGAGCGAGGAAGCGGCAAAGCGAAATCACGACATTGTCTTTGTCACCGATCGTCCGAAAGAGGCGCAGACGCCGCCCGCGCATTTCGACTGGGATTTGTTCCTCGGACCCGCGATGGAGCGTCCTTTCCACGAAGTCTATTTCCCCGGCCCGAAGTGGTATCGCTGGTGGGACTTCGGCAGCGGGACGATGAGCGACCTTGGATCGCACTGGAATGATCTTCCGTTCTGGGCGCTGAAGCTCGATGCGCCCACGACCATCGAAGCAGCAGGCGGTCCCGCCCACGCAGAGCTTGCGCCCGCCACGATGTCCGCGACTTACGAATACGGCCCGCGTGCCGGGATGCCTGCGTGCAAGCTGACGTGGCATCAAGGCGAATTGCGTCCGGCACTGTGGAACGAAAAGAAGATCCCGCAGTGGGGCGACGGTGTCCTTTTCGTCGGAGACAAAGGAATGCTGCTCGCCGACTACAACAAACATGTCCTGCTGCCCGAGGAGAAGTTCGTTGATTTCAAGCGCCCGGCACCGACGATCCCCGACAGCATCGGTCACCACAAAGAGTGGCTCGAAGCCGCGAAGAACGGCGGACCGACGACGTGCAACTTTGACTACAGCGGCGGCCTCACCGAGGCGAACCACCTCGGCAATGTTGCCTACCGCGTCGGTAAGAAAATCAACTGGGACTCCGCAAAACTCGAATGCCCCGGCACGCCCGAGGCAGCGAAGTTCCTCAAGCGCGAATACCGCAAAGGCTGGGAGCTCATCTAGGTTATCGCCCAGTCACCACGACACTATTTCCATTTATGAAAACTACCATCGCACTCGTTGCTGCACTCACCTTCACCGCAACCCTTCACGCTCAGGACGCGAAGCCGCTCAAGATTTTGCTCATCACTGGCGGCTGCTGCCACGACTACGCAAAACAGAAAGACATCCTGAAAAAGGGCATCGAAGAGCGCATCAACGCCGAAGTGACGCAGATTCATACGGACGACAAAAGCACCAAGCCGCCGCTCGCCATCCTCGGCAACCCTGAGTACGCCAAGGGCTTCGACCTCGTCATCCACGACGAATGCGCCGCCGACATCAAGGACGTGGACACCGTCAAAGCCGTCCTCAAGCCACACAACGATGGCATCCCCGGCGTGAACCTCCACTGCGCAATGCACTGCTACCGCGTCGGCAACCCCGGCACGCCACAAAAGGCAGGCACCCCGGAAGCCCTTTGGTTTGACTACCTCGGCCTGCAATCCAGCGGCCACGGCCCGCAAGAGCCCATCGCCATCTCCTACACCGCCAAGGACAGCCCGATTTCCCAGAGCCTCGAAAACTGGACCACCATCAAAGAGGAACTCTACAACAACATCCAAATCACCACCGGCAAGGAACTCGCGAAGGGCGCGCAAGTGGTGAAGAAAAAGAAGAAGCAAGCCGACGGCACAGAGCTCGAAGAGGAGCAAAAGACCGAGACCGTCGTCGTCTGGACCAACCTCTACAACGCCAAGACCCGCGTCTTCTCCACCACCATCGGCCACAACAACGCCACGGTGGAAGACCCACGCTACCTCGACCTCGTCACCCGTGGCGCGCTCTGGGCGACGGGCAAGCTGGGCGACGACGGCAAGATCGCCCCCGGCTACGCCAAGAAAAAGTAAGCACCTCCCTTCAGCCTGAACATTCCAGCGGCCTGGGCGGAAACGTCCGGGCCGCTTTCTTTTTCGGTATTCCCTTTTCTGTGTTCCCGCTAAGGCACTTGCTCCACTACGGTCTTTCATCTCGCACTCATGCCTTGGTTTAATTTTGATTTCGGCGACTTCGCAAAGTCGTTCCTGTCCGTCCTCTTCGAGGGCATTCCCTTTCTCCTTCTCGGCGCGCTCGTCTCCGGGCTCGTGGATGTCTTCGTCTCCTCGGAGCGCATTACCCGCCTCCTGCCCAAGCGCCCCGGCGCGGCCATCTTTGTCTCGGGCTTGCTCGGCCTCATCTTCCCCATGTGTGAATGTGGGAGCGTCATCGTCATCCGGCGCTTTTTGAAAAAGGGGTTGCCGCTTTCAGTCGCCACATCCTACATGCTCGCAGCCCCCATCGTCAGCCCCATCGTCGCCTACAGCACATGGGCCGCGTTCAAGGACCAGCAGCCCGAAGTCATGGTCATCAGCCGCCTCGGCCTAGGCTTTCTCGTCGCCGTCGCCATCGCGCTCGTCATCCACAATCTCCCGCAAGACCGCATCGCGCAGGCGGGCGTCTTCGGGGAGCCTAAACGCCGCACCGGCCTCAGCATCGCGGGTTCGCCCGACAGTGCGGAGCCTGCCGACTTCGCCGAGGTGGTCGGCAAAGCATCGCCGCTTCGCAAAGTCCTCCTCGCTATCCAGTCTGCCACGGCGGACTTCCTCGATGTCGCGTTTTACTTCATCATCGGCGTCGCCATCACCAGCGTCTTTGCTGTCGGCATCGATCACTCCATCATAGACCCCCTAGCGCAATCTCCCGCCACCTCCATCGTCACGCTGATGATCGTCTCTGCCCTGCTCGCGCTGTGCAGCACGACGGATGCGTTCGTCGCCGCCTCGCAGTTCACGCAATTTTCCTCGGCGGCAAAGCTCGCCTTCCTCCTCTTCGGGCCCGTGTTCGACCTTAAACTCTTCTGGCTCTACGGCCTCGTCTTTAAGCGCAAGTTCGTCGTCATCCTCGCCATCGCGCTTTTCATCCTCATCGCCCTCATTTGTATCCTCTGGGGCTCGATTGATGCCGTCCCGCGCAGTCCCGGCAGCATCGGAACCACCATTTGCCACACCCTCATTCCCGTAGTATAAACGACCACCATGCAATCGCTCTTCAACCGCTGGCTCCCCGCCACCACACTCGCTCTATGGAGCGCGGTGCTCTTCTACTTCCACTTCTCCGACCGCATGAAGAACATGCTCAAAGAGCCCTTCCAGACCTACGCCTTCATCGCCGCGTTCGTCCTCGCGCTCATGGCCATCGTCTTTGTCGTCTTCAAAGCGGACGCCTCCTGCTGCTCCACCGCTGATTGCGGCCACGGCCTCAGCCGCCTCTCTGCGGGGAAAATGCTCACCTTCCTCATCCTCCTCGTCCCCATCGGCGTCGCCGCCAGCTACACCCCGAAGACCGGCTTCAGCGCAAAGTTCGTCGAAAACCGGGGCACCGCCATGAGCGTCGAAAACCTCGGAGCCGCCGCCAAAGCCTTTCGCCCAGCCGACCTCACCCTCCCCGGCCAAGACGGCAACCCCGGCACCTCAGTCCGCGCCGACGGCAGCCCGGCCCCGCTCCAAGAAAAGCCCACCGACTTCCTCACCCGCACCCCCGAGGGCAACATCATCGCCGAAGTTCTCGACCTCCTCTACGCCGCGCAGGACAAAACACTCCAAGCCGACTTCGAGGGCAAACAAATCGAGCTCATCGGCCAATTCCTCCCCGACACGGGCAAAAACGCCACCGCCAACCGCTTCAAAGCCGTCCGCATGTTTATGAGCTGCTGCGCCGCCGACGCCCAGCCCGTCGCCACCCTCGTCGAGACGGAGACCATGCCCGCCTTCAAAGAAATGGAATGGGTCAAAATCATCGGCATCCCCACCTTTCCCGTCGAAAAAGGACGCCGCATCTCCGTCCTCAAAGCACTCACCATCACCAAGACTCCTGCCCCCGAAGACGAGTTCGCCCGATGAGCCTCCTCAGCACCTTCAAGCGCGCCCTCGGCATGGCCCCCGTAGTCCACCCCGTCGATCGCAGCATGGCCAAACGCTGGGTCAAACAACGCCTCCTCTCCGTCTATCCCGAACTACGCGGCGACCCCAAAGCCCTCGAAGCCGCCTACCGCTCCCTCAGCCTCGACCCCCAGCCCGGCGCACCCGGCGAGCCCGACGTCGTCTTCGAGATACACGCCCATCGCGAGCCGGATCGGGAATAGGAAAATGAAAGTCCTCCGCACCGCCGCCTCCCTCCGCAACTGGCTCGCCGCCACCACCGGCAAAATCGTCCTCGTCCCCACCATGGGCGCGCTCCATCGCGGACACGGCGCGCTCATTACCAAAGCCCGCAAGCTCGCTGGCAAAGAGGGCCGCGTCATCGTCACCATCTTCGTCAACCCCACCCAATTCGGCCCCAAAGAAGACCTCTCCCGCTACCCTCGCCCCTTCGCCGCCGACGCAGAGCTGTGCCGCACCCTCGGGGCCGACGCCATCTTCCACCCCACCCCCGAAGTCCTCTACCCCACAGGCTTCTCCACCTACGTCGAAGAACACGCCGTCGCCAGCGGCCTCTGCGGCGAATCCAGGCCCGGCCACTTTCGCGGCGTCTGCACCGTCGTCCTCAAGCTCCTCAACCTCTGCCGCCCCGACCTCGCCGTCTTCGGCCTCAAGGACTACCAGCAGTGCCAAGTCATCGCCCGCATGGTCCGCGACCTCCACCTCCCCGTCCGCCTCATCTTCGCCCCCACCGTTCGCGAGCCCAGCGGCCTCGCCCTCAGCTCCCGCAACATCTACCTCACCGCGCAAGAGCGCGCCGAGGCCACCGCCCTCCGGCGCGGCCTCCTCGCTGCCCGCACAGCCTTCGGCAAAGGCGAACGCTCTGCCCACAAGCTCCGCGCCCTCGTCGCAAAAACCATCGCCGCATCCCCACTCGCCCGCATCGACTACATCGCCACCGTCGATGCCACCTCCCTAGAGCACGTCGCGACACTCAAGCCCGGCGACACCATCGCCCTCGCCTTCTTCTTCGGCACCACCCGCCTCATCGACAACGTGCAGATGCCGAAAGGCAGGATGACGCGATGAAGTCGCACACCGCGATGGGAACCGCAGATAGGCGCAAATAAACGCAGATATCTGCGTTCATTTGCGCCTATCTGCGGTTTCAAAAAGGACATTCAGAATGCCGCCGCTCCCATCCTAGAGTTGCCCTGCCTTCTCTCCCTACTTCCCCGCCTTCCCCAGCGACGTGAGATAGGCAAAAAGGTCGCGCAGCTCTGCGGCGCTCAGTTTCTCCACGAGGCCCGCGGGCATCAGCGAGCCGAGCGGTTTGTTGTCGGCGATGTCGGTGAGTTTCAGTTTGGTTTCCTTGCCGGTGGCTCCGTCGAAGAGCGCGAGCTCGTCGGGCGCGCTGGCGCGGCGGAAGCCGGTGAATGTGCCGCCGCTCTTGGTCGTCACGATGCGGGCTTCGAAGCCTTCTTTGATTTCGCGCGAGGGCTCGATGACTGCGCCGATGATGAAGTCGAGCGGCTGGGCGCTTCCGATGTTGTTCAAATCGGGGCCGATGGTTCCGCCGTCGTTGCCAATCTTGTGGCAGGCGGTGCAGCCGAGTTCGGCCTTTTTGAAGACGGCTGCGCCCTTCGCGGCGTCGCCGTTCGCGCGGACTTCGGCGGAAAGCGCGGCGACAAACTCCGGCGTCGCTTTGCCGACTACGGCACCGGGCTTCAGCGCGTCGGCGACGAATTTGGCGACGACGGGATCGGCTTTCGGTGCGGCCGGTTTCGCGGCGGCGGGGTTGCGGAGAAAGGCGATTTGTTCCTCGGTGAGTCCGCCTTTGTCGGGAAGGGCGAGCATGGGTTCCCATACGGGTTTGAGCCGGGCGACGGCTTCGCGAAGGGCGAAGGCGATGGCGGGATCGGTCGGCTCCTTTTTCGCTTCGAGTACAGTAAGCACAGCGTTTTTGTCGCGAACGTTTCCCGCTGCGACGACCGCAGCAAGCCTCACCCGGGCGTCCGTGTCTCCGATAAGAGCAAGCAGCACATTCGACATTTTGCTGATGGCAAACACCTTGGCCTGATTGGTCGCGTCCTCAGTTTTTTCCGCAGGCGTTTGGTCCGCCCTCATACAAACGAACATGCCCGCAGTAAATGCGGTCAACATTGGTTCGCCCGAGTTGATGCCCATGATGACCGATTCGCTACTCGCAAACTGGTGCCATCGATAGACGGAAATTGCATCGAACACTGCCCGAGCAGACGCAACGGACACAACTTTGTCGCCGAACTCCGCACGACGCTCTTCCTTTTTTCTTACCCACTCGAAGACAGCGTCTAAAACGACTTCCCTATCCATCGCCCCCAATATCCTCCGCGCAAAATCCCGCACAAATCTCTCATCACTCTCCAACCCCTTCACCACATCCGCGACGGCGCTCTCTGTCCCCGTTTTCAAAAACGCGGGCGGCTTTACCAAATTGCGCCCTTTCGCCGTCACGCGCCAAATCCGCCCGTGGACTTTATCCCGGTCGGGATGCCGGAAGCTCGCTTGATAGTGGCCGATGACGGGGTTGTACCAATCCGCGATATACAGCGAGCCGTCGGGCGCGAACTTTGCATCCATCGGGCGGAAACTCCCGCTGCTGCTCTTGATAAGAGGCACGTCGTCCACGGCTTTGAACGTCGAGCCGTTTGCCGAGAAACGCAGCGTCCACACCGCGTTGTTGATGTAGCCCGGGACGATGAGCCGCCCCTGCCAATCCGGCGGGAAATGCGCCGTCCCCACAAACTCCGGGTTGCTCCCTTTGCGGCCTTTGGCACCCTCCCAAATCTGCGGCGGACGCGGCCCGCACCCGCCCTCGAAAGCCGACACCAGCGCGTCCTGGATGGATCCATTATTGCCCGCCTGCACGAACAAATTCCCCCAATCATCCCACACAAAACCCCACGGATTCTGCGGGTCGCCCGCGCCGCCCCAAAACGGCGTCAGCTTCATCGTGCGCGGATTAAACCGGAAGTAACCGGCCTCCTCCAGATGCACCACACCGTGCGGAGTCTCGACGTGGGAAAAGGCGTGCAGCCCCTGCGACATGTAGAGCTCCCCGCCGGGCGACCACCGGAAGCTGTTGATGTTTTGATGATTGTCGCCGGTGCCAAAACCCCGCAGCACCACCTCCTTTTTGTCCGCCTTGCCGTCGCCATCCTCATCGCGCATGTGCCAGAGTTTGGAGCCTTCGCCGACCCAGGCCCCGCGCCCATCGGCATCCACTTCGAGGCCGGTCGGGATGTAGAGGCCTTCGGCAAAAGTGGTGACTTTGTCGGCCTTGCCATCGCCATCCGTGTCCTCGACGATTTTGACATAGTCATTCGGCTCCTCCCCCGGCTTCACCTGCGGATAGGTGGTGCTCCCGATGACCCACAGCCTGCCGAGTCTGTCAAAGCGATGCGCAATCGGCTTGGCGATACCGTCCTTTTCGCTCGCGAAAAGGGACACTTCGAAGCCCTCGGCGATGATGAAAGAGGCGAGCTCCTTCTCCGGCGAAGCGTCCACGACGGGCGTGGAGTTGAGGTTTTTTGGGGAGGGTGTCACTTCGGCGGCGGTGGCGGTGGTGGCGAGGATCGCGGCGAGGGCGAGGGCGCCTTTGATGGACCGGATGGACTTTATGGACAGCATGGACGCGATGGACGGGGTCCATGTCGTCCATGTCGTCCATTTCGTCCAAAAAGCCCCTGGAAAAGCGGCTTTGGCGATGTCGCCGGTGTGATATGGCAGTCCGCCGTTGGTCGGCTGGAAGTTCGGTGAAGTGTTCATTTATGAGAAAACGGGTGTTTTGTGGATAAAAATAGCCAATTTGTGTCGAGATAGGTGGTCAAAAAGATCCGGCGGGCCAACTGGCAACTGCCAGTCGGGGCGGCGGATGTCCGGCGACGCACTTTGGGATCCCCGATTGAGGCGGCGGATGTCCGGCGTCCCACTTTGGGATCCCCGATTGAGGCGGCGGATGTCCGGCGTCGCACTTTGGGATCCCCGATTGAGGCGGCGGATGTCCGGCGTCCCACTTTGGGATCCCCGATTGAGGCGGCGGATGTCCGGCGTCCCACTTTGGGATCCCCGATTGAGGCGGCGGATGT
>CANIWM010000098.1 GCA_947471505.1 Chthoniobacteraceae bacterium | reverse complement strand
CTGCTGCCAAAGGCTTGACCCTGTACGGAACTCACCAAAAACGACGGCTTTAACCCGATTTCGCCCAAAAAACACCACCCGGAACGCTCAACGAGGCGTCTCATCGCAATCGCGCCAGAATCACGCCGCTTTATTCAGGCATTCCCTAACGCGCATTGATTGCTTGCCCTCTCTTGTCGCTCCGCTAACAACGCCGCCGTCAATTTTTAACACACACCAATACACAACACTCACATGGCAACTCGCTACGAACTCAAAGACAAAGTCGGCATCAACACACTCGGCGCTGGCGTATGGAACATCGGACCCGGCAACGACCCGTTTGGCGGGCCGACTCGCGACGCAATCCCCATGCTGGAGCGTCTGCCCATGCTGGCGGAAGCCGGCATGAGCTACTACGAAGCCCACGACGTTGAAATCCCCGCCGCCGACGCAGCCAAGGCCAACAAGATCGCCAAGGCCTGCGGGTTGAAGTGCGCGATGTACACGCCTTCGTTCTTCTCCGCACCGGTCTTCAAAGACGGCGCGATGACCAGCAACGACCCCGCCGTTCGCAAGCTCGGCCTCGCCAACGCGCTCAAGGCCGTGGACACGACGGTGGAACTCGGCGCAAAGACGATGGTCTTCTGGAATGGACGCGAAGGCTTCGACTTCGTCCTCGCGAAGAACGGACGCGACGCATTCAAGCGCCTCGTCGAAGGCTTTAACAAAGTGGGTGCCTACGCCAAGAAGACCTACGGCAACAAAGTCAAATTCGCCATCGAGCCCAAGCCAAACGAGCCCCGCGCCAATATGTATATGGCGAACGTCGGCGAGGTCCTCTATCTCATCAGCCGCCTCGATAAAGACCTCCAGCCGCTCTTCGGCCTCAACCCCGAAACCGCACACTCGCGCATCGCGGGTCTCGATTTCACATGGGACATCGAGCTGTGCCTCGAAGCTGGGAAACTCTTCCACATTCACCTCAACGCACAGGACGGCCAACGCTACGACCAAGACCTTCCGTTCGGCTACACCGAGCCGCTCAAAGACCTCGCGCTCCTCGTCGTCCTCCAAGACGCGAAGTATGCCGGGCCGATTTGCTTCGACGTAAAAGCGCCGCGCGTGGACGACCCGAAGAACATCTGCGACGTCCTCACCGTCAGCGCCAACAACCTCATGTGGCTGTGGGAACGCGCCCTCGCCGTGGACCGCAAAAAGATCGAGCAGTTCCGCAAAGACAACCGCCTCACTGCGCTCTCCGGCTACCTCGCCCAGTGCCTCTACGGCAAATAGGCGCAGGCTTTTTAAGTTTAGAAACCGCCGGGCTCTCGCAAGAGTGCCCGGCGGTTTTCTTTTGCCGTGGTGATAACGCCTAAGCTCCCGGCGCTCGGCGCGCTCTTACTCAGCGCACGCTTTCTTTATAAAATGAACCAACTTTCTCGCCGCACTTTGCTCCGTGGACTCGGCACCGTCATCGCTCTTCCGTGGCTGGAGGCGATGGGGAATCTCAGTGCATGGGCTGCTGGTGCCGATGTGAAGAAGACCGCGCCCACGCGCATGGCGTTCGTCTATGTGCCGAACGGCAAGGACATGGCGAATTGGACGCCGAAGACCGAGGGCGAGAACTTCGAGCTGCCGGAAATCTTGCAGCCGCTCGCGCCCTTCCAGCGTGACATGAATGTGCTCACTGGCCTCACCGCCGATAAAGCGCGCCCGCATGGCGACGGCGGCGGCGACCACGCACGGGCGATGGCTTCCTTTCTCACCGGCTGCCAAGCGCGCAAGACCGATGGAACCGACATCCGCGCCGGGACTTCTGTGGACCAACTCGCCGCCGCGCGCGTGGGCGAACTCACACACCTTCCCTCGCTAGAAATCGGCTGCGAGCCCGGCAACATGGCGGGCGGCTGCGACAGCGGGTATTCGTGCGTCTATTCCAGCACGATGGCGTGGCGCTCGGCGACCCAGCCGCTGCCCAAAGAAGTGAACCCAAAGCTCGTCTTCGAGCGCATCTTCAGCGGTGGCGACGACGCGGGCCGCAAGCAACGGCAAGCCTCGCGCAAGAGCGTGCTCGATTTCATCCGCGAAGACTCGAAGTCCCTCGCCAAGCAGCTCGGCAAGTCCGACCAGCAAAAGCTCGACGAGTATTTCTCCAGCATCCGCGACATCGAGCAGCGGCTCCAGCGCTCGCAATCGCTCCCGCCGCTTGTAGCGCCTACAGACTTCCCATGCCCCCCTGGGATTCCCGGAAAATATGAAGAGCACATCCGCCTGATGAGCGATCTCATGGTCCTCGCATTTCGGACCGATGCGACCCGCGTCGGCACGTTGGTTTTTGCCAATGAAGGCAGCAACAAAGCCTACGCCGACATCGGCGTCCACGAAGGCCACCACGAACTCTCCCACCACGGGCGCGACGCGAAGAAGCTGGCGAAGATTCGTGAGATCAACAAGTTCCACACCCGGCAATTCGCCTACCTGCTGGAGAAGCTCAAAGCCGTCAAAGAGGGCGCCGGAACCCTCCTCGACAACTGCATGATCGCCTACGGCAGCGGCAACTCCGACGGCGACC
Source organism: Chthoniobacteraceae bacterium (assembly GCA_947471505.1). Taxonomy (GTDB): domain Bacteria; phylum Verrucomicrobiota; class Verrucomicrobiia; order Chthoniobacterales; family Chthoniobacteraceae; genus SXWH01. The sequence goes on along the minus strand of CANIWM010000098.1, from coordinate 19,710 downwards.
GCCACAACCACGACGATCTCCCCATCATCCTCGCAGGGCACGGCGGCGGGACGATCAAAACCGGTCGCCACATCCGCTACGCAAACGAAACGCCCGTCTCGAATCTCTGGGTCTCTATGCTAGAGCGCATCGACGTGCGCACGCCTGTAGGTGACAGCACTGGCGGGCTGAACCTAGGGTGAGGCGAGCATTGTTGTGATTGGTGAGTAGTGAGAAGTGATTGGTCGCAAGCGCGAAGCGCACGATCTCCTGTGAAGCAAAGCACAGCACGCTTGCGACCAGTCACTTCTCCCCAGTCACCAATTACTTTCCCGCCGGCGCGGGAGCGGCGGACTTCGGGCGGACGATGATGGCGAACTTCTCGCAGCTCACTTCGAGGTTTGCGAGGGTCGCGACGTATTTGAGGGCTTCGCTGGCGGGGACTTTGTTGAGGGAAATGGTGACTTTCGTGCCCTTGTCGGCATCGCCGAGTTGCTGGACGATGTTCACTTTCGCCCCGCCTCCCGCAGTCGCGATCTTCTTCCCGAGGAACTCCAGCGCCTCGCTCACCGTCGCCTCGCGAAACTCGATCTTATCAATGATCGTCGCATCCATCGTCTTGCGAAGACTCGCCGCCTCATCGGTGCCCGTTTTCTTTTCCTCGATGGCGATCATGCGCAGATAGTTCGCAGCCATCCGGTTATTCGGCTCGGTCTTTTGAATGATGGTGAACTTCTCCTTCGCCGCCGCCCGGTCGCCGCGAATGAAGTCGCGCTGGGCTTCGGTGAGCAGTGTCTGCACGTCCTGCGCAGACGCGGCGATGGTGAGGATGCTGGCGAGAAGGATGGATGTCTTCATGCCGAAGAAGATGCCCGAACCATCGGCGGAACCAACTGAGTTTTCTGTTAAAAATCTCACGGCGAACATCAACGTTTGAGAGTCTTTGCTCATCGTCGCTGTCCTCGGTGCGGCCTACCGCAGTGTCGAGAATGCCACAGAGGTGCCCGGTTAGCCGCGAAGTCGATGAGCGAGGCCGGATGACGAACGGTGGCGTCTCCTATCTATTTCCATCGTCACACAATCGTTGCAGAAAGCCTCTCTGCGACTACCGTCCGCGCACCTATGTCACCTGTCTTCACCCGAACTCTTGTTTTCATCGCGGCTGCGCTCTCTTTGCAGGCGCAGGTTGTTATTAACGAAATCAACTACGACCCTTCAGATGTGACTAAGGCGCTGGAGTTTATCGAGCTGCATAATGCGGGAGCTTCGCCGGTGAATGTGAGCGGGTGGCGTATCGAGAACGGCGTGGAGTTCACCATCCCAGCGAGCACTACGATTGCGGCGGGCGGGTATCTCGTGGTTGCAGAAAATCTCGCGGCTTTTCAGACGCGCTATGGCTTCACGCCGCTCGGCCCATGGGTGGGTGGGCTGTCGAATAGTGGCGAGCGCATAGAGCTCAAGAACTCGTCGGCGGTGGTGGTGGATGAGGTGAATTACGGCGTGGGCTTCCCGTGGCCGACTTCGGCGCACGGTGTCGGGCCGACAGCGGAATTGATCCATCCTTCGCTGGATAATGACCTCGGTGGTTCGTGGCGCTCGTCGGTGACTACGCCAGAGACGCTCATCTTCGCACGCGGTTCATCCGGCTGGAGCTACCGGCCTGGGTCGAGCGAGGCGTCGTCGCCTATTGATGCGTGGCGTGCGACGGCGTTTGTGCAGGACGGGACGTGGCTGACGAATCGGCAGACCCCCATCGGCTATGGCGAGCCGGACATTGTGGCGCCGGCGATTACTGGGATGCAGAATGTGTATTGGACAGTCTTCCTGCGGAAGACCTTCACGCTGACTGCGGGAGCAATCCCGACGAATCTCGTGCTTCGCATCCGGGCGGACGATGGCTGCGTGGCGTGGATCAATGGCGTGGCGATTTCGCCGACGATTCGGACGACGGGCACGCCGGTTTTTAATGCGGCTGGCATGACGGTCACCAACGCAGCGGAGCCCGTGCCGTTTATTGACATCCCGATTAGCGCCGCTGGGCTGAATCTCGTCGCGGGCACAAACGTGCTGGCGCTCCAGCTTTTCAACACGTCGCTGGGCAGCTCCGACATACTGATTGACGCCGAACTCGCCGTGGCCGGCGCCAGCAGCACTCCCGGTGCGCAAAACTCCGTCTTTTCCGCAGTCTCCCCGCCCGCTATCCGGCAGGTGGACCACTTGCCGGTGCAGCCCGCAGCGGGCGCTCCGGTACTCATCACCGCCAAGGTGACGGACCCGCAGGGCGTGGCGAGTGTGACGCTCGGCTATCAGCTCGTGGAGCCCGGCGCATACATCCGCAAGACGGACGCGGCATACGCGACGACTTGGACGAATGTGCCGATGGTGGACGACGGCACGGGCGGCGATGTGCTGGCGGGCGACGGCATTTTTTCCTACACGATGCCGGGCACTTTGCAGACGCACCGGCGGCTCGTCCGCTACCGCATCACGGCGGTTGACGGCGGCGCTGCAAGCGTGACGGTTCCTTACGCGGACGACGAGCAGCCGAACTTCGCGTACTTCGTTTATAATGGCGTGCCTGCGTGGAGTGGCGCGATTCAGCCCGGCGGCACGCCTGCGCGTGCGGCGGTGAATACGTTCACCCCGGCGCTGCTGAATTCCATGCAGACGTGGCAGCTCATCACCGACGCCACGGACCACGACAACATGCTCTATACGAACGGCTCGAACGGCGTGCGGTTCTACGGAACATTCGTCTATGAGGGGAAAGTCTATGACCACATCCAGTATCACAATCGCGGCATCGGCTCGACGTACGTGAGTGGGAAAAACAAGTTCGCGATGTTCTTCAACCGCGCCCGCAACGTGCGCATCCGCGACAACTGGGGAAAGTATTTTGACCAAGACTGGAACTCTGTCCCGGTGGATGCGTGCGCCGCGCCGTGGGCCTCCGTGCATCGCGGAATGTCGGGCGTGGAGGAGGCGACGGCGTATCGCCTTTATGAACTCGCGGGCATGTCCTCGCTGCGCACGACTTACTTGCACATGCGCGTCGTGCGCGGCGCCAATGAGGCGGGCACGGGGCAATACGACACGGACTTCTGGGGGCTTTACATGGCGCTGGAGCCGATGGAGTCGAACTTCCTCAATGAGCGCAATCTGCCCGACGGCAGCCTCTACGCCATCGAGGGCGGGGCGGGGGACAAAAAGACGCAGGGCTCCACGCAATCGAGCGACAATAGCGACTGGAACACCTTCACCGCCGCTACCGTCGCAGCCGGGCAGACGCAGGTGTGGTATGAGGCGAACATGGACCTCTCGACGTTCTACTCGTTCTTCGCGTTGAACCGTTTTTGCGGCAACGTGGATGTCCGTCCCGGCGACAACTATCGGTATTACCACCGCTCGTCGGACAACCGCTGGGTCGTCCTCCCGTATGACCTCGATATGATGTCGCTGCCCGCGCACCACTGGGGGGGCACGCTCGCCGACGGCGTAGTGTGGGCGGGCGCGACGACGCAATCCGTCCTCCTCGCACGGCACACTGCGTTGGCGATTGAGTTCCGCAATCGCTGCCGCGAAATCCTCAGCCTCATGGCCAGCGACAACTCGGTGAGCGGCGGGCAAATTGGTCAGCTTGTGGATGAATACGCGCAGATGGTGAACCCCACCGGCGTCGCGCTGACGTGGGCGGACGCGGACGCGGCGATGTGGTCGAACCACCCACGCACGCAAGGCGGCGGGGCCAACAGCGGCCAGACGAGCCACAAGAATAACTGGTTCCGCACGCCTTACTCCGACACGCGCGGCGGGCTCGGCGGCACGCCTTCGACGAACTGGACGCGCACGCTGCCCGACCCCGACGGCGACGGCTACGCGAGCTTCGAGGACTCGATGAATTACCTCACCAATTTCATGACGAACACATGGACCGGCGGCACATGGCTCCGCGCCAATGGGAACCCCGCAGGCTACGGCTACCAGCACCTCCTGTGGGAGTCGCTCTACGGCGGCTGGGGCAACGTGAACGCGAACCCGACCGTCGCCGACCTCGCCTTCCCGAGCCCGCCGACCATCACCTACACAGGCCCCGTCGGCTTCCCGGCCAATGCGCTCGATTTCACCAGCGGCGCGTTCGTTCCGGCCAGCGGGGCCAATGGCGGGACGACCTTCGCAGCGATGCAGTGGCGGGTCGGCGAACTCTACGCGCCCGGCATCTCCGGCTACGTCCCCGGTGATAAGCGCAAATACGAAATCGAGAACGTCTGGACCTCCGCAGAAATCGCCACATTTACCGCCACTCAGCGCGTCCCGCTCGTGAACGCCGAGCCCGGCAAAACCTATCGCGCCCGCGTCCGCCACAAGGATGCAAATGGCCGCTGGTCGCAATGGAGCGCGCCCGTGCAGTTCATCGCCAGCACGCCGAGTGTCGCGCTCTACACTAGCTCCCTCGCCATCAGCGAAGTGAACTACAACCCTGCACCCGTCACGCCGACGGAGTTTGGCATCGGCTTCAGCAGCGACGACTTCGAGTGGCTGGAAGTGAAGAACGTGAGCGCATCGCCGGTGGATTGCACCGGGCTGCGCTTCACCAAGGGCGTAGATGTGGACTTCCCAAATGGCTGGGCCATCCCTGCCGGAGGACACGCGCTCTTTGTCAAGAACCTCGCCGCTTTCCAGCAACGCTGGGGCACCGGGCTCAACGCCATCATCGCGGGCACCTTCTCCGCCGACAACTTCAGCAACGGCGGCGAAGAGGTAAAACTCAGCTACGGCGCGGGGACGGAAGTCGTGAAATTCATCTACGCAGACATCGCCCCGTGGCCCACTGCGCCCGACGGCACAGGCCGCACGCTCGTCCTCAGCAATCCTGCCGCCAGCACCGGCACCACCGCACACAGCCTCGGCGCAAATTGGCGTGCCAGCTACGCCCTCGGCGGCTCGCCCGGCGCGGACGATGTGCTCACGTTTGACATTTGGAATGACGACTACCCCGGCGTCACCAGCCTCACCGCCGATGATGATGGCGACGGCATCGCAAACCTCGTCGAGTATGCGCTCGGCACCAGCCCGCTTGCTGCCAGCGCAGGCCCAGCGAGCAGTTCGGGAAGCTACACCGTCCTGGGCGTTCCCGGCACGTATCTCGTGCTTACCTTCACGCACCGTGCGAACGGCAGCGACATCACCATCGCGGCACAATTCACAACTGACCTCGCAGGCACATGGCTGGCCGACGGAGTGCTGGAAAATAGCATCACCAACGGCGACGGAAGCGTGACGGAGACATGGCGCTCCCCTAGCAGCCTCGCCGAGCAGCCGAAGCAATATGCGCGGATTAAAGTGGCAAAGCCCTAAGTCTCTGCACGCACTCGCGCGACGAGCGCGGGTTGTCGGGAGAGTTGTTGGGTCAGCGCTTCGATGATGTTCATCGTTGGCGGGCTGATGTGGTGCTCCATCCCCTCCACGTCGTGATAGATCACATCTTCATCGAGCCCAAAAAGCCGCAGGAAATCCGTCAATATCCGGTGCCGCCGCGTGATGTTTTGTGCCAGCGCCTCGCCGGATGCGGTGAGCGCGAGGCCGCGATACTTTTCGTATTTTAAGAGCCCCTCGCCATCGAGCCGCTGGACCATGTTCGTGACGCTCGCCTGCGAGATTTTCAAGGACTCGGCGATGTCCACCACGCGGGCGTAGCCTTTCGTGTTGATGAGTTCGAGGATGCGTTCGAGATAATCCTCGACCGCCGCAGAGTTGCGTTTCTGCGTCTCTGCGGACGTGGTGCGTTTTTTCGCCGACATGTTCGGACCGTATGCGGACCTTGTGTGAAAGGGCAAGCCAACCGTCGAAGATTGAATTGCCGTTAGATGTTGCTGCTAACAGCGCCTTCACTTTTTCCTGCGGAGTCGATGTGCGATAAGCATCCCACGCCCGAAAGGGCGAAGAACTTGGAAGTGCTGCCGGTCTTGGGGTGGGGACCTTGGGATTGGAAAAGCGTCCGAGTTTGCGAACCGGTGGACATAGCCGCCGGCGCGAAGGAGGGTGGGAGCCTTTGTGGCGCGTGCGAGAGGGCAGGCCGTTCGGTCTGTTGCACGCGCCATGGGGTGAGGCTCCCGCCCTCGACCTTCGTGTGGCTCAGCGCGCTTGTGCCCAGCCTGCTGGAAGCACTTTGGGTCGTGCAGCTTCGAGTAGGCCGAAGGCTGCTTGCGCTGACTCTGCGGTGAACGGAATCTTTTGGTAGATGCGATTGATCACTACGTCTGTGAATCTTCCGAGCCCGATGGCTTCTGTCGCTTTCACCGCCTGCGCTTTGTCGGTTTCGCTGTTACCGGCAAAGCGGACGACTTCTTTCAGCAGTGCCCATTCTTGCGATGGCGTGAACATCTCGGCGCGACCTACGAAGACGCGCTTTATTTCACGCGGCGCGGGCGAGAATGTGAGCGGCAAGACGCGGTCGGACCACGTCTGCGGCAGCACATACAGCACGCGCATCCCTTGCTCGCCGAACCACGAGTCGTCCCACGTTTTCACCATTGCGGCAGCTTCTTTTTCATAAAGCCCGCCCGCGACAATCGCGGCTTTGAGCTGCTGGCCGAATGCCGCACGCACTTCGGCGAGCGGCTTGGCGTTTGCGAAATCATATTTCACCTCACGTGGTTTTTCGTCTTTGCCGGAGATCGCGCCGAGTGGCTCCAGCAGTGCCTTGTCGCCCCGCACGATGTAGAGGAACGAATCCGGCAGTACCGTCTTGGGCTCGGTGACTTTTATGCTGATGCTGTCGGCTCCTTGAGTGACGTTGAGCGGGGCGGTAAAGCCGCCGACGCCGCGATAAAAGAGCATTTTCTCGTGCTGCACTTCGCCCTGCGGCGAGGTGAGGCGGAGCGGCGTCGCGTCCGTCTCGCGGGCGGCGAAGTAGTGGCTGGCCTTGCCGTCTTTTGGAAAGCTCGCCTCGTCGAGTCCCGGCACGAGTTCCACGCCCGACCACTTCATCGTGTGGGTATGCACGCTCTCGATGACGGCCCGCTTGTTTTCGGAAATCTGTGGATACCATTCCGTGATGCGTCCGCCGTTGAATCGCACGGAGACGTCCACTTTCTGCGGCTTGGCGGAGTAGAAATAGATGACCGGCGTCTCCATGCGCTGCCGTGTCTCGAAGTCCTGCGCACGGGATTTGCCGGCGATGAGAAATCCCGGGAGCGGAGCGGCGGTGCGTCGCGCCGTCGGGTTGGTAGTCGAAAAAACAAATGGCGGCAGGTCCGCCGCGATGAGCGGATTCCACGCGAGTTGCACGCCTTCCGCGCCCTGCACGGAAGTGAACGTGCCCCATTCGTGGGCGATGTAGCCGTCGGCGGCGAAGGTCTGGGCTGCGATGAGTGTGGCGAGAATGAACGGTGTTTTCATGGCGCGACCCTACCGGGCGAGGGGATTCCGCGTGTCATAGGGACGTGCGCGCGTTGTAAAAGATTTGTCAGTGCGCTATGTCTGCATCATGCCCGATGTAGAAGTTATTCCGCCGGATCGTAATGATCCGCTTTCCAAAGACCCCGTGCTTGTCTGGCTCGCAGGGCTGATGGACAGCGCATTCGTGATCCCCGGCACGACCATCCGCTTCGGTTTAGACCCCGTCATCGGGCTGATCCCTGTGGCCGGGGACGTCATTGCCGCAGTGATATCCAGCTTCATCGTCCTTCGCTGTAGCAGGCTGAGGATGCCGCGCATCGTGCTCGCAAGAATGAGCATCAATGTGATCCTCAATGCACTCATCGGAGCCATCCCGTTTGTCGGAGACCTTTTCTCGGTTTGGTTCCGGAGTAACGAGCGCAATCTCGACCTTGCACGCGCCTACCTTTCCAATCCCCACAAAGCCACGCTCCGTGAATGGCTCGCCGTTCTTGGAATCCTCGCAGTCATCATCGGTTGCGGCGTGCTGTTCGTGTGGATGCTGGCCGGGCTATTCGGATTCATCGGGCAACTCTTCGAGATTTCCTAGTCGCCGACGAATCCGCGAGCCGTAAGATTTTTTCCACTATCGTGGAACGCGCTCTTGCCACGCCCCGTTGCAGTCGCCTACATCCCGCACTTCAAACGAACCCTTTCTAAAACACCTGCCTTATGAACTCTGGAATCCGCCTAAAACTCTTCATCATGATGGTCCTCGAATTTTTCATTTGGGGAGCATGGCTGCCCAAAATATTCGGCTACCTTCCTGCAATTGGTTTCACTGGAAATGAGCAACTCGCGATTCTACTCGCGTTCCCCGTTGCTGCGATCGTGGGAATGTTTTTTAGCAACGAGTTCGCAGACCGCCATTTCGCAGCAGAGAAGTTTATGGCGTTTAGCCACCTTGTTGCGGGTCTCGCGATTCTGGCACTCGGGTTTGTAAAGCCGGATATCGCGACCGGGAAAGCGGCGTTCTGGCCGTTTTTTATCCTCATGTCGATTCACTGCCTCCTTTATGTGCCGACAATGTCCATCGCGAACACACTCGCTTTTGCGAATATGAAAGATGCGACGAAAGATTACGGGTTTATCCGAATGGGTGGAACGGTCGGATGGATTCTCGCTGCGTGGCCCTTCATCTTCCTTCTTGTGGATTGGGATAAGGTTGCGTCTGTGAAGCCCGAGGGATTTGTAAGTTGGCTGGGGACCGTTTTCGCCAGTCCTTTAGAAGGTGAAAAGCTGATTGCCGGAACTCGCTGGACCTACATCGTCTCGGGTGTCGCGTCGCTTGGTCTCGCGGCGTTCAGTTTGTCTCTGCCGAATACTCCACCGAAGAAGAAGGTTGCCGGCGATTCACTCGCACTAGTCAAAGCATTTAAGGTTCTCAAACATCCCGTTGTTCTAGTCCTGTGGATCGTGACGCTCATCGACTCCTTCGTTCACAATACGTACTTCTTCCACACCGAGGTTTTCCTAAAGAGCAAGAGTGTGGGCATCGCGGCGAACTGGACACAGGCCGTGATGAGTGTCGGACAAATCGCGGAACTCCTCACGATGCTCGTCTTGGGCGCAACGCTCAAAAAGCTCGGCTGGAAGCTCACCATGATTATCGGTGTAGCTGGTCATGCGTTGCGATTTGCCGTTTATGCGTTCCTTCCAGAGCAGCAATGGCTCATGATTACCGTCCAACTCATCCACGGTATCTGCTACGCGTTCTACTTTGCGACGCTGTATATCTTCGTGGAAAAGGCGTTTCCTACGGACATCCGTACTAGCGCTCAGGGATTGTTTAATCTCATGGTATTCGGTCTCGGCGACATTCTCGTAAAATTCTTCTGGATTTACTACGGCAACCCTATGTTCACGCAGGCGGACGGTGGAATGAATTGGAAAGGTGTATTCCTGATTCCCGCGGGGCTATCGGTTCTCGCCATGCTTGTGCTGGCAACATGCTTCCATCCGCCAAAAGAAATCAGCACCAGCGGTGATGCAACCGGCTCCGCACCGCATTAGCCTGACTTTCCCGCCAAAGACAGGATGAGCGGGCGGGATTTTCAATTGCGCAATCATGCCTCGAAAACCTGCAAAAAAGACGCCTCATAAATGCGTCGCAGCGAAGTCCGTAAAACCGACTTTTGCCGTCCTCGTCGAGTCGATCCAGCGGGTTCACGACCACTGCTCTGCGGACGTAAATCGCGTCGTCAACGTAAGTCTTACTCTGCGAAACTGGGTAATAGGGGCCTACATCGCGGAATACGAAATCAACGGAGCGGACCGCGCAAAATACGGCGAGGGCTTGCTCGACGCACTGGCTGCGAAGCTTGTGCGCAAAGGCGTGACGACGGCCGGGCGCAGACAATTGTATCAATACCTGACGTTTTACCGGACCTATCCGCAAATTGTGCGGACAGTGTCCGCACAATCTTCGGAGATGCTTCCAAAGGCACTTCGCGACCGTCCGGAAAACATTGTGCGGACAGTGTCCGCACAATTCGCCATCGCCTCCGAAAGCAAGGTTTCAAGCGGCTCTCCGGCCAGTGCGAAGCGTTTGCAGAAGCATTCAAAATACGAAGATGAAAAGCCGCTCGGTGTTCCCGTGGACAGGCTGATTCAGGGACTTTCCTACAGCCATATCGAACTCCTCATCGCCATCGATGCCCCGCTCAAACGTGCATTTTACGAGATTGAGTGCCTTCGCGGAAACTGGTCGGTCCGCGCGCTCAAACGACAGATCGCAACGCTTTACTTCGAACGCTCCGGCCTCTCCAAAAACAAAGACAAGCTCGCATCAATGGTTCAGTCCGGAGTGGAGATTGCGGAACCAAAACTGGCGATTCGCGATCCGTATATATTTGAGTTCCTCGGCTTGCGGGCGAGAGACGCAATGGATGAATCGGAGCTGGAATCCGCGCTCCTCGACCACTTGCAAAGTTTCCTTTTGGAGCTCGGTCACGGGTTCTGTCTCGAAGCCCGGCAGAAGAGCATTCTCATTGGCCGGACGCGCGGTTTTGTGGATCTCGTTTTTTATCATCGGCTGCTGAAATGCCACGTGCTCGTGGAACTCAAAGTCGATGAGTTCAGCCACGAGCATCTCGGGCAATTGAACACCTACGTAACGTGGTATCGGAAGCACATGATGGCGAAAGGCGACAACCCGCCAGTCGGGCTGCTGCTCTGCACCGACAAGGATCACGCGCTGGTGGAATACGCGATGGCCGGAATGGACAGTGCGCTGTTTGTTTCCAAATACGAACTCGGCCTTCCAAAACGCGATGCGCTACGCCGCTTTCTCGAAGCAAAACTACAGGAACTCGGAGAATGATCATGCACCACACTCGCATCCCTTTTTTCGTCCTCGCGATCTCCGCCACGGCACTTGCCGCGACGCATCAGGAGATCACCACCGCCGACTCTCCGGCTGCTTATTGGCGGTTCGATGATGCGCTTGATTGTTGCGCGCAGGAGGCGGCATTTCGACACGAGTTGAAGGCGGAGAAAACGGATGTCGTTTCGTTCGTCGAGCCTGGGCCCCGCACGCCGAAGTTTTCGGGGTTCGACGCACATAATATGGCGGCGGATTTCACGGCTTCGGGCGGGCCTGCGTTTATGCGGGTGAAAGACCCCGGCGCGAAAAGTGGGCTCGATTTTGCAAAGGGCGACACCATCACTGTTGAAGCGTGGGTGCGCTGCGAGGGGCTGAAGGACGGGCAGCACGTTTACATCGCGGGCAAGGGCCGCTCCGCGGCGGGAAGCACCAACCAAAACTGGGCGCTGCGCCTGCGCGGCGGACGCGCAGACGGAAAACCTGTGGCCTGCGTTTCATTTCTATTTCGCGATGAGAAAAACGAGGGTGAGGGCTCGTGGCACCGCTGGACGAGCGCCCGAGGCTTTAGGCCTGGCGAAGAATGGCATCACGTCGCCGCGAGCTACACTTTTGGAAAGCCCGACAGCGCGAAGACGTGGATCAATGGCATCGAAGTCGAAGGCACATGGGGAATGGGCGGGCCGACCGAGCTTGGTCCGTTGCAGGACGACGACGATCTGTGGATCGGCGGCAGCATGAGCGGGCTGGCGGATGCGCAGTTCCCCGGACGCATCGATGAGCTCGCGATTTTCCGGACGGCGCTGAGCACCGAGAAGATGCAGCTCCGCGCGCGCCGCGAAGGAGCGCCGCCCGCGCTGATTCCCGTCTCGTTCTCCGGAGGCAATGCAACGCCCGCTGCGCCGAAGAAGCCTGGGATCCCCGTGGTGCCCGTCGCGGCAATTGAGCGTACGCAGCTTCCAGAACAAGGGGCGCGCGTGGAGATATTCGAGTTTCCGACGAAGGCCGATGAAGCGAGCGCCGAGGTATTTGGCGACGACAAGAAAAAGACCGACGACGGAGCGCGTGACCCGTCGTGGAGCGAGATTCCGCCGTTGAAGACGGAGGAGTTCACCGAGCCTGCATTCGCGCTCACGGCGCTGCCAAACAATTACCTGCCGAGCGGCGTGAAGACCGACCGCTCGCGGCCTTACCTCGTTCGCGTTTCCGGCGTAGTCACGCTTCCGCCGGGCGAACACACGCTTCTCCTGCGCTCGAACGGCGGCGCCCGACTGGCGCTCGATGGGCGCATTTTGGCCGAGACTTCGGTGGAGAAGCGGAAAGGCGGTGACCTAGAAGCCGTGCCCGACCAAGCGGCGATCCAGCTCGTGAAGGAGCTCCCGCTTTTACCGCCCGGCCACCGCGAGGCGCTCGGGAGAATCGTCGGCGATGGGAAGCCGCGCGTCGTCGTCGTCGAAGCGTGGGTCGGTGGAAAAGGAATCCGCCCAGAGGCTGGCGAGCTGGCCGTGTGGGCGAAAGGTGCGGGCGATTGGGCGCTGCTCGCGACGACGCAAGGAACGGCGGATTTTGCCGCTTTTGCAAAAGCGCAGCGTGATCGCATCGAGACGATCAATAGCCAGCGCCGCCGCAATCCCGGCGAGGATGCGTATTGGGAAATGCGGCACGATCTTGCCCGCCAGCACGCTGCGCCTGCGCCGGGAAAATCGGTGGATGAATTCCTCCCCGCGACCACGCCTGCGAGCGACGCCGCGTTTCTCCGTCGCGTGACGCTCGACACCATCGGGCTCATCCCGACAGCCGAAGAAACGTCCGCTTTTCTCGCCGATAATTCGCCGGATAAACGGACGCGCGCAGTGGACCGCTTGCTCGCCGACCTGCGCTGGGCGGACCATTGGACGAGCTATTGGCAGGATGTGCTCGCGGAGAATCCGAACATCCTCAAGGGCACGCTGAACAACACGGGACCGTTCCGCTGGTGGATTCACGAATCGCTGCGGGACAACAAGCCGATGGACCGCTTTGTCACCGAACTCGTGCTCATGGAAGGCAGCGCAAACTATGGCGGCCCGGCGGGCTTTGGCATCGCCACGCAGAACGATCTTCCCACTGCCGCGAAGGCGCAGGTGCTTGCCAGCGCGTTCCTTGCCGACGAGATGAAATGCGCGCGCTGCCACGACGCCGTGCATCACTCGTTTGAACAGCGGGAGCTTTTCCAAATTGCAGCCATGCTCGGACGCGCGCCGATGAAGGTGCCAGAGACTTCGCTCACCAAAGGGCTGAGCAAAAGCAGCATCGTGGTCGTTACGCTGAAAGCCGGAGAAACGATCCAGCCGCACTTCCCGTTTTCATTTGCGAAAGAACCGCTGCCCGGCGTGCTGCGTCGCCCGAGCGACTCGCGGGAGCAACTCGCCGCAATCCTCACGGACCCGCGCAACGAGCGCTTTGCCCGCGTGGTTGTGAACCGTATTTGGAAGCAGTTCGTCGGCACCGGCATCGTCGAGCCCGTGGATGATTGGGAGACCGCGCTGCCCTCCAACAAAGAGCTGCTCCAGTGGCTCGCCCGCGAGTTCGTCACGCACGATTACGACGCCAAACACGTCGCCCGACTCATCCTCACCAGCGCCGCCTACCAAAGCGCAGCGCACAGCCCACGCCGACTCACCGCCGAGCAAATGCTCGACTCTCTCATGCTCGTCGCCGGGGCTGAATACGACAGCGAGCCGCTCACTTTTGACCCCGAAGGTCGGCAAGACGCATCTGCACACACGAACCTCGGCGTGCCGCAGCGAGCGTGGGAATTTGCCAGCCTCAGCAACGAGCGCGACCGCCCCGCGCTGGCCAAGCCGCGTGCGCAAATCTACACCGACTTCCTCATCGCCTACGGCTGGCGCGAGAGCCGCCCAGACCCACGCAGCACGCGCGACCACGACGCGAACGTCGCGCAATCCGCGCTGCTGGCAAACGGCACCCTCAGCAAGCTCCTCACCACCGCGCACGACGCCAGCGCACTCACCGCGCTGGCACTCAAAGACCAGCCCGCCGAGGCACTCGTGCGCGACCTTTTCTTCCGCGTGCTCAACCGTCCACCCACGACAGACGAGCTACGCAAAATGAGCGCCGCACTTTCCTCCGGCTACGACACCCGCCGCACCGGAGCCGAGCCTCAGCCGCCACGCCGCCGCGACACCCGCGCCGTCTCGTGGGCGAACCATCTTAATCCCGACGCCACGCGCATAGTCCTCGAAAACGAGCGCGACGTAAAAGCTGGACCAACGCCCACTCAGCGTCTCACGAGCGACTGGCGAGATCGCTTTGAGGACGCCGTATGGGCGCTGTTGCTCACGCCAGAATTTGCGGTGGTTCCGTAGCATCGCTTGACACTCCCGCAGCGCGCTGGGTAAACACGGCGCACCTAATGAGTCGGGCCAAATTTCCACGTTGGCCCTCTTGCATGAACACTCTGTGCGGCGCTTTTCAGCCTGTGCGGAGACGCGGCTTTGTCGCTTCGACTCACGGTCCTCTTGGCATCGCTAAAGGAATACCCGGCGCAGAAGTTTTTCTCAACAGCCACCCCACCGTCACCCGCCAGTGCTTTGTTTTCCGTCGAACATCGAAATCCAACATCCAATCATCCAAATGAAAACGCTTCGCACACAACTCAACGCCCATCGCATCCTCATCGGCAGCATCGCTGCCTTCGTCATCGCCGCACAGCCTGCTGTGCAGGCGGCTACCATCACTTGGAACATGGCCACCGCAGCGCCATCGTCGATCAACAGTGCCGATGTGACGGGCGGGACCATCACGCAGTATAACAACAACGGAACGACTCCGGTGATTTCGGCAACTAGCGCGTCGTCCGGCTATACGGGTGCAACCGGAACGAATAACGCTGGTGCGGCCGCCCGGGCGGGTGTGCTGAATACGGCGGCATCGGGTTCCGCCGCGTTCGAGTTTACGCTGACGCCAGCATCCGGGATCACGCTTACATTTTCCGACATCAACTTCGGCGTGCGTTCGACGGGCACTGGACCGGCAGCTTGGACTCTTCGGAGCAGTGCAGACAGCTACGCCAGCGACATTTCGCTCGGCACTTATTTAGCCAATTCCAATTGGACGCTTCAAAACCCTACGGACTTCAGCTTCGTAGTTAGTGCAGCCACGACCTTCCGGCTTTTTGGCTACAATGGGGCAGGTAGTCCAGGGGCCAATACCGCGAACTGGCGGATCGACGACCTTCAGTTTTTTTACACCGCATCCGGTGGCGTCTCCTACACTTGGACGGGTGACGGACTCGGTGCCATCTGGCAAGATGTCGGGAATGGACACTTCGGCTCGGCTTACGCAAATACGCTCACGACGCCCGCGACTTTCACGGGAACGGGAGAGACGGTCACTTTATCTGGAAACGTCCAGAGCGGTGGACTGACGATTAACTCCGACGCCTATACATTCACCAGCTCCACCCTCGAACTTGGCGCCGCTGGAGTGACCGTCACAAACGCAGCACACACCGCAACGATTCAATCGGTGATCGCTGGAAGTGCAGGGCTCAATAAGGCAGGTGCAGGCAAGCTCATTCTGAGCGGCACGAACACTTACACCGGGATTAATAACGTCAGCGCGGGAACTCTTTCGATCAGCGCCGACGCCAACCTCGGAGCGGGCGCGAACGCCGTCCAACTCGGCGGCGGCAAGCTGGAATCCACGGCCTCTTTCTCGCTCAATGCGGCGCGCAGCGTGACGGGAAGCGGCACGCTCGCCGTCGGAGCCGGGCAAACACTCACGGTTCCCGGAACGATGAATGCGTCGGGCATTACTCTGGAAGGCACGGGCACGCTCGCACTCACAGGCGCAACGCCCACGATCACGACACTCACGATGGCCGGGGCTGGCACCGTCAGCTCCACCAATACCATCACGAACACAGCAGTCACTTCGACCAATACCACTGGCACTGCGACCGTCAGTGCGGCACTCGATTTCGGCGCGACGAGCCGGACGATCACCGTCGCCGACGGCTCGGCGGCTGTGGACCTCTTGCTCTCCGGCGCACTTGCGATGACGGGCACCAGCAGCCGCCTTTCCAAGCTCGGCGATGGCGCACTGGAACTCACCGGCACGAATGCTTTTTCCGGCCTCCGCATCGGTGCAGCAGGGACGACCTCGGCCAACGGCGGCACCGTCATCATCCATGACGCCGACGACCTCGGCGGTAACCAGCTCCAGTTTAACGCGGGCACACTCACGAATGCAGGCAGCGCGATCACCACGGCTGTCGGCATCTCCATTGGCGCTGGGCAGATCGGAAACGGCGCGACCTTCACCGGCAGCGCGATGACTTTCCAAGGCCCGAGCAGCCTCTTCAAAGGGACCGGCTCCACTTATCAACACAAGATTACAGCGAATACTGATGTCACATTTGCGGGCGACGTGACAGGTGGGCTAAACCTCTCCAGCGGCTCCGGCACCAGCACCGGCCTCACCATCGCGGGAACTGGGACGGTCTCGCTGCCAAACGCCCTCAACACCATCACCGAGAACATCACCGTCGATGGCGGGAATTTGGAAATCTCTGGCGCACTCACCGGCACGACCATCCCGAGCATCACCACACAAAACCTCGGCATTCTCAAAGGCAACAGCACCGGCGCGCGCCTTGGCGCAGTCATCGCGGGGGCGAACGGCCTTGTGGACCCCGGCACACTCGTCGATAGCACGGGCACGCTCAGCATCGGGAACTTTACCGTCCAGGCGACCGGTGGCCTGAATCTCGACCTCGGCGGAACCACGGCGGGCAGCTACGATTCGCTGAACGTCACCGGCACCGTCACGCTCTCCGGCTTGCTCATCACCTCGTTTGTCGGTGGCTACACGCCCGGCGGAGTGGACGCGCTCACCGTCATCCTGAACGATGGCACGGGGGACGCCGTCATCGGCACATTCACAGGGCTACCCGAAGGCTCCGCAGTCGGCGCGACGGGTCTCTTCATCACCTATGCGGGCGGCGATGGAAACGATGTCGTCCTCACCGCCGTGCCCGAGCCCACGAGCGCAGTATTGATGCTCAGCGGCCTCGGCCTACTCGGCGCACGCCGCCGCCGTCGGTAGATTTTGTTCTAGCAGGCTCGGTAAAAAACGAGCCTGCTTCAGCCAATCGAAACTTGAATCTATGAAAGCCCAAATTCGCCATCCACTTCGTCACCGAATCTCCCCAGCTCTCATCATCACACTCGCCGTGCCGGCTCTTCATGCCGCATCCATTACTTGGAACATGGGGACCGCCACTCCGACTTCGATTGATAGTGCAGAAGTCACCGATGGCACGATCACCCAATACAATAACAACGGCACAACCGTGCTGTTGACGACTGTAAGCCCCTCCACCGGGACTGGAACCTACGCAGGTGCAACCGGGACGAATAACGCAGGAGCCGCTACCCGAATCGGTGCGCTAAACATAGACGCGGGCGGCTCCGCCGCATTTGAGTTCACGCTCGTGCCTGTGGTGGGAGTCACGCTCACACTCTCCGACTTGATCTTTGGTAGCCGGTCCACCTTGACTGGCCCGCAAGCATGGACTCTGCGAAGCAGCGCAAATGCGTATGGCACCGACATCACCCTCGGCACGCTCGCCAACAACTCCGCATGGTCGCTTCAAAACGCCATCGACTTCAGCTTCGCGATCACAGCCGCGACCACCTTTCGGCTGTTCGGCTACAACGGCGCAGGTAACCCCTCAACCGGCACCGCGAACTGGCGCATAGACGATCTTCAACTCATCTACTCGACAGGAGGTACGCCGACAGGGCGCAACCTAATCTGGAGCCCCATCACCGGAGTGTGGGATTTGACCGTGCAAAACTGGACCGAAGTAGGCATCCCCGGAACGCCCGTCGCCTTCCAAGCAGCGGACAGGACGACGTTTGACGACACCGGGCTCGCGAATGGTTCGACGGTCACCATTCAGGCCGCTGGCGTGACCATCGGAAATACGAAAGTCACCAACACCACGGGCACCTACACGTTTGTCGGCGGCGCACTCAGTGGCTCCGGAACGCTCACAAAAACCGGCGCAGGCAGACTCGTCCTCAGCGCGGCCAATGCGTATTCGGGCGGGACTATGGTGACGGAGGGCACTGTGGTCGTTAGCGACGACGCCCAGCTTGGCTCGGTAGCAGCACCCCTCACACTCGGCACAGCGGGAACCCTTGAAACGACGGGCAGCCTCACTCTCAATGCCTCTCGCCCAGTGACGGGCACGGGCACGCTAAAAATCGCACCGGCGACCACGCTGAATATCGCGGGGCCTGCGAATACTGGACCGCTCACCCTCACCACCATCGGCTCGCTGCTCCTCTCAGGCGCAGCGTCTGCGCAAATCGGTGGCTTCAATATCCAGCAACCGATCAACCTCGCGGCGGCGCAGCCGATTTTACTCACTGGCCCATTTACCACGACTAACGCAGCGGGCACCGTGATCGTCGCTGCGGCTATCAACCTAGGGGCAGCGACACGCATCTTCACTATCGCAGACGGCAGCGCCACGACCGATGTCTCCGTCACCGGAAACCTCTCGTCTACTGGCGGAAGCGCGAAACTGCATAAGCTCGGTGACGGCACACTCGAATTCCTCGGCGACAACACCGCTTTGATTGGTGGTGTACGCCTCGGCACGGCAGGCATAGCCTCCGCCAACGGCGGTACGATCATTGTGAACAACGACTTAAACCTTGGCCCCGGAGGCGCGAACGCTGCCGGTGCATTTTTTATGAATGCAGGCACACTCCACGCCGCGTCGCCGATTCACTTCCCTGCCGCCCTCGATATTTCCTTCGGAAACGCCGCTCCATTCGCAGCAAGGTTCACCGGTGCCGATGTCGAATTTTTAGGAGCGGCGTACCTCTTTCGCTCAGATGGAGGTACTGGCCCCAAACACATTATCGTCGCGGATTCCAACGTCCGACTCGCTTCCAAACTTGATAACTCGGGTTCCACCTCACGGGAAACCAACGGACTCATCATTCGCGGCTCAGGAAGTCTTACGCTCGCAAACGGTGCTAAGCTCACAACCACCATCACTATCGAGGGCGGCAAGCTCATTGTCATCGGCGATCTGACAGGTGAATTTCCGGAATCGGGAGATAACCGCCCGAGACTCGACATCAATAACGCCGGAACCCTTGCTGGTAGCGTATCGGGGTCGAACGCAGTTGGCCCAGTCGTCGTCGGCGCAATTGATACGCCTGGGAGCATCAGCCCAGGAACGTTGCTCGATTCGACTGACGTTTTGACGATATCGACCGTGGGATTTATCCCCGGTTCGGATCCGTTTCCAAACGCGCTCCAAATGCTCTCAACCGGAATATTCAACGCGGAAATCGGCGGCATTGCGGGCGGCGAATTCGATCAGATCGTCGCATTCGGCACCATCCAACTTGCTGGCACGCTCAACGTATCACTCATCAACGGATATGCCCCGGCCTTGGGCGATTCCTTCACCGTGATTCTAAACGACGCCAGCGAACCCATTGCTGGCACGTTTACCGACAAGACTGAAAACTCGATTTTCACCGTAGGTAGCTCCTTTTTCCGCATTAACTACGCAGCGGGCGACGGAAACGATGTGGTGCTTACTGCTGTCGTCCCCGAGCCCGGCACCGCCGCATTGCTTCTCGGTGGGCTGGGACTTCTCGGTATCCGTCGCAGGAAGTCGTAGCTGCGACGCCCTCGTCGCAGTGGGTGCTGGCGACGCCTCGTCGCCTATGTGCGCAACTGCGGTGAGGGCACCGCAGCCACTTACTGCGACGGGGCGTCGCAGCTATAAACCTAAAAACGGCAGTTGAACGGATTTTCAGAGAAAAATGAGCCTTGGACGGGTGAGTGATTTTCAACTGCTCCGCAGTTGGCAATTTCCAGAGTAAAATACCCTATTTTTCGGCCTCAAAAACGGGGTCAACTGCCGTTTTTAG
>CANIWM010000097.1 GCA_947471505.1 Chthoniobacteraceae bacterium | reverse complement strand
TGCTGCCAAAGGCTTGACCCTGTACGGAACTCACCAAAAACGACGGCTTTAACCCGATTTCGCCCAAAAAACACCACCCGGAACGCTCAACGAGGCGTCTCATCGCAATCGCGCCAGAATCACGCCGCTTTATTCAGGCATTCCCTAGAAAAACACCACTATGCCATCACGCCGCCTACCTAATACCGTACCCGCCGTCATCCGCCTCCTCCTCACCGCCCGCGACAAACGCCTCGCCACCCCAGCCGCCGCCGACCGCGCCATCTCCGACGCCCAGTTCGCCCAGCTCGACCCCGCCATCCCCACCAGCCTCCTCAACCGCATCCTCAAAGAAGCCACCGACGTCGATCTCGCCCTCGCCGCCCAAGCCCCCCTCACCACCGCCCTGAACCAAACCGGTGCCCGCTGCACCATGTTCGCCTCCCACTTCCACCAAGTCCTCGACCTCGGCATCACCCGCGGAGAATTCGCCGCCGGAGCCCGCGCCTACTACGGGCGAGGCATCCACGACACCACCCTCCCCGACCTCTCCACCTACGCCGCCGTCCAGACCGCCATCGACGCCATCGTCCGTGGCGAAGCCAACCGCTTCAAAGAAGAAGGCCCCGCCTACATCGCCATGAGCCACCCCACCGCCGCCGAATGCGCCGGCCTCCTCAGCATCTTCCGCAGCCAGCTCCTCGCGAGCGAACAAAGCCGCCAAAACACCGACACCCAGCGCGAAGAACTCCAAGCCCTCTACCCCGAAGCCCAAGCCCTAGCCGTGGACCTCTGCGACACCGTAGAATTCTTCTACCGCCACGACCTCAACCCCGGCAGCCGCCGCACCAAATGCCGCCGCTGGGGCGTCATCTACCTCTACGAACCAACCGAACCCCGCGACGAAGGCGACACCACCGGGCCGGGGACGGGAGGAGTCGCGCCAACGCCAACGCCGACGCCGCCAGTGTAGCGCCGTTTTTCTGGAAAATGATATGGACCTATCGTCTCGACAGATCAACGCGTACGGCAAGGAACTCGTTCAATCGAAATTTCTTGCTCTCGGCATTGAGTTATCACCGACCACCGACAAAGAGGCATCCTTTGCCGCCTTCTCGCGTGTGCGGCAGGCTTCTATTACAATCAAAGTCAAAGCCACCACTGGACCTAAACCCGCTGGCGGCAAAGTCAACGGACGACAACACCTCACTTGGGCTCCCAAAGATCCTTCTAGCGCGGATATTTTCGCGTTCGTAGATTTGCAATCCTCGCGTGTATGGATTATCCCGTCAGCAAGACTCCCTTTCATCGCGCAACAACGCATACCCGGAAGTTTTAATTTCTTTATGGCAACAGACGAGGCATCCAAACCTCGCCGGGACGGTAAGCCAATTCGTTGCAGCGAGTTCAGCGAATACTTGTTCGAGAACTCGGCTTCTACAATCTTTTAGCCCGAACGCCGCGATTACAGCGCCGTGGCCCCGCTGCCTCAGAAACAGCCAATGAGACGGACTCAAAGTAAGTTTCCTGTTTCCTGCGAGTGTAACGAGCCAAGGAGCGGCGGCATTCCTGCCGCCGACCCCAAACGCGCGAAGCGCCCAATCAGAAAACCGTGCAGGTTCCGAGAGCCGCGCGCTTCAGATCAGGCGCTTCGCGCATTTAGGACGGCGGCAGGAATGCCGCCGCTCCTTGGCTCGTTACACTCGCAGTGTGGGCTCGCGGGGATCGGCTTCTAGCGGTAGCGGTTTTTGCATGGAGACGAAGTTTTTTAATCCGTGGGCGGAGACGACCCTCGGACGAAATCGCCTGCCGCATTGGGACCAGCCGGGCGCGGCTTATTTCCTTACTTTCCACCTCTCCGACTCCCTTCCCGCAGGACTCGTCGCGCAGTGGAAAATCGAACGTGCAAACTGGCTCGCAGCAAACCCGGAGCCGTGGAGCGAAGAACAGGAAACGCTTTACCACAAACGCTTCACCGCCGCCAAAGAAGCGTGGCTCGATGAAGGGCATGGCGAATGTCTGCTTCGACGCAGCGAACTCCGGGAATCCGTCTCGCAAGTCTTCACGCTTTTCGACCACGACCGCTACTGGCACCACGCATGGGTTTTGATGCCGAATCACGCACATCTGCTCTTCACTTTGAAAAAAGGCGTCATCCTCTCAAAGCAACTCAACGCATGGAAAGGAGTCTCGTCGCGTGCCGTGGGCAAACTCATCGGGCGGCGGATGTCCGACGATGCGTTCTGGCAGAAAGACTACTTCGACCGCCTCATCCGCGACTCCGCGCATTTTTGGAATTGCGCCCGCTACATCCGCAACAACCCCGAAAAAGCGAATCTCCGCAGGCACGAGTTCACGATTTACCTCAGCGACCACATCCGAGAAACGCTCATGCGAGTGTAACGAGCCAAGGAGCGGCGGCATTCCTGCCGCCGACCCCAAACGCGCGAAGCGCCCAATCAGAAAACCGCGCAGGTTCCGAGAGCCGCGCGCTTCAGATCAGGCGCTTCGCGCGCTTTAAGACGGCGGCAGGAATGCCGCCGCTCCTTGGCTCGTTACACTCGCAGGGTTGGCTTGCAACGCACCTACGCGCTCCACACGAAACGTCCGCTGCGGCGTTCTTTTCAAATAAGATACTGCCCCGACTTTGCGCACCTGCTTTCTTTCGCCGTGCATTGCCGGGCTCTCCAGTAGTTTGAGCGCATGCTTACTCTTACCCGAATCACACACGACCCAAACATCATGGGCGGGAAGCCCTGTATTCGCGGGCTTCGCGTCACCGTCGGCACCATCGTCGGCCTCGTAGCGGCGGGCCATTCCGATGCGGAAATTTTGCGCCTCTACCCTTACCTCGCAGCCGATGACATCCGCGAGGCGCTTTCTTACGCCGCGTGGCGTGTCGAGGAGCTTGAGGTGCCATTGGCCGTGGCATGAGGCTGCTCATTGACATGAACTTGTCGCCCGACTGGCAACTGCTCTTTCGGGAGAACGGGTTCGAGGCAGTTCACTGGTCTGCCATCGGTGCCTAAAATGCGCCGGATACCGAGATCATGCAGTGGGCGCGGGCGCATCATTGGGTGGTTTTCACCCACGACCTCGATTTCGGCATCCTTTTGGCGCACAGCAAGGATGGCAGGCCGAGCGTCATCCAAGTTCGCACGCAAGATGTCTCGCTAGAACATCTCAGCCCAGTCGTTTTGGGTGCTCTGCGTGCGCACAGCGAAGCATTGGAGAGCGGTGCTTTGCTCACGATTGATGAGTCCAAGTCCAGAGTGCGGATTTTGCCGATATGAGGGAACGGCAGTGCTAGACTGATTTTCACCGACGCCGGGCCGCACCGCGATGCGTCAGTCACTCATCGAAATCACCCTCGTCGATGTGGAAATGATGCAGCATCCGGTGCATCACGGGCGAAGCGACCACGGCCATCACGGAAATAAAAACGAGGCCGCTGAACAGCGCGTAAAGGGAAGCGAAAATCTTCGCGCCATCATTCGGGAGCTGGCCGACTGGCCCCATGCCCGTGAGGATCATGCTGGCATTCAAAAGCGCATCAATCCACTCGAAGCCTGCGAAATAGCGGTAGCCCAAGACTCCGATGCCAAGGCCGAAAGCCACTAACCCAGCGGCTATGGCGAGACAGAGTGCGAGGCGACGATAGAAAAGCGGGAGAGAAAGCAGGCGTTCTTTGCGGTGTTCAAACATGCCGTGGAAGATGGACGATTTCTCGCCATAGGCCAAACGCCTATTCGCAATCGGCACCAGCGCCGATGGACGAAGTGCGCAGCGCGGCGATGCTGCGCACATATGAATACAGAACGCACTGCTACCGGCGAGACACACATGACACGGGCGATGAACTGGATGCGCGATCCCGCTGAAAACCACGCGGACCTCATGGTCGCGCCGACAGAATGCAACACGCCAAGCACAGGGGTGCCGTTCGACATCGAAGGGCTACGGGCGTGTCTCGCGGAGCATTTCCAATCGCACGATGCAGACTGAAACAATGACGAATGACGTCATTCGTCATTCCCCCATCTGCTCCGTCTCCACGTAGCGGACGGCTTGCCGGATCATCTCGGCGCTGGTGGGGAAATCGAGCTTCTCTTTGATGTGGTCGCGATGCACGGAGACGGTCTTGGAGCTGAGATTAAGCTGGGCGGCGATCTCCTTCGCGGTCTTGCCTTCGCCGAAAAGACGGAAGACCTCGAACTCACGGTCGCTGAGTTTTTCGAGCGGCGATGTGCTGCCGCGTGGGCGGGCTCCGGCAAAGGCGTCGAGCACGCGGGCGGCGAGGCTGCCGCTCATGTACACTTGGCCGGAGAGGACGCGGCGGATGGCGGCGAGGAAGGTGGGGCCGTCGGCGTCTTTCATCACGTAGCCTTTTGCGCCAGCTCGCAGGGCGCGCTCGGCGTAGAGTGCTTCGTCGTGCATGGAGCAGACGAGGATGCGGAGGCCGGGGTGCATCGCGGCGAGGTCTTTAATGAGGTCGAGCCCGCCGCGCCCAGCCATGCTGATGTCGGTGATGACGAGGTCGGGCCGCTCATTTTCCACAGCGGCGAGGGCTTCGGCGACGCTGGTGGCGGTTGCGCACACCGCGAGATCGGGCTCGGCGTTGAGCATGAGTGCGTAGCCGTTAAGGACCATGCGGTGATCGTCCACGAGAAGGATGCGGCTTTTGGTTTTGCTCATAGTGAAAGTGTGATGCGGCAGACGATGCGTGTGCCACCTGCGGGTGCCGAGCCGATTTCTAGCACACCGCCGATGAGGTGTGCGCGATAACGCATGACGTGCAGTCCGATGCCGCCTGCGTTTGGCGCTTCGTCGAAGCCGTCACCGTCATCGTCCACTTCCATGACGATGGTTTCGTCGCGGCGCTCAAGGGCGATGCGAATCTCCGAAGGCGCGGCATGTTTGAGCGCGTTGTTCATGGCCTCTTGGGCGATGCGGTAAAGGTGCCCGGCGATCTCGGCATCGGCCACGCGCACGGGGCTGGGACACTCGAAGACGCAGCGCACGCCGCTGCGCTCGGTGCCGCTGGCGAGCGTGCTGAGTGCGATCATGAGGCCATCATCCACGAGCGCGACTGGGGCGAGGCCGTGGGAAAGTGAGCGCGTTTCCGCGATGGCATCGCGGAGCTGCCGCCCGATGTCTTCGCCGCGCTCGACGAGCGTGGGCGCGTCGGCTTTGAGCGCAGCGATGAGGGCGTTTGTCGTCATGGATGCGGCGGTGAGTCGCTGGCCGAGACCATCGTGCAAGTCATGGCCGACGTTGCGCCGCTCGCGCTCGGAGATTTCGAGGACTTCGCGCTCTAGGCGCACTTGCTCCGCCTCGCGCTCGCGTAGTCTTGCGGACATCGCGGCAAACGCGTTGGAGAGCGCGCCCACTTCATCATCGCCGCTCGGCAGCTCGGGCGCGTCCCCTTTTCCTTCGCCTAAAGCGCGCACGTTTGCGGCAAGTCGCGACAGCCGCGAGGCAAAGCCAAAATGCAGCACGGCCCACAGCGCGCCGCTCAAGAGCGCCATCGCCGAGGCCATCCAGCAAAGCTGCGTGCCTGCATCCGCCTGCGCTGCAGCGATAGCCTCCGCGCGGTCAAACTCCAAAAGCGCCCATCCCGTCGCGTGTTCGCCGATGCGGAAAGGATGCGCGCTGGCCACCGATTTATCCTCTTCATCATGCCGCACTGCCGCTGTGCCCGCCAAGCCGATGAGCGCCGCCGCTTCTGCCAGCACCGTGCTCTCCGCGCGTTGCCCGACGAGCGTGCCGCTTGTGTCTGCGACGATCCGCCCGTCGGCATCCACGACTGCCGCATCCTCCAGCCCCGGCAAATCCGCCATCGCCTCCACATCTGCGCGCAACGCTTCACGGTCCCCGGAAGCCAAGAGTCGCTCGCTGAGCCGCGCAAGGCGCCGCCCATTCGAGTCCGCCCGCTCGCGCACTTCCGCAAGATGCCGCGCAAGGTCAAGGTCGAGATTCAGCCGGTAATCAAACCACGTCGCGACCAACCCGAACGCTAGTGCGAGCAGCGGTGCGATGATACGGAGCGGCGGTGGAAAGTGCATTTCCCTGACTCGTTATCACGAGCGCCTCATTCAGCGTAGCCTTGTTCCCATGAATCTTCCGTCTCGCTCCGGCGCGAATGTGCGCCCGGCCTTGCACACGCCAGCACCCCTCGCTAGACCTCGCCGCATGTCGAAATCCGTTGCTTGGATCGTCTGGACCATTACCGCCGCGCTGCTCGGTTGCTTCTTCATCTGGCCCATCGCCGCCACGGTGAACCGCGCCTTTGTGGACGCCGACGGTCACTTCACCCTCGCCTACGTCGCCGAGATTTTCGCGAACCGAAACTACCGCGAAGGTCTGCAAAACTCCTTCCTCCTCGCCTGCTGCACGACCTTCGCCACGCTCACCATCGCGCTCCCGCTCGCCTACCTCAGTGACCGCTTCGACTTCTTCGGAAAAAAAGCCCTCTCCGCGCTGCTGCTCGTCCCCATGATTCTCCCGCCGTTCGTCGGCGCGATTGGGCTCAAACAAATGCTCGGCCAATACGGCGCGCTCAACGCCCTGCTCATTAAATTGGGCGTCCTCAGTGCCAGCGACACAATCGACTGGCTCGGGCGCGGACAGTTCTGGGGCATCGTCGCCGTGCAGGCGCTCAGCCTTTATCCCATCTTCTTTTTGAACCTCACCGCCGCCCTCGCCAACGTGGACCCGGCGATGGACGAAGCCGCCTTGAACCTCGGCTGCACGGGCTGGCGCAAGTTTCGCAAAGTCACCCTCCCGCTCATCATGCCCGGCGTCTTCGCGGGCGGCACCATCGTCTTCATCTTCGCGTTCACCGAGCTGGGAGCGCCGCTCATTTTCGACTACGCCCGCGTCACCAGCGTGCAGATTTTTTACGGCATCAAAGAGATTGATGGGAACCCGTTTCCCTTCGCCCTCGTCGTCGTCATGCTCGTCGCCACCATGCTCCTTTATATGGCGAGCAAGCTCTTCTTTGGCCGCAGCCAACACGCCATGATGGCCAAAGCGACCACTGCTGGCGGCAGCCGCCCGCTCACCGGCATCCGCAACATTCTGTGCTTCGCATTCTTCCTCGGCGTCACCGCGCTGGCGCTGCTCCCGCACGTCGGCGTCGTCCTCGTCAGCTTCGCAAAAGACTGGTATCGCACCGTCCTCCCCGCCGCATGGACCACCGAGCACTACGAAGCCGCGATGGGCCACTACCTCACCGTCCCCAGCATCATCAACAGCCTCAAATACGCCGGATGCAGCGTCATCTTCGACATCATCCTCGGCCTCGCAATCGCCTACGTCATCGTCCGCACCAAGCTCCCCGGACGCGGCCTCCTTGATGCCCTCTCCATGCTCCCGCTCGCCGTCCCCGGCCTCGTTCTCGCCTTTGGATACTTGGCCATCACGCGGCCCGGTCGGTTTTTTGAAAGCCTCGATCCTTCGCGCGACCCCACGCTTCTCCTCATCATCGCCTATGGAGTCCGTCGTCTGCCCTACGTCGTCCGCAGCGCCGTCGCCGGCCTCCAGCAAACCAGCGAGACCCTCGAAGAAGCCGCACAAAACCTCGGCTGCACGCCCTTCCGCACCCTCCGCCGCATCACATTCCCCCTCATCGCCGCCAACGTCCTCGCCGGCGGACTCCTCGCATTCAGCTTCGCCATGCTGGAGGTCAGCGACTCCCTCATCCTCGCCGTGAAGCAGCAAGACTTCCCCATCACCAAAGCCATCTACGAACTCTTCAACCTCATCGGCGACGGCAAATACCTCGCCGCTGCCCTCGGCGTCTGGGCCATGCTCTTCCTAGGCATCACCATCGCCATCGCCAGCAAGGTCCTCGGCAAAAAAATGGGCGCACTTTTCAGAGCATGAGTCCGCAACTACTCATCCACGGTCAACGCGTCGAAACCGCTGCCACGCTCGCCGTCCGCAATCCGTGGACGGGGGAGGAAGTCGCCCGCGTGCCGCTCGGCGACGCCGCCACTATCGAAGCCGCCATCGCTTCGGCAGTCGCTGCGTTTGCGGAGGTGCGGGCGATTTCTCCGCATCGGCGCTCGGCGCTGCTGACGGCTATCGCGCAGGGAATCGCGGCGCGCAAAGCGGAGTTTGTGGGCACCATCGTCGCGGAGGCGGGCAAGCCCATCACCTACGCCGACGCGGAGGTGAGCCGTGCGATCCTGACCTTTACCGCTGCGGCGGAAGAGGCGCGGAGGCAGCACGGTGAGGTGCTGGATATGGATGCGTTTGCGACGGGCGACGGGCATCTCGGCATCGTGCGGCGCTTTCCCATCGGCGTGATCGCAGGCATCACGCCGTTCAATTTCCCTCTCAACCTCGCCGCCCATAAAGTGGCCCCCGCCATCGCCAGCGGCAACTGCATCATCGTGAAGCCCGCGCCGAAATGCCCGCTCACCATGCTCCTCCTTGCCGACGTGCTCGTGGAGGCCGGAGTCCCCGCCGGGCAGGTGAATGTGGTGACGTGCGCGAACGAGCACGTCCACCTGCTCGCCAGCGATCCACGCATCGCGATGCTCAGTTTCACCGGCAGCCCGAGTATCGGCTGGAGGCTCAAGGCGGACGCAGGGAAAAAGAAAGTCTGCCTCGAACTCGGCGGCAACGCAGCCGCCATCGTCCACGCCGACGCGGACCTCGCAGCCGCGATCCCCGCCATCGCAGCGGGCAGCTTCGCCTACGCTGGGCAGACGTGCATCAGCGTGCAGCGCATCCTCATCCACGAGTCGCTCTACGCTGCATTTCGGGAGCAGTTCGCGGCATTCGTCGCGGAGAAAATCATCGTCGGCGACCCGAGCGATCCGCGCACCGTCGTGGGCCCGATGATTTCCGCCGAAGCAGCACAGTTCACCCGCGAGCGCATCGCCAGCGCCGTCGCCGCTGGGGCACAGCGCATCGGCAGCGAGGGCACCGGCAGCATCGTCCCGCCGACCATCCTCGAAAACGTCCCCGCAACCCACGAAGCCAGCACCTGCGAGTTCTTTGCACCCGTCGTCACGCTCCACCGCTACCGCGAGTTCGATGAAGCCCTCGCCCTCGTCAACGCCTCCTCCTTCGGCCTGCAATGCGGCATCTTCACCCGCGACCTCCAGCTCGCCCTCCGCGCCCACGACCGCCTGGAAGTCGGCGCAGTGCTCATCAACCAAGTCCCCACTTTCCGCGTAGAAAACATGCCCTACGGCGGCATCAAAGATAGCGGCTTTGGCCGCGAAGGAATCCGCTACGCGATGGAAGAAATGACCGAGCCTCGCGCGTTGATCATCAGAAAGTGTTTGTAATCGGCTCGGTGATGCAGATTCCCAAGGTTTTCCAACAGCCCGCGGCACGGGGGTTGCTTTTATGGTAATTACAAACAACAACTCACATGCAAAAATATACCGATACCGCCGCCACGCTCGATATTTCAGACAGTTTTGCCGCCACAGTTCCATCGATGGAAAAACGCCGCATTCTGCTTCTGGAGGACGATCCTCAGTTCAAAGACATCATGACGGAGTTTCTCGGTGCGCATGAATTTGAAGTCGTCGCCGTACAAAATGGCGTCGAAGGCGTCCACGAGGTGCTCGCGGGCGATTTCGAGGTCATCTTGTGCGACATGATGATGCCGACTTTGCCGGGCGACATGTTTTTCCGCGCTGTGGAGCGGATGCGCCCTCATTTATGCGACCGGTTCATTTTCATGACGGGACATCGTGGCAATCGGAAGGTGAACGAGTTCATCCGTGTGGTGAACGGGACGATGCTGGCGAAGCCCTTCCACGTCGATGACCTGCTGGAGATGATCGCATTTGTGCAGGTGCGCATGGCGGTGAATTAGCGCTGAGAGCGCTTTCTTTGCTCGACCCGCAGCGCCCTCCCCGGTGAAAGTCCCGCCGTGCTTCGCCTCGTCCTGAATTTAACCAAGGGAATCCTCCGGGACCAAAAAACCCGGAGAAGCGTGATGTTCTACATCATGCTCGCCGCGCTCGTGATGCTATTTGCCGGGACGTTCTTCTCGGAGAAATGGGCACGTGAAAACCCGCTGCGCTTCTTTTCCTACTGGCTCACCTGCGCGTGGCTCACGCTCACAGGGATGCTCCTCGCGCTATTCGACATCCTCCTCATCCGCGCGGCCACACGTGCCAAACGCAGAAAGCTGGAGCAGGAAATCCTCGGCAAACCTGACGAACCAAAATGATCCGCTCGCGCAAGGAACTGGAGACGATAGAGGCGAATATCCTCGCGCCATACGCGCAGAAGTCGGGCGATTCCCGAGGGCGATTGCACGCCGAGCGCAAGCACCCGACACGCACAGAGTATCAGCGCGACCGCGCCCGCATCATCCACAGTCGGGCGTTCCGTCGGCTAGAGTATAAGACCCAGGTCTTTCTGAATGGCACCGGCGACCATCTCCGCACCCGACTCACGCACACGTTTGAAGTCGCCAACATCACGCGCATGATTGCCCGCTCGCTGGGGCTCAACGAGGACCTCGCGGAAGCCATCGCGCTGGCGCACGACCTTGGCCACCCGCCGTTTGGGCACAGCGGTGAGGAGATGCTCGACGATTTGATGAAAGGTCACGGAGGCTTCGACCATAACGAGCAGAGCCTCCGCACGGTGGATGTCATCGAGTCGCGCTACCCGAAGTTTGCCGGGCTCAACCTCACACACGAAGTCCGTGAAGGGCTGCAAAAGCACGCGAAGTTTTACCAAGGCACCGGCGATGCAAAACCCCACGCGCAACCCTCGCTAGAAGCCCAACTTTCCAACCTCGCAGACGAGATCACTTACTATAGCCACGACCTGGACGACGGCCTCGACTTCCAACTCCTCGAGCCCGAGCAACTCGCCGAGCTCACTGTATGGAAAACCAGCGAGCAGGAGGTGCGCGAGCATTTCCCAAAGCTCAAAGGGCGAGAGTTCCGGGCTTATGTGATCCGGTGCATCATTGACCGACAAGCGGCAGACGTCATCGCCACGAGCGCCGCCCTCATCGAGCGCGCGAAAGTCTCCAGCGCCGACGAAGTCCGCCAGCACGCCAAGCCGCTCATCGCCTACTCCCGCCCGCTCCTGAAGGCCAACCAACAACTCCGGCGATTCCTCTACAAGAACCTCTATTACCACCCACGCGTCGCCGGCGCGAATGACCGCGCCTGCGAGATGTTACGCGACGTCTTTGAGGCTTACCTCAAGCAGCCGAAGCTCCTCGGCAACGCCACCTCGCGCCGCATCAAAAAGGACGGTCTCCACCGCACCGTCTGCGACTACCTCGCGGGGATGACAGACCGCTACCTCCTCGACGAACACACCCGCCTCTTCACCCTGCGCGTCTATTCGAATCTCGGCGGGCAGTTCTAACTTCCCGGCGTCTCCTCCTCGATGTGCCGGATGATCAACTCCAACCGCTCAGGCAATCGCGCCTCCTCCATAATCTCCTGCCTACGAAACGGATCATGCACGAACGAATGCGCCACCGCATCTGCCAGCATCTCGGGGTCGGTCATTTTGCAAAGGAACGCCTCAATGTTATCGCTCAGTCCTTTATTCCGAAACCGTTTACACAGCGCCCGCAGTTCCGCCGCGAGCGGAGCCGTCTGCGCCTCGGTGCCCGACACGGACGGCACGGGCACCAGCTTGGCGATCCGAAACGGCGCTATCTGCACGAACCCATCGAAACTCACTCGCGCCAACCCCTGCAACATCACGTTCGACGTCCCATCCTTACACTTCACACACGCCCGCACCATCCCGAGTCCTGCCGTATGGTAGAAATCATCAGGGCTCTTCGCCTCCGTCACACCCGGCTTCATTAGCGCTACACAAAAGGCGCGGTCGTGGACCAGCGCCCAATTCAGCATCGCCCGATAGCGCTCCTCGAAGATAAAAAGCGGCATCAGAGCATTCGGAAAGAGCAGCGCGGACGGGAGCACCATCACAGGCGCTTCGGTCGGGATTTGCACTTCGGGTGTGGACATGAGTGTTTGTGTTTTCAACGCCAGCGTGCGAAGCCGATGGCGTGCCTTTCACTGAACATTCCAATACGCTCTCTCGCCCGCACCGGATACCTTTTTCAAGCCCCTCACCACTCCTGCACCGCCACCACATCCTCGCGGTGGAGAGAGCAAAACACCCGTTCCCCTTTATGAAAACACTCCTGCGAACGACTCTCGTTCGCCACCACTACCGTAAACTCCAGCCCGCTCGCCGTCCGCATACTTAATTGGTCCGTCTGCCCCCGGAACACTTCATCCACGACCTCCGCCGCAAACACATTCTCCCCAGGCGCAGCGCTTCTCATCAGATGCACCTTCTCGGGCCGGAAACTCACTTGTACCGTCGCGCTGTCTCCTACCAAAAGTGCCCCATCGAGCCGAAAAACCACGTCCTCCCTCACCCGCACCAATACATCTCCCCCCTCGCGCCCGATCACCTCGCCCGGCATCACGTTCACCTGCCCCACGAACTCCGCAACAAACCGGGTCTTCGGAGCATGATAAATCTCATCCGCGGTCCCCAGTTGCTCGATTCGTCCCTTATTCACGATTGCGATTCGATCACTCATCGTCAGTGCCTCCTCCTGATCATGCGTCACAAAAACAAACGTAATCCCCAACCGGCGCTGTAGCTCCTTCAACTCCCGCTGCATCGAGTGCCGCAACTTCGCATCGAGCGCCGAAAGTGGCTCATCCAGCAATAGCACCTTCGGCTCGCAAACAATGGCTCGCGCAAGCGCCACCCTTTGACGCTGCCCTCCCGAGAGCGCGCTCGGCTTATGCCGCTCCTTCCCCTGCAAAGAAACCAACTCTATCCCCTCCCCCACCTTCCGCGCGATCTGCTCCTTTGATGCTCCCTTAGCCCTAAGGCCAAATGCGATGTTTTCCGCGACCGTCAGATGCGGAAACAGCGCATAACTCTGAAACACCTGATTCACACATCGCCGATACGGCGGCACCTCCGTCACGTCCACCCCATCCAAGAACACCCTTCCCTCGGTCGGAAAATCAAACCCAGAGATCATGCGTAAAAGCGTCGTTTTTCCACACCCGGAAGGCCCCAGCAGCGTGAGAAATTCCCCCTCTTGAATCTTCAAAGAGACATTCTCTACAGCAACGAACTCCCCAAAGCGTTTGGACACCCTTTGAAGCTCAACCATCGTCGTCTCAGGCAGCATAGAAGGGCAATCGCTCTACCCGCCCATCCTCTCTTTCGCGCGCTGGAAGAAACCTTTCTCCCCCGTGCTGTCGTCGCCCATGAGGGTGGCGTATTCTTCGAGTTTCTTGCGCTGGTCGGCGGTGAGCTTTTGCGGGACGGCGATGACGAGGCGGGCGAGGATGTCGCCTCGGCTGCTGCTGTTGTTCACGCTCGGCATTCCTTTTCCGCGCACTTTGAAGACGCTACCGCTTTGCGTGCCAGCGGGCACTTTGAGGTCCATGCCGCCGTCGAGTGTGGGAATCTTGATGTCGCCGCCGAGGGCTGCGGTGGTGAAATTGACGGGCACTTCGCAGTAGATGTTCTCCCCTTCCCTCTCGAAAAGCTCGTGCTCTTTGACGTGGATGACGACGTAGAGATCGCCGCGTGGGCCGCCTCGGATGCCGGCCTCGCCGTTGCCTGCGATGCGCATTTTCGAGCCATCGTCCACGCCAGCGGGGATTTTGAATTTGATGCGTCCCGTTTGCTCGGCGCGGCCTTCGCCACGGCATTTCGGGCAGGGGCGCTCGACGGTCTGGCCTGTCCCACGGCAGCGTGGGCAGGTCTGCGAGACTTGGAAAAAGCCACGACTGCTCACGACTTGGCCGCGTCCACCGCAGGTGCCGCAGCCGACGACTTTTGAGCCCGTCTCTGCGCCGGAGCCTTTGCAGCCGCCGCAGGCTTCGAGCTTGGTGACTTCGATTTCTTTCTCCACGCCAACCGCTGCTTCTTCGAGGGTAATCTGCATGTCGTAGCGGAGGTCGCTGCCACGTTGTTTGGTCTCTCGCTCGCCGCCGCGTCCACCGCCACCGCCGCCGCCGAAGAATTGCTCGAAGATGCCGCCCATTCCTTGCGCGCCGCCTGCACCGCCGAAGACTTCCTTGAAGATGTCGAACGGATCGTGCCCGGCTGCGCTGCGTCCGCCGCCGCCTTGAGAAAAGGCTGCGTGGCCAAATCGGTCGAACGCGGCGCGTTTATCGGGGTCGCTGAGAACGTCATACGCTTCGCCAAGCTCCTTGAAGCTCTCTTCCGCCTGCGCGTCGCCGGGGTTTTTGTCCGGGTGAAATTTGACGGCGAGTTTGCGGTAGGCCTTTTTGAGGTCTTCCGCGCTGACATCGCGCTGCACGCCTAGGACTTCGTAGTAGTCACGTTTCGCCGCCATCATGCGCCTTTCCCTTTGCTTACCACGACCATTGCGGGGCGGAGAAGTCGGTCGCGCACTTTGTAGCCTTTGCGCATCTGGCGGATGATTTTGCCTTCCTCGATTTCGGCACTTTCTTCTTGGCCCACGGCTTCATGGACGTTCGGGTCGAAGACGAATCCGACAGCTTCGACGACTTCCACGCCGGCT
This sequence comes from Chthoniobacteraceae bacterium, assembly GCA_947471505.1. Lineage (GTDB taxonomy): Bacteria > Verrucomicrobiota > Verrucomicrobiia > Chthoniobacterales > Chthoniobacteraceae > SXWH01. Next base: position 7,972 of record CANIWM010000097.1, on the reverse strand, counting down.
CCGGCCATATAGTCTTTGAGCTGCCGCTCGATCATCTCCATTCCGACTGCGATGGGCGATTTCGGATCCCCTTTGCGAACTTCGATCATCCCAAATTCAAAGTTGTCCATCACCGGCAGAAGGTCTTCGAGCATCCCGAGCTTGGCGCGCTTGATGTCGTCATCGCGCTCACGGGCGACCCGTTTGCGGTAGTTCTCCAGGTCCGCTTGGTTGCGGGCGGCGAGGTCTTTCCACTTCGCGGCCTCGGCTTGCGCCTGCGCGATGGGGTCGGTGGATTCGGGCGCTTTTGGTTCGTCGGTTTCTGTTTTCTCGGTATCGGTGTCGGTCATTTTTTCCTGATTGCTATCAATGTAATGTCGTCGTGCTGCGGATGGTCTCCCACGAATGCCTTCACTTCATCCGCCACCCGGCGGACGATTGCTGCGGCTCCTTGTGCGGCGCTCGCTTGTATGGCGCGCTTCATGGCTTCCAGTCCGTACTCTTCTCCGCGTCGGTCGAGCGCTTCGGTGACGCCGTCGGTGTAAAACACGAGGCAATCTCCAGGCGCGAGCGATACGGAAAAATCGTTGGTGACCCTATTGAACGCGCCCCCGCTGTCAATGCCCACGGCCATTCCCGGCGGCTTGACGACTTCAATAGTCCCATCCTTCGCGCGAAAAACGAGCGGTGCATCGTGCCCGGCGCGCACGAGTTTCACAGAGCCATCGCGCCGGTCAAGGATGGCGTAGGCCATCGAGATGAACATGTCCTCTTTGATGTCGGGATAAATCTGCGCGTTCAGCCGCCGCATGACTTCCGCTGGTGATTCGCAGCCCGGCGCGATGACGCGGAGCGCGCTTCGGCACATGGCCATGAGCAGCGCCGCCGGGATGCCCTTGCCACTCACATCCGCGATGACCACGCCGAGCCGGTCCGCATCGAGCGGCACGTAGTCGAAGTAATCGCCGCTGAGGTAGCGCGCAGGGAGATTTGTGCCGGAAGTCTCGAAGCCATCAATGTCCGGCTCGCTCGACGGAAGCAGGATGCGCTGCACATCGTTCGCGGTCGCGAGGTCTTTTTCGATCTGCCGCTTCTCCGCCGCTTCGTGGTGGAGGATCGCGTCCCACAGCGAAAATGCCGACTGCTCCGCCAGCGCACGAAATGTGTGAAGCTGCGACGGCGCAAACGTATCGTGCAAAGCATCGCGCGAAATCACGAGCACGCCGAGATTCTGCCCCGCATACGAAAGCGGAGCGAGGCACGCGCTCCCCACGCCGGGCAGCCGCGAATCGTCGCCCTCGATAAAGAGCGCATCTTTAGCCGAGAAGACGGTGCCGAGCAGACCGTCGCTCACTTTCACCGCAGTGAGCTTGAGCTGGCTGTGCGTCGAGCCCGTCCCGCCCGGCGGCAGGTCAATATAAGGAGGGCACTGCGCCGAGATGAACGCCGGGCGAAGCTGAAGCCCGGTCTTATCCACGAGATAAAGCGCGCCGCCCTGCCCCTCCAAAATCCGCAGCGCACCCTCGACGATACTGCCGTGTAAATCGCCGGGCCGTGTCTCATGTGTGAGCGCTTCGCCGAGATTATGGAGGAAGTCGAACACGCGCCGCTCCTCCACTTGAATCTTCACTTTCTCCCGCTGCACCTCTCGGATGATGCGCTGCTGCCGCCGAAATACCCACACGCTCCAGCAAAGGAGCGAGGCAAAGGCGGAACCCAGCGCGATCTCGTTAAACATCGGTCAGTTCCCCTGCGCTCCGTATTGGGAGAACATCGCGTCGAGCGTGGTCACGAGCCCTTCCAGCGCCTCGCGGTAACGCCCCGGAGCGACGGCATCCAGCTCCACTCGCGCCTCGCCGAGCATCCTGCGCCCGGTCGCCACGGCGCTTTTCAAAGCTCCCGTCTCCACGGCTTTCGTCACCAGCGTGGCGATCTCCGCATCCGTCCCGCTGAGGATAATTTGGCAGATCGCATCGCGCTCCGCCGAGTCCGTGTTCTGCAAAAGATACAGGATCGGCAGCGTCAGCTTCCCCTTCCTCAAATCGCTCCCGAGCGTCTTCCCAGCCTTCGTTTCATCGCCCGCGAGGTCCACCACATCGTCGTAAATCTGATACGCCGTCCCCAGCCGCATCCCGAACGTCCGCATTGCCGTGATGACCGCCGGAGCCGCCTCATTAATGAACGCCCCAAGCTCCGTCGCCACGGCGAACAGCGCCCCCGTTTTCATCTCGATGATGCGGTAGTAGTCCGGCACCGAGAGCTTCAAATCAAAGCGCCGCTGCGTCTGGATAATCTCCCCGCTGCAAACCTCGCTCGCCGATTCCGCGATGAGCCGCATCACCTCGCTGCTCTGGAACCGGCTGCACTGCTTCAGCGCGTGAGCAAAGAGACAATCACCCAGCAGCACGCTCAGACTGTTGCCCCACTTCGCGTTCGGCGTTGGCTTCCCCCGGCGCGTGTCGGCTCCATCGAGAATATCGTCATGCACCAACGTCGCCGCGTGGATGAGTTCCACCACCACCGCGAGGTCCAGATGCTCGTTGGTAATATCGCCCGTCGCCCCGCCCGCCAGCAGCGCCAGCGCCGGGCGCAACCGTTTCCCATTGCTCTCAATCGCGTAAGCAACGTAGCCCTCCACCGCCGGATCAAAGTCCCGAGCCTGCGCCCGAATCCGTTCCTCGACCGCGTACAAGCCGGAATTGATCAGCTCGAAAGTGTTCTTGAGTGCTTCCTTATGATTCACACCAGGAACGGGTCCTGGCACCTTGGTTTCGAGCTTTGTGAAATTTTTCACAAGCGCACTCTATCGGCGTTTTATGACGAAAGTCAAATGCCTTACTTGGGCAACTTCGAGCCCCTGCTATTCCCTTTTCTCCACATCCACGATAGCGATGGTGCAGTTATCCCGTCCTCCCGCCTCCATTGCGGCATTAAATAGCTCTTGAACGGCCACCGAGGGACTCAAAATCGACACTGCGATCCGCTCAATTTCTCTCTGCGAGAGCATGTCCGACAAGCCGTCCGAGCACAGGAGGAAGCGCGCGGTCTTCGTCACGGGCAGAAGGTGGAAATGCGGCTCGATTTTCACAATATCGCGCGAACCACCGATGGACTGGGTAAGCGCATGCATCGTCGCTGGCCGAACGCCTTCCGAAGCCCGCATCAGTCCCTCGGCGACGAGCAGTGCCTCTACGGAATCATCGCGGGTGATTTGCTTATATTTGCCGCCTTCCTGCCGATAGAGACGTGCGTCGCCTACATTAAAAGCGAAGAGCCCCCCTTCGCCGGCGAGCATCCCGACGACCGCCGCGCCAGTCCCCATCAAATCATGGTTTTCCACCCCTGATTGATGCAACCGATCATTCGTATCCTGGAGGAGTCTCGCGACCCCCTCCGGCGAAATCTGGTCCCCGCCGCACTTCTCCAGCGATTCCACCACCTCCCGGCTCGCATAAGCACCCGCTTTGTGCCCGCCGATGCCATCTGCCACCGCCACGATCCAACGCGGGCCGCTGCACGCCGCATCCACCGGTGTCGCAGTGCTCGCACCGCTAAAAGTTCCACCAAAAAGGCAGGCATCCTCGTTCACTTTTCGAACTTTCCCCGTGTGGCAAATCCAAGCTCCTTTGGCGATATAAGACATCTGTGTGGTTAGCGGAGTAATTTCAGTAAATTCAGTCATTAAAAATCGTGCGATGCGACACGGACACCCGCAGTCATCGTGCCATTCACCGAGCCACTACCAAACGTTTCCAAATCAATGGAAATCAAGACCACGCCGAGCTTCGGCGTCCTGTTGTGCTCTGGATGGTGGCATCTATTTGGGCTCATCGTCGGGCGGAAGAAAACAGTTCGCCCGCAGTTCGTCGAATGCAAAACCGCACTACTTTCACCATCGTCCTTGCTCGGAACGCGGCGATCACTCCGAGTCTGGCTGCTTCTGTTTTCCAGGCTTCGTGGGTGAATCGACGAGCGACGGTCCGTTGTCGGGCGGCATTGAATTATGCCAGGCGAGCAGCGCCTTCGTGAGCCGCGCGACGTGATCGAGATTTTGCGTGGCGACGTTCTTTGTTTCACCCCGGTCGGTCGCGAGGTCGTAGAGCTGGGGCTCGCTGCCGTCGTATTCGCAAAGCAGCTTCCAGTCGCCATCGCGCACGGACAGCGCGGGCAGGAGTTCCGGCGACGGAGGCATGGTTTTGCGGTCGGGTGGACGACGCCAAAAGATGGGAGCTTTGCGCGAAGCGGTGCTTTCGCCGAGCAGGACGGGAGCGAGGTTCTCGCCGTCGAATGTTACTCCCGCTGGCGGGTCGACTTTACCGATCTCGAGTAGTGATGGCGCGAGATCAAACGCAGCAAATACAGACTGCTCGTTGTGTGTGCCGGCTTTGGACTTCTCCATCAGACCTGGAGCCCACGCGATGAGCGACGATCGCGTGCCGCCTTCGTAGAGCGTTCCTTTTGTCCCGCGAAACGGTCCGGCGCTCCCTGCTCCCGGCTCGGGACCGTTGTCGGAAAACACGAGGATGATCGTGTTGTCCCGCATCGCTGGTGTGTTGCGAATGTGGTCGAATAGCCTACCGAGCTGGCGGTCTGCTTCCATCAGCACCGCGCGGTAAAGCCCACGTTTTCCATCCGCCCATTTGTCCACCGGCGGCCAGAATGGGCTGTGAACATCGTCCGGCCATACGTTCACGAAAAACGGCTTCTTCGCCGCTGCCGCTTTGTCGATGAACGGGATCGCGGCATCAATGTATCCGCTCGTGATTTGCGAGCGCTGCATCCACGTCACTGGCTTGCCGAGGCGCTCGGCATCGGCCCAGATTTTTCCGGGCTCCGTCGCGCCGGGCTTCATCGTGAGCGGCAGAAGCTTTGGTCCCATGCCCTCGAAGTTCGTGAGCGATTCGTCGAATCCATACTCCGAAATCGCGGGCGCATCATCGACATCGCGCTGACCGCCCATGTGCCATTTTCCGAAGTGCCCGGTGGCGTATCCGCTCTGCTGGAGTGTGCGGGCGAGCGTCGGCGCTTTAGGGTCGAGCCAGTTCGCCACGCCGCGGCGGGCGTTGTCGGCCCGATTGTTGAGAAACGACGTAATCTTCCAGCGCTGCGGATACTGCCCAGTCGTCAGCGCAGTTCGCGACGGCGAGCAAATCGGAGAGTTCACATAGAACTGCGAAAAGCGAATCCCCTCCGCCGCAAGTCGGTCCACATTCGGCGTCTGCGCGTCCTTGTTTCCAAAGCACGAGAAGTCGGCCCAGCCCATGTCATCGATCAGGACCACGACAATGTTCGGTCGCTCCGCCGCAGAACTAGAGCCGCAGAGCAGCGCAACGAGTGTGAGAAATTTGAGGATGGTTTTCATGGCGAGAGGTTTCATCAGTTTCTCGTGACGGCGCACAGTATCGCCAGCATCCGCCGGTTGGTTTCCGCATCTTTCACGGCCACACGAATCGCGTGGCTCCCGAGGTTCGCGCCCATGCGTGCGGCATCGCGGAGGAACAGTCCGTGTTCGCAACACTTCGCGACGACTTCGCTCGCGGTGGGTCCGTCTTCCGGCAGATGGCAGAGCAGGAAATTCGCAGCGCCGGGAACGACCTGCCATCCGAGGTCGGCGAGGCCATCCGCGAGTTGCAGTCGCAGCGACGCAGTCTCACGCCACCGGGCGGTGTAGTAGTCGGGAGACTCCAAGGCGCGCACCGCGGCGAGTTGCCCGAGCAGACTCACGGCCCACGGCGGAGTGAAAGCGTGGATTTCTTCGAGCTGATGCGGACTTGCGCAGAGATACGCGACGCGAGCGCCGCTGAGTGCGTAGGCTTTCGACATGGATTTGCACACGACGATGTTCCGGCTTTGCGCGGCGATTCGCTCGAACGACTGCGCCGAATCCACGAAATCGACATACGTTTCATCAATCCATACGCGAGTCGCGGGATGCGTACCTTCGAGCAATGGAGCCAGCGACGCTGCATCGACATGGCGTCCGGTCGGGCTGTTCGGATTCACGAGCACGACAAGATCGTACGGGATGCGCAGCGCCGCCCCGAGTTCATCCAGCGCGACATCGTAGTCGCTTTCACGCCGCAGAGTCAGCCGGTCCACCGTGCACCGGATGACCTTTTCGAGGACGTGCGCGTATTCGCCGTAAGTCGGGTCGAGAAGCAGCACGCGGGACTTGCGATTCAGCCATCGAGGCAGAGCGCGAAAGATGAGGTCGGACGAACCGGAGCCCACTGAGATGTTGCAGGGCTTCACGCCGCGGGCCGCGGCAATCGTCTCCACAAGCCCTTCGCAGCCGGTCGGCGGCGATGTGCGCAGCAGCCATGGGAGATGCTCCGTGAGCGAAGACAAAACGGCAGGCGCAGGAGGAAACCACGCATCGAGCACATCGGCATTGATGATCCCTGGCACGGTGTGGAGCTTGTCGAAGCGCGAGCCGATCGCTTCAAAAAACGCGCCACCGTGAAAGCAAGCCGCCGGTTTGCGCAGCGGATAATCGACCACCCAGCGCGTATCCCGCTCCAGCAGATTCACAAGACCGGGAACGCCGTCCATTCGCGCCCGAAGCTCCTGCGGCGTCGCATGGAGGAGGTGGTAATGCACCGCGCCGGACTGCACCTGCATCCCGCAATCCGAGAGCCCCGCTTTGAGATAAGCCGAGAGCACCTCGCGCCGCCCGATCGCCGCGATGTGAGTGCCACCGTGCGCCTCGATCCAACGAAGCGCTGCATACCCGAGCAGCGCCGCCACGCGGGTGCCGCGATACGGCTTCTGCACGGTCAACAAACGCACCTCGAAAAGACCTTCGTCCACCGCAAAAGGCAGATCTCCGCGGGCAAAATACTTGTCGATCGAATAGCGACCACATTCCGGCGGAGTCAGGCTGATGAAACCCGCAATCGCATCCCCGCAACCGGCCACGAGGTAAATGTTCGCTTCGTCCAGATTATCGATCAGCCGCTCGTCGGAATTGACGGCATGTTGCCCGATCTCCCGCGCATAGACTTCGTGGCGCAGACGATAGATCGCCTGACGGTCCGAGTCCGTGGCGAGCCGAAGCTCAAAACCGGTGGTCTGTTCCGGGCGGTGTGGTTCTCTCATTCGTCCATCATCGTGAGCGCCATCCTTGGAAACAATACAGAATCCTCCTGTCTCGCTCGGCACCGGATTGTCCGCCTTGAGCCATGTAAAATCCATTGCAACGCCCTCCTTCAAGGCATGATGGCGACCGATGGAGTGGGAAATGACGGGCTCACCCGGTGGCTGGCGCACTCAAAGGACGTAAATCCCTGCGCCCCCCATGCGAAAAGGAGGCTTTTCTCTGTAGAGGGGTGCAAAACGGCCCCTGGGATGGGTGATCCCCGTGCGGGGATGATCGATCCCCTCTCCCATCTTTCGTGCTTCTTGGCCGCTCTCTGTAGAAATCGTATCACATTCCTCGGAACAGTCGTTCTCGCCTCATCCATACTCCCTTGGTTCCATTGTCGCACACACGGAGATTGATACGCTGAGGCATGACTTCTCCATCACTGAGCCTCGCGATTTGTCGCATCATACTCGTCTCCATCTTCGCCACTGCCTCGTGCGCCATCGCACAAACGGCAAAGCCAATCCTCTCACTCCCGGCAATCATTTCAAAACCGAGGCGCTACCTCGTAAAGACGGACCTCGTTTTGAAAAAGAGCGCGACCGCCGCCATCACGATCCTCGCGGATGATGTGACGCTCGACCTCGGTGGCTCCGTGATTTCGCACACCCTGCCAACCGGCACAGATATCGAGGGGATCAGCACCACCACCGATTGCGCGACGCCCTACACGAGCGGAACGGACGCTGGAAACAACAAGTAACCCTAAAAACGGCAGTTGAACGGATTTTCAGAGAAAAATGAGCCTTGGACGGGTGAGTGATTTTCAACTGCTCCGCAGTTGGCAATTTCCAGAGTAAAATACCCTATTTTTCGGCCTCAAAAACGGGGTCAACTGCCGTTTTTAGG
>CANIWM010000096.1 GCA_947471505.1 Chthoniobacteraceae bacterium | reverse complement strand
TCCTCGTGGTTTTCTTTTTTCCGGCGTATTCGGCTGCTGCAAAGCTCAATTGTTTGTCCATCGCTGTTTGTGCTTTCCTTAGATCAGCATTTTCGCCCGCTGTCCCGCTATTTTACAGGCGTAGCCGATTTCTTCAGCCTTTCCTTAGCGAAATCCTCGTTGTGAGCGACCGCCCGGAGACCCTCGCTGTGGAGCCACGCGGCGTGACGAACTACTACGACCTCATGGTCACGCACGCTTTCGGGAACTTCCGCGATCTTCTTTTTGACGTCGCGATGCACCCGGTGATGGGCATTTACCTCTCCCATCTTGGCAACCAAAAGGCGGACCCTGTGAACAAGATTTACCCGGACGAAAACTTCGCCCGCGAGATCATGCAACTCTTCTCGATCGGTCTGTGGCGGCTGAATCCCAACGGCTCGCGCTATCTCTCAACCGGTGCCGACCTCGACCCGGCGGGCAATATCGTTCCTGCCGGACAGCCCATCGCCACATACGGAAATAGCGACATTACCGAGCTCGCCCGCGTCTTCACCGGGCAGTCGTTTGGGAACAATACGGACTTCGCACTCTATCCCCGGGATTTCACGGTCCCGATGAAAGTGTGGGACGAATTCCAGGACTGCGCGCCGAAAACATTGCTCGGGCTCGCGCTGCCTGCACGCACTCCGAGCGTAGGAAATACCGGCAGTGCCGGACTCGCCGATGTGAATGCGGCCATCGACAATTTGTTTAATCACCCAAACGTCGGGCCATTCATCGGAAAGCAGCTCATCCAGCGGCTCGTCACGTCGAACCCAAGTCCCGCATATGTGGCGCGGGTATCCGCAGCATTTGCAAATAATGGAGTGAATGTCCGTGGCGACATGAAAGCAGTCGTTCGCGCCATCCTGCTCGACGACGAAGCGCGCAATCCCGCGATGATGTCGTTGCCCACGTTTGGCAAACTTCGCGAGCCTCTGTTGCGCGTGGTGAATTTTGCGCGTGCTTTCAACGCTACATCGCCGAGCGGTTTGATCATCCTCGATCAAATGAGTCTGGCTCACGGGCAGGACGCTGCGAATGCTCCGAGTGTCTTCAATTTCTTCCTGCCCGCGCACAGTCCGCCCGGAGCGCTCACGCAGATGGGACTCGTTGCGCCTGAATTTCAGATTATCAAAGCGAGCAGTGCCGTCACTGGCGCGAACTATTTCTGGGAGCACGTCCTCACCGACCTTCAGCCGCAAGGCGCGAGCAACTCCGATAACGCGGTGCGCCTGAGCCTCAACGACGAGCTTGCGATGATTGTTCCGGCAGGCCAGATCGCACAGGATGTCCCGGTCGGCCCAGCGATGGATCCCGACCCGCTCATTCGCCGGTTCGACCTCGCGCTCACCGGCGGGACGCTGCCACCGCGGCAATACCAGATCATCCGCGAAGCGATGCTGCGCATCAATCCGCCGACATGGCAGTGGCATCGAGAACGATTCCGCCTCGCCGTTTACCTCATCACCACATCCGCCGACTTCAACGTCCAACGCTAACATGAACACACCCATTTCACGCCGTCGCTTTCTCGGTCAGGCCAGTTGCGCCGCCGTCAGTTCCGTTTCCATTTTGAACACGCTGCTCAACCTCAAGCTCGCCCAAGGCATTGCGAGCGCAAGCGTCCCGGCCCCCGGCGAATATCGCGCCGTCGTTTGCATCTTCCTCGCTGGTGGAAATGATTCGTTCAACATGCTCGTGCCCCGCGAAGCCACTGCCTACGGGCAATACACCGCCGCACGCGCTGACCTCGCGCTGACTCCCGCGCAACTCATTCCGATCAATCCCATCGGTCAGCCTGGATACTACGTCCACGGCGGGATGCCGGAAGTTGCGTCCCTATTTGAAAACGGAAACGCGTCCTTCGTCGCGAACGTGGGCACTTTGATCGAGCCCGTGCAAAACCGCACTCAAGTCGCACAAACGCTGAAGCAACTCCCGCTTGGGCTGTATTCGCACAGCGACCAGATCGAGCAATGGCAGACGAGCATCCCGCATTCCCGCAGCGGTATCGGCTGGGGCGGACGCATGGCGGATATCCTCAAGGATACCAACACCAACCAAGTCGTGCCCATGCAGGTTTCGCTCGATGGCTCGAACGTCTGGCAGACCGGAAACACCGTCGCCGAGTATTCCATCACACCGACGGGAGCCGTGCCGCTTTCGGGTTTTAACACCGCGTGGCAGCAGTATCAGGACCTGCAAAACAGCATGTCCGCAGCAGTGGACAGCCAGCTCGCCGAGCAATATACGAACGTCCTCGCACAGACGTTCAACCAGCGAAAAAAGCAGGCGCTTGATGCTTATCAGACGTTCGCCTCGGCCACCGCGCCCGCGCTTCCGTCGGGCGTCACGTTTCCAAATACCTACATCGGCTCGCGACTTGCGATGATCGCAAAAGCCATCCAAGGCCGCGTCGGACTCGGAGCGGTGCGGCAGACATTTTTCGTCCAGCGCGGAGGATGGGACCATCACGACGAAGTGCTCGGAAGCCAAGGCGTCATGCTCCCGGAAGTCAGCGCTGCCATCGGCGCGTTTCATGCCGCGATGGTGGCAATGGGATTGCAAAACCAAGTGGTGCTCTACACGGGGTCCGACTTTGGCCGCACGCTCACGAGCAACGGTCGCGGCTCCGACCACGCGTGGGGTGGTAACCAACTCGTCGTGGGCGGAGGCATCCAAGGCCGACGCATCTTCGGGCAATTCCCATCGCTCGCGACAAACCCCGACAGCGGCCCGGAAGTGAACCCGCTCGACACGGGACGCGGACGATTCATCCCGACTACGAGCTGCGATGTCTTCTTCGCGGAACTCGCGCTCTGGCTTGGCGTGAGCAAGTCTCAACTCCCGCTGATCCTGCCAAACATCGGCAATTTCTACAGCACATCGAGCAGCACTCCGCCGCTAGGGATGCTGGTGTAGCGACCGGTTTTCGCGAAGCCCGAGCTTGCACCGAAGGGACTGGGTAGGCTCATTCTGTTCGCTTCATGCGAATCGTATTTTTTGGCACTGGCGACATAGCGCTGCCCAGCTTCCGCTGGCTGCTCGACCACTATGAAGTCGTCGCGCTCGTCACCCAGCCGGACAAACCGGCGGGCCGCAAACTGGAGCTGACGCCGCCGCGTATCAAAGTGGAGGCGCAGGGGAGGGGAGTGGAGGTTTTCCAGCCCGTGAAAATGCGCGCGCCGGATGCGGTGGCGCGCGTGCGGGCTTACGCGGCGGATGTGATCGTCGTGATGGCTTACGGGCAGATTTTGCCAAAGGGCGTGCTCGATGCGGCGCGTGTGGCGTGTCTGAATTTGCACGCATCCATCCTTCCTCGCTGGCGCGGTGCAGCGCCCATCCAAGCAGCGATCGAAGCGGGAGATGCGACCACGGGCATCACCGTGATGTATATGGACGAGGGACTCGATACCGGCGACATGCTGCTCGTGCGCGAACTGCGCATCGGCGAAAACGAAACGGGTGGGGAACTCCACGATCGCATCGGGCTCGAAGCCGCTGGTGCGATGGCGATGTCTCTGGCGTTGCTGGAGCGCGGCGACGCACCACGCCAGCCGCAGCCCGTAGAGGGGGTGACTTACGCGGGCAAATTGACCCGCGAACACGGCGAGCTCGATTTTTCCGCAGGCCGCGCGGCGGTGCATCGGCGGATACGAGCGATGAATCCGTGGCCTGCCGCAGCGACGAAGCTCGGGGTGTTGCGGCTGAAAGTATTTGCCGCTTACGTCAGCGATGAACGCGGCGAGGCTGGCGTGGTGCTGCCGTCGAGCGACGGGCTTTGGGTAGGGACGGGCGACGGCTCTGTGCTCATCACGGACCTCCAGCTCGAAGGCAAAAAACGCATGGAAGCCCGTGAGTTTCTGCGTGGCCATCCCGTCGCACCGGGAACGAAACTCGGCGCATGAGCCCACAGCAAAAACTCGACGACCTCGTCACCCGACTCCGCGCATGCACGCGCTGCCCGAAGATGCACCGTCCGGCTGTCAGCGGTGGTGCGGTATTTTCCAAGGTGATGAGCGTAGGCCAAGCGCCCGGCGTGAAGGAGCCCGTCGCGGGTCGCCCGTTCGCGTGGACGGCGGGGAAGACTCTCTTTGGCTGGTTCACGAAGTCGTGCGGGTGGACTGAGGCACAGTTTCGCGAGCGCGTCTATATGGCTGCCGTCGCGCGCTGTTTCCCCGGCAAGACAAACGCGGGCGGTGACCGTGTGCCGGACCCCGGCGAGATCGAGCAATGCTCAAGCTGGCTGGACCAAGAACTGGCCATCCTGAAGCCCGCCCTCGTTATCCCCATCGGCAAGCTCGCCATCTTGCAGTTCATGCAATTCGACAAACTCACCGACGTGATCGGCGGGCAGTTCGAGGTGAAAAAGCACGGACACCGCTTCGACGTGATTCCTCTTCCTCATCCGAGCGGCGCATCGCCTTGGCACCGCATGGAGCCCGGAAAATCGCTGCTAGAAAAGGCGCTCGCCCGAATCGCCGCGCATGAAGCGTGGCCTTCCGCTTAGTGGTTAAACATGAACTCCTTGGCGTTCATCAACGCCCAGAAGATGTCTGTGTAAACCTTGGGCTGTTCTTCGGTGACGCCCCAGTGGTCTTCGAGTTTGCGTAGCTCGACTTCTGTCGGCGCGCGGCCGAAGCAGCGTAGGAACAAGTCTCCCGCGATTTCGCGTGGTGTCAGGTTCGCTTTCATCAGCTTTTGCACGACTCCGCCCGCTGCAATTTTGCCTTCGACGGTGTCGCCGTTGAGCATGTGCAGGGCTTGGCTGAGTGTCGGGCCGACTTGCTCGCGGGCGCAGATGGCTTCGCGGTCGGCGCGTCCGAATGTTGTGAGGAAGTAGCTCGTTGTCTTGCCGTCTGCGATTTCCACCGAGCGGGCTCCGAGCGGTAGTCCTTTGAATTTATCCTTCGTCTCAGTGACTTGTGTGATGCAGTCGAGCATCACTTCGGCGCGCATCCGGCGGATGGTTGCTTTGGCAAAATTGCGGTCGTCGAGTTCGTTGGATTCGTTGGCGCGGGTGGTGCGCTGGTATGCGGCGCTGTTGCACACGTCGCGGATGACTTTGCGGAGGTCGTAGTTGTATTCCACGAGCTTCGTGGCGAGTGCGTCGAGCAACTCGGGGTTGCTCGGCGGGTTCGAGAGGCGCACGTCATCCACGGGCTCGACGATTCCGCGTCCCATGTATTGCGCCCAGATGAGGTTGGCGATGTGGCGGGAGAAAAACGGGTTCTTTGGCGAAGCCACCCAGTCTGCAAGCACTTGGCGGCGGTCCTTTCCAGCGATGTCGCCGGTGTCTTCGCCGAGAAAACGCGCTGGGATGACGGCGTTCGTCACGGGATGTTTCGCGTCGCCGCCGCCGCTATTGAAGATGATGCGTTCCCGAGGGTCTTCGCCGTTCTTGCGCCCGATCTGGGTGAAGAAGGAAACGAAGCCGCGATAGTCGGCCATGCCCCAGCGGTCGAAGGGGTGATTGTGGCACTGGGCGCATTGGATGCGGGTGCCGAAGAATGCTTGCGCGGTATCTTCCGCGAGCTTCAGCGGGTCCGCCTCCAGTTGGTAGAAATTGGCGGATGGATTGTCTAAGTTTGACCCACTCGCTGAGATGAGTTGGCGGGCCATTTCGTTGACGGGGACGTTCTTTTCGATCTGGTCGCGAATCCAGTTGTAGTAGCTCAGGATGGCCTTGTAGCTGCCTTGGTTATTGTTGTCCGTGCGGACTTGCAGCAGCTCGCTCCATTTCAGCGCCCAGAGGTCCACGAACTCTTTGCGGGCGAGGAGTTCGTCCACTTTTAGCGCGCGCTTTTTGGGCTCTTTGTCGGCGAGGAATTTCTTCACGTCGTCTGTGCTCGGGAGCGTGCCGGTGATGTCGATAAATGCGCGGCGGAGGAAGGTTTCATCGTCGGCGATTCCGCTCGGCCCGATGCGCAGTTTGTCCAGCTTCGCGTTCACGAGCGTGTCCACGTAGTTCCACTCGTCCACTTTGGGCTTCGTGTATTGCAGCCCTTTGGGAATGACGATGACCTGCGTGCCGACGGTGAATGTGTGGAAGCGCGCCATGACGAATGCCTCGCCGCGCTGGCCGGTCGTAATCACGCCATCCGGCCCGATTTTCGCCGAGCCATCGTTGCTGCTTAAAAAGAGCGACATATCCGTGACATCGCGGTCGGTTCCGTCGCTATATTTTGCACGCACGGTGATGCGGAACTTTTGCCCTGGAGCTTCCAGCAGCAGGCTCTTGGGCAAAATCTCGGCGCTCAGTGCAGTCGGCACAGCCTCGGGAGCCTCTAGCGGCGCACCCGCTTCCAGCCAGCGGTGCAGGACGGAGTAGCTCTCGCTTTCCTTCGTGAAAAGTTTCCCGCCGGTGTGGGGTGCCTCACCAGTGTTTTTCGTCAGCAACATGGACTCAGCGGGGAGCGCCAGATTGATGCGCCGCCCGACTTGCTCGCGGGTGAGATTGTTATGGTCGCCCTCGGGATTGTAGCCGAAGAGCGAGAGCCGGAAGCCGTCTTTGCCGCGCGACGCTCCGTGGCAGCCGCCGCTGTTGCAGCCGTTGCGCATGAAGACGGGCATCACGTCGTTGCGGTAGGAAATTGCGGGGTCTTCTTTGATGGCCTCGACTTTCACCGGCACCTCGACGGTCTGCCCGTTGTATTCCACGCGTAGCTTCGTCTCGCCGTCTGCGAGCGGGAGGACGGTGCCATTTTCAAACTTCGCCTTCGTCGCGTCGGTGAAGGAAAACTTTGCCTCCTCGGTGACGTTGCGGTTCACGCCGTTTGGCTCGGTGAATCGGCACACGATGGACTGGCGGTCGCGGAGAAACTTCAGGTTGATGTCCGCCGGAAAGACCTCAAACGATTGCTCCGCAAACGCGAAGGGCGCGGCGGACAGGATGACGAATGGAATGGAGCGAGAAATAAGGTGACGCATGGCTAAAACTTCAGGTTGTCCGGGAAAACCGAAGGTGCGCGGCTTTCTTTGGGAGAATCTCTGTCCTCGCATTGACGCCTCCCGCAAGTACCCGCTATCGGCGGTGGGTGAATCTTGCGCAATTAGTCCGAATCCGCGATGGGCTGTGGCACTGGCAGGCTTACGAGCCGGCGGTGAAGTGCGACCTTTCCGCGTGTGCGGTGCAGACGTCGGATGGGGTGATTTTGGTGGACCCGTTTCCTTTTGCCGAGCCGCTCCCATTTGTCCCGGCGGCGGTGTTCCTCACGAATGGGAATCACGCTCGCTGCGCAGACGAGGTGCGGCGGCGGTATAAAGTGCCCGTGTTTGCGCCAGCCGCCGCTGCTCTGGAGATTGTGGTGGATGGCGAGCCGAGGCTCGGGGGCGTGCAGGTGTTCCCGGTGCGAGGCGCGGGGCCGGGCGAGGTGGCGTTTCTGTTTGGAAAGACGCTGTGTCTCGGCGATGCGGTGATCCATCTGGAGTCGCACGGGTTTGCGCTTCTGCCGGAGAAATATCGCTCGGAGCCGGAGAAACTTCGCGATTCGCTGAGATTACTGTTGTCTTTAGATTTCGACATCCTGACTTTCGCGCACGGCACGCCGATCACACAGGATGCGCGCCTTCGTCTTACACAGCTCATCGCATGAAACTCACCGCTCTTCTTTCCATCATCGCACTTCCACTTTTCGCGCAGACGCCGCCCGTGAAGCCCGCCGTCGTCGCCGAAGCACAGCCTCCCGCCGTCGTGGCGGAGACGCCGGAGAAGATCGTGAACCGCTTCTTTGGCTTCCTGCAAAAAAAGGATGTGGAGACCGCTTACGAGCAACTCACGCGGAACACGAAGATCGCCGAGCGCGCGGACGACGTGAAGACGCTGAAGGCGAAAACTAGGGAGGCGCTCAGCGTTTTCGGCGCGATGAGCGGGTATGAAGTGGTGAGCACGAAAATGGTCGGCGAGCGGATGGTGCGCTACACGGTGGTGTCGCTGGGCAAAGAGTTCCCGCTCCGCTGGAGGTTCTATTTTTACAAGCCTGCGGATGCGTGGAAGCTCATCGATATGCGCGTGGACGACCGGCTGGCGGCGATGTTCGACGAGACGGATGAGGATAAGGCGGGCAAGCCGTAGTGAACCGCCGGAACTCGTAAATTGCTCGCCGACGCTCTTCGCTTCATCCGCTTTTCGCACACGGTCTTCGCGCTGCCGTTTGCGCTCGGCTCGATGCTCGTCGCGGCCCACGGGCTGCCGAGTTGGCGGCTGGCGGGGCTGATCGTGCTGGCGATGGTTTTTGCGCGGACGGCGGCGATGACTTTCAATCGGCTGGCGGATTGGGAAATGGACAAGCGGAACCCGCGCACGGCGGGGCGGCACAAGCTGCTGCCCTTTCGCACTGCGGTGGGGATGTTGCTGGCGGCCAGCGTGGCGTTTGTGGCGACTTCCTATGCGATCAATCGGCTGTGCTTTTGGCTGTCGCCCGTCGCGCTGGGGATCGTCTTTTTTTACTCGGTGACGAAGCGCTTTACCCACGCCGCGCAATTTTTCCTCGGGCTGGCGCTCTCGGTCGCACCGGTGGGCGCGTGGCTGGCGGTGACGGGCTCGTTTGCGCTGCCGCCGCTCGTGCTCGCGCTGGCGGTGCTGCTGTGGGTGGCGGGGTTCGATTTGATCTATGCGACGCAGGATCATGAGTTCGACAAGGCCGAAGGGCTGCACTCGATGGTGGTAAAACTCGGCATCCCCGGCGCGCTGCGGCTGGCGCGGGCGCTGCACACGGCGGCGTTTGCGGGGCTGGTGGCGTTTGGTTTTTTTGCCGGGCTGGGGCGCGGGTATGCGGCGGCGGCGGTGCTGATTTGCGGGATGCTGGTCTTCGAGCATCGCTCGGCGGCGCGGCTGGATGTGGCGGCGGTGAACCGGGCGTTTTTTGTGAGCAATGCAATCGTGGGCGCGCTGTTCGTCGCGGGCGTTGCGGTGGATGTGTTCTTGCTTTAACCGAGCGCAGTCATGCCTTTGCCAAAACTCAGCCGTCGCCAGTTTTTCCGCTCGCTCGCCGTCACGGGCGGGGCGGCGGGGATGTGGATGCGTTTCGTGGAGCCGTGGTGGGTCGGCGAATCGCACATCACCGTGCCGCTGGGCCTCGGCGGGCTGAAATTGTTGCATCTCTCGGACTTTCACGCAGACCCGATGCCGCTCGATTTCCTCAGCCGTCAAATTGACCGCGCATTGGCGTGGAAGCCTGATTTTATCTGCGTCACGGGCGATTTCATCACGACGACTTTCGAGAAGTGGGACGCCTACGCCGCAGTGCTGGCAAAACTCCCCGCCGCCGCGCCGACTTTCGCCACGCTAGGGAACCACGACGGCGGTAGATGGGCGCGATTCAGCGGCTACGCGACGACGCTGAAGGTCCGGGAACTACTGGAGCGCGCAAACATCCCGCTGCTTCACAACGCCCAACAAGACTTCGCGGTGCGCGGGCAAAAGCTGCGCCTCGTGGGCCTCGGCGATGACTGGGCGGGGGAACTGGAGCCCGTCCGCGCGTTCGGTGGATATCCGCAGGGGCGCAAGCTGGGTGAGTTGCCGACGATCCTCCTCTCCCACAACCCCGATACCAAAGGCGCGCTACGCGAATTCCAGTGGGACCTCATGCTTTCCGGCCACACCCACGGCGGGCAACTTTCGCTCCCGTTCATCGGCCAGCCCTTTATACCCGTGAGCGACAAACGCTTTGTCCGTGGGCTCTACGCGTGGGACAATCGCTGGCTCCACGTCACGGCGGGCCTCGGTTCGCTGCACAAAATGCGGTTCAATTGCCGCCCAGAGCTATCGTATCTCACGCTCACGTAGGCCGTATGAAAATAACGGTCACTTCACTGGCCTCGCGCGGCTTTCCCCGTTAGAAAACCCCCATGAACGCGCGTGAGCACAAAAATTCCGTCAGGGAACCGCGACAAGGAAGGGCAAGATACCGTTGCTCCCTTCCGGGCCTGGCGGGGTTTTCTAGCCTTCAATCCGCAGCCCCTGACGGAAGCGCGACCATGTCACGCACTGAACATCACCGTAAATGAAAACTTCCGTATTTTTTTGTGAAAGCCCTTGCAAAGATAAAACCAGCCCGCTTACAAGAACGCGCCAATTAGCCCAGAAGTGCATTCAAACGCACTGAACGTCTTTTCCAAAACACTTTACCACTCACTACAAAGAACATGATCTCAAAGGTATTCTCAGCCCTCACAATTGTCCTCGCCGGCGTCGCCGTGTATTTCGGTATGCAAGCCAAGGAAGCCGTCAGCGCACTTCAGGCCGATTTGAAGGATACTAAGGGCAAATTGGTCGCAGAAACTGCCTTGCGCGTTAAAACGCAGGCCGAACTTGCAGCCACCAAGACGGAACTTGAAGCGACCAAAGCCGACCTCGAAGCCACCAAGGGCAAACTCCGCGAAACGGAAGCGACGCTCGCAACGACGAAGTCGGACCTCGACAAAGTGAAGACTGATTTGGCGATGAAGGATCAGCAATTGGCGTCGATTCAGGCGGAGCTTGATAAGCTCGGCGGCGGAAAGAAGATCGAGGAACTCGGACTCCAAATCGCCGAGATGACCGCTAAGGTGAAGGACCAAGAAACCAAAATCGGCACCCTCGAGAAAGAGAAGATCGAACTTAACAACACCGTCTCTAGCCTTGAAGCGAGTGTGAAGACGAAGGAAGAGAAGATCGTTCAGGACACCGTCAAGATCGACCGTTGGGAGAAGTCCTTCATGCTCAAGGGCACCCGTGGTAAAGTGATGGCCGTGAACCCCGGTTGGGGCTTTGCAGTCCTCAGCATCGGCGATAAACAAGGTGCCGCTGCCAACAAAATTATGATCGTGGGCCGCGCCGGACAAGCCATCGGCAAAGTGAAAATCACTTCCGTCGAGAACAACCAATCCATCGCCGACATCGTTCCCGGCTCCTTTGTGAAGGGCATGTATGTCGAACCCGGCGACGAAGTAATCTTCACAGGCGAAGACAAGGTGAAGACCGATGTCGTGGTCGGTGATGTGACGAAACCAGCTCTTCCCGATTAACGTTTGAGCACCGCGAAGATGAGAGCCTATTTCCTACTGACACTTGTGGCTTTCGGGCTCTGTGGATGCTCCACAACCCAAGACTCCGAGCATAGCGCCGTGAGTGCGATCCCTTGGAATCGTCCCGAGAAATGGGAAGGCCAAGGCCCGTTCGGCGGCCTAGTTCCCGGTGGGTACTAAAGCTTTCGCAGCGAATCCGTGACGGAATCGGCGCAGACTGCGCCTACACACCATGCCCGCAGTCAAAACAGCAGCCATTCACGCCGTCCTCGGCTCCGACGAATTCGAGGTTAAACGCGTCGCTCTTGAGCTTTCCCGCGAGCTAAATCCCGGCGGCGACTTCGGCTTGGAGACGATTGACTGCGCTTCGGACAATATCGATCACGCACTCCGCGCAATCCGCAACGCCACCGAGGCACTGCAAACTTTTAGCATGTTTGGCGGAGCCAAGCTGGTGTGGATGAAGAACGTCAACTTCCTCGCAGATAACGTCACCGGGCGCTCAGAAGACGTCATCGCTGGGCTGGAGAAACTCCTCGCCGTCCTCCAGAGCGGACTCCCCGACGGCACCTGCTTCCTCCTCAGCGCCACCGAGTGCGACAAGCGCCGCACCTTCTACAAATCGCTCTGCAAACTCGCCCGAGTGCAAACATTCGAGGGGCTCGACAGCAGCAAAGCCGGATGGGAAGGAAACGCCTCCATGCTCATGCAAGGCATGGCCCACAAGCTTGGCCTCCGCATGGAGTCCAGCGCCGCAGAACTCTTCACCCTCTACACCGGCGGCGACCGCCGCATCATCGCCACCGAGCTAGAAAAACTAAACCTCTATCTCGGCAAAACGCGCCGCGAAGTCACCACCGACGACGTCCGCCTCCTCACTCCGCTCTCCCGCGCCGGAGTCATCTTCGAGCTAGGCAACGCCATCTCCTGCCGCCAACTCGCCCGCTCCATCGAGCTTCTTAAACAGCTCGTCTTCCAAGGCGAAACCGAGATGGGCATCCTCTTTGCAACCATCATCCCCACCGTGCGAAACCTCCTTCTCGTGAAAGACCTCATGGCCCGCCACAAGCTCGCCAAACCCGCACAAGCATTCCATTTCGGAGGAACACTCGAGCGCCTCCCCGCAGAAGCACTCGCGCATCTTCCTCGGACCAAGGAGGGAAAACTAAACGCCTTCCCCTTGGGCATCGCCGCTGGGAACGTCCACCGCTACACGCTAGCCGAGCTACGCAAAGCACTCTCCGCGTGCCTAGAGGCCAACGTCGCCCTCGTCACCTCGCCCACGGATAAGGAAGTCATCCTCAATCAACTCATCGTCCGCATCATCGCGGGCTGAGCCGAGCGTCGGCACACTCGCCTGAAATTCCTCTGCTGGGAGCTGGGCGTCCCTTTTACGATGGGTATTACTCCTGCGCCTTGGGAGCAGCCTTCACGGCGTGTTTCTCCTGGAGGCGCGGCCAGAAGTCTTTCCAATACTCGTCGAAGTAATCCAACCCCGCTTTTTCGATGTGTTCGAGCTTGGCGACTTTTGGCGCGGTGGACGGGTCGTAGCCTGCGAGGTGATCCTTCCCGGCGCGTTCGCGCGGGGAGACGAACCGCCACTCGGAGTCGCTCAGGACTTCGGCGCAGATTGCGGCGAGCTCGGGATCGTATTTCTTAAACTCCGCGCGCGTGTGGATGTGATTGTGGTCATGGTCCATTGTACGGTTGGTGTCGTACCAGTTTTGCACGCCTTCGGCCCAATACTCGGATGGGTTGCCGGCTGCATACGTCTCCTTAGGGCCGCCGAAGACGATGAGCACTTTGTCGTTTTTGGTGACTTCGACCTTTGCGTTGCTGGCCTTGCCGTTCACCAGAATGTCGCCGCATTCGAGACACTTCCCGAGGAACTCCGCCTTCTGCTCCGGGAACGATTTCACCAGCGCGTCGAGAAGGCTCACCGGCTTCTCGCTTTTCACGCGACGGAATCGCAGCGCCGCGTAGCCGTCATTGTAGAGCCCCGTTTTCTTCGCGTGCTCAAACGCCGCTTTCACCCGTGCGTTCTGCTCCGGAGTGAATCCCGCGCCCTGGATGACGTGGCCGAACTCGTGAATGAGAATGCTCTCGGTCTGTATACCACCTTCGTATTCCAGCACATCTTCCTCCGCGAAGAGCACGACGGACCGCCCGAGGCGCTTGGTGAGAAAGCCACGCTGCCGCCAGTTGTAAAAATCGAGCTCCTTCCCAGTTTTGTCCGACGCAAACATGGGCACGTCGGAAGTCAGTTCATTGTGAGCGATGAGCACACAGAGCACCTTCTTCTCGCGGATACGCTCGGCGACTTCGGGTGCGATGCTCTTCATCACCATGTCGAATTGGTAGGCCGCTTCGCGATGCGTGAAGTCGGAGACTTTGTCCGAAGTGGCGATGAGGATATTCTGCACGAGCGTCGCCTTTTTGAAAAACGCCGCGTCGAGTTTGTATTCCGCGATCTGCTCTGGAGTGACGGCGTTGATTGGAAAGGTGCCATCCGCCCGGAGCGTTGGAGCCACGGCGGCAAAAGCAAAGGCGATGAGCGCGAAAACGCGGAGGCGAGGTTGTTTCAGGATGTGCATCGGGATGTGTGCCCGGCACACCAGCGGGAATTCGCGCGCAATGCAAACTTCGCCACGGACTTCATTCTTCACGTCGCACGGGGATGTGCGTAAATACGCCATGCGTATCGCGCTCAGTATCGTCGCCGTCGGG
The DNA here is from genome assembly GCA_947471505.1 of Chthoniobacteraceae bacterium. Taxonomy (GTDB): domain Bacteria; phylum Verrucomicrobiota; class Verrucomicrobiia; order Chthoniobacterales; family Chthoniobacteraceae; genus SXWH01. Next base: position 8,956 of record CANIWM010000096.1, on the reverse strand, counting down.
TTAATTATTCTTGGACTCTGGCTCATCGCGTCCAGTTCCCCGGAGCCAAAGCCGGAATTGGCCCCGGCCTCCCAAGTCATCGCCGCGCCTGGGCGGACGAACGCCAGTCCTGTCATGCTCGGAACCGCTCTGCTCGTAGGCGGTGTCGTCTTTTTCGTGCTGATACTTCGTCGGCGGTAGCCAACGGATGGCGACGACCTGCCCCGTCGTAGTTCTGCGATACGGACATTTGACAATTTCCTGACAACCTCCCACGCCCCTCCGTGCATCCTTCGCTCGCTATGAAATCACAAATTCTCTGCCTTGCTCTTTGTGTCGCCACGGTGGTCGCTCCATTTGCTCCGGTCCCGCTTCGGGCCGCCGAAGATGTTCAGCGCAAGGGGATGGATGAAGCGACGCGGTTCATCTTCTACAGTGTGATGGAGGGGCTCTACGAGGATGGGCTCTCGAAGGAGGACGTCGCGCAGATCCTCATGAAACGGGAGAAGGAAACGTATTTTCACTTCATCTACGCGTGCCCGGTTTGCAACGCGACCATCTGGGCGTTGGAGGCGTATCAGGCGCGGCCCGACGGCTTCTATGGCTTGAAAGAGGCGCGCTCCACGTTTGGCCCCGGCCTTTCGCCGGCGGTCCACGAACAGCTCTTCAGCAAGGATGCGGCGAAGCGGCTCACGGTGATCAATTCCCTCGTGAAGTCATGGATGGAACGCCGGATGAAATCGCTGCGGCTAAACGCCGATGAGCGGAAAGCGCTCACGAAACAGCTCGAACTGAAGCGCGAGGAAGGGATGAAAATGCTGGAGAGCTTCCGCAAGGAGGAGCACGGCGCGGGCTTCGGCGTCGCGCAAGCAGCGCCCGCGTATGTGGACCTAAAGGAGTGCGCAGTCTGCAATGCGGCCGTGGGAAAGCCGATGAAGCTGCTGGAACGCTGAGACTTGTGAGCTACGAAGCGGGCTCCGTCTCGTGGAGACGACCGTAGTCCACTTCCAGACGACCGTCGTCGTGTTCGGTGTATATTTTCACGAAGCGATGCCCGAAGCGGACGTCGCGCGTCGTGTAGTCGGCCTGACTTTGGACCGGGGATTGCGTGACGGTGTCGATGCACACGATGGATGCCATGAATCGCGCATCTGCCGCCGCCAAGTCTTCGGGCTTCACGCCGAAGAGCGGGCTCGTCTCGTCGATGATGTGTCGGATTGTCAGCGCTGAAGGAAAGACCACGAGCCGGTCGAAATCCAATTTGAGCGCGTAAAAGCGGCGGTAGTAATCGCCTTCCATCATAGGTTCATTGCGGATGAGCATGACGCGAAACTCCGCCTCGACCATGGGTTGATGCTGGAGGTTGGCAACTCGCAGTTGCAGCGCTGGTTTTCCGTTGAACGGGCAAATCACCATCGTGTCGCTAAACATCAGGCGTGCGACTGGTCGGGAGAACCGCACAAATATGAGCCCGGTCACGACAGCCGTGAAAAACATACCCACGACAATCTCCAGCGTGGTCACGATATCCCCGTAAAGATTCGCCGGATAAAGATGCCCGAAGCCGACGGTCGAAAGTGTCTGCACGCTGAAGAAAAACGCACCCGAGAAAGAACCGGGGCGCATTTCGGCGATGCAATCCCCGCCGAACATGTAAGCAGACGCGAATGCGAGATTGATGCCGATATACACGGCCAACACGCACAACGCGAAGCGTGGCCACGTCAGCGAAAGCACCGTGCGGTACAGATCGCGCCACTTCCAACTCACGGAGTTTGTGCGCAAGAATTCCATTTTCCCCGCGCGGACTGAGACTGGTGTGGCTGGCTTCTTCATCGCTGGGGTGAAAGAACACGCTGCACCTCGATGAAGCAATCCCCTCGTTCAATGTTCCCGCTTGGAAGAAATTCACCATCGCGTGTAACCGCCGCATGGGGTTTCCTCAGGAAACGGTATGAACACCAAAAAACCATCTTCATCCGAACCCTCGCAGTGCCCGAATTGCGCAACGCCGCTTCCTGCTCATGCGCCGCAGGGGCTTTGCCCGAAGTGTCTGTTTGCGGGGCTCGGCGCGGAGACGCTGGATGATGCGGCGGCTTCGGTTCGCCCGCCTGTGCCGACGCCGGAGGAACTCGCACCCCATTTTCCGCAGCTCGAAATCCTCGACTGCCTTGGGCGCGGCGGGATGGGCGTCGTTTATAAAGCGCGGCAGAAATCGCTCAACCGTCTCGTCGCCCTGAAGCTGCTCGCACCGGAGCGCGTGGGCGATCCGGTGTTTGCGGAACGCTTCAGCCACGAAGCGCAGGCGCTCGCCCGGCTGAACCATCCGAACATCGTGACCATCCACGACTTCGGGCAGGCGGGCGGATTCTTTTTCCTGCTCATGGAGTTCGTCGATGGCGTGAATTTGCGGCAGGCGATGAAGGCGGGACGCTTCACACCGGAGCAGGCGTTGGCCATTGTGCCGCCGGTCTGCAAAGCGTTGCAGTTTGCGCATGAACACGGCATCGTGCATCGGGACATCAAGCCCGAAAACCTGCTCCTCGATAAAGACGGACGCGTGAAAATCGCGGACTTCGGTATCGCGAAACTCGTAGCTCGACACTCCGATGTCGAGTCCGACGCTGATAGCGTGAGCGGAGCGCCGGACTCGACTTTGGAAAGTCGAGCTACGGTCGGCACACCGCAATACATGGCGCCGGAGCAGGGGAAAGCAGGCCGCGTGGATCATCGTGTGGACATTTATTCGCTGGGCGTCGTGCTTTACGAATTGCTCACCGGCGAGCTCCCTGCGGCGAATCTCCAGCCTCCGTCGCGTCGAGTGCAGATCGATGTGCGGCTCGACGAAATTGTCCTGCGAGCGCTGGAGACAAAGCCGGAGATGCGCTTCCAGACTGCGGGCGAGTTCCGCACGCAGGTGGAGACGGTTGTCGCCGGTCCGGCGCGCTCTGCTGCATTCGTCGCCGCGAGCGCCGCCGGGCCTTCGCGCTTTTCCGTGAAGGCAATCGTGGGCGCTTGTTGGGCACCGATGATCTTCATGTTCCTCCTGATGTTTTACGCAAGGCAGGGCGATGTCCCCGCCGGGCAGGTCCATCATGGTCCGGCGTGGTGGCAGATGGCGCTGCTGTTCACAACGGTCCCGCTCGGGCTCGCCGCGCCGTTTGGTACGACGATTTTGGGGTGGATGGCCGTTTCCGACATCCGCCGCTCACAAGGGCGGCTTCACGGGATGTGGCTGGCTTTGTTCGACGGGCTTGTGTTTCCGATGATTGCTCTCGCCGCGCTCGTCGGGTGGTTTTGGTCGTGGTTGTTCCATGATGTCATCCGCGCTGCTCTGATCGCGAGGCCGCAGGGGCGGTCGGCGCTTGAAGTCATGTTCATCGACCACGCCACCGGCTTCGCTGTGATCGCCACCATCGTGACGCTCCTCATCCTCGGTCGGCTCATCATATGCGCCGTCCGGCGTGCGGTGAGTGATTCACCGCAGCCCGTCGTCGCTGCTCCTGCAAAACAGCGCGACGGCTGGATGCGGGTCGTCGGTGTGATTTGCCTGATTGGTGCGGCGGTGGGCGGCTACGTCTGGACGAAAATCGCCGCGCGCGACAGCGTCGGCATCGTCAATGCCCACATCATGCCCGTGCGCGTCGTCGGGCGCTCCGTGATTCTCCGTGTCTTCACGCCTCCGCCCGTTCCGCGTTTCGAAATGCGCTTCCTGCTCGAAGGCCCGGAGTTTTCCGGCGACCAAAAAGCCGATGGCAAGCAAGTCGTCCCCGACGACCTCATCAAAGACGGCTTCTCCGGCCCCATCGTCATGCCCGGTTCATCCCCCGGCAACCAGCCGTGGGCGGTGTTCTCCGGCGCGATGACGGAAGTCGCCTTCGTCCTCCCCTCGCCGGCACACGCGCAGGCTGCGCTCGCCAACTTCCGCGCCATCGGCCCCATCTCCATCGAGCCAAACGCCGCCCAGCGCGCCGTGATCTTCGACACCCAGACCCAGCAAGGCGCAAACTACATCGCCTCCATCCAATTCACCCCGCCGATCCGCGAAGGCGACCGCCGGTGGGTGCAAATCAACCGCACCGTGGTCAACGACGGCGCGAAATCCGTCGAGCTGGTCTTCGAAGTCCGCACCTCCCGGCCCTCCGGCATCATCTTCCAGCATGGCACAGATCGCAGCGCCGTCATGATGTCCTCGCCCCGCGACAACTCAAACCGCTACACCGACACCGTCCGCCTCACCCTCAGCGCCCACATGCCCGGCCTCACCCGGCTCAGCTACAACCTCGGCGGCGCAGGCAGCGTCATAGAAATCGAAGGCAACTTCGACGCCCTGTCCCGCGAACTCCGCGCCACAGCGATCGACGGCCAGTTCAAAACGGAGCGCGACCGGGAAAACGAACTCTGCCGCCTCGGCGGAAAACCCGTCACCCTCCGCGTGAGCGACACCATCGAGCGATGAACCACGACACCGCCTTCGCCACCACCCGCTGGACCCACGTCCTCGCCGCCCAAGGCGCATCCACAGCCGCCCTCGGCGAACTCTGCACCGCCTACTACGCCCCTATTCACGCCTACATCGTCCGCACCGCGCGCGACCTCGGCGACCCGCGCGACCTCACCCAGGAGTTCTTCGCCCGCGTCCTCGGCGGCTCCATGATCCACGGCGCGGACCGCACCAAAAGCCGTTTCCGCGCCTACCTCCTCGGCGCGGTAAAACACTTCCTCGCCGACATGCGCGACCGCCGATTTGCCGCAAAGCGCGGCGCGCAACACGAGCACGTCGCCCTCGCCCCGAGCACCGACACCTCGCCCGGAATCGACATCCCCGACGCCCCGACGCCAGACGCATGGTTCGACCGCGAGTGGGGCATGGCCGTCCTCGCCCTCGCCCTCGACGCATTGGCCAAAGAACACGCCGCGCAAGGTAAGGACGCCCATTTCCAAACCCTCAAACCCTGGCTCACCGGCGACGCCGACCAAGCCGAAGCCGCCACCCGGCTCGGCATGTCCGAGGGCGCGGTAAAAGTCGCCATCCACCGGCTGCGAAAACGCTTCCGCGACTGCGTAAAAGCCGAGATCGCCCACACAGTCGCCACCGACGACGAAGCGCGCGACGAGCTCCGCTATCTCATCGAAGTGGTCGGGTGAGCGGGCCGTTACCGGCCTGCTCAGATTCCCTTCACCGATTGGCCAAAGCGCGCGGGCCCGAGTAATCGCGCACCGCATCTCCGTACGCCAGCCTCCTTCGCCACCCGATGCGCCGTTTTTCGCGGCGCCCAGCGATAGCTCTCGCCCGCAGGCCGATCCACGACGAGTTCAAACCTCGAGTGCAGCCATTCCTGAATCTGCCATGCGTGCCGGAACCCCTTTGCGTCTCCGCTCCCGTCTCCGAGGACCGTCGGCGTGCCGAGAATCGTCACGACAAGATAGCACGCATCGTCCGAGCAGCGAATCTCTAGGCAGTCATAAGTGCGGCACCGCAATGCGAGCTCCAGCGCCTGCTTTTGACGCTCGGCGCTTTGGGTTTCGTTGCTGAGGAATGAACTCATTGCGTCGTCGTTAATCATTCCGTGTGCCACGCGCAACCTCGTTTGGTCGGCGATGCGCCTTGCGCCGACGAGCAATTCTTTTACAACTCCCTGACATCACCCCGACCACTCGCCCGCAAGGGACCGCTATCATGCCGCCATGAAAATCGTGCTTCTACTTCTCACCATCCTTTCCGTGCCTCTACACACCGCAGTGTCTGAGAACCCGGGCACTTGGGAAAAGCGCAGCAGCTTTCTCCGCGGGCGCATCTTTCACACAGCCGTGTGGACTTACTCCGAGATGATCGTCTGGGGCGGCGGCTCCGAGCATCAGTTCTACAACGATGGCGGCCTTTACGATCCTTACAAAGACCGCTGGCGCGCCATGACGGAAGAAGGCGCACCTTCCCCGCGATGGACGCACGCAGCCGTCTGGACCGGCACCGAGATGCTCGTGTGGGGAGGTCGCCCCAATTTCGCAGCGCAGGACCACAAGAACGACGGCGCACTTTACAACCCCACCACCAACACATGGCGCCCCATCAGCACGCAAGGCGCACCGACTCCCCGTTCCCAGATGGCTGCCGTTTGGACAGGGACCGAATTCATGGTCTGGGGCGGCATTGGCGACGGCAGCGAATGCCCCGCCACCGGCGGCAGCTACAATCCCCAGACCGATTCATGGACATCGTTCGCCATGGACGGTGCGCCCGAGGGACGCGCAGAGCCCGCCTGCGTCTGGACCGGGAGCGAGTTCATCGTGTGGGGCGGTCTCCTCCAAGGCAGCACCCGTTCCGCGGGCACAGGCGGAATCTACAATCCCGACGCAAAAAAGTGGCGTCCTCTGCCGATGGACGGCGCACCGAAATCCGCGCGCGGCGTCCAATCCGTCTGGACCGGCTCCGAGATGCTTGTATGGGGCGGCGCACACCTCGAAGGCGAACCCCTCGTCAACGTCGGCCTCAACACCGGCGCCCTCTACAACCCCCAAACGAATTCATGGAAGCCCACCTCCGTCACCGGCGCCCCGGACGGGCGAATGTATTACGGCGCTTCATGGACGGGCGACGAGCTCATCGTGTGGGGCGGCGGCAGCCACCTCATCGCCAATATAAACACCGGCGGACGCTACAACCCCGCCACGGAAAAATGGACCTCCACCGCAATCGACGGCGCCCCCGCCGGACGCGGGATCCTCACCTCCGTGTGGACCGGCGAAGGCATCCTCATCTACGGCGGCTCCACAGGCGGCACCGCCGCGTTTAACGAAACCTACTTCTACTCACCCACCGGAAAGCCTCCGGAAAAGTAACACCCGCCCGGCGGGCCCTCAGGTATGATTAAAAGTGGATTCAAAAAACGGGGACGTCCCAGAGGCGAAGGGTAGCACACGCGACCCGCGTGTCGTCTTTGGCGGCCCGCCGAAGACATTTCGCGCAGCGAACCCCTCGCGCAGCGAGCCCTGTCATGGTCGCCTTGCGGCGAAAGGTCGCCTGTGGCGAACTGCACCCGGCGGGTCGCCGAGCGCAACACGCGGGCCGCGTGTGCTACCCTTCGCGTGTCCATGTCTCGTCTCTGATTAGCCGTTTTTTGTTCCACTTTTAATCACACCCCGGCCCCGCATCCGTACTTCCCACAGCTTGCCAACCCCCGCGAAACCCGCTTCCCTCCGAGCCCATGCACATTGGCTCCCGAGTTCCCGAAAATCCGCGCACCGGCTCCGGTCGCAATCTCGCGCCAACGCATCTGTCTTTATGAGCACTACCATCCACGCACTCGCCGCATTCGGCCCGAAACAACCGCTTCAACCCTTTGAATACACACCCGGCCCGCTCGGCGTCGGGCAGGTCGAGATTGCCGTGGAAAGCTGCGGCATCTGCCACAGCGACCTCTCCATGCTCGACAACGAATGGGGCATGACCGCCTACCCGCTCGTCCCCGGCCACGAAGTCGTCGGCAAAGTCGTCGCCCTCGGCGAACACACCAAGCGCCTCAAAGTCGGCGACCGCGTCGGTCTCGGCTGGTTCTCCGGCAGTTGCGGAGCCTGCGCCGCGTGCCTCTCGGGCGACCCAAATCTCTGCGCCAGCGCCGAGGGCACCATCGTTCAGCGCCACGGCGGGTTTGCATCCCGGGTGCGCGCCCACTGGTCGTGGGTCAGCCCGCTTCCCGAGGCGCTCGATGCCACAAAGGCCGGCCCGCTTTTCTGCGGCGGCATCACCGTGTTCAATCCCATCGTCCAATGCGGCGTGCGGCCCACGGACAGCGTCGCCGTCATCGGCATCGGTGGGCTCGGCCACATGGCCCTCAAGTTTCTCCGCGCCTGGGGGTGCGACGTCACCGCCTTCACCACCAGCGACTCGAAACGCGCCGAAGCCCTGCAACTCGGCGCCCACCGCACCCTGAACTCCCGCAACCCCGACGAACTCGCCAAAGCCGCAGGCACCTTTGATTTCATCCTCAACACCACCAACGTCGGCCTCGACTGGAACAGCTACATCGCCGCGCTCAAGCCGAAGGGCCGCCTCCACACCGTCGGCGCCGTGCTGGAGCCCATGGCCCTCGCCGCCATGCCGCTCATCATGGGCCAAAAATCCGTCTCCGGCTCCCCGCTCGGCAGTCCCGCCACCGTGGATACCATGCTGCAATTCAGCGCCCGCCACAGCATCGCCCCCACCACCGAGACCTTCCCCATGTCCCGCGCCAACGAAGCCCTCGAACACCTCCGCAGCGGCAAAGCGCGGTATCGCGTGGTGCTGGTGAATGATTTGGTGGGGTAGTTCTTGGCGAACGCCAAATGTCGGTACTTGAGCCGCGCCCCTCCGTGCGCTCTGCTCCGCCCATACGATGAATTTCACTACGTTAGAACTTTGCGCAGGAGGAGGCGGACAAGCCCTCGGGTTCGAAATGGCGGGCTTCCACCACACCGCCGTTGTCGAATACGAGCCTCAATTCTGCACGACACTCCGAACCAATCGGCCGCATTGGAACGTAATCCAACAAGATATTCGAAATCTGCGGGGGCAAGATTTCACCGGCTTGGATCTACTCACAGCAGGAGTCCCATGCCCGCCGTTCAGTATCGCAGGTAAACAGCTCGGGAGTGACGATGAGCGAGACATGTTCCCTGCGGTGATGGCGCCGCCAAGATTGATGCGCGATTAGTTATTGGCTTTGCGTATCGACTTGAGGCGGCTGGAAAAATTCCTCCGCTATGGCTTGGATCTGCTGGTTGGCAGACTTTTGACATTCTCGATATAACGCGTGGGCCTTTTCGCGAAGTGCCGCATGTATCCGAGTGCTCCACTCAACCTAAAAACGGCAGTTGACCCCGTTTTTGAGGCCGAAAAATAGGGTATTTTACTCTGGAAATTGCCAACTGCGGAGCAGTTGAAAATCACTCACCCGTCCAAGGCTCATTTTTCTCTGAAAATCCGTTCAACTGCCGTTTT
>CANIWM010000095.1 GCA_947471505.1 Chthoniobacteraceae bacterium | reverse complement strand
GCTGCCAAAGGCTTGACCCTGTACGGAACTCACCAAAAACGACGGCTTTAACCCGATTTCGCCCAAAAAACACCACCCGGAACGCTCAACGAGGCGTCTCATCGCAATCGCGCCAGAATCACGCCGCTTTATTCAGGCATTCCCTAGCGTGCCGTGTCCGGCTTCCAGCCGGGCACATGCAGCGGGGGAACGTTGAGAACAGGGAACGCGGGCGTGTCCGCCCTATGGTCCCGGCTGGAAGCCGGAACCTGCACGCTGGAAGCGTGCGCTACCCCGCGCCAGTCTTTCCCTCAGTTTGGGTCTCTTTGTTTTCGGCAGATGGTATTACTAGCGACCGAGCACGAAAAAGCCGGGAGCCACTTGCGCAGCTCCCGGCGTGTTCGAAACTCTCGGAGGCTATTTCTTTTTGCCGAAGAACTTCCGCATGTTGACGACGCCTTTGGTGGCGATCTCGTTGCGGGTGGGCTCCATTTTGCGCCAGATGGCGGCAGCGCGGGCGATGACTTTTACATCGGTCGTGAAGGACTCGATGACGACGTCGCCTTTGTAGCCAATCTTTTTGAGCGCAGCGACGATGGGCTTCCAGTCGATGTGATCGTTGCCGGGCGTGCCACGGTCGCAGCCGCAGGCGTGGAAGTGGGCGAGGTTTTTGCCCGCCTTCAAAATGGCGGCGGCTTGGTTCTTCTCCTCGATGTTCATGTGGAAGGTGTCGAGGTGAAGTTTCACGGCTTTGCTGCCGACTGCCTTGATGAGCTTGAGGCCTTTGTCGCAGGTATTGAGGAAGTCGGTCTCGAAGCGGTTGAGCGGCTCGATGCAGAGCGTGACGCCTTTGGACTCCGCGTATTTCGCGAGAGGCTTGAGGTTCTTCACCACGAGGTCGAAGTGCTTTTTCTGCGTGGCGTCGTCATGCGCGCCGATGAGTCCGACGACGGAGTAAATCGGCCCGATGATGCTGGGGCAGCCCATGATGACTGCTTGGTCGATGAGCGTGCGGACGTAATCCGACGCCGTCTTTTGGTCGGCAGCGGAGCCGCGAAGGTCGCGCCCTGGGCCCATGCAGGCGCAGATGCTGCCGATTTTGATGCCTGCTTTATCCGCTGCAGCTTTGACGGCGGCGGGATCGATGTGGGAGGGGTCTTCTACGGGAATCTCGACGGTGTCGAAGCCCCATTTGACGAACTGTTTGAAGAGCGAGGAACTCGCGGTGACGAAGGGGCTGACAAAGAGGAATGAATTGATTCCGAAGCGCATAATGGTGTGTGTGTTTGTGTTGTGAACGGGCGCGTCTTTTGCGCTGTAGAGGGCCGTGGAGTCAAGCGCAGGGGAAAGTTTTTGCCAGCATTTCGGCGCGCGGGAGGTTGGTAGGTTCCATGTCTATTCGTACCGCTCTTTTCGCCACCGTCGCCGTCCTTGCCGCATCTGCGGAGGAGCCTTCTCGACTGGAGATGCTCGTGACGACACTGGGGAAAATGGAGAACCCAGCCGTGCAAGCGAGCCTTTTGAAAGGGATGAAAGATTCGCTGCAAGGACAACGCGGAATCCCCGCACCAAAGGGCTGGGAAGAAATCGCGGCGAAGCTGAAAGCAAGCCCCGACGAGGCTGTGCGAGCGCGCGTGCAGGAACTCTCAGTGATCTTCGGCGGTGGCGCGGCGATGGATGAAATGCGCGCAAAACTCGCCGATGCAAGCGCACCGATCGAAGCACGGCGGCAGGCGCTAGACTCGCTCGTAGCACAGCGCGACGCGGGCGCGCTGGACGCACTACTCAAAATAGCAAACGAGCCGGGAGCCCTGCGGGAGCCTGCGTTGCGGGGGCTGGCGAGCTTTGACGATGGACGCGTGGCTCCGCTGCTGGTGGGCCTTTTTGCAAAGCTCGATACGGTGGAGCGCCGTGCGGCGATGCAGACCTTGCTGGCACGGGCCACGGGAGCGCGGGCGTTTCTGGCCGCGGTGGATGCAGGAACGATCCCGAAGGCAGAGCTGACAGCACCGCTTGCACGGCAGCTCGACGGGCTGAAGGACGCGGAAGTCTCCGCTTGGCTGGCGAAGAAGTGGGGCGCCGTGTCTGCCCCGAATGAGGACAAGCAAAAGCTCATCGCGAAGTTCAAGGAATTCACCGGCGCAGAGGCCATCGGGCGCGCGGATGCGAACCACGGGCGGGCGCTGTTCACTCAGACGTGCGCGGTGTGCCACACGATGTTCGGGACGGGCGGGCGCATCGGCCCTGAGCTGACGGGCGGCTATGCCGATGTGGACTACCTTTTGAATAACATCCTCGACCCCAATGCGATCATCGGGAAGGACTACCAGCAGACGTTCGTGAAGACGAAAGACGGGCAAACCGTCGCGGGAATCGTGACGCAAGATACGGATTCGGCGGTCACTTTAAAGAACCTCGCAGGGGAAAGCGTGACGCTGCAAAAGAGCGATGTGGCGTCCACGGAGCTGAGCCCGCTGAGCATGATGCCGGAAGGTCTGCTGACGGTGATGGAGGAGGAAAGCGTGCGCGATCTATTCGCGTATCTCGGGCAAAAGCAGCAGGTGCCGATGCTCATCACCGCAGTGAATGCGAACGACTTCGCGCCAGCCAACGAACTACGGAATTGGCGCGCGGATGAGGGGTGGAAGTGGGAATCCGGCGAAGTCGTGGCGCACGGTGGAGCAAAGCCGATCGCACTCACGAGCGAGATGCTGCTCGGCGAGGGGCGACTGTCGGCGGAACTCAAATTTACAGGCAACGGCGCAGCGGAACTCGTGCTCGACGGTGCGCGCGGAGCGGAGGGCTTTCGCGGCGAGTCGCTGAGCCTCGGCGGAGCGTCGGCGATGAATGTCTGGACGTATCCCGGCCCTGCAAGCAAGCCGCTGGCGAAGGCGTTCGGCGAAGGCTGGCACACGCTCGTGATCGAGCGGACGGGCGAATCGCTCGCCGTGCGAATCGACGGCGCTGTCGTGTATGAAAAGAAGGGCGCGCTAAAGAAAGTCGCGCCGTCCTTTTTGCTCATGGGCGAAGGGAGCGAACTGCGTGTGAAAAGCCTCCGCGTGGAAGCGAAGCCTTAGCGGAAGCCGAGCAACTCCACGTCGAACACGAGCGTCGAGTTCGGCGGGATCGCGCCGGGATAACCGCGCACTCCGTAAGCAAGCTCGGGCGGGATGGTGAGCTTCACTTTATCGCCGACTTTCATCTGCGCCACGCCGACGTCCCAGCCTTTGATGACCTGCCCCGCGCCCAGCACGAATTCAAACGGCTCATCGCGGTCCACGGAGCTGTCGAACTTCCCGCCATCGGTAAACCAGCCCGTGTAATGGACCGAGACGCGGTCGCCGTTCTTCGGAGCTGCGCCCGTTCCGGCGGTGATGATTTCGATTTGCAGTTGGTTCGTGGACATGCGCGGAAAGCAGCAGTTTCCCGCATCGTGGTCAAGGGCGGGCGCTGAATGCCTGCGGAAGTTTCCCGCTTTACGAACCGGCCGGAAGTGAGCACTCACGCGGCGATGATAGAGCCACTTCCAAAGACTGTTGCCGACGCGCTGGACCCGCGCTTTTCGCCGCTGGAGCAATTGCTCCGCATCATGGCCCGCCTCCGCGCGCCGGATGGATGCCCGTGGGACCGCGAGCAAAATCACGCCTCGCTGCGCCAGAGCGTCATCGAGGAAGCCTACGAAGTGGCAGCGGCAATCAACTCCGGCGATGACGCGAACTTGTGCGAAGAGCTGGGCGATTTGCTGCTGCAAGTGGTCTTTCATTCGCAGATGGCGAGCGAGGAAGGGCGATTCGGTTTCGACGATTGCGTGCGCTCCATCGTGGAGAAACTCGTGCGGCGACACCCGCATGTTTTCGGCTCGGAGAACGCGGCGGACTCCGCTGCGGTGCTCACGCGCTGGGAGGAGATCAAACGCGCGGAGAAAGGCGATAAACCGACGAGCGCGCTGGATGGAATCACGGACGGACTGCCCGGCCTCATGCGTGCCGAGAAGGTGCAGAAGCGAGCGGCGAAGGTGGGCTTTGATTGGAGCGAACTACCGCCCGTCTTCGCCAAAGTGCGCGAGGAATTGGCGGAGATCGAGGAGGCGCTCGGCGACCCGGATAAAGTGGAGGACGAGCTGGGCGACTTGCTCTTCGCGGTGGTGAACCTTTCGCGCAAACTGAAGGTGGATGGCGAAGTCGCGCTCCACCGGGCAACGGACAAATTCAGCACGCGCTTCCGTGGCGTGGAGGCTCTGGCAAAGGAGCGCGGGCTGGTGCTCGACGCGATGACGCTCACGGAACTCGACGCGCTGTGGGACGAGGTGAAACGCCGATGAACGCTATCGAACTCACGCCCGCATTTCGCCGCCGCACGGTGAAACACGTCTTCATGGATTGGGACGGCACGACGGCGCTGACTCGCGGCGGATGGAGCGATGTGATGGTGGAGCTTTTCGCCGAATCGCTGCCTCTGCTCATGGGGGAAGACGAAGCATCCATCCGAGTCCTCGCGCGGCAGGAACTCATGCGGCTGAATGGTCGCCCGAGCATTCATCAAATGGCGAGGCTCGCAGAGATGGTCGGCGAGCGTGGCGGCTTGGCGCGCAGTGCCAATGAGTATCAGCACCATTACCAAGGCCGCGTGGCATCGCTCATCGGGGCGCGACTGGAAGGCGTGCGCAACGGCGCGGCAGCAGCCGATTCGCTCCTCGTTCCCGGCGTACGCGCATTTTTCTCAGCCCTGAATACGCGGGGAATCGCCATCACGTTGGCGAGCGGGACGCCGTATCCCGAGTTGATCCATGAAGTGCGACTGCTTGGACTGGAGCACCACTTTGCCGCCATCCACGGGCCGAGCGATCTGGAAGACCGCACCTTTGCCAAGCGTGACATCCTGCAACTCGTCCTGCGGGAAAATTCGCTCGCAGGCGAAGAGGTGATCGCTTTTGGCGATGGCCCCGTGGAGCTGATCGAGACGCTCGCGATCGGCGGCGCTACAGTCGCCCTCGCCACAGATGAATCGCATCCAGGCCGCCTCGATGCCGGTAAGCGCGAAGTATTGTTGGCAGCCGGAGCACAAGCCGTCATCGCCGATTTCACCGGGCTGCCGGAGCTGCTCGGCACATTTTTCCCGTAGGTATGTTCGACCCACTCCAACTCCGCACCCAGCCCCTTGCCAGCCGCTCGAGCCTGCTCGCCGTGGACGACATCCTCATCGCGCCGGAGTCCCCTGCCCCGCCGCACGATACCGCCGCCGTGGCGCGGGCTGCCACAGCGATCCGCGCCGCCCGCGAGCGGGGCGCGGCCAGCATTCTCATGTATGGCGCGCACCTGATCCGCAATGGCGCGGCGCTCATCGTCACGCGGCTGATGGAGCGCGGCTGGGTCACGCATCTCGCGACGAACGGCGCGGGGAGCATCCACGATTGGGAGTTCGCGTGGCTCGGTCGCTCGTGCGAAGGCGTAGAAGCGAATGTCGCCGATGGGACTTTCGGCGCGTGGGAAGAAACGGGGCGCAACCTGCATCTCGCCTTGCTCTCGGGCGGCGTGGCTGATGAAGGCTACGGCAAAAGCGTGGGCCGGTTCATCGCGGAAGACGGCTGCGCCTTCCCTTCGCCCGAGCATTTGCGCGAGCGACTGCGCCACGCGGACCAGCACGCTCCCGCTTGCGCCGAGGCACTCTGCGCAATGCTCCAGCACGGCATCGCGGCGGGGAAAACGAGCGTCGAACATCGCTGGAAGCACGCCTCTTTACTCGCGCAAGCGCACCGACTCGGCGTGCCCGCGACGATTCATCCCGGCATCGGCTACGACATCGTGAGCTGCCATCCGATGTTTAATGGAGCCGCTATCGGGCGCGCGGCCGGGCGCGACTACCACAAATTCTGCGAGAGCGTGGACAACCTCGACGGCGGCGTTGTGCTCGCCGTCGGCTCGGCCATCATGGCTCCGCAAGTCTTCGAGAAAAGCCTCTCGTGCGTCCACAATCTCCGCGCGCAAGACGGACGCCCTCAAGTCGCCGGGCACAGCATCTTCGTCGTGGATCTGCAAGACGGCGGCGGCTGGGACTGGACGCACGGCGAGCCGCCGAAAAGCTCCGCCGCTTACTACCTGCGATTCTGCAAGAGCTTCTCCCGCATGGGCGGCGCGATGCACTACGTGCAAAACGACAACGCTGCATTCGTCCATGCGCTGCTGCACTCGCTGGAAGGATAGCCGCTACGGCGTGCTGGCGTAGATGCGGGCGAAGTATTTCGTACCGCTCACGGGCGCGGCGCTGCGCCAGACCTCGGTGACACTGCCGTCGCCATTCACGACCATACTCACGCGCTGCGCGCCTGTGGGAGATGCGCTCCAAGTGGTGAGGTCGGTGCTCATTTCCACGCGCCAAATCACGTCGTCGGTCGCCGGTGCGTGGGTGAAGGTGAAGGTGAAATACGTGCCGAGCACGCTATTGACGGTGAGCGGAGCGAGCACTGCGGACATGCTCGGTGTGCCGGGCGCGTTCGGGTTTGTGCCGAGGATGTATTCGAGCAGATTGATGTAGCCGTCGCCGTCGGTGTCGAGGTAGTCGGGCAGGCTGTTCGTGGTTTTCCAGGCTGAGTAGCCGCCAGTGTTGTCGCTGCCTCCGGGAGTTCCGTTGTTTGCTGCGGCACTGGTGCGCCAGCTCTCGGCCTGGTCGTGATTTGGGTTTGAAAATGGCGCGATGAGCACCAGTGAAAAGCCCTGGCCATCAGCCGCGACGGGCCATGCGCCGTTGTCTTTGTAGTTGAAAGTGCGGATTGGAGTGACGCGGTCGGCTGCAGTCAGCGTGATGGTTTCGCCGCTGTTGGAGAGGTTCGTGTTCAGCTCAAATGCTCCGGCAATCGGGAGCCCGGAGCCGTTCCGGAACGCCAGGGCTGCCGGGTTTTCGGCGATGATGAGCCGTGCGCCGGGAGCGAGCTGGCGGATGGTGGCGTTGTTGAAGTGGAACGTGATGCCGGAGGTGAATTCGCAGTCGGCGAAATCGACGGTGTTGGTTCCGATATTGAGCAACTCGATATATTCGAAGTCGTTCGGATCGCCAAAGCCCGCGGTGATTTCCGCATTCGATGAGATTGCGGGGTTGTAGCTGAATTCGCTGACAACGATGTTCGCGGCTGTTGCCGGGACGGTGTTGACGCTGAAGTATGCTTCATTCAGCGCTGACCACACACCGCTGAGCAACACGCGCGATTTCACGGTGCCGGAGGAGCCGAGGACGACGGGCGCGCTGTAAGTCTGCGCGGTGCCGGAGACTGCGCCGCCGGTCACGCGCGGGTCGGTGCCGTCGAGTGTGTAATACACGATGCCGCTGCCGTTCGGATTCGAAATGGTGAGCGCGTAATTTGCGGGAACTGCTCCGCCGTGCTGGCTGAAATCAGGCGCTTCCGTCGTTGGGTAGAGGCCGTAGGTTGCGAGGCGGAACTGGCCGGTAGTGGGGGCCATGTAGAGGTTCCAGCGGTTTTGGATGAGGGAATTTCCGCCCGCCTCCAGCACGGTGATTCGGTTCACCTCCGTGAGCCAGTCGCTGCGCTTGTAGGAAATGCCGCCGTTGAGTGAAGCGCGGACGTAGCCCCAGCGCGCGGATTCGCCACGGATGGCGTCGCTGATTTCGTTGTCGCGGACATTAAATGCCCCGGTCATTCCGGCTACGGTGAGCGGGCCGCCGTTGAACATGTGTTTCCGGATGCGGTCGGCCCAGCGCAGCTTGTACTCGGCGTTGACGCGAAGTTTGTTGTGGATGTCCTTTGGCTGTCCCGCACGCGGAACCTCGTTGCCACCGCCGGCGATGAAGTTCTCCGTGCCGGTGCGGAACACATGCTCGGCGTCCCAGCTCTCGAAGCGCCACTTGCCGCCGGGCGCGCGGCTTTTCATGCAGTAGAGATTTTTGTCCGCCCAGTCCTGATTTCCGGCGACGAAGTTGAGCATCATGTAGTCGATAAAATGGTCGATATCGAGGACGGTGGCGACGGCGTTGTAATTCGCGAGCTGCGTGAGGTCGGGCGCGGGATTTGGCGCGCTAAAGCCGGAGCCGATGAGATCGAGGAAGTCCTCGTAGTTTTTCAACACGGTGCAGTTGTAATACTGCGAGGAGGAGTTGAGCGCGGTGACCGTGCCGGAGCCCAGCGGGAGCGCCGGGTCGAGGTAGGTCGAGTTGACGATTTGCGGGTAGGCATTGGCCGCGCCGTCCACGCCGGCCGTGGCGCTGTGCTTGAACGCGTCGTAATCGCCGCTGCTGCCGCCGAAATAGGCCGCGCCGTAGTGGTGGTCGGGTTTTTCGTGCAGCCAATAGACGCCCCAATATGTGCCGTTGAGGTAAAGATGGCATGCGCGTGTGTGAAAGCCGCCTGCGCCGCTCAGCTTGTTTTGCAAGTCCGACATGACGTAGTCGCGGCTGAATGCGGAGCGGATGCGTTGGTTGGCATCGGTGGGATGCATCCACGTGTTGTTCATCGCGGAATCGAGGACGAAATTACTGAACTGGTTTGTCGCGTCGTTGCCGTAAGCGCGGAAGTTCACATCATTCAGGCACTGGAAGCGGAGGGAGAGCTTCAAGGACTTCCAGCGTTGCTGGCTGGTGCCGCCGAAAATGTGAATGTTGCCGTCGGTCTGGAAGCCCTTCGCGAGGTTCGGTGTCGCGGCGGATGCCGTCGGATTGATGAGCTCCAGCGAGGCTGCGCGGTCCACACCTTCAATCGCGACACCGGACGCCGGAGGATAAATGCCTTCGCCTGGGTTCGGGCCGAAAAGGTCTTTCCAATCTGCCACGAGCGAGAGCGTGGGCAGCACCATGAGGTCGCTCTGGCGGAATTGATTGTCGGGATTTGCATCCGTCGCCATCGCCTGATTCACGCCCCAAATACTGAGGCCTGCGCTCACGCCGGTGAGCCCGGTGAGCACGGCGGGTGTCGCACCCGCGCCGGTGCCAGTGCCTGCGGTGCCGGCGGTGGTGCCCCATCCGTTGATGGTGTTTGAAAGCGAACCCGGCGTGGTCCCTACGCCGATGGAGGCTGGCGGGGAGTTTTGTGTCATCACATCCGCCGTGAAAATGTAGCTTTGCGTATCCGTGTCGCTGGGCGCGAGGCCGGCCTTAAATGCGCGGGCTCGGACGAGCGTGGTGGCGGTGATATTTACCGCACCGCTCGGCGGAGTGAGTGAATCGGCGGGCAAAATCTGCGTGCCGTTTGCGAGCGTGGGAGTGCTGCCGTTGAAGGTATAGACGATCGTCGCGCCGGGTGTCGGACACGTGAGCGTCGTGCTGAACGCTGCCGAATAAATGCCGCGATCCACCGAGAATGTCGTATCCGCAACAAAGCCAGTCACCGAGGCCGGATTATTCGCCGCACCGGGCGTCGGCGTGGTGAGGTAGGCGGGCGCAGTGGCCGCAAGATTGTCCGTCGCTCCGTAGGAAACAAAGCGATGCTGCGATGGATATGGGACAAGCGCCGTGCCGATTTGGCTGACGGTGACCGGGCCGCCAGCGCTTGGACGGCTGAGAACGAGTTGCCCTGTGGTGCCGAGGTTGAAGTTCGTATGAGGCTGCGCACCGTTGATGTGGCGGTCTTTTCCCGACGCGTAAACGAGGGCGTATCCACCCGCTGCAATGGTCAAATTGGGAAGCGTGTATTTCGCTGGCAACGTGAGGTTGTCGGAAAGGTAATAGCCGCGAAGATTTACCGAGGTCGCCTCGTTGTTCCGAATCTCGATCCAGTCTTCGCTATCGCCGTCCATGTCGAGCGGTGCCGTCGGGTCGTTCGCTTTCGGCGAACTGTTCGCCATGAATTCGTTGATGTGGACATTGAAAGCAGCGGCAATCGGCGTGCTGGTTGCAAGCAGAGAATTCGTGCCCGCCGTGATTTCCTCGCCATCGTTCCAGTTATCGCCATCCGTATCCGCGAGCAGGGGATTCGTGCCGTGCGTATTCACCTCGGCACCGTCGCTCAGCCCATCGCCGTCGGTATCCGCGACGACGGGATTCGTCCCGCGCACGTTCACTTCGTTTCCATCCGTGAGTCCGTCGCCATCCGTGTCGGGCAGCGTGGGATTGGATGTGCGAAGCTGCTCGTTGATATTCGCAAGCCCGTCACCGTCCGGGTCACCGGCAGCCGTCTGCGCGAGATTTCCAAAATACGTCTGCTCCCAAGTATCCGCAAGCCCGTCGCCATCGGTATCTCCGAGGCCGGCGATGCCGTTATTATAGATCGTCGTGATTTCGCCAGCGGTGAGCGCCTGATTCCACACGCCCACATCGTCGAACCAGCCTTTCGTGAAGCGGTTGAAGTGATTCCCCACAATGAACGGGCTCGTATTCACGCCCATGTCCCACTGGCCGCCGCCCGCACCCGCGATGATCGCTTTGCTGGAATAAAGCACCCCGTCCACATACGTGCGCGCCTGACCTCCGGTTCGGTCAACCACCGTGACGAAGTGATGCCACGTCGCATTCACCACCGCATCCGGCGCCAGATACGCGGTGACGAACCGAAAAGCCGTGGCCGCAGCGGATGACTGCCTCGAGTCGAACTGGAGGAACGATGTCGTATTCCCCGCGCCCGTCGTCCAATTCACCGTCATCAAATAATACCCCGCCGCATCGTAGGTGGGTGTCGAGTAGCCCTTCGTGATCAGCCCGCTGTTTGTCTGAAACTCCGCCACCGTCTCATCTCCATCCGGCTTGTACCAGCAAGAGAGCGTGTAGCTGCTCGCCAACGGAAACTCCAGCTTCGCCGCATCGCCCATGTCCACGTAGCCCGACGTGCCATTCAAATACACCGCGCCGCCAAACCGCCCCGCCGCAGGCTGAAACGAGGCGCCCGTGATGAGGTTTCCATTCACCGGCGATGCGGCACTATCGGCGGCGCTAGTCCCGGTCGTTTCATCAAATTTCCACCATCCCACGAGCCCCGCGTGAGCGGAAATGCAGGAAGCAGCGGTGACGGCGAGGCAGAGTGAACGGGTGAGAATAGAGCGACAGGTAGTCATGGTTACGAAAGTGGGTATCGGAGGCTCCGGTTCAGTAGCACAGTCTCTCGATTGTCACATGGGGAATTTCGTTATCCTTTCGGATAGTAGTCCGACCAAACTCGATCGCCGTATTCCTTGCTACGACACTGGACTCACGGCCACGAATCTCTATCGTGCAACGCACCATGCCTACCGAGCCTTTCTTCATCGCACAAGGAACCACCGAATGCCTCTTCCTCCCGCAAATGGCCAACCGTCACGGCCTCGTCGCTGGAGCCACAGGGACTGGGAAAACGATCACGCTGCGAGTGCTGGCGGAAAACTTCTCGGCGATCGGCGTGCCGGTGTTTCTCGCGGATGTGAAGGGCGATCTCGGCGGTCTGGCGAAGCCCGGCGCGACGCACCCGAAAGTCCGCGAACGTGCGGAGCAGCTTGGGCTTGAGATTACTCCAAATGGATTTCCGGTTACGTTTTGGGATGTTTTTGGAAAGACGGGCCATCCTGTGCGAGCCACGATTTCCGACATGGGGCCGCTGCTTCTCTCTCGTCTGCTGAACCTCAATGAGACCCAAGAAGGCGTGTTAAACGTTGTCTTTCACATCGCCGACGAGGAGGCGTTGTTGCTGCTCGATTTGAAAGACTTGCAGGCGATGCTTCAACACGTCGCGGCAAATGCGGCGGAGTACACGACGAAGTTTGGCAATGTCGCGGCGGCGACTGTGGGGACGATTCAGCGTGCGCTGCTCACGCTGGAGCGCGAGGGCGGCGGAGATTTTTTCGGCGAGCCCGCGCTGGACCTCTCGCACCTTCTTCAAACCGCAGAGGACGGGCGCGGGATGATCAATATCCTCGATGGCTCGCAGCTCATGACGGCTCCGCGCACGTATGCGGCATTCATGCTTTGGCTACTCAGCGAGCTGTTCGAGCGGCTGCCCGAGATGGGCGACGTGGATAAGCCGAAGCTCGTGTTCTTCTTCGACGAGGCGCATCTGCTCTTCGGCGATCTCCCGGCGGCGATGCAGGAGAAAGTGGAGCAAGTCGTGCGGCTCATCCGCAGCAAAGGCGTGGGCATTTACTTCGTCAGCCAGAACCCACTCGACATCCCGGACAAAGTGCTCGGCCAGCTCGGCAACCGCTTCCAGCACGCACTGCGCGCCTTTACCCCGCGCGACCAAAAAGCCGTGAAGGCGGCGGCGGAAACCTTCCGGGCAAACCCGAAGCTCGACGTGGAAAAAGCTATCGGTGAACTCGGCGTGGGCGAGGCGCTCGTCTCGCTGCTCGATAAGAAAGGAACTCCCAACATGGTCGAGCGCGCCCTCATCGCGCCTCCAGTGAGCGACCTCGCACCGCTCACGGACGAAGAGCGCGGCATCCTCATTGAAGGTAGCGTCCTATTCGGGACGTACGAGCAGCGCCTCGACAGAGAGAGCGCGTTCGAGATTCTCTCCGGCCAGCCCGCCACACCTACCGCACCAAAGCCCGCCGCACCCGCCGCCGGCACGCCCTACGACGCCATCGCCGCCGCTCGCGCCCGCACCGCCGCTCGCGGGCCTCAGCCGGAAAATACTATCGCCGCGGCGATGAGCGCCCCTGCTTCACCGACACGGAGCTTCAAAGAAGAAATGGCTGCAGCCGAAGCAGACGCCCGCCTCGCGAAACTCCGCGCCGAAGTCGCCGAACGCGAAGCCAAAGCACGCGCCGCACAAGCCCTCGCCGACAAACGTACCGCCGACAAACCGAGCATGGTGGGCCGCATGATGGAGAGCGCCGCGAAGGGCGCGATGAACCAAGCCGCCCGTTCTTTTATGCGCGGCGTCCTCGGCAGCTTCTTCGGTGGTCGGAGGTAAGACTCACCACTTCACCGCCACGCTCTGCTTTCGCTGCGAGCGGTCGAAGTAATACACCAAGCCGTTGTCGCGCCCGAATTCATGCACCTTCATCGTGCATTTCACATCGAAACAGCAGTACTCCGCAATCTCCAGCAGGCGCCCCTCGCGCCACCAGCGGATCGCATCCAGCCCGTCACCCGTCTTCCCCACGCCAAAGCTTGCACTCGCCACGGAATCCAGCCCAACGCGATGACCCAACGCGTTGTTAATATCCACGAGTAAATCCAGCGTCCGGCACTGCAAAGGGAGGTCCATGATCGTGTAGGCCATCAGCACTTCGTAGTCGAAGTTGATGACGTTGAACCCGACGACGAGATCGGCCCGTACGAGTTGCTGGATGAGGGCATCGACGTTTTGCTCCGTGAAAATCTGATACTCGCCAAGCCGAGTACTGTAGGTCACGCCGATGCTCATTCCCATCTTCGCCTTCTGATCCCAACCGCCCGCATCGTTCGCTGTGCGCTGAGTCTCTAGGTCAAAATAAACGATGTCCTTTTCCATGTCCCATAGAGAAAAGCCGCGCATCGCTCGCGGTGTCGAGCGTTTCGTTTCCTCCAGATGGATTGACCCTCTATTTTAACTCTGACTCAGAAGGCACGGGGTCAAATCCAGGCGTGCTCCACGGGTTGCATCGGCAAATACGCCCGACGCCGAGCCGAGTGCCGCGCAATACACCATGTTTTTGCACTGCTTCGGCGAAGTATTCGGAGCAAGTCGGTTCAAAGCGACAGCCCGCGCCGGGGCCGGCAATCGTGTGGATGAAGGGCGAAACGATGAGCTTGTAGGCCCGCAAGAGTCGGCAGATGAGCCACCTCACCGCACGACCCCCGCTCGACGCGCAAGCTGCTGCCACTCATCGCGGAGGGAAGCCAATGTAGCCTTCGCGGAGCGCGGTTTCGCGACAACCACGATCCAGACTCCTGCCGGGAATACAGCGCGAGAGAGCCGGACAATCTCGCGGAGTCTGCGCCGGACTCGGTTACGAACGACCGCCCCTCCAACCTTCTTCGAAGTCACGAAGCCGATGCGTGCAGGCTTCTCGTCCACGCCTTTCAACACACCGAGGAGCATCATTTTCCCGTGCTGCGCCGCACCCTCTGTCCTTACTCGGAGAAACTCCGAGGACTCGGTGAGGTGCGCTTTCTTGGGAAAGCGCAGACGCGGCGGTCGATTCGTGGAATCGTCCGCCGCGTCATTGCGAATTCTATCGTCTGGCGAGGGAGGGATCAGGCTCCCGTGTGACGTGCAAAATGCACATCGACTTTCTTCGGCAGGAGGCGCTTGCGCCCACGCTGGCGACGGCGGGAAAGGATGGCACGGCCATTTTTCGTGCTCATGCGTTTGCGAAAGCCGAATTGCTGTTTGCGGGTGCGCTTGGTTGGTTGATAAGTGCGTTTTGGCATAGAAGAAAGTGGTTAAAAAGGGTGCGGAACATAACGGCCCACTCTTGGGTGTCAATGTCCGCCTTCAGGAATTTTCTAGCCCCCAGCGAGGGCGGGCGTGATGCTGATTTCGTCGCGATCACCGACTACCGTTTTTACGCCGTCTAGGAAGCGGATGTCCTCCCCGTTCACGTGGACAAGAATGAACCGGCGGACTTCGCCCCCTTCGTCGTAGATGCGCTCTTTGATACCGGGAAACGCTTTATCGAGGTTCTCGATGACTTCACCGACGGTAGCTCCGGCGGCGCTGACTTCGGAAAGCTCGTTGGTGAGTCGGCGCAATGGTGTTGGAATTAAAACAGATGGCATGAACCGCAGAAGGTTGCGGATTCGTGCCGGGCTGACAAGCGCGGCTTTTCATCGAGTGCTGCTCGGTGTGTGATTAAAAGTGGATGGGGTGCGGAAGAATGGAAGACCGAAGGTCCGAAAATGTAATAGCCCAAGGGCAGCGAGGAACGAGTGCACCCCTGGGTCATGCCGCAGCGATGGAGCAGGACCGGATATCGCCCTACAACCCTGATGAATACAGGGGGAGAGGCGGGAGCGGGAATCGAACCCGCGGTTCGATTCCGCACTGGGAATAGAACCTTTTTACACTAGAGTAAGACCATGAAGGAAAGTGCTGGACGCGGGTGGACGGTCTTACTAATAGTCTTATATGGCTGGACTCTCTAAACATCCGAACAGTCCTTTTTGGACGGCGATTTTCTATGACGGCGCGGGGCTTAAAGTCCGCCGGTCCACCAAGCAAAAAGATCGGCGCTTGGCGATGAAGACGGCGATGGATTGGGAGGAACTTGCGCAGGCGGGACGCGAGAAGCGCCTGACGGAGGCGCAGACGAGGAAGGTCTGCTCAAACATTCTGGAACGGGCGACGGGGGAGTCGCTCCACTTTCATACGTGCTCCGATTGGTTCAGCGAATGGGTCGCTGGCAAGCGCGGGGCTGTCGCGCCGAAGAGCTTGGAGAAATACGAACAGGTGTGCGCGGATTTCCTCCGGCATCTCGGCGAGCGGTCAAAGGTGACGCTCGCGGCGATTTCACCAAAGGACATCCGTTCGTTCCGCGATGCTCTCTCGAAGGGAGGCCGCGCCCCTTCCACGGTCAATCAGGTCGTTCGTAAGGTTCTGAGTGTGCCGTTTCTCGCAGCGAAACGGCTCGGCTATATCGCGATGAATCCCTGTGACGCGGTTGAATCGTTGCGTGACGATTCCGATGGAGGCCGCGAGACGTTTAGTACCGAGCAAGTGCAGGCGTTGGTGAACTCTGCGGAGGGCGATTGGAAGGGCGCGATTTTAGCGGGGTTTTACACAGGACTGAGGTTGCGCGACATCACGGAAATGCGCTGGGATGCTCTCGATTTCGAGGCGGGCAATATCCGGATCAAAACGAAGAAGACGGGCATCGTATTGATGCTGCCTATCCAGAAGGATTTCGCCGCGTGGCTCAAGTCGCAGCGCCGTGGGATTGGAAAGGCTCCCGTTTTCCCCGAACTCGCGGGGAAGGGCACGGGAGGCCGACATGGACTTTCCGGTCGCTTTAATAGCGTCATGGAAAAGGCGGGAATCAAAGGGCGGATTGTCCGCTCGTCGGATGGGAGCGCGGGGCGGCAGACCTCCAGCCTGAGCTTCCATAGCTTGCGGCATTCGTTTGTGTCGGCGCTGGCAAATGCGGGCGTGTCTTCGGAAATGCGCCAGAAGCTCAGCGGCCACGCCGATGATCGCTCTCACGCGAAATATACCCACCACGAAATCGCGAAGCTCCAGGATGCGATTGCGCTGTTGCCGAAGATCGCGCTGTAGGCGCTTTCACACCAGTTCCGCACGGTCTTTCAGTTCGCTTGCGGTTGAAAGTGCGCTTCGGCGAGTTCGGCGAACCGCTCCAGACTGAGCGTGCCGGGGTTCGTGCTGACATCCACGGGTTTGTTCACTCCAAAGAGCTTTGCTTCTTCGATCATGCACTGAACGGCGAGCTTGCCCATTTTGGCGACTTTCTCGAAGTCGGCGAGGTCAACGGTACCGCCGTTGGGGTCGTCCTTGGTGACTTTGATGCCGGGGTTCGTGGCGATGGCGAATGCGGTATCGCGGAGGAGGCGGTAGCGGGTGGCGAGGCTGGCGCGGATGCGCTCGGCGGACTCGTGGCCGATGGCGTGCTCGTTCTCCCAATACTCGTTCCAGAGTATCTGCGCCTGACGGTCGGAAATGCCGAGTCGTGCGCCGATGGCCTGAAATGTCATGCTTTCCATTCCGCGCAAACGAACCACTTCCATCTGCGTCGCGAGTCGTTTGGACGGGTCTTTGGGGCGTCCACCTTTCGTGGTGGTTACCTTGCCATTTGCGAGTTTTTTCACAGGCGACTTCACTGTCGGGGACTATCTCAAATTCCCGCTTCCGGCAAGGTAGGTTTTTTCGGCCAACAGAGAGGTTATTTCGGTGAAATGCGGCGGCGTCATTTCACCCTTGCTAATACCGTGGTCTGGCGGGTAATCCATGCGGACGTTGTTTCGTCCACAAGAATCCAAGAATGTCTTTGCACCCACACCCAGATCGCGGCTTTCTATTTTGAAATCCATGAACGCTCCGACTTCATCCATCGACTCCGCATCCACCGGATTTCCGTGCAAAACGGACGCCTTGGAGCAGTTCGGCATGAAGTTCTCTCCGGGCGGCGCACACATCAGCCGGACCATGATGCTGGCGGAACTGGAAGCGCTACTCTCCGCAGTGCCCATGAGATCGGAGGCGGCCGAATACCGTGACGCCATCCTCGTTCGGAATGTGCTCGGGAAAACAACGGACAGCACCCGGCAGAAATCGCTCCGGCATCTACGCGAACTTTACGCGCTCGATGAGCGGACTCCCATCTTCGGCGCGTTGCGAAAGCTTTATGAGATCGATCCTGCAAGCCTTCCGCAGCTCGCGGTGCAAGTTGCATGGGCTCGCGACCCTCTATTTCGTTCCACGACTCCGGCAATCATG
The DNA here is from genome assembly GCA_947471505.1 of Chthoniobacteraceae bacterium. GTDB lineage: Bacteria > Verrucomicrobiota > Verrucomicrobiia > Chthoniobacterales > Chthoniobacteraceae > SXWH01. The sequence continues at coordinate 5,484 of CANIWM010000095.1, read as the reverse complement.
GATGCGGCGGTCGGCGACGTAGTTTCGCCGGGTGCGCTCGCGGAAGCCGTGGAGGTCGCCTTTCCCGATCATTACTCGGAACTCAACAGGAACAAGGTTGCCCGCAACGCGGCATCCTCATGGACACAGTCGGGGCATCTCGTAGGAAGAGCGGGAAAAGTGCGACGGCATGTATCCGTAACTCCTGCCGCCGGTGCTCTGGCGCTCTTTCTTGGAAACGTAGCGGGCTTCTACGGCTCCTCGGTCTTTTCGAGTCCTTGGTGCCGCCTTCTGGATCTCAGCGCCGATCGCGCAAAATCCATCGGCAGCGAGGCGCATCGTGCGAGTCTTCTCAATCTGCGAGCCGTCGGCGATGTCGTGGAAATCACCTTCCCGATGCTCGCTGAGTTTCAACCATTGCCGGCATGAACAATATCGACCGCCTTCTTTCAAACTACACACGGCTCATGCGCCTTCCGTGGGCGGCGAACATCGCAGGAAAGCAAAGGGTCTGGTTCGTCGTCTATCCGCCCTCGGATGAACGCCGGCTACGGGCACGAATGGCGGATTTCGAGACACACACACTTGAGGCCAAGCATGGATGGACAGCCGTGGACCTCACGAGCGTTCTCCCAGATTGGCTGGCGGCGCATGAATCCCGAGAGGACGGGTTTGCCAATCCCGAGTATCTGGAGGTCAACGACGATCTGGAGGTCATCGCGACAGAACGTATCGCGGCTGCATTTGAGGGCGATAATGCCGCCGATTCTGTGGTTGCCGTCATCGGTCTGGCGTCGCTCTTCGACATGATTCGTGTGTCCGCTGTCATCGATCGAATTGAGGACAAAGTGCGTGGCCGTCTTCTCGTTTTCTTTCCGGGCGAATACCGGGAAAACATCTATCGCTTTATGGATGCACGCGACGGATTCAACTACATGGCCATCCCCATCACCTCCACCGAAAGCTTTATCAATCCATGATCAACCGCGACATCTACTTTAACGATCCCAGCACCGTTGAGTTGCTAAACAACGGCGTCTCGAAGGTCTCCGAAATCGGCGGCGATGAGCGCCAGGTGAAGACTCTGCGCTTTGAATTGAAAACCTTTGTCTGCGACGGCGAATACGCCCGCGGGCTGGAGAAAATCCTCCGCGAGTTTCTCAGCGGGCTCGGACGCGAAGAGCAAAAAGCGGTTTGGGTCAGCGGCTTCTTTGGCAGTGGCAAATCCCATCTTGTCAAAGTGCTTCGCTACCTATGGGAAGATTACAAATTTGAAGACGGAGCGACCGCGCGCTCTCTCGTCAAGCTGCCTTCGGAAATCTCCGCGTTGCTCAAAGAACTCAGCACCCGGAGCAAGGCGCTCGGTGGACTCCGTGCAGCTGCGGGTACGCTCGGGACCGGCTCGATGGACAATGTTCGCCTCGCTTTTTGCCAGCTCGTGCTTCGAGCTGCCGGGTTTCCCGAGAAGCTCTCACAGGCGCGTTTCCTCATGTGGCTTCGCTCATCAGGGCTTGAGGGCAAGGTCGCAGAAGCGCTGAAATCCCAGAACCGAGAACTGCGAAAGGAGATCGCAAACTTCAAGCTGTCCACTCCGCTTGCACAAGCTCTCGTAGCGGCAGATGCGAAATATGGCGATGTGCCGAATGCTCAGGCGGCGATTCGTGCGGAGTTTCCGGATGTCGTCTCACCAACGATCGAACAGTCGCTGGACATCATTAGGCAAACTCTCGGAGATGGAGACAAGCTGCCGTGTACGCTGCTCGTGGTGGATGAAATCCAGCAGTTCCTCGGCGGAAATATTCAGCGAACCATGGATTTGCAGGAAATCGCGGAACATTGCTGCACAAAGCTCGGGCAGCGTCTTCTATTCGTTGGCACCGGCCAGTCAGCCCTCAGCGAAAAAACCTCGAATTTGCAGCGGCTCTACGCGAGGTTCTCGGTCAAAGTTCAACTCTCCGACTCCGATGTCGAGAGCGTCATCCGAAAAACTGTTCTTCTCAAAAAGCCCGAGCACGAGAAGGCCATCGAGAACTGCATGGACGCCAATCAGGGCGAGCTGGCGCGGCAACTCCAGAACACCCGATTCGCAGGCACCCACGAGGACGAGAAGTTCTTTGTCGCCGACTATCCTCTACTGCCGGCGCGCAGGCGGTTTTGGGAGAAAGTGCTACGCAATACGGACCACTCCGGGACCAAAGCGCAGTTGCGTTCGCAGTTGCAGATTGTCTTCGAAGCAACCCGCCAGACTGCGCCTTCCGAGCTCGGCACGGTCGTGCCTGCGGATTTCATTTACGACCAGATTTCCACCGACCTCATCAATTCCGGCGAACTGGAGCGTGAATACGACGAAATCATTCGCAAACAGCGCGACGGCACAAAGGACGGCGAGCTTCGTTCCAGCCTGTGTGCCCTCATTTTCCTCATTGGAAAACTACCCCGCACGCCCGGTGCGGACGATGGCGTTCGCGCCACCGCCGAGACGCTCGTGGATTTGCTGATTGGCGACCTTAAAACCGACCGCCCAAAGCTGGAGCAATCCGTCCCGAAGCTGCTCAAACAACTCGTGGACTCCGGCCAGCTCATGGCCGTGGAAAACGAGTTCCATCTCCAAACCCGTGAAGGCGCGCGGTGGACTCACGATTTCAACCGCCGCCGCACCGCCGCGCTAAACGACGAAGACCGCATCAGCTCAAAGCGCACGGAATTGCTGCGCGACGGGTTAAAGCAGGCGCTCAAGCCCGTTTCACTCCAGCAGGGTGCGTCCCGGCAGGCTCGCAAGCTCTTCTGTGAGCTTTCCTCCGCCCGTCCGCAGGGCAGCAGCGACGAGGTTACGCTCTGGGTGCGCGATGGATGGAACGACGACGACAAATCCGTCGTGAACGATGCCCGTGCCGCCGGCGTGGATAGCGCGTTGCTCTTTGGCTACCTGCCCCGCCTCCATCATGAAGACCTCCGGCAGGCCATCGCCTCGCAAATCGCAGCGCAGGAGGCGCTCGATGCCCACGGACCGGCGACCACGCCCGAGGCTATCCAGGCGCGGAAAGCAGTGGAGACGCATTTTGAAGTCGCGAAGCACCGCATTCAGGAATTGCTCGGGCACATCATCGGCGGTGCGAAGGTCTTTCTTGGCGGAGGGCAGGAAGCCAACGGCATCGAGATTGCCGACAAGGTGCAGGACTCTGCAAACAGCGCCATGGCGCGACTGTTCCATGAGTTCTCGGATGCCGACCACGCTAACTGGGGGCAGGTCGTCACCCGCGCCCGTGCCGGCGATGTGGGCGCGCTTTCGCAGGTCGGATACGGCGCGGATGTCACCAAGCATCCCGTCTGCCGCCGCGTGCTTGAACTCATCGGCGCGGGGAAAAAGGGCAAGGACATCCGGGAGCACTTCCGCTCTGCACCGTTTGGATGGCCACAGGATGCCATTGATGGCGCGCTGCTCGTCATGCTCGTCGCCGGCAACCTCCGCGCTACGCTCAATGGACAGCCCGCGCAGGCGCAAGCGCTCCCGCAAAACCAAATCGGCGTCACCCATTTCTACGTGGATGTCCCGCCGCTCAATGTGCAGCAGCGGCTCGACCTCAAGGCACTTTTCCAGAAAGCGGGCGTCACGACGCCGAACGGCAAGGAATCCGAGGCCGCAGCCCAGTTCCTCACTGCCGCTCTCGCGTTGGCGGAGTCTGCTGGCGGCGAGGCACCTCGCCCGGCAAAGCCCGACACTCAGGACGTTCGTGCGCTCCAGATGCTCAGCGGCAACGCCCAATTGCTCCGCATCCATGAGCAAAAAGACGTGCTCACTCCGCTGCTCGCAGCATGGAAAAAGAGCGCCGACACGATTGCGAAGCGCGCTCCTGCGTGGGACCGCTTGCTGGAGGCTCACCGTTTTGCCGTCGGACTGCCGGAGGGCGAGGCGTGTGGAAAATCCATCACCGCCATCACGGAAGGGCGCACGCTTCTCGCCGAACCGGATGCCGTGCCCGAACTGGCGAAACAACTCGCCGCCGCGCTTCGCACTGCTCTCAGCGGCACGATTGCCGGGCTCGCCAGTGCGTTTGCCGCTGGGCACGAGCGCCTCGGTGCCTCTCCCGTCTGGGCGAAATTGAGCGATGAACAGCGCTCCTCTCTCACCGCCAGCCATCAGCTCACCGCGCCCGCAGCGGAGAACGTCGGCACGGAAGACGAAATCCTCGCCGCCCTGCGCGTGAAGACGCTCGCTGACCGGCGCAACCTCATCGACGCCGTCCCGCAGCGATTCTCGCGCACATTGGACGAAGCCAGCCGGCTCCTGCAACCAAAAGCCGTGCGTGTTGACCTGCCGGGAGCCACCATCACCAGCCCCGGTGAACTTGACGCATGGTTCGCCGAAGTCCGCTCCCTCGTGGAGGAAAACCTCCAAAACGGACCCGTCATTCTATGAGCACACTCTCCTCCACCCTACGTCGCCAGTTGGAAAATGGCGTGAAAGCCGCCCGTCGCATTGCCGAGGCAGGCGCTCGCAAGGCGCTCGAAGGGCTCGCGGTCCACGAGGCGGACCCTTATCAGCACATGACTGAGGCGCAGCGCGACCATCGGCGCAAGCTCCGGGCGCAGGCGCGGCAGCTTGGCGATGTGGAGAGCCAGACGCGGCGCGGGTCTTACGAAATCAAGCATCTCGTCGAAAAGACCGCTTACGACCAGTGGCACCGGATGCTCTTTGCCCGTTACCTTTTGGAAAACGAGCTGCTCATCTCCCCGGAGCATGGCGTCTCCGTGTCGCTCGACGACTGCGAGGAACTCGCGCCTTCCGAAGGGCTGCGCGATGCGTGGGCCGTAGCGGCTCGGTTTGCGGCGAAGGAGCTGCCCGAGATTTTCCGCGCCGACGACCCGGCGGGCGCGGTGGAACTGCCAGTGGAAGACCGCAAGGAACTGGTGAAACTCGTCACCGGGCTGCCGGTGGAAGTCTTCACGGCCACCGACAGTCTCGGCTGGTGTTACCAGTTCTGGCAGGCCGATACGAAGGAAGCCGTGAACAAGGCAGGCAACAAGATCGGCGCGGATGAACTGCCGTCCGTCACGCAATTGTTCACCGAGGATTACATGGTGGACTTCCTCTTGGATAACACGCTCGGCGCGTGGCACGCCGGCAAAGTCCTAGCCGTGAATCCCAAGCTGGCCGAAACCGCCCAGAGCGAAGACGAACTCCGCCAGGCCGTCGCGCTGCCGGGCTGCCCGTGGAAATATCTCCGCTGGGTCAAAGGCAAAGACGGCCAGTGGACTCCCGCCGCCGGCACATTCGACGGCTGGCCCAAATCTGCGGCCGCCCTCAGAGCCCTCGACCCGTGCATGGGCAGCGGGCATTTTGTGGTGGCGATGTTCGAGCGGCTGGTGGCCTTGCGTCTGGCCGAGGAAAAGCTGGACGAAGCGGCGGCGGTGGCGGCGGTCATCCGCGACAACCTGTTCGGCTTGGAGATTGACCCGCGCTGCACGCAGATTGGCGCGTTCAACCTGGCGCTGGCCGCGTGGCGG
>CANIWM010000094.1 GCA_947471505.1 Chthoniobacteraceae bacterium | reverse complement strand
GCACCCTTGCGAAGGTTTTGGGATGGCCCCGCGAGCGTTTTGCGCCTCATCGGTCGCTCGTGGTTACAGGTTCAACTAAACGCTTCGCTCAGAATCAATGTGTCACGTTAATTTAGAAATATGGTATTATCCGAGCCGGACAAGGTTTTGTCCGAGCCGAAAAGGTCTTATCCGGCGTGGATAAGGTTTTGTCCCGCGTGAATAAAAGTCCGTCCGATCCAGAGTAAAGCCCACCCGAGCCGGAAAACACCGTCTCCAGTCTGGATAAAGGTCCGTGGGGGAGGGAGTTCATTTTTGCGGGGCGAGAGAAAGTCCCATCGGAGCTGGAGAAAAAGCCATCCACACCGAACCAAAGCCCAACCGGCTCAGCGCAAAGCCCATCCGAAGTGGAGCAATGCTTTTGGGATTCAAAGAAGACTTCAACCGTGCCAGACAAAGGCGCTTCCCGATGCGATCCTTACGCACGGAAACCTTTTTGGAAGTAAAGTCTGGAAGATCGAGCATGAACATTTGAGGAAAAATGGCGTCGTTGAAACTGCAGCGGACAATTCGGCGAATAGCGAGCCGTTTTCGAATGGTCAATAAAGATTTAGGGTTTTTTTGGGCTCACGCTTCAAACACGATTTCCCCAATCAGAAGCCAAGAAAGCGAACGCAACGCAGGCGAGATTTTCAAGCTCGCGTGATGCGCGTGATGCGCACCGAGAGCGTTCAGTCTTCCGAACCGACAAGCCGCCAAGCGAGATTACAAATCTCGCCTACGGTGCGCGCTTCCCGCTCGGTGAGACAAGTCGCTCGAGTGACGACTGCGTGAGCCACGACTCGCATTCGCGTAATCAAGCTCTTGCACAGCGCGAGACAAGCGAGGGGCCTTCGTAGATGAAGCCCGTGTAGAGCTGCACGAGCGCAGCTCCGGCGTCCAATTTCTCCCGCGCATCGTCGCCACTGAAAATGCCGCCCACGCCGATGACCGGCGTTTTCGTATGAGCGGTGATGTAGCGGATGATCTCGGTAGAACGCTGACGCACAGGGCGTCCGCTGAGGCCGCCGGTCTGCCGCCGGTGCTCGGGCACGGTGGTGTGATCGATGGTGGTATTGGTGGCGATGATGCCGGCGATGCGGTGTTCCTCGACGAGGGCGAGCACGTCGTCCACGGCCTCCCATGTGAGGTCGGGCGCGATTTTTACGAGCACGGGTTTGCGCGTGTCGTTCGCGGCTTGCACGGCTCCGAATAGCTCGGCGAGCGCGGTGCGGTCCTGCAATTTGCGAAGGCCGGGCGTGTTGGGCGAGGAGACGTTGAGGACGAAGTAATCGCCGAGCGCGCGCAATCGGGCGAAGGAATAGAGGTAGTCGGCGGTGGCGTCTTCGAGCGGCGTGACTTTGGATTTTCCGATGTTGATGCCCACGGGAAAGCGCGGCCACTGCGGCGTGGCGCGCAACTTTTCTAAGCGAGCGGCGACGACATCCGCCCCGTCGTTGTTGAAGCCCATGCGGTTGATGACGCCGCAAATCTCGGGCACGCGGAACAAGCGTGGCTGCGGGTTCCCCGGCTGCGCGCGGGCGGTGATAGTGCCGACTTCTGCGAAGCCAAACCCGAGCCCTTCCCACGCAGGAAGGACGAGCGCGTTTTTATCGAAGCCCGCAGCGAGGCCGACGGCGTTTGGGAATTTCAGCCCGAAGACTTCGCGCTCGCCGCCTGCATCCAGCGGGCAACTCCGGCGCAACATCTGCATCGCCGGACCAAGGCCGTGAAGAAACGCCATCGCGAAATGATGGACGCGTTCTGCATCGAAGCGGAACAGAATCGGACGAATAAGACGGCGGTAAGCAAAGCTGAGCACGCACACAGAAAACCGGAACAGACGGCTGCTGGTCCACGAAATTCGCCGCCGCTCTTGTCAGGCGGCTCGCGAATGCGCTCTATAGCAGGCGATGACATTGACGTTTACCAGCAAAGCCGCAGCAGGCTCAGTCCAAATCCAACTCCTCACCACCGACCAGCGCACGCAGCTCCCCGCAAGCGTGACGGAGGCGGAACTCTCGCTCCAGCCGGGCTCGCGCGTTTTTCTCCACGGAGAGAACACGCTGTTTGTCGGCCTCGGCGACCGCGCGAAAGTCACCGCCGATACGCTGCGCCTCGCCGCCGGAGCTGGGGCCATCGCTTTGAAAAAAACGGGCCGCACGGACTTCACGCTTCACCTCGGAGAATGGTCCGCATTTGCGGGAGCTGCGATGGAAGGCGTCGTGCTCGCGGACTATCGCTACGAGGATTTCAAGCCCAAGAAGACGCACCCCATCGGCCAAGTCACGGTCGTCGTTCCGACCAAAGAAATCGCCGCAGCGCGCAAGGCTGGTGAGCGTTCCGCGACCATCGCACGGCTGACGAATCTGGCCCGAGGAATCGCTAATCGCCCCGGCAATATCGTCTTCCCCAGCACGCTCGCCGAGGAGGCGGAGTGGCACGCGAAAAAGTTCGGCGTGGGCTGCACGGTGCTCGATGAAAAAAAGCTGAAGGCCGGGAAGTTCGGCGGCATCCTCGCAGTCGGCGCAGGCAGCGCACGCCCGCCACGCATGATCATCCTCGAACATCTCGCCGGGCCGAAGTCGCAGCCGCCGCTTGTCCTCATCGGCAAAGCGGTGACGTTCGACACGGGCGGCATTTCCATCAAACAAGCCGCCGATATGGAAAAGATGATCTGGGACAAATGCGGCGGCGCAGCCGTCATCGGCGCGATGTTTGCGCTGAAAGAACTCGGCATCGAGCGCAACGTCATCGGCCTCATCCCCTCCGCCGAAAACATGCCCGGCTCCAACGCCTACCGCCCCGGCGACATCGTGACGTGCTACGACGGCAAGCACGTAGAAATCGTGAACACCGACGCCGAAGGCCGGATGCTTCTCGCCGACGCCATCGGCTACGCGCGCCGCGTGCTAAAGCCCGCCGCCATCGTGGACATCGCCACACTCACCGGCGCTTGCGGCGTGGCGCTCGGCGACTCCGTGGCCGGGCTGTGGAGCAACGATGAGAAGCTTAACGACGCCGTCCTCGCCTGCTCCGAAGAAGCCGGCGAGCGCACGTGGCCGATGCCGCACTTTCCCGAATACGACGAGCAAATCCGCAGCGAGATGGGGCTCATCAAAAACAGCGGCGGGCGCATGGCCGGAGCCTGCACCGCAGCGGCTTTCCTCCGCACCTTCGCGGAGAAAACACCGTGGGCGCACCTCGACATCGCCTACCCAGCCTACCGAGACAAAGAATCCGCCGCCCTCGCACGCGGGGCCACGGGCTTCGGCGTGGGCACGCTCGTGCGGCTGGCGGAACGATTTTAGGGAAACGTCTCCCCTTCTCACGGGATTCCTGTTTTAACGCGGCACATTGATGAATCTTCCGAACAAGCTCACGGTCTCACGGTTTGGGATGACGCTCCTTTTCGTCGTCTGCATGACGATGGGCGAGGAGTGGGAAAAACTCCACGCGCCGGGCCGCCCTGCGGGCTGGAACTTCGCATACTCGGGTGCTCTGGTTCTTTTCATCGCTGCGTCATTCACCGACTTCCTCGACGGCTACCTCGCACGGAAACACAACCTCGTGACGAACTTCGGAAAGCTCATGGACCCCCTTGCAGACAAGGTTCTCATGGCAGCCGCGTTCATCATGCTCATTCCGCTCCGGGCCATTCCGGCATGGGTGGCGATCCTGCTCATCAGTCGCGAATTTCTCATCACCGGCCTACGTCTCCTCGCAACCAGTCGCGGCATCGTCCTCCCCTCGGAGAAGCTCGGAAAACACAAGACGCTCTGGCAAATTATCACCGTCGGCTACTTCCTGCTCATGCTCGCAACCATGGAGTTCATGCGAGCGGGACTCCTGCCGATGAACCGCGGCGAATGGTGGGAACTCGGCTGGAATTGGGGCGGGAAAAGCCTCGTCGTCATCGCCAGCGCGCTGACCGTCTGGTCCGGCTGCGCCTACTTCTGGCGGCATCGCGATCTCGTTGCGGAATGACGCGATTTTCTTCATTCCCTTGCCACGGAGGGCGGAAATCGAGCAACCTTACGCACACATGATTCAGCACATCCACGACATCCACGAAGCCTGCCGCGCAGAGGGCCGCTCAGCGATCTCGTTTGAATTCTTCCCGCCGAAAACGGACGAGGGCGACAAATCATTGCTGGAAAAAACCATCCCCGCGCTCATGCAGCTCAAGCCCGACTACTGCTCCGTCACCTACGGCGCAGGCGGGACGACTCGCGATAAGACGATTCAAATCGTGGACCGCATCCAGAAGGACTACGAACTCACCACGATGATGCACCTCACCTGCGTCGGCTCCACACGCCAGGAACTCGCCGACGTCGTCGCCGACGCAAAAGCACGGGGCGTAAAAAACATCCTCGCACTTCGAGGCGACCCGCCAACCGGCACTGGCGAATGGACCGCGACCGATGGCGGCTTCACCTACTCGTCCGAGTTGGTCGCATTTCTCCGTGCCGAGGGCGGACTCAATATCGGCACCGCTGGCTTTCCCGAAGGCCATATCGCCCAGCCACTCGGCAAGCACGCCGACTGGGAATTCCTCGCGCAGAAAGTCCGCAACGGCGCGGACTTCATCGTGACGCAGCTCTTTTTCGACAACGAAGATTTCTTCGAATTCCGCGACTACCTCACGACAAAGCTCGGCGTGAACGTCCCCATCATCCCCGGCGTGCTCCCCGTGCTCTCGGCAAAGCAAACGCTGAAGTTTGTCGAGCTGTGCGGGGCAAAATTACCACCGGCATTCGTGTCGAAACTGGCCTCGCTCCCAGACGACGAAGCGGTGATCGAATACGGCATCGAATACGCAACGCGCCAATGCGAGGCACTGCTGAAATCCGGCGTGCCCGGCATCCACTTCTACACGCTCAATAAAGTCCGCTCGACCGAGGCCATCGTTCGGAATCTCGGGCTGGCATAGCCTCGCACTGCGGAGTATGCTGCGCCCGCGATGACCACCGACGAGATACGCCCCAAGCAACTCCGAGCCCTTCTGTTGCTGCTTTTCCTCGTCCCGCTCATCCCGACAGCGATGATGGCGCGCTTCATGGTCGATGCCCTTCGCGGCGAGCGCAGCATGGCCATCGAGAGGCTTGAGCAAAATTATCGCACCTCACTCGGTTCGGCCCTCAATAACTCAGAAAGCACCGATGCCGACGGGATTCTCCGCCGAATCCGAGATTACACCGACGCATTTATCACCGCTCGGATCGTGGATGAAAAAGGCAAACACGTCGCCGGAGAACGCAATCCGTGGGGCACTCCCCTCGCCCAAGCACTCGTGCCCGCCCACCCCGGCTGGATGGCCGTCATCCACATGAAAGACAGCGCCCTTCTGGAGCAAAACGTGGATGAGCAGCGCCATATCTTCGCGTGGACGCTCGGGCTCACCGCCACCGGGGTCACATGCATCGCCGGCCTTGCCGTCCTCGCCTTGCGCCGGCAACTCGCGCTGCAAGAGCTGAAAAACACCAGCGTCGCCACCGTCGCCCACGAGTTGCGCACCCCGCTCGCCAGTATGCGGATGCTCGTAGATACGCTCCGCGAAGGCCGCTACCGGGGTGAGGAAAAACTGCGGGAATATCTCGATTTGATCGCCGCCGAAAACGACCGACTCGGACGACTTTCAGAGAGCTTCCTCACCTTTTCCCGCCTCGAAAAGAACGCTCGAGCGGCGGAGTTCACCGAAGTCTCTCCCAGCGAAATCGCCGCCGCGGCGCTCCGGCAAATGCACGGACGGCTATCCAGTCCAGACTGCTCATTCACCTCACACATTGCCGAGGCTTTGCCGAAAATACGCGCCGACCGCGATGCTCTCACTTCCGCCCTCTGCAACATCCTCGAAAACGCCCTCAAATACACCGGCCCGGACAAGCATATCGCACTTCACGTCGAGCAAGCAGACGGCGGAGTCGTCTTCCGCGTCACCGACAATGGCGAAGGCATCCCAGAAGAACAACAGCGCGCCATCTTCCGCCCCTTTTACCAAGCCGACCAGCGACTCTCCCGCACCCGCGAAGGCTGCGGCCTTGGCTTGGCCATCGTCCAGCGAATCGTGACTGAGCATCACGGCAAAATCACCGTCCAAAGCACTCCCGGCAGCGGGGCAACCTTCAGCCTTTGGCTGCCATCGTTCCCGCAATGAGCCACACCGTTCTCATCATCGAAGACGACCCCACCATGCTTCGCGGCCTCAAGGACAACTTTGAGTTTGAGGGCTACCGTGTCCACACCGCGACCGATGGCGATATCGGGCTAAAGCGCGCCCTCACTTTACAGCCAGACCTCATCGTTCTCGATCTCATGCTCCCAAAGGCGAATGGCTACGAAATCTGCCGCTTTCTTCGGGATGAAAAGATCGATGTCCCCATCCTGATGCTCACCGCCAAGAGCCAGGAAAGCGACATCGTCCTCGGCCTGAAGCTCGGTGCCGACGACTACGTGAAAAAGCCCTTCTCCATCAAAGAAGTCCTCGCCCGCGCTGAAGCGCTCCTCCGGCGGCGCGCCAGCAAAGCTGGGCAAGTGTTCGAGTTCGGCGATTGCCGACTCGATGTCGAGAGCCGCGTCCTCATCCGTGCAGGCAAAACGGTGGAGCTTTCGCCAAAGGAATTCGAGCTCCTCTATTTTCTTTGTAGCCACGCCGGGCACGCCTGTAGCCGCGACCTGATTATGAGCAACGTGTGGGGCTACGACTCCGCAGTGACGCCTCGTTCCATCGATCGTTTCATCGTCGCGCTCCGCAACAAAATCGAACCGGAGCCCGGACACCCACGCTTCATCACCACCGTCCGCGAATTCGGATACCGCTTCGTATCCGACTCCCCGGAAAGCACATAGCCGCCCCGAAATCGGGACGGCTATGGCGTAAGTTTCGTTATGTTTCGCGCAGGCGGCCTATTGGCGGCGGCGGCGGACACCGGCGAGCATCGCCAGTCCACCCATGAGCATCACAAGCGAACCAGGCTCAGGCACCACGGTCAGAACGACATCGTTGTTGTCCGAACCAGCGGTGTAATCAATCAAGAGCGAAGTATTGTTGCCAAAGTCACTGAATAGGTCGCCATCCTGCAGCGGTGTGCCAGAGAACGTGAAACGTCCAGCACCTCCGATAGCGTCAACTCCGTCGTTGTTCACGATGGTGAAGCTGTCTCCGATTTGCTTGCCGTATCCGAAGTTGATCGCGAGTGCGACATTCGATTGCAGTGTCACGGAGCCAGTGACGTTCAGTTGGTCGTAGAGTGTTCCGACCGTCGTTCCGTTCAGTTCCACGGAGAGTGCGCCACCGCTGAACGTGATGTTACCGCTATTCAGGATGCCGGGACTTGCACCAGGAGCGAGCGTGCCTCCGTTGACCATTACCGTGCCGACTGTTCCCGTTCCGCTCAGCGTGCCGTTGACGTTCACTGTCGTAATACTGCCACTGATGCTGCCTGCGACCTGCAAGTTGCCGGCGTTGACGGTGGTCGGGCCAGTGTAGGTGTTAAGTCCGGCTAGGATAGTCGTTCCAAGACCGTTTTGCTGCACTGGACCCACACCGCTGATGATGTTCGGGACGTTCAGCGTACCCGTCCGGTTAAATTTCAGCGTTCCCGCGTTGTTCACGTTCCCCGAACCGAGGCTTCCTGTTGCACCGCCGTTGCCGATTTCGAGAACACCGGCATTGATGTTGGTGGGCCCAGCGTAGCTGTTGGTTCCGGCGAGCGTAAGGCGACCGTTGCCGGTTTTATTAATTCCAGCAGCACCTGTGATATCGCCATTGATTCCAGCACCAAATTGACGGACGTAAATTTCAGTGGCGACGTTTAAGGTCATTCCGTTAGGAACGGTGTAGTCCGCCGAGCCTCCATCGGTGGATCTCAGACGACTTCCGTCACCTGGGTCGGTGAGTGGCGTGAAGAAGGACGGATCCGCCGTATTGCGGCCCAGTGTGTCGATGCCGAAGCCGACGGTCCAGCCGGTGTTTGGTCCGACGCCGCCGCCACCTTGTCCAGCGCGAATTTCAATGCTGTGTTCACCAGCAGGGAGAGTTACCGTTGCTACGACAGCAGCGTTCCAAGTGCCATCATTGATGAGTTGGTTTCCGTCGATCAAGAGACGCATGCTGTCGTCAAATTGTTTGCTGAATGTCCATGTGACATCCGGCCCGGCTGGGACGACGAGACTGCCGCGGTAGCCCCAGGTCGTGTTGTCACCGAAGACTCCGGGGTTGGTTTCGTTCGCTTTTGGCGTTCCGAGTTGGACCGCATCAAACGGAATTGCATCCGTTGTATTGAATGCGCCGGAGAGTCGCCCTTCGATCAGTCCATTGCCTGAATAATTGTCGAACGCCAAAATACCACCGTTGCCGACGATGGTTCCCGTTCCGAGCGCATTATTATGGCGAACGGAGAGTGTTCCCGTGTTGAGGTTGACGCCCCCAGCATATGAACTGTTGCCACTCAGGGTCAATTTGCCGTTCCCGGTTTTAGTCAGCGAGCCAACCCCGTCGAGCGCTGTGCTCACACCGATATTCTTGCTATCGGTATTGAAGATTGCGCCGCCTGCTTTGACATCAACGCTGGTTGTGTCAAAGCCCGTGATGAAGTTTCCATTTGCGGCGTTCGGTTTGATGACCGTGCCGTTGAAGTTCAACTGGGCCGCTGCGCCAGCGCCGCGAGAGATGGCGTTCACTTTGAGTTCGCCACCGTCTAGGTTCACAGTGCCAGACGATCCACCACCAGCGCCATTGCGGGCAACGAACAGAGTTCCATTCACGGTCGTAACACCACCAGACAGATTCATCACACCATTGGCCGTCCCCCCAGCGTTATTGGCGTTATGTCCGACTGTGATTTCGTTCGTCGTCAACGTTCCGCCAGTGACGTTGAGCACACCATTTCCATTGGAACGATGGCCGATGGAGACATTACCGACAGCAGCCGCTCCCGTGTTGCTGATGGTCATGGTTCCGCCGTGGTCCGAGCCAAGTTCTATTCCGGCAGGCGACGAGATTGTGCCCCCGCTCAGATTGTATTGGGCATTCGCAGGATCGTTCGATCCGCCTCCGAGTCCAACTGTCATCCATGAGTTAAAGGAAACGCTTCCACCGCTTTGGTTGAGAGCTACTGCCCCTGAGTTGCTATTGCCGACGTTGATATAGCCGACAGCTCCGGCAATCGTGCCACTCAACGACGCACTGCCGGAGATATTTAGCGTTCCCGATCCGCCACCGTTACCGATGTCGAGCGTGCGGAAGGAAGCACTGGTGTTTCCTGCGAGGTTCAAGGTTCCTGTTCCGCCGTTGCCAACGACAAGTCCCTGACTCACCGTGAGCGAACCGTTCGTTACTGTGGCAGTTCCAGTCGTTCCGCCCGCAGCACCAACGAGCATACCGCCTTGAGCAATCACGGCTCCACCTGTGACGTTGAGCGAGCTAGTTGAGCCATTCAGGCGGGCGACAAAGAGGTCGCAGCTTGCAGCGAGCGTGCTCGCGCCCGTCAAAGTGACGTTCGCATTGCCGGAGCCACCGATCGTGAACTCCTTGCCCGACAGTGTTACCGCATCTCCTGTGATAGCGACGGTTGGCCCCGCGTTACGTGCAATCTGGAAGGCACCAGAGGACGTGATGTTTGCGCTGGAGCCAAGGGTGACGCTTCCGTCTGCGGTAAAGCCCGCAGTCGAAGTGATAGCTCCGTTCAGTTCGAGGCTACCCTCAAAGATAGCCGTCTCGCCTGTGTAGGTATTGTTGCCGCCCAAAACGAGCGCTCCCGCGCCGACTTTCCCGAGGCCGCCTGCGCCTGAAATATCTTGGCCGATCGTGAGGGTCTTTGTCGCCGGGACGCTGAATCCACCGCCGCCGCTGTTGAGCGTGACCGTGCGGTTTGCACCGAGCGTCATCGTTTCGGTGACTGCAAGGACGCCGCCGGATGCGAGCGATGGTGCCGCAAGGGTGATGCCTCCGAACTCATTGCCGAGGGCGCTATCTGCGCCGATGACCAAAGCACCGGAATTGATGAAGGTGCCGCCGTCGTAGTCGTTCGCGGAGTTACCAAGGACGAGGGTTCCATTGCCGCTCTTCGTCAGCGCGATTCCCGCTCCTGTGATCTTCGACGCAATCGTAGCAACTCCGGTTGCGCTGTTTTGAATCACAACAAGGTCGAGTCCATTTCCGGACGTGAGGGTTTGTGCCGCAGCCGAAGCAATCGTGACGTTGCCTGCCGTGCTCGGTATCAAGATGCCGCCCGATCCGATCGTCGTGTCTGCGTCCAGCGTGATGTTGGCCGATGCCTTGATGCTGTTGACTGCGCCGCCGCCGGTGATTGGGGCAGCCGCGTCGAGGTTGTTCGCTGCGCCGAATGCTGCGGAGTAATCGCCAGCGACCGCTGCGACGATTTTGCCGGTTCCATCATTTTTGCCCCAGTTGTTTCCGTTCACCGTCAGCCCTTTTCCGAGGATTCCGCTCACATTGGCATCAGTTGTATTGACCGTTCCGACGGTTCCGACATCAACCGTTCCACCCGGATTCCGCGTTATCGCACCGAGATTGATGGTGCCTGTGCCGCCGTTATCGACGATTTCAATCCGTGAACTGCCGGAATTGATCGTAGTTCCTGTAAAGTTCTGTGCGTTCGCCAGCGTTACACTGGTGTTCACACGGAGCGTTCCGCCCCCAAGCGCGAGGCTAGAATTTGGCACCAAGTTGTTTGGCGCTCCCGACGCGGTGAAGTCCAGATTCAAGACGCCCGCAGTTACGCCGGTTTCGCCTAAGTAGGTCTGATTGTTCGTGATGTTCAATTGACCAAAGCCGCCCTTCGTCAGTCCCCCATCGCCACTGAAAATAGCGTTTGATGTCACTGTGAAATTGTTCGTGTCGAGCGTCAGGCCACCAGCGTTTAAATTGAGCCGTCCCGCAGCCATTCCACGGATGAAGTTCGACTCGTTCTGTGTTGCCCTCAGCGTGCCGCCGTTTGCATTCAGGATCGCGACTGCATTTCCAGTCGGATTATTGATGAAGTCAGTGGCCAAAATGCCGCCGTTCAAGTTCAGAATGGACACCGCTGCTGTGCCGCTGGTGTTAAACTCCACCGAACCACCGACATCCAGAATTCCACCAGTCACGTTTACCGTGCCGCTCGATCCATTGAGATGTCCGATGAACATGTTACCACCTGTGCAGCAACCGATTCCGACGATGCCCCCATTGACATTGAGCGTGCCAGTTCCTGATTCTCCGATCATGGCGTGGCTATACGAATTCAGCGTTCCGTTATTGACGGTCATGGTTCCCACACCAGTTCCATCATTGCCGATGCGAAGTTCTTGCGCGGTGTTCCAGACGCGTCCTCCATTTTGGGTATAGTTCCCAGTTCCAGCCCTTCCGATGATCAAGAAGCTATTGTTCGTCACCGTTCCAGCACTTATGGCTAAGTTACCGGTGCTGCCCGCCCGGTATCCGAAATTGAGTTCCCCACCTACTTTGACGTTACCATTACCCACATTCAAGGTACCGGTGCCGGTCTTTACTTCATCTGAGCTACCGCCAAAAATAAGCCCATTACGCACTTTGAGCAAACCTCTATTTGTTACGTTGATGGTACCCGTTCCACCTTCACCGACGAAGAAGCGTGTATCCGCATCCACTGTGCCTTGTTCAAATTTTGAGCCTACGCCACTGATGGTCATGGTCGATGTCGAACCTGCGTCCACGCCAAACCGCGCCCACCAGTTATACTCCATGGTGCCGCCGCTGAGGATGTTGATTGTGGACACTGAGCCATTCTGCCATCCAGCAAGCAAATCTCCACCCGTCTGAAGGTGAGTAAATTTCGCGCCGTTAGTGATGTTGATGGTCCCGGTTCCAGCGCCACCATCGCGACGTCCGCCGAGGATGGTCCAACCATTCACATTGAATGTGCCACCTGATAAATTCAACGAGCCTGTGCTTCCGCTACCGCCCAGCATGAATTCGTTTCCGACGTTTGTCGCACCACCGGTCTGATTAATCGCTCCAGTAGCCCCAGCGTCAACACCGACAAAAACCGAGTCATTCGTGTTCAGAGCACCGCCACTCATGTTAACGGTGCCTTGGCTTCCATTTCCTTGTCCGACAAAGAACCAGCCACCTTGGGAGTTCACGGTTCCGCCGCCGATGTTGACCGTGCCTTGGCCATTTCCACCGATGCGGAAATCGCGTCCGTTCAGCGTGCTTCCAGCTCCATTGACCTTGATGAGGCCTACCGTGTTGTTTTGATCGCGGCCCACGCTGACTTCACGCCCGGTGCTGTTGACAACAGCGCCGTTTAGGATGTCCAAGGTCGCATTCGACGCGCCACTCCAGCCGACAATCAAACCATTGCTTGTCGAGAGCTCAGAGCCCGCGCCATCGACTTTTACATACCCAGTGGCGCTGTCCTGCCCAATTGTGAACCAGCCCGAGTTGCTCCACTTCGCACCATTGGTGATGTTTAACGTGCCGTTTCCTCCACCCTGCCCGACGCGATGGAAATCATCGCCGATCGTCGAAGCCACGTATCTTGAACCTGCCCCGTCTATGTTGACTGTTCCAGTCGCACCTTCATAGCCAATCAGAGTGATTCCACCGACGTTGGTAAACTGACCTCCCGATGTGATATTCACGACGCCGTCGCTTCCTGCCTTCCGTCCGATGTTCACTTCGCCACCAGTTGCAGTCCGCTCGACGAGTCCGCCATTTGAAATGGTCAAGGTTCCGTGGTTGTTGACTGACCCGTTTGGATCTCCGCCAATGTTGAAGCGCGAGCCTCCGTTTCCATCCGTATTATTGGTCTGCCTCACCCGTGAGTTCGCACCGCTCACCAGCATATTTCCGGTTCCGCCGTCGCGACCGAGGTTGATCCACCAGTTATGAGTAAACTGGCCGCCATTCAAAACGTTGACGGTCCCTGTTCCCCCTTGGTGCCCAATCTGCATATCGTTTCCAGACCCATCAAAAATAGCGTTCGCGCCATTGATATTGACCGTTGCCTGCCCACCGTAACGCCCGATTTCGCTCCAGCCGCCGAGGTTCAGCGTTCCGTTGGTCACATTAACGACTCCGACCGAACCTGCGTTCGTCCCGACGTAGAAAGCTCCCATATTCACCGTAGCACCGCCGCTTACCGTGACGATTGAATCGCCACCGCCGTTGGCGACATCAAGGTTATTATTGATGTTTAATGTTCCCCCCGTGACTTGGACCGTTCCATTTCCATTTCCTTCGTGTCCGGGATTGAGGCTTCCATTCACCTGAGTAGTCCCTCCGGACATCGTGAATGTGCCGTTTGAATTGCGACCCACATCTAGGTTTCCATTCACCTGAGTGGTTCCGCCTGACATATTGAAGAATGCAGTTGCTCCATCGCGCCCTACTTGCACCTCGTTGACGATAAGCTGGCCACTGGTTTGGTTATAGGATGCAGTATTTGCCGGATTATTCCGCGCCAGATGAAGGGGTCCGTTCACTTGAACGAGGCCACCGTTATTGTTAATCACACCGCTCGATGGTGTAGTCGGAGAGTTCTCCTGACCAAGGGCGAGTTCTCCATTCACCGTAATGGTCGTTCCGGCACCCATGTTAATTGTCCCGTGACTTTGACGTCCCACATACAGTGATTCTCCGACCGTGAACGTGCCGCCGCCGCCATTGACGCCGAGATTGTACGTAGAATCACCTCCACGCTCGCGCCCAATCGCGCTCCAACCCGCAGCGCTAATCAACCCTCCCTCTTGTCTTAATGTCGAAACGCCACGATCTCCGAAGAACAAGTGACCGCTGTCTCCTGGGTCCGCAGCAGTCCGGAAGATGTTAATCGTGCTGTTCGTCATGTTGATGTTGCCGACCGAAGTAGCCTCATTCCATCCGGTAAAGAGCGACCACGCTGTGATGTTGAGCGTGCCGTTATTCATGTTGATCGTTCCGGTGCCATTGGCGTATTCCCCAACGCCGAAATTCCCATTTTGAGACGCATTATTCCCGTCTTGGCTCACGAAATTTACAACGCCACCGTTGACGATATTGAGCGTGCCCGTCGAAGTATTCCCACCACCACCAACGCGGAACTCTTGATTTCTCGCATTGAAGACGGTGCCGCTCCCCGAGACCGTCATGGTTCCATTCGCATTATTGTCCTGACCAATACGAGTCGTCCCGCCGCCAGCGACGTTGAATATGCTACCACCCGTCATGATCATCGCGCCAGTGCTGTTGTTATTACCGATGACAACTTCATTTCGAGTATTCAACGTTCCACCGGACAGATTGTAGGTGCCGTTGCTTCCTGGATCGATTGCGACGGCGAACCAGTTTCCCACGTTCACAGTTCCACCACTCTGATTCACGACTGCCGTTCCGAGCCGCGCGGTAATCAGTCGCCCGCTATCGCCACCACCATTGACGTTGAACGTGCCGCCGGTGATGTTCATCGTTCCGTGCGAGCCGACCTCATTGGCGACCACGGTCCAGTCCGCACTGTTAATGGTTCCACCGTTTAGATTCAGCGCCCCGGTGCCGTTTTGTCCGATTCGCGCCCATCCGCTCTGGAAGTTCAACGTTCCGGAATTCATATTCACGGTGCCATTTGCAGCACCGCCATCGCCAGCAATGAAGGTGTCGCCTGCATTCACGGTTCCTCCATTGATATTCAAGAAACCAGTCGCGCTGTGTCCGACGCGCATGGTCGTGCCGGCGTTCAACGTACCCCCAAGCCCAACATTGATAATGCCGACAGGGCTAGTCGCGAGCACTCCATTCAAATCTCGCCCAATACTGACTTCGCGGTCGCGGTTATTCACCACGCCGCCATTTACGATATTCAGAGTGCCCGTCGCTTGACCATACCAACCGAGAATGAGTCCACGAGTCGTAAGAGTAGAACCTGCCCCGGTCACGGTCGTGGTTCCGATGCTGCCGTTATCCTGACCGCTCGTGTACCAGCTATTGTTCGTGTGAAACGAAGCCCCATTTTGAATGTTTACCGTCCCATTTCCAGCACCCATGCCGACACGAACGAAGTCATCCCCGCCACCGTTAAATGCCCGGACTTCATTGCCCGCACCGGTCACGGTCAAAGTTCCCGTTCCGCCGCCGCGACCAATTTCGACAGTGCCATTGGCGATCAAGTCGCCGCTGGTAACATTGACATTACCCGTTGCGCCGTTGTTTCCGATGTAAAGAGCACCCGTGGTGATGCTATTAGCCGGGTCCGTGAAACCGACGTTTAGGTTTCCCGTCGCACCGCCCCCGGAGCCGACGTGGAACCACTGGGAATTGATGATCGAGCCTCCCGAGATATTCACGGTTCCCGTGCTGCCTCCCCCTTCTGCAATCTGGACGCGGTTTCCGTTTAAATTCAACGTGCCGCCTGATTGGTTGTAGGTGCCTTGACCGCCGCCTCCTACATACAGATGACGGTCGCCACCGGTCAGCGAAATCGAGCTCGTAGCGCCCGTCATCGTCACGGTTCCAATACTTCCGCCGAAACGGCCTATTGCAATCTCGCCCGACGTGCTGAATGCGCCGCCACCGCTGATCGCTAAGCTACCATTACTTCCGTTGTTACGGCCAATCGAAACCTCACTCTGCGAACTAAATGCACCGCCACCGCTGATGATTAAGCTACCAGTGCCATCTTCACCGATGTTGGTTCGCGCATTACCACCGCTCAGCGCGATAGAAGAGCCAGCGCCTGCAATCGTCACATTACCCACGGATCCTGCGTCGCGGGCGACGTTGAGCCACCAATTGTGTGTAAAAGTGCCACCATTCGTGAGGTTCAGATTTCCGGTGCCGCCTTGAAAGCCGATTTGGTAGTCCCCGCCTGACGTATTGTTCAGGGCCGCCCCGTTGATATTCACAGTGCCCGTGCTTCCTGCCCCACGCCCGATAAACGATTGCCCGCCACCGGTGATTGTGTTGGTTCCGCCCGTGATATTGAGGACACCGTTGGATGTCCCGAGCCCACCACCAACACCAAGTAGTCCAACATTCGTAGTTCCACCCGAGATGTTCAACGTGCCACTGCCTCCGTTATTCCTGCCGACATACACATTGGTCGCATTCACGACGCCGCCGCTGATGGTGCCGGTGCCCGTGGATGCGGCCTGTGCGCCACCGAAGCCAATCGTCCCAACAGTCGTGGTTCCACCGGAGATGTTCAACGTGCCCTCGCCATTCGCGCGAATACCGACGTTGATCTCTGATATATTGACCGTCGCCGTCCCGCTGATGGTCATCAAGCCAGCGCGATCCGCACCGACTTCAAATCCGGCGGCACTGGAAAGTGTGCCACCACTGATATTGTAGCTGGAGCCGCCGACACCCGCGCCATACCCGACCGCCGCCCAACCGTTATAAGTCACAGTGCCGCCCGTCTGATTAAACGTGCCGACGCCGCCATTCACGCCGATGAGCATGTTGTTGACGCTATTGAGCGTTCCGCCGGAGACCGTCACCGTTCCTGTCGATCCGGTGCCTTCCGCAACTTTGAAAGAATCTCCGCCACTCGGGCCGTCGATGGTCGCGAGGCCGGACGTGACGTTGAGCGTGCCAGCACCACCGTTTGCACCAACGGTCATACCAGCAACGCCGACGGCGAGCGTGCCACCGTTGATGGCGATCGAATTTCCGTTCGCAACAACAAGTCGCCCTCCGAGATCTGGAATTGAACCGTCGTAAGTGATGGTATGCGTCGCATCAATGATGGCGCTGTCAGTCGTGTAAGTATTTGGGAAACCGACACCGATATCCCAAGAGAGCGGATTGCCCCAATTGCCCGTGGTGATGGAAGTGAATGTGGCTGCTGGAACAAGGCTGGATGCCGATGCTGCGAGGATTGAGAATACTAGACCTTTGGATAGACGAGTGGTTTTCATGGAGTGAAAGGGTGGTGAGTACTGCTTTTTTGTGGTGAGAATAAATGCGGAGTTTGTCCCATGTAGTGCGCGTGTCGTTGCAATGCAACAGAAATTTATCAGGAAATTCAAGGGATTCGTCCAAAACAAGGAAACTCATCCTCATTCTCGGAACAAAGGCCTCCGGTCACGGTATCGCTTTGAGGGACGCAACGCGCTTTCCTCGGAGGCGCGCTCACTTGAACTCAGCGCCGGTTTTGTGCCGAAAATCCGACTTAGCGGACTGCGCTGCTCTTCGCACTCGGGAGGAGCGGCCCGAGCACGTTGGCAAAGTATTCAGAGATGACGCGGTTGCCTTCCACGGTGAGATGACGGTCGGTCTCAAAATAGAACGGCGTCTTTTTCATCCCTGCTGCCCCTCCGGCGGCTGTGAATGCGGATTTGACGTGCGGCAACGCATCGAAAAGCTGGATGCTGTGGCGTTTGCACACGTCGGCGAGGCGCGCTTGGACCTCGATGCTGAAGGGCTTGACGGTCGCGACGGTGGATGCCGGATTGATAAGGCTATAATCAGGGATGTGGACGACGATGAGGCGCGTGCCGAGTTCGTCCGCTCGCAGTTTAATGAGGCGATACTGGTCGTCGATGAGCTTCCACGCTTCATCGGCAGCCTCTGGCGTCTGGATTTGCTGGGGACGGGCGAGATTGGTGTGGCGATGGCGCGCACCGACGGTCAACTCCCGGAGAATCTCGTAGCTGTAGTATGTCGCCCACTTGGATCTCCCGGCGGTGGGCGTGGTGGGCCAGAGCTTGAGTGGGTCGGACGGAGCGTCGGGCGGGACGGTGCGGCAGACTTTACCCTCGTCGTCCACGGCATAAGTAGGCTCCTGGCGGAGGATGTCCTCCACGTCGTTCCAGAAGAATGTGAGGACCGTGATGTCCGGCTTCATCACCGCGCCGAGTTTATCGAGCACGGCGAGTTCTTCGCGAGGGCCATAGCCCGAGCAGCCGGTATTAATCATCTCTACATCGGGCCAGCGCGCTGCGAGGCGACCGACGAAGCCGTCTTCCGGCGAGGTCGTGATGCTGTAAGTGAAGGAGTCGCCAAGGAACATCACGCGAGCGCGTGTAGCAGGGCTGCGCTCGGCTTTCAGCAATGTATCGCCGCGCAGACGCTGGGCAGTGTGGCTAAAGGGTGTGGCGTATTCGGTGCGGGCAAATACCCCCGTCGCGCCGGCGAGTGGGGCAAATCCGTAGTCGGGATGCGGTCCCCGCGTCTCGGTATTAATCACGACGACCGGTACCCACACCAACCGGAGCACCAGCTCGGCACAAAGTAGCCCCACGCCAAGAGCGATGCTCAAAAGGGCGAGTTTCACACGAAGGCGAGATTGAATATTTATAGCCATGAAGTCTGAGGGACCATTAGCAGCGACTGTGCCGCAAACCGCAACCTGCGCGGGCGAGTCCGATCGTGGCGAGCAAAATGCAGCGGTTCGGCTGCGCCTTACACCAGAAATCGACCGCTATTTGTAGGCCGACACCGGCTTCGCCACGACGCCGATTTTCTTGTAGTTAAACCCGCTCTCCAGCGGCTCATACGTTCCCACGACATCGACGCTCCTCGTCGGCGTGATGGCCGCCTCCATCCCCATGCACCAATACGCCGCGTTGATGATCAGCCGCCGCAAGCCGGGGTTCAGCAGGTCCGTCCCGCTGCCCATCGTGGATTGAAAAACGCGCGCCTTTTTCCCCTCGCTCGTCTCCCAGTGTTTGAACCACGCCACCGGCAGCGGCTCCAGCTTCGGATTCGGCTCATCGGTCTGCTTGCGGCCCATCAGCGGCTGTCCCCACACCAGCGCGGTGCAGCCCTCGGGCAGACTCGTGCCCTCCTTGTAAGTCCGGTAAACATCCGAGTCCCCCCAGATGTCGCTCACGCCGCGCAGAATGGGATGCTCCTTCTGCTCCGGCACGATATTCCCGCGCGTCGAGTCCGCCATCCACCGCCCGTGATGCCCCATAAACGCCCCGCCGAAAATATCCTCCCCCCAACGCACCTGCTTCCCGTTGATCTTGTAAGGCAGCGCCGCGTGAAACCCGTGATTCCCCGTCCGCAGCGAAATCATCGGCTTCCCCGAATCCACATACTTCACAATCAGCTCCCGCTCCGCCATCGGCAGCGTCAGCAGGCGCGGGAAAAAGACCACCAGGTCCGCCGACGCGAGCTGCTCCAGACCGGGGATGTGATGCTCCCGCAGCTTCTGCCCCTTCTCCGGATACACCGGCATCGTCGGGTCCACCTCCCCCTTTTCATCCACCGCAAAAAGCACCGTGCAATCAAACCCGTGATGTGTGCTGAGAATCTTCGCCAACATCGGCATCGCCTGCTCGCTGCGATACTCCTGGTCCGCCGCAATCAGCACCACATGCTTCCCCTTCCCCGGCCCCTCGCCCCCCGGATACTTCAGCCAAAGCGGCGCATCCTCAGCGCGCAGCGGAGCAATCGATAAAATGAGCGCAAGTGCGCAGGAAAGGTGGCGGATGAAATGTCGCATGGGTTGGAAAAATGCCGGTTCAACCATCCCCGGTCGCGATCCACCAGCCGATTCTGCGCACGGGCCCATTTCGCCAAAGTTTCCCCCCGGCGTTGGGTTCCCCATCCATGCGCATTCTCGCGATACTCTTCTCAGTCCTCACCCTATCACTCTCAGTCCTTGCCGTCGAAGGCCCTGCAACGTTTGCCAGCCTCCCTTGGGGCGCCACACGCGCAGATGCCAGAAGCATGTTGAGCGCAATCCCCGGCGTCACCGTCGCTGACGCCGCAACCCCAAAAGCAACCGAGACGCCCAAAGAAACCGCCATGCGACTCGAAGCATTCGGCGGCACCTTTGCCAACAAGCCCGTCACCAAATGGAACCTCACCTTCTCAGGCACAAAGCTCATCCGAGGCACCGTCGTCTTCTCCCCCAAAGGAAGCGTCAGCGGACTCAACAACGAACTCCGCCAAACCCTCACCACCAAATACGGCGCGCCCACCCGCAACAAAAAGAATATCGCCGAATGGACCTTCTCCCCCACCCTCTCACAAAAACACACCCTCGGCATCGAGCTCACCATCGTCGAACCGCGCGACCTCGCCGGCGAACCCTACGTCAAACTCTCCTACTTCAATGAAACCCTCCGCATCGAAGGAGAAAGGAACCCCGGCATCGAAAAACCAAAAGCGCCCCCAGCCGCCCCGCCCCAAAAGCTCGACAGCAAAAGCCTCTAAAGACGCGGACGCAAAAACGTAGCTCGACATTCCAATGTCGAGTTTTGCCGCCCTCACTGAGGGAAGGTTTTCCCTGCCGAGAACGCCAAGTCTCGACTTTGGAAAGTCGAGCTACGCCGCGTCTCTAAACCCGAGCGCCGCAATTTTCTGTTCTCCCGCCCCATTTTCATCCTACGAATCCTCATGCCTTCTGCACTCGCACTCGCTGCTCATCCCGACGACATAGAATTCGTCATGGCCGGAACTCTTCTCCTCCTGCGCGATGCAGGCTGGAGCATCCACGTCATGAACATCTCCAACGGAAACATGGGCAGCACCGTGATGACCGCAGCGCAGACCGCCAGCACGCGGCGCAAGGAAGCGCAGGCCTCGGCGAAGCTCATGGATGCAAAGTGGCACGCGCCGATTTGCAACGACCTGTCCATTTTCTACACGGAGGAAAACATCCGCCGCATCTGCTCCGTCGTCCGCGCCGCGAGGCCCACCGTGGTGCTCACGCACGCACTCTCCGATTATATGGAGGACCACATGATCACCGCACGACTCGCCGTCACAGCCACGTTTGCGCGCGGAATCCCGAACTACCGCTCCACCCCGCAGCGCACGCCTGCGCTAGAGCCGTGCGTGATCTACCACGCGATGCCGCACGGCCAATGCACCCCGCTGCGCGAGCCGGTAAAGCCGGAGCTTTTCGTGGATACGACCAGCGTCCATGCAGTGAAGCGGGCGGCGCTCGCCTGCCATGCTTCGCAAAAGGAATGGCTCGATAAGACGCAGGGGCAAGAGAGCTATCTCACCACGATGGACGGCTTCTCGCGGGCGCTCGGGAAGCAGACAAAAAAGTTCGAGCACGCCGAAGGCTGGACGCGGCATCTCCACTACGGCTTCGGCGCGGAGAACGACGACCCGCTGCGCGAAGTGCTCGGTCGGCGCGTGTTGCGGAGGTAAAGCGTCCCGCCTTATTCCGGCAGCTCTTTCACCACCACGGCGGGGTTCCCACGCACGGCGACAAATGGCGGCACGTCCCGCGAGACCACGCTCCCGGCGCTCACCCGGCTCCCGCGCCCGACCTCTACGCCGGGGCCGATGAACGCCATCGCGCACACCCAGCAACCTTCGCGGAGGACGATGGGCCGGGTGATCAAATCGAACGTCTCCTTCCCGTGGTCATGCGACCCCGTGCAAAGGAAAGCGCGCTGCGAGACGCACACGTGCGACTCGACGGTCACCTGCGCCAGCGAGAGAATATGGACCTCCTCGCCGAGCCACACATGGTCGCCGAGCGCGAGCCGCCACGGGAAGGTAATGTTCACATTCCCCCGGATGACCACTCCCCTCCCCACCGTCGCGCCGAACCACCGCAGCAGCGCGCACTTCAGCGCCGAAGGCCACGGCAGCGGCGTGAGGAAAATCGCCCACCGCACCAGCAGCCACAGCCCCTCCTTCACCCGCGACGCGCCCCGGTCGAAGCCGTGCGCCTTATATCCATCAAGGCGAATCATGGTCGGAAAAGTGAGCGGTAAAAGCGTGTCGGCATCGTGAGGCCGAGAGCTATACCCATGCCGGGAGAAAACAGCAACCATCACACACCCCCACTGAATCACCGGACCACCGGATCGCGTGAGGGCTGTAAGCCCTTTTACGCGACGCGACAACCGTGCTGACACTGCGGCTTCGCGCAGATGCCATCAGAAAAGTTTAGGCGATTCGTTCATTTGGATTTGGGCAGCTTGGGTGGAAAGAACTGGGAACGCAACGCGGCCTGTAACTCTGGTGAATCTGCTGAACGCCACTCGGTCCGATGTGAGTCGAGCCACAGCCGTAGCAGCTCGAAGGCGCGTTCGTCAGTGACGAGTTGTAAGTGCTCGGCCTCAAGTAGGACGTAATCTGCCTTTGGTGGTTTGAAAGTGCCGCGCTCGAATCGGCGCTTCGGGAGTTTGGCGAGGTGCGTCCAGAGGATGCACTGCGCGCTTTCGGGAAGCTCAAGCTGAGCTTCGATGGACGCGCCGGAACGCTGAATGAAAACGCGGGTAACTACAGTGCCGCTCTGCGTGCCGGCTGTGTCTGTGCGAACGCGCCATTCGCCGATGCGCGCGTCGATAGACTCGTCAAAGCCAGCAAGGCAAGTGACGGTCGAACACAGGAAAGCCAGAAGCGCTCGTTTCACAGGACACGCGTAGAATCGCCTAACTCCCTGCTATACGACTGAAAACTTCCCCCAGTCGGATAGCAGGAGACAGGGAGAACAGCGCGTTCGCTCTGTCGGCTTGGTTGTTTCTGTGGATTGTTGCGCACACCTGCGTTTTGGAGCAGAGCGAGGGTTGATGGCGAGCCGTTTTTACAGATGCGGGCGCAAAAAGTCGGAGACGCGACGTAGCTCGACATTCCAATGTCGAGTTTGGACGTTTCCATCTGAGAGAACGCCCTGCTTCTCCGCAGCCTCTACTCGACATTGGAATGTCGAGCTACGGCTTGCGCCTGCATCTTTACAACGGTCTGGCGATGATCACCGGGGCGCTGCCGCGTTCGTGGCCGTCGGCGGTCTGGGCGACTAGGCGGAAGCTGGCTACGGCGCCCGGTGTGGTGAGGCCCCAGGTTGTGGTGAACACGATCGGCTCCCCGGCGTCCAGAGTGGCTACTACGTTCTCGATGTTCTCATTATAGTCCGGCCCGACGCAGGCGCGGAGCTGGTTTCTAGTCACCGCTGCGGTGGGCGACGGCGTGCCGGTAAACTCTCCGCGGTTATTCACCACCGACCAGCCTCCTGTGAGGCCCGGAGCCTGCGGCGTGCTGCCCGCTACGGGGGTCAAAAGCGGCAGGGTATCGAGAATTGCCGACCCCTCGGTGAATATCGACGGGATCTTCAAGCGATACACCTTCAATATCGGATAGATAACATCCTGCGCATCGTTCCGTTTTTGAATATCCAGCGACCAATCCTGCTCCAGCGACTCCCAATCATTCCACGCCGTGCGCAAGCTATCCAAGGCGGTATTAAACGCTGCCTGCTGAAACCCCCCCT
>CANIWM010000093.1 GCA_947471505.1 Chthoniobacteraceae bacterium | reverse complement strand
TTGATGCGCATATCCATGAGGCCTTCTTCGCTGTAAAATGCGGAGTGCGGATTGAGGATGAGGCGGTCGTGGGCGGGGTGCGCGGGGTCGCGCCAGGCTTGCAGGAGCGGGTGTTCGGCGGATGGCGGTTCGGTTTCCAATACGTCGATCCCGGAGCCGCCGAGGTGGCCGCTGGTGATGGCGTCGAGCACGGTGGGCACGTCCACGACTCCGCCGCGCGAGGTGTTGATGAGGAACGAGCCGCGCGGCATTTGCGCGATGGTTTCGCGGTTCATGATGTGGTGCGTCTCGGGCGTGAGCGGGCAATGGGCGCTGACGATGTGCGAGTCGCGCAGCAGTTCGCCGAGCGTTTCCATGCGGCGGACGCCGAGGGATTTTTCGTAGCCGTCGGAAACGTAGGGGTCGTAAAACCGGACGTTCATCCCAAACGCCTTCGCCCGCAGCGCGGCGGCGGTGCCGATGCGACCGATGCCGATGATGCCGAAGTTCTGTCCGCGCAGCCGGGAGACCGGAGCGACTTGTGTGTAAGACCATGGGCCTTGCGAGCGGCGGAGGCGGCTGTTCAAAAGGTGAATGCCGCGCGAGAGCGTGAGCGCCATGCCGAGCGCGGTGTCGGCGACATCCTCGGTGCCGTAGTCCGGGACGTTTGCGACGTCGATTCCGTAGCGGCGTGCGGCGGCGCGGTCCACATTGTCAAAGCCGACTCCGCAGCGGACGATAAGCTTGCAGTTTTTCAGCGAACTGATCGTGGATTCGCCGATCGTCAGGCAGTGGTACATCATCACGGCATCAGCGTCTTCGATTTGCCCGGCGAGCTCGGACTGATTGCGGGCATTCAGCGCGACGACATCGGCGAGGTCGCCAAGGATGCGGCGCTCGCACTCCAGCGAATCGTTGATGAAATCGGTGACGACTACCTTGGCGCGCCCGCTCATTTCCTAGCACCAATGCGCGCCAGTGGCCTCGACATACACGGCGTAAAGCGACTGGCTCGCAGTCATGAAAAGCCGGTTCCGCTTTGGTCCACCGAAGCACACATTGCTGCAAATCTCCGGCAGCAAAATTTGCCCGATGCGCTTGCCATCCGGCGCGAAAATGTGGACGCCGTCGTAGCCTGCACCGACCCAGCCAGCGCCCACCCACACATTGCCCTCGGTATCGCAGCGGATGCCGTCGGCCATGCCGGCGACGTTGCCGTCTTTTATATTGGCAGGCGCGACTTCGAGTTTGTCGCCAGCGGCGACGGCGATGCTCTGGGCTGTTGCGTAGGCCATTTTCATCGACGCAAACTCCTTCCCGCCTTTTAGCTTCGCGCCATCCACGTCCCACACCTTGATGTTCTTCGGAGCGTCGGGGTAATGCGACGCGCCCGTGTCGGCGACGTAGAGCTTTTTGTAGTCCGGCGAAAAGCACAGCCCGTTCGGTTTGAAAATCTCGTCGGTCACCCGCGCGATTTTCGCGGTCGCCGGGTCGATGCGATACACCGCTTCCTTTTGCTCCAGAGGTTGCTTTTTTCCTTCGTATTCAAACAACGCACCGTAGCCGGGGTCGGTGAACCAAATCGCGCCGTCGGGCGTCACGACGACATCGTTCGGCGCGTTGAACGGCTTGCCCTCAAATGTCTCCGCGAGCACGGTGATGCTGCCATTTGGCTCGTAGCGCACGACCCGGCGCGTGCTGTGCTCGCAGGAAATCTGACGCCATTCGCGGTCGAACGTGTTTCCGTTGCTGTAGCCTGCGGGTTTGTGGATCGTGCTCACGTGGCCATCGTCTGCGAGCAGCCGGAGCTGCGTATCATTCGGAATGTCGCTCCACATGAGATACTGCCCTGCGCCACTCCATGCGGGCCCTTCCGCCCAGCGCATCCCGGTGTGCAGTCGTTCGATGCTGGCGTTGCCGATTTTGATTTTCTTGAAACGGTCATCGAGCACGAGAACGTCGGGCTCCGGATAGCGCACGGGCGCGGCTCCCGAGGAAAAATCGCGGGCGAGCAGAGGCGTCGCAGCCAGTGCTCCGAGTGTGGTGATGAAGTCGCGGCGGTTTGAGGTGGAAGACAGGTTCATAAGGCAGACGGAGCGATTAGTGATTCGCACGGCCTCCGGCAATCGGAAATGTCGTTGCGCAAAGTGGCATCGGTTTTAGCCGAACGGTAAGGGAATCCCGTCATCTACTCCCGAATATGAGTGACTAACGCTGACGGCTGTTCGCCGGTTTACTCCCCACTATGACCCGTCCGACCGTCACATCCCGTCGTATCTCCAGACAACCCGCTATTGCGCTGCTTGCTTGGACACTCGCGACTTGCGGGGTGGTTGCAGCGGAGGATTTGGCGGGGCGCTACGCGGCGGAGGTGCTGCCGCTTTTGAAGAAATACTGCAACGATTGCCACAATGCGGATGAGCTTAAGGGCGACCTCGATTTGGCGCGTTTTACTTCGTTCGCCGAGATGAAGAAGGACGCTGCGGTATGGGGCGGCGTGGTGGAGCAGATGAATCTCGGCGAGATGCCTCCGAAGAAGAAACCCCAGCCGGATGCTGCGGAGCGGGAAAAGCTGCTCGGCTGGGTGAATGCGGCGCTCGATGAGGCGGCGATGGCGACGGCGGGCGATCCGGGACCGGTGGTTTTGCGGCGGCTGAATAATGCCGAGTTCAATTTCACGGTGCGCGATCTCACGGGCGTGGAATCGCTGGAGCCTGCGAAGCAATTTCCGGCGGATAGCGCGGCGGGCGAAGGTTTCATGAACACCGGGGCGTCGCTCGTGATGTCGCCGTCGCTGGTGAGCAAGTATCTCGATGCGGGCAAGGAAATCGCCGCGCACGCTGTGTTTCTGCCGGATGGGATGGCGTTTTCGCCCGCCACTTCGGAGTGCGATTGGAGCGAGGAGAAACTCGCGGCCATCCGTGCATTTTACGCGAAATATACGGAAGTGGGCGGCGGGCAGGCGGTGAATTTGCAGGGCATCAAGTTCGACACGAACGGCGGCGGCGTTCTGCCACTCGCGAAGTATCTACTCGCGACCATTGAGGAGAAATCCGGCTCGCCCGAAGTAGCGAAAAAGCGCGGACTGAGCCCGAAGTATCTCGGGATGCTGTGGGCGACGCTGAATGACACAAAGCCCTCGCCGCTGCTCGATCCGCTGCGCGCACGCTGGCGAGTCGCAAAGGCGGGCGACGTGCCTGCGCTCGTGGCGGAGAATTCATCGTGGCAACGGGCGCTGTGGAAGTTTTCGACCATCGGTCACATCGGAAAACGTGACGGCCCGAAGGCGTGGCAGGAGCCCGTGGCACCGCTCGCCGCGAGCCGCGAAATCAAACTGAAGCTGACGCCGAACAAGCAAGACGTGTCGCTGTATCTGGCGACGACGGATGCAGGCGACGGAACGGAGAATGACGCGGCAGTCTGGAGGAATCCGCGCCTTGTCATGCCGGGCCGCGCCGACATTCCGTTGCGCGATGTCCGCTCTGTCGCAACCGGGCTCGCTGAGCAGAAGCAGCTTGTGTTTTCTTCGGCTGCGAAGTGTCTCGCGGCCGCGACGGAAAAAGGAGAAGTCGCGGAGCTTGCGCAAAAGCATTCGGTGGATCCGACGATTCTGACCGCTTGGCGGGAGTTGCTCGGCATCGGTGGCTCGGCGAAGATCGAAAACTATATCACAGGCAAGTCCGACAAATCCGGCGATTACCCGTTCATCAAAGGCTGGACGGGCGCGGACGCGCTGAGCGTCGTGGCGAATTCGTCCGACCAGGAAGTCCGCGTGCCGGGCCGCATGAAGCCGCACAGCGTCGTCGTGCATCCGTCGCCGATACAGCGTGCGGTGGTGGGCTGGCGCGCGCCGAGTGCGGGAAACCTCACCATCACGAGCACCGTTCAGGATGCGCATACCGATTGCGGAAACGGCGTGTCGTGGTGGCTCGAAGTGCGCCGTGGCTCCACGCGCCAGACGCTCGCGAGCGGCAACACGGATGGTGCAAAAGAGAACGTGCTCGGGCCTTTTGAGAACGTCGCTGTGCAGCCGGGCGACTTGGTTTCGCTCGTAGTGGGTCCTCGCGACGGCAGCCATGTCTGCGACCTCACTGCGCTGGAACTCACGCTCAAAGACGGCACGCGTGAATGGAGCCTCGGACGCGATGTTTCGCCGGACATCCTCGCCGGAAATCCCCACGCTGATGCCCTCGGTAACGCGAACGTCTGGCATTTTTACAGTGAGCCCGACAAAGGCGGGCCGACGACATCGCTGCCGGCAAACTCGCTGCTTTCAAAATGGCAGTCAGCCACGGACGGCGCGGAAAAACAAAAGCTCGCTGCGGAACTCCAGCAGCTTCTCGTAAGCAACGGCCAAGGGCTGGCGAAAGACTCGCCGGATGCGGCACTGGTGGGGCAGCTCACTTCGCTTCGCGGCCCGCTGTTTTCCTCGCTGATTGCCAACCTGCCGAAAGGCGCAGACGACGGAACCTATGGACTGTCCGCTTCACAATTCGATGGGAACAATCTGCTCGTGAAGGGGGTATCCGCCATCGAGTTCAAGCTGCCCTCCGACCTCGCGGAAGGCTGCGAATTTGTCGCGACCGCTGCGGTCACGGGCGAAGGGTCTGTGCAGATGCAAGTCACCACGACCAAGCCGGCCGAGGTGCGAGCCTTGGTCCCGGGGACAAACTCGGAGGGTGCCAAAGGCAAATGGTCCGATGGAGCACAGCCGGTCGTCTCAGATTCTCCCGTGCTTGTCGCGGACAGCAGCGAAGCGCGCCGCCGCATGGTCGCTGCGTTTGACGAGTTTCGCGCGATGTTCCCCGCCACGCTCTGCTACACAAAAATCGTGCCTGTCGACGAAGTCGTCACGCTCACGCTTTACTACCGCGAGGACGAGCAACTCCGCCGTCTCATGCTCGACGACGCCGAAGCAGCGACGCTCGACCGTCTGTGGAGCGAGCTGCATTTTGTCAGCCACGACGCATTCAAGCTCGTCGATGCATTCGAGCAGCTCTGGCAGTTCGCCACGCAGGACGCGGACCCGAGCGCGTTCACGCCGATGCGCGAACCCATCCAGAAAAAAGCCGCCGAGTTCCGCGAGACACTCATCGCCGCCGAGCCGCGCCACGTCGCCGCAGTCATCGACTTCGCGCAGCGCGCATGGCGCCGCCCGACCACGGAAACCGAGCGCAACGAAATGCAAGCGCTCTACAAAAAACTCCGCGCACAGGAACTGCCGCACGACGCCGCCATCCGCATGTTGCTCGCACGCGTCTTCGTCGCTCCTGCGTTCCTTTATAAAATGGAGAAGCCCGCGCCCGGCACCGCGCCTGCGCCGGTCGGCGATTGGGAACTCGCGACGCGGCTCAGCTATTTCCTTTGGTCCTCGCAGCCCGACGACGAACTGCGCGCGCTTTCCGCAGCCGGACGTTTGCGCGAGCCCGATGTTCTCGCAGCGCAAGCCCGCCGGATGCTGAAGGACGCACGCGTCCGGCGGCTCGCCAGCGAGTTTGGCTGCGCGTGGCTGCACATCCACGACTTCGCGGTGCTCGACGAAAAGAGCGAGCAACACTTCCCGGAATTCGCCGCACTGCGCGGCGCGATGTATGAAGAATCCATCCGCACATTCGCCGACTTTTTTCAGTCCGACCGCCCCGTGATTTCGCTGCTCGATGCCGACTTCACATTCGTGAACGAGCCTCTCGCAAAGTTTTACGGCATCCCGCTCAAGGGCGCAGACTGGCAACGCGTCGATGGCGTGCGGCAACTCGGTCGTGGCGGCATCCTTACCCAAGCCGCGGTGCTTGCGAAACAAAGCGGCGCGTCGCGCACGAGCCCGATTTTGCGCGGCAACTGGCTGTGCGAAACACTGCTCGGCGAGAAACTCCCGCGTCCACCAAAAGGCGTGCCCACGCTGCCCGAGACGCCGCCGCAAGGACTCACCGAACGCCAACTCACCGCGCAACACAGCACCGACGCAAACTGCGCCGGATGCCACATCCGCATCGACCCGTACGGATTCGCGATGGAAGGCTACGACGCCATCGGACGCCTGCGGCAAAAGGACGCCGCCGGACTGCTCATCGACACCCGCACAAAACTCCGCACTGGCGAAGAATTCGACGGCCTAGCCGGGCTCCGCGCCCATCTGCTCGACCAGCGTCGCAGCGCCGTGACCATGCAATTTACCAAAAAGCTGCTCGGCTTTGCGCTGGGCCGCGGGGTCATGCTCTCCGACAAGCCGCTGCTGCTTGCAATCACCGCCAAAGATCGCACCGCCGCCGAGGTCGTGGAGATGGTGGTGCGCAGTCGGCAATTCCGCGAGATTCGCGGGATCAACCACGGTACGCAGGCTTCGCTCAAAAACTAAACCCGCTCGATCATGGTCGCTCAAATTAACAGAACGCGAAAAGTAGCCCGCGAGTCCCTTCGCGGCGTCACGTCACTCGCGAAGCGACACGAATCAAAAAATTGCCGCTTCGCGGGAGTCGCAATGCCGCGAAGGGACTCGCGGGCTACTTTCTCAAAAAACTAAACCCATTCGCTCATGAACAATCATCAATTCACCCGCCGCACATTTCTCCGCGGCCTCGGCGTCACCATGGCTCTTCCGTGGATGGAATCCCGCACCGTCTGGGGCGACACGCCGCCCGCCGGCGTCCGCCCCGCGAGCGAAGCACCGAAGCGAATGGCCGTGCTTTTTTCCGGCAACGGCTTCCACAGCAAGGAATGGTGGGCGAAGGGCGAGGGCAAGGCGATGGAGCTGGGTAAAGTGCTCGCCCCTTTAAACGACCTGCGCGAAAAGACCGTCGTCGTCCGCGGGCTCTATAATGAGGAAGCGCTGAAAGGGAATATTCACAGCTCGATGACAGGCAATCTGCTCTCCGGCGCGCCGCTCGCATCCGGCGGGGAGATTCGCTCCGGCACAAGCATCGACCAAGTGCTCGCGCAACGCGCCGGGCGCTCGACCAAAGTCCCGAGCCTCGTGTTGGGCTGCGAGAAGTCGAATCCCTCGGTCCACAAAAACTACTCGATGCTCTACAGCTCGCACATTTCGTGGAGCTCGCCGACCACGCCCACGCCGCTGGAGCTGTATCCCGCGCTGGCTTTCGACCGGCTCTTTAAAGACGAAGTCAATCGCGGCGACCACAGCGTGCTCGATGCCGTGATGTCCGATGCTCAGGACCTCCGCCGAGGAATCAGCCGCAACGATCAGCAAAAGCTCGACGAGTATCTCGACTCCGTGCGCGAGGTCGAACGGCGCATCGAAAACGCCGGGAAAAAAGGCGAGCTGCAAGGCTGGCGTCCCACCCTCGACAAGCCAAACATCGCACGCCCCGCCGACGGAATCCCGCAAGACATCGGCGAGCACATGCGGCTCATGGCGGACATTTTGGTGCTCGGCTTCCAGACCGACACCACGCGGCTCTGCACGCTGAAACTCAACAACGATCACAGCTCGCTGCGTTTCCCAAACCTCGGCGTGGACTACATGATTCACCATCTCCTCTCGCACAACGACACGCCCGACTGGCTGAAAGTGAACCAGTTCTTCATCGAGCAACTCGCCTACATCGCAAAGAAGATGGACAGCATCCGCGAAGGCGAACGCACACTGCTCGACAACACCGTGCTGCTCTATTGCTCATCGATGCTCACCGGCAGCCACGACGCCTCACAACTCCCCGTCCTGCTCGTAGGCGGCGCAGGCGGCAACATCAAAGGCGGGCGAGTCCTCGACTACAACGGCAAGCCCAACCGCAAAATGTGCAGCATGTTCCTGTCGCTCATGGATAAATTCGACGTGCGTCTGGACCGCTTCGGCGACTCGGCGGAACGACTGGCGGAGGTGTAAACGATGAATGCTGCCCGCATTGTGTTCCTAGCCGCGCTTGTGGTCGGACGTGCGAGTGCGGATGACGGTGTCGTGTTTTTTGAAAACAAGATCCGGCCAATCCTGAACGAGCATTGCTATAAGTGCCACAGCGCGGATGCGAAGGTCGTAAAGGGTGCGCTGAAGCTGGATACGAAGGAGGATCTCCTGAAAGGTGGCTCGGATGGAGTGGTGGTCGTCGCGGGTGATCCGGATAAAAGCGCGCTGATCAAAGCGGTGCGTTATGAGGACGAGGATTTGCAGATGCCGCCCAACAAGAACGGCGGGAAAAAGCTGCCAGATGCGGCGATTGCCGATCTCGTCGCGTGGGTGAAAATGGGCGCGCCGTATCCCTCGACGCCTGCGCATTTGCTCAAGAAACAGGCGAAGCTGTGGGCACTCGAACCCATCAGGAATCCGGAAGCGCCAGCGGTAAAGGACCCGGATTGGGCGGCGACTTCGGTCGATCCATTCATCCTCGCGAAGATCGAAGAACAAGGCGGAAAGCCAGCGGCCCGTGCCGACCGGTTGGCACTCATCCGGCGCGCGACTTTTGATCTCACGGGGCTGCCGCCGACGCCGGAGGAAATTGATGCTTTTGTCGCCGATGTTTCGCCGGACGCTTTCGCGAAAGTGGTCGAGCGACTGCTGACATCGCCGCGCTACGGCGAGCGCTGGGGACGTCACTGGCTCGATGTGGTACGCTATGCCGACACTGCGGGCGAGACTGCGGATTTCCCCGCTCCACTTGCGTGGCGATACCGCAACTACGTCATCGACGCGTTCAATGCAGACAAGCCTTACGACGAATTTTTGCGCGAGCAAATCGCCGGGGACATCATCGCACGACGCGGTCCGACTGCGAAGTATGCGGAGCGCGTGACGGCAACGGGCTACCTCGCGATTTCGCGCCGCTTCGGCTTCGATTCGGAGAACTATCACAACCTCACCATCCAGGACACGATCGATACGCTTGGACAATCGGTGCTCGGCCTCAGCCTCGGTTGCGCGCGGTGCCACGACCACAAATTCGACCCCGTCTCCGTGGGCGATTACTACGCGCTCTACGGAATCTTCGACAGCACGCGTTACGCGTTTCCCGGCTCGGAGCAAAAGCAAAAGGCGCGTGCAATGATGCCGCTCCAGCCACCGGAGGAAGCGCTTCGAAAGTGGCGCGATTTTGATGTCCGCGTGGCCTCGCTGGCGAACCGGATGGAAAGCCAGAAGCTGGCAGTTCCTGCCGCGGTGCTGCGCTCGCTGGATGATGGCGACGGGGATTTCGAGATGCAGGCTCCGGCGGCGGGCGGCAGCAATGGAGTGCTCGTGCCGCCGTGGATATACGAAGGAAAAATCGCGGTGACCACGGCGGCGCAGAGCCCGTTCAAAAACCTCTACCCACGCGGAAGACTCGGCGCGAGCGTAACGGTCGGCGCGGCCGGATACCGCATAGCGCAAGGGATTCATCCGCGCCGCACGCGGGACAATTGCAGGACGCTTTTTGTGAACCTCGATTTCCGTGTCGCTGCGCCCAACGCGGCAACTCCGGGAGCCCATCGCTTTTGGATCGGCGGACGCGCGGATTCTCCTGCGATCGAAGTGCTCATTTCGTCGCAGGCTGTGTCGCTTCGAGCGGGCGAGACAACGGAAGTCGTCCGCGCGCTCAAGCCGAATCAATGGCAGAACCTGCAACTTGCGCTCGACCTCGCGAGCGGCACGGTTTCAGGAACTGTGGGCGTGCAGGGCGACGTAACGAGTTTCGCCGGCAAGCCGTTTTCGCCAGCGTGGAACGGTGTACTCGAGTTTGCCGCACTCGATTCGCGCAACATGCCGGACGCGGCTCTGCCAACATTGGAACTCGATAATTTCGCCGCGCAGGATTTGCCGATTCCGCCGGTTTCCACGGCGACTCCGGCGCTCGCGAATGCGCCGGACATCGCGGCGCTGAACGCGGAATTGCAGAAGCTGACCGGCATTGGTGGAGACTTGGAGTTGCAGACTGAAGGCACCCCGCCGGCGGCTCCTTGGGGTCCCGGTCCAAACAGCGTCGTCAAGGTTTCAGCGGCTGCGCAAAGTCCGTATCGCAATATCTACGCAGCGGGCGGGCTCGGTCTGCACATGCCGAATCGCGGCGAGTACGATGGCTTCGGGCAGACGCTCGCCGGCGTAGCGCCGAACAAGGACGGACGCTTGTTTGTCGGTTTTGACTTCCGGTGCGCGAGCAAGGACGCAGGCGGTGACGGATCGTGGCGATATTACATCGGGCATGGGCCGGGGAACTCGGCGGCGGTCGAACTTTTCTTTACCGGGGCCGAGTTTTTCCGGCGAAGCGCTGATGCCCGTGATGTCGTGAGCGCGCTGAAGATCGGCGAGTGGTATCAAGTGCAATTGTCTCTCGACCTGAAGGCGAAGACCTACACCGGCACACTCACTTCGCTGACCGGACGCACCCAGTTTTCCGGCCAACTCGCGAGCGGTTGGGATGGCACAATCGATTACACCTTCATCGACAGCTACGGCCACCGGCCCGGCGTCCGGCCGGCGCTCGATGCGGATAATTTCGTCATCCGCGATAC
Organism: Chthoniobacteraceae bacterium; assembly: GCA_947471505.1. Classification (GTDB taxonomy): domain Bacteria; phylum Verrucomicrobiota; class Verrucomicrobiia; order Chthoniobacterales; family Chthoniobacteraceae; genus SXWH01. Next base: position 12,931 of record CANIWM010000093.1, on the reverse strand, counting down.
TGCGCTTCCGCCGCTCGATGCCCCGCCGGTGGTCGCCAGCGTGCCGCAGCGAGAGAAAGTCGCGGCGATTCGCCAGCAAGTCGCCGCGATGAATGCTGAAGTCGAAAAGACCAAACAGGAACTCAACACACTGCTCACGGACGGTCCCGGCGAAATGACCTACGGCATGTCCGAGGGCACGCCGCATGACGCCCGGGTGCAAGTGCGCGGGGAGATGGACCGCCCCGGAACTTCGACGCCGCGCGGATTTATCAAAGCACTCGGCGGCGGACCGCTTCCACCGCAGACCGAAGGCAGCGGGCGCCTCGAACTTGCGGAATGGATCACGCGTCCGGACAATCCGCTGGTTGCACGAGTGATGGTGAATCGCGTCTGGCAGTATCATTTTGGTAGCGGACTCGTGAAAACCCCGAACGATTTCGGCGTGCGCGGGCAGTCGCCGACGCACCCGGAGTTGCTCGACCATCTCGCGACGCAGTTCATCAAGAGCGGCTGGTCCGTTAAAGCGATGCACCGGCTGATCATGCTCAGCGCGACTTATCAGCAAGGCTCTGCAAACCAGGCAACTCCTGACTCCTACGCAGCATTCCCAAGCCGCAGACTCGGTGCTGAGGAGCTTCGTGACGCGATACTCGCAATCAGCGGCGAGCTTGATTTAACGCCCGCCCGCGAGCACCCGTTTCCGAGCCCTCTTAGTTGGGGTTACTCGCAGCACGGTCCGTTCAGCGCGGTTTACGATAGCAACAAACGCAGCGTCTACCTCATGGTGCAAAGGATTAAACGCCACCCTTTCCTCGCGCTTTTCGACGGAGCCGACCCAAACACCACCACGCCCGAGCGCCGCGCCACGACGGTGCCGACGCAAGCGCTCTTCTTCCTCAACGGCCCATTCGTTCACGCAAAAGCCGAAAAGTGCGCGACGCTCCTGCAAGCAGCACGCTCCGATGAAGCACAGCGGATCGATCTCGCATACCGCCTCACACTTGGCCGCGCTCCAACCGCGGCAGAACGCACCGATGCGGCCGAATTCCTCACCGCCTACCGCACCGAACTCGCCGCCGCCGGAAAAGGAAATCCCGAGATTGCCGCGCTCGCCGCATACGTCCGCACGCTTTTTGGGAGCAACGAGTTTCTCCATTTAGACTGACCTACTCGCCATGAAACACGACTGCACATTTGACCTTTCCCGCCGCGGGTTTCTGCGTTCCATCGTTGGCGGTTCCATGCTCCTGCCGGGCGTCGTTTCCGAGTTGCTCGCCACCGACTCTGCATCCGATCCACTTGCGCCGCGCGGCACGCATTTTCCTCCGAAGGCGAAACGTGTGATCTTCCTCTACATGAGCGGCGGGGTTTCGCACGTGGACTCGTGGGACCCAAAGCCGAAGCTCTTTGCAGATGCGGGTAAGACGACTTCGGTGAACGAGTATCAGGGGCGGAAAGGAGACTACAAAATGTTCCTGAAGCGGCCGCAGTTTGAGTTCGCTGCTCACGGGAAATGCGGCACCGAAGTAAGCGCGCTCTTCCCACACATGGCGGAGTCTGTGGATGATCTGTGCGTGATTCGCTCGATGAAATCGGACCATACGAATCACTACGAGGCGACGCTCGGGATGCACACCGGTTCGTTCACGTTTGCGAGGCCCAGCATTGGTTCTTGGATGAGCTACGGCCTTGGCACGGAAAATAGTAATCTGCCCTCTTTCGTCGTCATCGCGCCGCAGTCGCCGTATGCGGGCGGACAAGTTTGGGGCAGCGATTTTCTCCCGGGTGCACATCAAGGGACGCTCGTCGTGCCCGGTGCCGAGCCGATTGCAAATGTCCAGCGGCGTGCCGCTACGAGTCGGATGCAGGAACTGGAGCTCGGTGCCATGGCGCGAATGAATGAACGTCATCTCGCCCAACGCGCCGGCGACCCGCTTCTCAGCGCGAGAATCCGCTCTTTCGAAACTGCGTTCGGAATGCAGATGGAAGTACCGCATGTGTTCGACATGTCGAAGGAGACCGACGCCACACTCGCGCTCTACGGACTGCAACGCGGGCAGACGAGCGGCTTCGGCTGGCAGTGCCTCATGGCCCGCCGGCTCGCTGAACGCGGCGTCCGGTTTGTGGAACTGATCGACGTTGGCTCATCCAACAATTGGGACGCCCACGGGGACATCCTCACGCACAAGCCGCTCGCGAAGAATGTCGATCAGCCCATCGCCGGACTTCTGCGCGATCTGAAACAGCGCGGCATGTTGGAGGATACGCTCGTCGTTTGGACCACGGAGTTTGGTCGCACGTCGTTTGTCGAAGCGCAGAACGCTGCCGGACGCGAGCATCACCACTGGGTCTTCTCATCGTGGCTCGCCGGCGCGGGCGTGAATGCCGGAACTGTTTACGGCGCATCGGACGACTACGGAATCAACGTAGGTAGGGACCCCGTTCACGTCCACGATTTCCACGCGACCATCCTGCACATCATGGGTCTCGACCACGAGCGCCTCACGTTCCGCCACACCGGCCGCGACTACCGCCTCACCGATGTCGCGGGGAATGTCGTGAAAGGGGTTTTGGCGTAACGGTTTGCGATTCAATCCGGGTCGCTCGCTATGCATTAAAACCGAACGATTTCCACCTAGCGAAACCGGGAGGAGCAAATCAACGAAGCGTCACAATCTCTACCTGAGCGATTGCTTTGTCCAGCAGGAGCGGCCAACACGCCGTACTCGCGCTTGGGTCAAAATAACTCCGGCGCGGATGAACGGTAGAGGCTGCGACCTCGCACAAAGGTCTCTGATACGGCGTGAGGACCACCGCGATAGACGCAGAGCGCGAGGATGTCTTCGGCGGTAAGTTCGTCGGCCTTGGAAGCGCTGCCGCCGTAGGGGAGCATTGCGCCGATGTCCATGATAGTGAGGTCGGCGTCATTGCCCGGGTCCAAGGTGCCGATTTGGAGCTCTTTGCCGAGAGCTTCGGCGGCTCCGCGCGTGGCGAGGTAAAGAACTTGGGCAGGCGAGGGGATGGGGACTTTCGGTTCGTAGTAGCCGCGCACTTTTTGGCTTTCGATGGCGCTTCGCATGACTTGCCAAAGGTTCAGTTCGGGGCCGGCGGCGACGTCGGTGCCGAGGCCGATTTTCATGCCGGCAGCGCGGTGCTCGGCAAGCGGCATGATGCCGCTGCCGAGGTAAAGATTCGCCGTCGGGCAGTGCGCGACGCCCGCCCCCATCGCGGCAAGGGCGATGCGCTCGCGGTCGCTGAGGTGGATGCAGTGGCCGAAGATGGTTTTTGCGCCGACGAGGCCGCATTTTTCATAGACGTCGGTGTAGTCTTTCGAGCTTGGGAAAAGGTGTCGGACGCGGTCGCATTCTTCGCGAGTCTCGGCGAGGTGGGTCTGGATGTAGCAGCCAAATTGGGCGGCCATGGCGGCGGATTCGCGCATGAGGCGCTCGCTACACGCGAGGGCAAAGCGAGGACTGAATGCGTATTCGATGAGGCCATCGTTGTGGCCGTGCCAGTGGCGGCAGAGTCGCTCGCTTTCGAGCATGGAGACGCTGAGGACCTTGCGGGGCTGGACGGTGCCGTAGGTGCCAACGTCCATCATCATTTTGCCCATGATGATGCGGAGTCCACTCTTGGCGGCTGCGTGGAATGCTGCATCGCAAGAGTCTTCGTAGATGGCGGCGTAGAGCATGGCGGTGGTGGTGCCATGTCGGGCCAGTTCGGGAAAAAAAGCGGCGGCTTCGCGCTGCCCGGCAGGGCCCGTGAAGGCTTTTTCTCGGGGAAAAATGCAGTGGTGCAGCCAGTCGAGGAGTTGCCCTCGCCCGCGCGCTACGACGGGGTATTGCGGGACGTGTGCGTGTATGTCGATGAGGCCGGGGAAAATGGCGGCGCGCTCGTTATGGAGCCAGCGGATGGGCTGCGTGCGTGGCTTTTTGCCGAGGTGTTGGTAGTCGCCCACTTCGAGGATGGTGCCCCCTTCGAGCACGACGGCACCATCGCGCCAAGTGCGCAATTTTCCGTATTCCGGCGCGTCAATTACGCAGCCTCGGATGCCTGTAAGCGTCGTATCGGGCGTCATGCGGGGCGGAGGGTAGCGGGCAGGGCGATGGCGTCAACCGAATCGCTCCCTACGGAGTGGTCGTCTCTACTTTCACATGGAAGAATCGCCCGCCGGGAGAACCTGATGTGTTCACCGTGATCGTTGCGGTGACGGGGCCCGTGCCGGTTTCGGTAACGCTTGCCTCGCCGACGAGTGAGGTGAATGCGCCGCCGCTCGTGCTGCGGGCGATGGGCGTCCATGTGCCCGTAAGGGAGGTGGCGGCTTCGATGGTGATGATGACGTCGGTGTGGGTGGTATCGTGATTGACCGTGAGGACGATGTTGCCGGGGTTTGTGGCTGCGGCGATCGGCGAACCGCCGGGCGCGATGGGGGAGGTGAGCATTGCGTATTCGATGATGTTCGAGAGGCCGTCGCCGTCCATGTCGGCCATGTTTGCGGCGTCGCCGGTGGTGCTGGTGGTGCCGAAATACGTCTGCCGCCATGTGAGCAGCGGGCCGCCGACGGTGATGTTGGCGGTGGTCTCATCGAACGTGGTGATTGCGCCATCGCCCACGGTGAGGCGGAGGCGATACGCGCCGCTGGCGGAGAAGGTGACGCCGGTATCGATGGCGGATGGGGCGGTGAAGTTCGCGATGCCCGCGCCGCCTGCGTTCACCCACAGCGGGGTGAGCGGTCCGGGGCGTCCGTCGTCGGTCGCGGTGGCGTCGAGATTCCAAGGGCCGGAGCCGCTGATTGTCACGCCAGCGTCCACGTTGGGACCGATGTTTGTCGGGAGGGAAAAGTTCGGACTATCGAAAACAGCCGTCGAAGCGGTGGCCGCGACGGCGCTCGTAATGGCAAAGCCGACGAGCGGCGAAGCGCCCATGGGAGCAATCGTCTGCGTGGTGCCGCGCTGGGTCCATGTGGTGCCGTTGGCGCTGTAGTAAGCGGAGAAATTATCGCCGACGCGTTGGAGTCGAATCCATTCGGGCAGTGTGTGAGGGACGTCTATGGAGTCGTAAGGATCGGTCCCCGCAGTGAGTCGGGCCTGGAAACCTAGGGAGCGGTCGCCTTTATAAAAGGTCATCGCGTACACCGAGTTTGTGGCAGTGGATGCCCGGCACATGATGCCCATGCGATGCGAAGTGCTGGCTCCGGGATTCGTAAAACTTGCAACGCGGACAGCGATGTCGAAGTCGCCAGTGCGCGGCGCGGCGAGGAAGTAAAAGCCATCCGCCGTGCCGCTGGAGCTGATGCCCGTGCTCGCACCCGTGAGCGTGATCGTCCCGCCCGCGAAGCTGCCGGGGACGCTGTCCGCCTCGCTCCACGAGCCTGCGGCGGTCGTAGTGCCGATGGTCTGCGCGGTGAGCGCGAGGCCCATATTCACGCGCACTTCGTCGGAAACCGTCGTCGCGCCGTAAGTCGAACTCGCACGTAAGACGTAGGTGCCCGGTGTCGAGAACGACGCGGCTGAGGCGGTTGAGGTGACGGTTTCAAAAGTGACTGTGCCCGGGCCGCTGACCTTGCTCCACGTCACAGGGATGTTGGTGATGCCTTGCGGTGTGTCGCGTGTCGCTTCGGCGTTCACCATGAGCCCGACAGTCGTGGGAATGGTAATTTCCGAGCGGGCAGGGGAGACGATGGTGACGACGGGTGGCGTGTCGTCGTCGTTGATGGTCGTCGTGGCATTGCTGACTGCTCCGAGATCATAGGAGGCGTCGGCGGTGAGTGTGATGATCAGGGTTTCGTCCGCTTCCAGCGTCGTGTCGTCCACGAGCGAAACCAGCAACGGCACAGACGAAGCGCCTGTGGGGATGACGATGGTTCCGGACGGCGCGGTGTAATCGCTACCCGCAACGGCGCTGCCGCTGACGGTATAGTGTACGGTCAGCGGATAGCCGAGTGATGCGGCGAGTGAGATGGTAAATTGCGCAGGACCAGCGTTTTCATCCACCTCCGTTGCGGCTGCGGAAATGGAGACTTCCGGCGTGATGGCGTCGCGGAGTGTGATGGTGTGCGCGCTCGGTGTGGCGAGGTCGGCGCCTGTCGGATTGCTCAGCGTGACGATGATGGTTTCGACGGGCTCGATCGTCGCATCGGAGAGGATGACGAGAGGCAGGAGCTTCATCGTTTCGCCAGCGGCGAAAGTGAGCGTGCCCGGCGCGAGTGTGTAGTCGCTGCCGGAGGTCGCGGTGCCGGTGACGGTGTATTGCACGGTCGCGGAAGTCGTGAGGGCGCGGTCGAGGACGGCCATGAGCAGCGGCTCATTGCCATCGGGCTCGGCGCGTGTGCTGCTGGCGAGGAGCATCCGCACGCGAGGGTTGGGGTTGTTCGCGTCGCTGATCGTGAGCGTGTGTGTGCCTCGCGAGCTGGAGATGCGGGCGAAACGCGCATTTTGCAGGACGAACAGTGCGGTTTCATCGCCCTCGATGACGGTGTCATTCTTGACGCGGATGCGGACATTTTGCGCAGTCACGCCGGGCGCAAAAGTCAGCACGCCGCCGGGAATCACCGCGTTCCCATTCGCCGCATCCACAAACGCCCAGTCCACATCGTCGCCCTGCGCGGTGCCGCCGGAGCTGGTGTATTCCACCGTGACGGTGTCCGTGCCACCGCTCGTGAGCGTGACGGAAATATCTCGAAACTCGGACCCGGAGACGAGCGCCTCGGTTGTCGCGCCGGTCGCGCTGGCAAAGCCGACGCTTGGCGTCAGCGTCTCATTATCCGTGATCCAAAGTGTGGCGCTCGACGGCGCTTCCGGGCCGTAACCTGCGCCTGCGACGACGGTGATGGTCACGCTTTCCGAGCCTTCGAGTAGCGCGTCGTCGGTCGGTGTGACGATAAGGTCAACGCCGCTCGCCGTGTCGGGGATCGTGATCGTGCCTGGCAGCAGCGTATAGTCGGTGCCGTTGATGGCCGTGCCGGAAACAGTATAGCTCACCGTGAGGTCGCCACTCGTTCCCACGCGGGAAAAGTAGAACTTCCCTACGGCGCTCGACGCTTCGGCTGGCGTGCTGTTCCAAGTCGAAACCATGACGTGCTCGCCGCTGTCGTCGTCTTTCAGACGGAGCACTGCGCTGCCGTCGTTATAGACGCGGTAGCCAGCTCCGGGCGTGATGGTGGCGATAATTGTCTCGGTGTCTTCCGCAGTTGCATCGTCGAGGACGGGAATCGTGACCGTCACATCGTTGGTTCCATTTGCCGAGATCGTGACGCTGCCGCTTGGTGCGGTGTAGTCGCTCCCGGCTGTGGCGGTGCCGCTGAGCGTGTAAGGGACGGTGATATTCCCCGTGGCCGAGCCGATGGCGCGAATGATGAAAGAGCCCGCAGTGCTGGGCTCGGAAGGGGTTGCGTTCGTGCGAATCGAGACGACGGGCACGTCGTCGTTGTCGGCGATATTTACTGTGGCCGTGTAGTTCGTGCCGAGGCTGTAGGCGTTGCCAAAAGTCGTGAGGTTAAATGTCACGGATTCCGGATCGGGCTCGCCGAGGTCATCGTCGTAAGGCGTGATGAAAACTGGCACATTCGCGGAGCCTGCCGGGATGGTGACTTGCCCGCTGAGCGCAACGTAATCGGTCCCGTGCAGCGCGCGGCCAGACAGTCCGTAATACACCGTGAGAGCCGCAGCCGTGCTGCCCGTGCGTGTAATGAGCACGACGCCGGGATCGCGTCCCGCTTCATCCGCATTCGCGTCAATCGCGGTGACGCTGACGACGGGCGTATCGTCGTCCGTGATGTTGATCGTCGCCGTCTGCAAAGCCGAATCGCGGATGTAGGCGGCGTTCGTGGAGATAGTAATCGTCGCGTCTTCCGGCCCTTCGATGAGCGTGTCGTTCACCGGAGTGAGCGTCACATTTACCGAACTCTGCCCACCGGGAATCGTCACCGTCGTCGCGAGCGTCGCGTAGTCCGTGGTGTTCGCAGCCGTGCCGGAATAGGCGACGACGACGTTTAGCGCGCTGCCCGTCGCGCCTGTGCGGGAGACGACGAACGTGCCGGTATCCCCCGGCGTTTCCGAGGCATACATGTCGGAAGGGACGACGCTCACGACGGGGAGCGCGGTATCGTTGTCGGCCACCGTCATCACCGCGAGGCCGGGAGTATTCGTGAGGCTTGCGCCGTTTGCGACGAGCTGCATGGAGATGGTCTCAGGGCCTTCTGCCGCAGTGTCATTCACCGCTGCGACCGTGATGGCGAGCGACGCTGCGCCTGCTGGGATCGTGAATTTCCGGAAGCTGCCGTCGTCCACGATCGCGGGCGAAAATGTGTAGTCTGTCGTGAGCGTCGCGGTACCAGCGACGGGCGAGACGCGAACGTCCAGCGCGTTCGTGGTGTCGCCGGTACGGGCGATGGTGAAGGTGCCGTTCGCGCCGCCTTCCGTGGCGTCGGTGGTCTTGGTGAGCGTCACGATTTGGTTCGGCGCAGCCGTCCAGTTCCCTGTGTTGGTGCCGGTCGTCACGGTGATGGGGTTCGTGAAGCCCGCCGTGAGCGTGTAGCCGGGAGTCACGGCGGTGAGCGTGCGCGCGCCCGTCGTGAGGTTGCTCAGCGCATACGCGCCCGTGCTATCCGTGTAGCAGTATTTGCTCGTGTCGCTCGTCACTAGGACACCCACGAGCGGTTGCCCGCCGTTGGTAATAGTCCCAGTGACAACGCCGCGTCCCGGCGCTCCTGCGGTGACGACGACATGCTTGCGGGCGATGCCGCCTTTCATGTCGGAAGCTGTGACCATCACGGTCATCTGCGTAGTGCTCGCGAAGGTGCGCGTGAACGTCGGCGTGTTCGTGCTCACGACGCCGTCGCTAAAGTCCCAGTGGTAAGCCAGCGCGTCGCCATCCGGGTCGCTTGCCGTCGCGGTAAAAGTGACACTGCCGCCGACAGCGGGCGTCGTCGTGGTCGCCGCGAGAGTCAGCGTGGGCGCTTGATTCGTAGGGAAAGGCCCGTGCTGATACGCAAGATCGAGCGAAGGCGGAGTCGTCGCATTTTTCCCCAGAACCGTGAAGTGCTGGTCCGAGTCGTAGTCGGAGTAGGTGCGACCAATTTGGATGCCGCCGTCGTTTTTTCCACCGGATGTGCCGGGCGTCGTGTCGAGAAGATGGCCAGCGTTGCTCATCCCGCTCCAGCTATAAAGGACGAGCGCCGAGTCGGTGAACGAGCTGCTCGCGGGGTGATACTCGATGTAGTAAGTGCGCACGGAATCCTTCGCCACGCGGAAGCTGTATCGCTTGCCTTCTTCGAGCTGTGGCTGGTCGTAGGCGAAGATGCGGTAGATGCCGTTTTGCGTCGCCGTGGGACGGTGAATGTAAGGGTCCGAAAGCCACCCAAGGTCACGCTTGCTCTTTGCGTTGTAGTGCGCGCCGAAGCCGCCGCCGCCGCCCATCACGTCGAAAGGATTCCCATATTCCGAGTTCGCGCCTTCGCCGTAAGCCGTGCCGTCCGTCGTCGCCCAATAGTTCGCGTGATTGCGCCCGAGCGAGTGCCCGCACTCGTGGTTCAGCACGTCCATCCCATCCCAAGAGACCCATACGCTGCTGCCGCCGCCCCACGAGATGCCGCTGAGTCGCGGCCCGCCGTTCACGCGGACGATGGTGCAAGTGTATTGGCTGTCGTGGTAGCCGAGCTTTTTCGCCGCTGCACGAGCGTGAGAGTGGACCAACCCGAGGCCATCCACCTCCGAGTCCTTCGCGATATACCACGCTTGGGAATGCGGCAAAACGATGAGCGGAGTGACCGTGTAAGTCGTCGTCATACGCCCATAAGAACTCTCAAGATAGAACCGCGAAACATTCCGCATATCGCCCATCGCGCTGTCCTCCGTGTTGGGCGCTTTCAGTTGGTCGGGATACGTGATGCGGATGTAGAGACATCTGAAGTTCCCAATCGCCGCCGATGAAGTGCCGGGATACGTATCGTACATAAAGCCCGCGCCGCCCGGACCGCTCGCCTGCAATAGAGCGCGCTGCTCCTCCTCCAGCACATGCACGTGCGTACCGTTGCACAGACGGATAATGCGTTCGCCGATTTCCACAGTCGGCGTCTCGTCCGATACCGGCTCATTCGGCGCAGGCTCGGGCGTGGCCAAGCCGGACACCGGGCACAGCGCCTCCACCTTGGCCGTTGCCGGGATGCGTTCGCCCTTTTCGAGTTGCCGCACGGGGCTCTCCGCCACCGCAAACTCGCGGTCGAGAGCCACGCCGCGCAGCGCCACGTTCTTCTTCGTACCAAACTCGGCCATCTCGCCAGACACGCGCGCTTTCAGGCTTTCGCCGCGTTCCGTCTCAAAATATCGCAGCGTCAAATCCTGCCCCGGAATCACCGGCCCCTGCGGACGCCCGCGATACACATTTAAATCGCCCGATGCAGAAACTGGCCGCTCCAATTGCGCGACAATCTCCAGCGGCAAATCCTGCCGAACCACGCGCGGCACCGCCCGCTCTAGCGCCCGCTGTGGGTCCACAACGATCAGCGACTTAAACTCCGGCCGCCGCTCCGTGGCCAATCGCAGGCCTTCCTCCCGCATGGCATTGCGCCCGGTCGCATCCGCTGCCTGCCATTGCTGCGCCCAATCATTGAACGCCACGATCTTCGCAAAGTCCGGCTTTCTCGGCTCTACCGCAGCAAGCTCCGGCGTCATGGAAAGCGCCCCCGCATCCTCCGGCAGCACCGTCGTTGCGACGGGTTCAGACACCGCTTTTGATAATGCCGCGACCACTACGGCAGCGGGCTTGGCTGAAGGCCAATAGTAGGCACCCGCGCAAAGAGCGGCGAGGGCAGCGGCGAGAAAGATTTTGTAGGATTTCAAGGAGTTGGAGTGTTCGGGTGTCTTCCAGTATAATGGAGGGAGTTGCGGCAGATGCTTGGACTATTTTGTGACAGTATGGAAAGCAGGATTCCCGCCTCAGTCGGCCCAGTTCACGACACCCTTGTCCGAGATCGTGATGCTCCCCATCTCGACCAATGTCGCAACAGTCGCCGTGATTTCTTGCTCCGACAGTCGTTTGCCAAAGATCGAGTTGAGGCTCGAGCGAAGCGTCTTCTCCCGTTTTGGCCGCGTACGAGGCTGCCTGGAAAAATGTTCGACGAGTAGTTTTACACGCTCGCTGAGCGACGGCACGACGACGCGCTCGCTGTGAGTCGGATTCGACGGAGGCGGCAGCTTCCGAGGACCCGCAGGCGCGGGTGCCGGCGTAGCTGACTTCCGCGTTGCGGCTGGTGCCGCGACTCGCTCGGGGAAACACGGAATCTCCGCGAATATCCCGTAGCGGTGTGCCTTGATGTGGTGAGCGCGGAGGTGGATCATTAACGGGTCGTAGTCCGTGTCCTTCGAGAAAACGAAGAAGTGAGCGCTCGGATCAATCGCCGCAGTTTTACCAATGTGATAGGCCAGCACGAAATCCAGCGCGTTCTTCCCCTCCACGGACAGCTTTTCGATGCGGAACTGCCCGGCGAACTTCAACATCGCCTGCACGAGTTCCACGGGCACATCGTTCTGTCGTTTTCCAAAAAACAAGATCACCTCCACCTTCCTGCCCTCCATGAGGCTGAGGTCCATGTCGTGCCCGCGAACGTTTTCGTAGTCCACGAAGATATAATTGGTGTGTGTCATGTGATGAGGAATTTCGCGCCTCAACAAAGGAGGAACAGTGCCCAAGCGCGAGAGGAAAACAGGGGTTCGGTCAGCTATCCGCGACTGAGCTTGTATCGGTAGTCGCGGAATGCACTCGGGTCGCCGCTCTTCCCGTCTTCGGCAGCGTGCAGGATGTTCACCAGTTCTCGCGCGGTGACGTAGTGAAACTCGAACGTCTCATCGGCGGCGGCGCGCTGCGCGAGGTGGCGGTGAAAGGCGCGCATTTTCTCGCCGAGGAGCGCGCTGCTGTTGCGCTCGATAGCGCCGTGCGTGTGCAATTTCACGAAGAGCCAGTCGGGGCGTCCGGCGACGTGGATGTGGCACTTCTCCCAAAGCGCCAGCCGTTGCGCAGTCGGTGGGTTCGCTCCGGTAAGGTCGCTGTTTTCGATGCGCGGGAGGATGCCGAATTTCCGCCGCTGCCAGTTCAGGCAAAGCGGGCCTTGCACGCACAGCAGTGCGTCGTCCGGCGCTGTGCCCGTGCGGGCGGGCGTGCCGTGTTCGTGCGAGCGCGGCTTGCCGTCTTCGCGGGCGTAGTAGAGCGAATTGATCGTGCGGACTTGGCACGGGCTCGGCGCGCTGGGTAGCGTGAGGTCGGCGTAGCAGCCGGTGGCATGGAGGATGGGAAGTTCATCCGGCACGCCGCAGCCTTTGCCCTCGGGATGCGAATGATCGAGCGCCCAATTCCCGTGGATAAAACCATAGCGCACCTCGCCCTTCGCATCGCGAGAAAGCAGGCCCAACGCGGCGAGGTTCTCTTTTCCGCGCAGCAAAGTGGCGCGCAGATTCTCCGCAGTATCGTTGTCGTGATGCAGATGAATCTCCGCCTCGCCTCCCGTGCTGTGGCAGAGGTCCGCGAGGCGTCCGCAGACATCCGCATCCCATTGCTCCACGGGGTAAAAAAACGTGTGTCGCGGCGGCGTGCCGTCGCTGTCCCGGAAGTCCGCGCACATCGCCGCGTGCTCGCGCCGCCAAAGCGCGACACGGGCAAGCGCCGTCGTTTTATCCGCATCGTGAAACGGCTCAAAATGGTCGCAAACCGCGATGAGCACATGCCGCACGCCCAGCGGCGGCGCAGTGCGCTTGCGGAAAATCCATGAGCCAAGCCAGCGGTCGAGTCCCTTCATCGCCCACGAGATACGAGCGCCCCACAACGCTGGCAACGAATTTGGAAAAGAATCCTCGCCCCCTACCTCGCCCGAGGCCCCTCCCCACCCAAACAAAACGCGCTGATTTTCTAAAACAGCGACCGCGCAACCACCGCGCGCAGCATCATCGACCTGCCGCCA
>CANIWM010000092.1 GCA_947471505.1 Chthoniobacteraceae bacterium | reverse complement strand
CGGTCTATCTCGACATGCAACCCCTCCGCGACCTCCTCAAACCTTCACTTCAACTAGCCGCCTAGTTCCCCCCCAGAATCCACAACAATACATTTCCTTTCCTCATCTTTGACCCGCGCCTTTTGCTGAATCTTGACGGACACTACCTCGCGGTGATCCAGCCATTTAGGAAGGCGCGATCCTGACTGCCGCTCCAAGTGCCGAGGAGCCAGTTGTTGCCCGTGGCGGAGAGGAGTCGGGAGTTTAATCCACCAGACAGTCGGCCCGCGTACATCACGGTCACGTTTCCGGCGCTAAAGTTCTGCGCGTTGGTCAGCCGGTCTATGCCGGTGCTGGAGTTAAAGTGGACGACTTGCTTGCCGTTCATCGCTGGCTCGGAGGCGGTGACGGTGGGCTCTTGCCCGACTGCGGCGGTGGCATCGCCAGCCGTGAGGAGGGTGCCTTTGTTTGCCCAAGTGGTCACGCCGCTGCCGTTTTGGGTGAGGGTGCCGGTGTCGGTGGCATCGAGCCAGATGGCGCTTGAGATGGTGAGGGTCTGGCTGGCTCCAAGCTTGATCGTCCCGCCGTTGATCGTAGTCGCACCGAGGTAGGTGCCGTTGTTTGTGAGGGTCAAAGTGCCCGCGCCGTTTTTGGTCACGCTGCCCGTGCCGCTGATGGCTCCGTTCACCGCAACCGCGTCGGAGCGATTAACGACGAGGGCGGCGTTGTTGGTGATTGCGCCGTTGCCGATGGTGCCGCTCGTGCCGCCGTTGCCGACTTGGAGTGTGCCGCCGCTGATGGTCGTGATGCCGGAGTAGGTGTTCGTGCCGGAGAGTGTCTGCGTGCCGCTTCCGACCTTGGTCAAAGTGATGCGGTTGCCGGTTCCATCCGCGATGACGCCGGAGAAGTGGCCGCTGTTATTGGTGTAGCCCATTTTTAGGCGGGTCTCGCCTTGGGCGGAGAAATTGCCGACCATGACGCCAGTTCCGTTGAGCGCGCCCATCGCAAAATCTCCCGACGCGGTGCCCGCCCAGCCGATGCCCTGATTCAACAGTTCCATCGTGCCGTTGAGGGTGATGTCCGCATTTTGCAACGTGGTGGTCGTTCCACCGACGGAGATGCCGCTGCCGAGGTTCACTGTCGCGTTGGCGATGCCGTTGACGATGATCGTCCCGGCGAAGGTGGAGTTGTTATTACGAATCTCCACGGCGTTGCCTGCGTTGAGGGCATTGATTGTGAGTGTGCCGGAGCCGTGCAGACCGCCATCGAGGAAGAGGTTCTTGTTTGTCCCCGAGACGTTCGCCACGGAGTTCTCGTTGATGGTTGTCGCGCCTGCGACCGTGAATGCTCCAGCGAGCGTGATATGAGCCGCATTAGTGGTCAGACCGTTGTGGGTGAGCGTGGCTCCGTTATTGAGCGTGAACGCCGCAGCGCCGGTCAGCCCCATGGCGGCGGTGTTCGATATAATCACCGTCGCAGCGCCCACCGTAGTCGCGGAAGCGTAGGCGGTGGTATCGGTCAGCCCGAGCGTGCCCGCGTTCACGGCGCTGCTGCCGGTGTATGTAATGCCGGCGCCGGTGAGAGTCTGGGTGCCGGTGCCGTTTTTCACCAGACTCACAAAGCCGCCGTAGTAGTCGCGGATTGCTCCATTGGCTGCGGTGGTGATGAAGCTGAATGAGTTTGCACCAGCGACATCGAGGATGAGCTGGGAGCTGGTATCCACTGCCGCCACGCTGCCAAATTCGGAATGTTGAACGGCGTAGAACGTGTGTGCCGGGGCCGTGGAATTCTCGATGCCTCCGATGGTCTGCGTTGTTCCCTTGAGTTCAAAGCGAGTGTCCCCAACGCCCGTGAATCGCAGCACGCTGCCGGGTGCGAATTGATTATCCTGCGTGGCGGAAACGATACCGCGCGCCCCCGGTGCGGCCATGACGAGGTCGCCGGGAATCGCCACTGCGCCGCCGGTCTTCGAGAGCACGAGTTGTCCGTTCGAGGCAAAGGTGGTGGCTCCGGTGTAGGTGTTCGACGAAGCGCCCGAGAGCGTGAGGATTCCTGTGCCCACTTTGGTGAGCGCCCCAGCGGTGCCGGAGATTGCGCCCGCGTAGTTCGTGTTCGTGTTGTTTGCGCCGACGCTGATCGTGTTGCCGCCGACGGCGAGGTCGTCCGCGCCTTGCAGCCCACCGACGTTGTAGGTGTTGTTTCCAGCGATGGCGAAAGTCACGACCTGCGAGCCAGCGGTGCCGGTGTCGAGTGTGCTGCTTTGCAAAGCACCGACGTGGTTGAGCGCCAGCGTGCCGCCTTGCACGGTGGTGATGCCGGTGTGGGTATTCGCGGCGGAAAGTGTGAGCGTCCCGGCTCCGACTTTGGTCACAGCGGCGGACGTTGCGCCGCCGATGGCGCTGGCGAAGGCGACCGCGTTTCCGTTCGTGTCAAAAGTCGCCGTGGTCCCGTTCACCAACACGGTGCGAGCGGAGACGTCTTCGGTGTTGCTGCCGTTCCACTGCAACGCGCCGCCAGCGACGGTGATGCTGCCGGTGGTGCCGAGCGAGCCGCTGTTAAATGCGAGCGTTCCCGCGAGTGCATTCGTGCCGCCAGTGTAGGTGTTTGCTCCTGTGACTGTCAGCGTTCCCGCACCGAACTTGGTGAGAGAGATGGCTCCGGTGCCGTTGTTCGCGATGGCGGACTCAATCGTGACGCCAGTCGAGGTGCTGAGGTTGTTCACGTCCAAATTGCCCGCCGTGTCGTTCGCGCCACCGGCAGTGAGTGTGCCGTTGCTGAGGGTGAGCGCGGGGTTGCCCGATGGCAGTAAGATGCCGCCCGCCGCGCCTAGGCGCAGCGTGTTACCCGCGCCGATGTCCACCGTGGCTGCGCCGCCCGCCGCGCCCTGCACGAGGCTGTTGATCGTCGTGGTGCCCCCGGCTGCGAGCGTGACGCTGCCGGATGCTCAAGCCTCGATGATGCGGACGTTTGTAGCCACACCGTCCACAATGCTTCCGCCAAGGCGATTCACATCCGTGTAAGCCGTGTAAGCCGTGATCGCGCCGTCCGCTCCGCCCGTCGAATTGATCGCCCAATCGCCGCCTACAGTCGCCCACGTCCCGAGGATGCCGGAAGCGTTGTTCACATTATCCGTGGTAGCGATGCTGGCTGCGTTGAGCTTGAGCGATGCTCCCGCATTGCGCGTGATGGTGTTGAGTTGCAGCACTGCGCCGCCCGAGCTGCGGGTGATGGTGTTTGCAGTGTTCGCCGTGAGTGCGGTGGAAAGCACGACTTCCCCGTGCGTGCCGCCGCTCAGTTCGAGCGTCCCGCCGCCCAGTGTGAGCGCGGCGGTGTTCGAGAGCTTGCTGTTATCCTGCGTGCCGTAGCCCAGCACGAGCGTGCCATTATTCACGGAAGTCGGGCCGGAGAAAGTATTCGCGCCCGAGAGCGTCTGCGTGCCAGTGCCGGTCTTCACGAGGCCGCCCGTGCCGCCGATGATGCCTGCAAACGCGCCGCTGCCGTTGTTGTTGCCTGTGGTCAGCGTTTGCCCGCCGAGCGTCACGGTGCCCGCGCCATTGATGGATTTCACGCTGGCATTTGCGCCCGCTGTCCCCGCCCAGTTCGCGTCGAGGCGCAGCGTCCCGCTGGCAGCCATCGTCACGTTGCTGTTTTGAAGCACCAGGGCAGCCGTGTTGTTGATGAACACATTGCCGGAATTGATCTGCACATCGCCCGAATAGCCGCCCACTTGAGTGCGGAAGACGATGCCGTTGTTGACCAAGCCGTTCGTGTTCACCGTCAGCGTGCCCGCGCCCACGATCCCGGCGTCGAAGAACACATTGTTGTTCGTCGTGTTGGTGTTCTCCACATTGATCGTCCCGCCCGCCGCACCGATGGTCAGCGGGGTGTTGTTCGCCGCCCACACCCGCCACGCATTCGCGGCGGTGGTGGCGTGGGTGTAGGCACCACCATTCAGCGTCAGCGTTGTCGCGCCGTAGTCGTCGCTCCCCGTGCCGATATTTTTGAACGTGCCGCCCGTGTTCACGGTGGTTGCGGAGACGTAAGTGGTCGTGTCGATCTCCAGCGTGCCGCCGTTCACCGTCGTCGTGCCGGTGTAGCCGATATTGCTGCCAACGATGGTCTGTTTCCCAGCGCCGGTCTTCACGATATTCAACGGGAGAATCCCTGCGCCCCCATCGCGGTCGCGCATGTAGCCGGTGAAGGAATAATCCGCACTATTGTTGATCGTGAGCGTCCCCGCCGTAAAGGCACCGCCAGCGCCGAGGCGCTCGTTTTGGATAATGCCGCCGCCGGTCGTGCATTGGATGCCCGCGAGAGTCTGCGAGGTGCCTTGGAGGTCGAAGCGCGCCCAGTTGCTCGTAGCATTCACAAACGTCATCACCACACTCGGGTCGAACTGATTGTTCGCAAGCATCCGCAAGTTCGGCTGGTTGGCGTTCCCACCGCCCATCGTCACCGCGCCGATAATCGCCTTCGCGCCGCCCGTCTTGCCAAGCGCCAGCGTGCCGAGGTCCACCGTCGTCGTGCCCGAGTAGGTATTCGACGCCGCGCCGCCGAGCGTGAGCTGCCCTGCGCCGGTCTTCAAAAGATTGAACCCCGTGCCACTCACCACGCTATTCACCGCAAACGTCCCCGCCTGAACGTGGATACTGCTGTTCGCCGCCATCGTGACTGTGCCGCCCCACGTATTATTGCCTGCCCAGCTCGCCAGTGCGCCGCGAGTACCGCCCACGCCCGTGCCGGAGATCGTCACCGCTTCATTCGCGATGTTCACATCCGCCAATCCGATGGCCTCCACCTGCAAAGTCGCCCCGCTCGCCGCCACCGACCCGCTCGCCGACCCGCCCAGCGAATTCGCATTACGCGCGATGAGAAAGCCTGAGTTCACCGAAGTCACGCCCGTGTAAGTATTGCTGCCGTCGAAATATACTCCCGGCGTCACGCCCGTCCCGACAAACGTCAGCCCGTTCGAGCCCGCGATGCTGGAACTGATCGTCCCAATCACCGCATTACTCGTAATCGTCGGCGTGCCCCCGCTGAGCGTCAGCGTACTTCCGGTAATCGTGTAGCCGCTATTAAACGTCACGCTATTCGCAGTCACCCCGCCGGAAACGGTCACGATTCCCGCAGCGCCGCTAAACACCGCATCGTCCCCATTTGCCCACGCAGCGTTGAGCAAATTGGCGACGCCATCGTCCCAATTATTGATCCCCGTGGTCCACGTCCCAGCGCCCGGAGTGACGATGTCATCAATCGTCGAAGCGAGCGGCCCGCCATCCCAAGTGAGAGTGGTGGCATGACTGGCAGCGGCGAGGCAGATCAGCGTGGCGATGCTATTGCGGAGAATGTGAGGTGTTTTCATGGCTGAGATTGTGTTCGGATGGAGTTTTCGGCTCAAGAAGTCGGGAGTTTTCCCCGACAGAGCAACCATGCGAGATACCACTATCGCGCAAAGCGATTCCACTATAGCGCAGGCGTTACCCCTTCGCCCGCGCACCATCGCGGTAGCCCGTCGGCGTCTCGCCAAATGCAGCGCGGAAAACTTGGCAGAGATACTTCGCATTCCCAAAGCCCGACTCGTGCGCCACGCTCTCCAGCTTCAAGTCCGTCTCCCGCAGTAATCGCCTCGCGTGTTCGAGCCTCACACGAGAAAGTTCATCGCTCACAGAATGGCCGAGATGCTCTTTGAAGGCTGACTGGAGCGAGCGCGTCGAGACCGCCGCCGCCTGCACAAGAGCCGCTAGATCGAGATGTTCGTGAAAATGGGCGCGCAGATAATTCACCGCCGCCGTCACCCCCGAATGGTCGCACACAAACGTCGCCGTCGAGCGCCGCGCCACCACCGGCCCCGGCGCGATGCTGCACGCCACGGCGGGTATTTTCTCCCCGTCCAAAATCCGCTCCAGCAGCGCCCCTCCCGCCCAGCCGATCCCGTGCAGATTCGTGTCCACCGACGAAACCGGGACCGGATATTTCCCGAGAATCAGCGCCCGATTATCCGCCCCGAGCACCGCCATATCCTCCGGGATGCGCCAGCCGAGCTGCGCCGCCGCCACGATGAGGTCATTGGCAAAGCGGTCGTCCTCCGCAAAGACCGCGAGCGGCCTCGGCAACACTCGCAACTGCTCCACCAGCCAGTCCCAGCGTTGCTGGCGCGAAAACGTCACCGTCTCCTTACCAGCACAGCCCGCTTTGAAATCAACCAAGCGCGCCCCCTTCCCCGCCGCAGCGAGAGTCGTAGAAAACCCGCGCCAAATCGCCTCCGTCTCCCTCGTCAACCACCCCGTATAAAAGACGCAATTCGGCGACCCCAGCGAAAGGAAATGCTCCGCCCCCCGCGCACCAATCCCCACCGAATCCGGCTCCACCGCCGGGAACGGCAGCTCCATATCCGAGCACAACAGCCTCACTACCGGGCAACTCTGCGCCCGCAGCCAGGCCGCCAAATCCGCCATCGTGGCGATGGCCAATATCCCGTCGCACTCCTCGGTATAGTCCAGCGCGGGGACGTAACATTTCTTGTCGTAAAGCGACCAGCCCGCCGCCCGAGCGTAATCCACCACGCCCGCATGAACCTCCGAAACGTAGAAATCACAGACGAACTGAACCCGGCGAAGGCGACGGTCAGCAGAAAGATGCCCTTCTTTGGACGCAGGAGTAAGCATTGCGAAGCAAGCTAGTCACGGGATGCAAAGCGTCAAGCGAACCTGAGCGCGTCTGCAGCCGGCAGCAGAGCAAACACGAGAGGTGATAGTTTCAGGCTCCGGCTCGCTGTCGGCGGCAGGAATGCCGCCGCGCCTATCGCGCCGCCCTGTCTGTCGATTTTCTGGAGACGGTATTACTTTTTCCTCAGCTCGATGATGCGGCCTGGGAGCCAGCCGAGGCCGTCGCGCATGTTGGTGGGGCGGGTGTAGTCGAGGATGAGGACGGTGCTGGGGGCGGTGCGGATGGCGTCGATAGGGCGTCCGAGGGGGGCGAGGACGGTGGTGGTTTTTGCGGTCCAGGTGCCCTCGGGGGTGCGGGTGAGTTTCATTGCGAGGACGTCGAACCCGGCGTCTGCGAGGGCTGTTTTGGATTCGTCGAGGAGGTTGCCGTAGCGGGTGACGAGGAAGCTGTTGCGGAGGGGCTCGGGGAAGTCTTCGCCGCACCAGATGGTGCCTGCGGGGGAGCTGTGCGCGTCGAAGGTGGAGAGGCCGGCACCTCCTGCGGGGCCGAGGTTTTTTACGGGTAAGGTGAAGGTGAGTCCGGGAGGCACGTCGGGGGTGTGTGGGTAGGGCTTGGGGAGGAGGGGCCAGTCGCTGTATTGGTAGGGGAAGCCGTAGTGCCGGCCGGGGAGGATATGGTCCATTTCTTCGGGGGCGTTGGCGTCGGGGCCGTTGGTGACGGTGAAGAGGTTGCCGTCGGCATCCCACGCGAAGCCGTAGGGGTTGCGGATGCCGCGTGCGAGGACTTCGAGCTTGGGCGGGGCGGCGGGGTCGAGGCGCCAGATGGCGGCGGTGAGGTCGGTTTCGCCGGTGGGTGAGTCGGGGTGGTTGGTGGATTTTTCTCCGCCGTCTGTGCGGGAGCCGCTAGAGACGTAGAGGAGGCCGTCGGGGCCGAATGCGATGTGAGAGATGCCGTGGGTGAAGCCGCCGCCGTGGGGGTAGGTGGTGCGGAACCAGACTGTGGGTTTTCCGGGGTGTCCGTCGGGGCCGACGGGTGGGGTGCGCCAGATGGTGACTTCGTTGAGGGGGTAGGTGTCGGGGCGTTTGAGTTGTTGGTTGGAGGTGAGCCAGAGGCGTCCGTCGGGGCCGACGGTGATGCCGAGGGTTTGTGTGCTGCGGGTGGTGTCGAGGTAGTCGGCGGGGGTGATGACGGGAAGGAGTGCGCTGGTTTTTGGGTCGAGGAGGAGGACGGTGCCTTTTTGTGTGAGGAGCCAGACGTGGCCGTCGCGGGTGGCCATGCGCGTGCCAAATTCGTCTTCGGGGAGGCGGGCGAGTTCGCGGAGTTCGTAGCCCGCTGGTGGCTTGGGGAGCGGCGCGAACTGCATGGCGGCGAAGAGTTTTTCTACGGTGGGGAACTTGGTCTTGGCGCGGACGGTGGCGATTTCCTGCGGGGTGAAGGTGGGCAGTTTGTTGCCCCATGAGGTGCCGATGAAGTTGAGGACTCGGGCGGCAGCGGAGTCATCGAGGGCTTGGGCTGGCATTTGACCGGAGTAGTCGAGGCCGTTGACCGTGAGTTTGCCGGTGAGTCCTTCGCAGAGTGCTTTGATCGAGCGTTCGCGTTGTTTTACAAGGAAGTCCGCGCCTGCGAGGGGTGGGAAGACTCCGGGTACACCGAGCCCACTGGGTTGATGGCATACTTGGCAGCGCTGCTGGTAGAGGGCCTCGCCGGGGGGCGCAGGGTCCGCAGCGCGCGTGGGGAGAAGGTTCGCGATGAGCGCAGGAATGAGCAGTGGCCGGATGGTCATGACTCTGTGTGTGCCCATTTTTCCGCAAATGGAAAAGGACGAAGACTATATGAGGCCCTTTGAGGCGTAGGCTTCGATGAGCGGTTTGTAGAAAGAGTCGCGGCGGAGGACTGCGCGACGGACGACGTGTTTGAGGTTTGGGACGTCGGCAAGACTGACGACGAGATCGACGCTGGCGGCCCAGGCTTCCATCTCGCTGTCGGTGTGGACGCCAGAGCCAACGAGGATGAACATTTGTGCGCGGCGTTGATGGTTGGGGAGTGCCTGGGAGGCTTCGAGGATGGGGTTGTTTTCTCTTGTTGATGCGCCGAAGTGTTCGGCGACGACGACGACGTCATAGGTGTGCGTTTGGAGCTTGAGAAGGATGTCTTCGAGGAAGAGACCGGTGTGGATTTTGTAGTCGATCTCGGTGAGGTTTTCGACGACGAGGCGCTGGACTTCAGGCACGTCCATGCAGACAAGTGCGGTCTTGTCTCCGGGTTCGAAAAGGTCGATGCGGTGGTGGAAGTCGTTGTCGAGGAGCAGGCTCATTTAGAGAGAGAGACGGTATCGAGTTTCATACTACTGGTATCCACACTGGCGAGGTTCATGCGCTTTTTGGCGTCGTCGATGAAGCGGCTCATTTTGCCTTTGTTAGAGGCGTAAAGAAGGGCGGATTCATCGGTGACTTTGCCCTGCTCAAAGGCTTTGACGATAGTTTGGTCGAACGTACACCAGCCGAAGGTTTCAGATTGTTCGATCATGTCATAGAAACTGCGATCTTCGCTTTCGCCGATGGCGATCGCTTCGCGGGTGCGGAGACTGTTTCCCATGATTTCTTGGGCAAGGAAGCGTCCGCCACCGATTCGGGGAAGGAGACGCTGGGAGACGACCCAGCGAAGCATGTCGGCGAGACGAAGACGGAGTTGTTTCTCTTCGCTTTTGTCGAACATGCCGAGGATGCGGTTGATGGATTGGCCTGCGTTGATGGTGTGAATCGTGGAGAGGACGAGGTGACCTGTTTCCGCAGCGGTCATGGCGATGTCCACGGTAGCGCGGTCGCGCATTTCGCCGACGAGGATGACCTTTGGCGCTTGGCGGAGTGCGGCGCGGAGGCCGCTGGGGAAGTCGTCGAAGTCGGCTCCGAGTTCTCGTTGGTTGAAGGTCGATTTTTTGTGGGGGTGCAAGTATTCGATCGGGTCTTCGAGAGTGACGACGTGGACGGATTGGGTGCGGTTAATTTCGTCGAGGAGCGCAGCGAGCGTGGTTGTTTTTCCGCTCCCGGTGGCGCCAGTAACGAGGATGAGGCCGGTTTTTTCTTTCGCGATGTCGCGGACCACATTCGGGAGATTGAGAAGCTGTACGGTGGGGATTTCGGTTTGCGCTTTGCGCATCACGATTGAGATATTCCCTCGGTTTCGGAAGATGTTTACGCGGTAACGGGCTTGTTCGTTGACCATGTAAGAGCAGTCACAGGAGCCTGTTTCGGCAAGGTCGCGGAGGAGGCGTCTTTCGCCGCCGATGAGATTTAGGGCGATTCGCTCGGTTTGAAATGGGGTGAGACTTTTTACGTGAGGTGGCACATCCGCTTCGCGAAGGACGCCGAAGGCTTCGACTTGCGGTGGCCGACCAACACTGAAGTTGATATCAGAGATGCCGGTGGCTGCGCCTTGCATCCCCAAAAGAAGTGCGTCGAGTTCTGCGCGTTTCATGGGTTATTCGTCGAATGCACTTGGTGGGGTTTTGAGGAACACGCGGAATTTCTTTTTATCGAGGCATTTATCGTATGCTTCTTCCGGCGTGATGATGCTCTTTTTGAGGAGTTCCATGATGGCATCGTCGAGGGGTTGGTTCCCCTTTTGTTTCCCGATTTGCATCATGCCTGTGATTTGGTGCGTTTTACCTTCACGAATCAGGTTTGCGATGGGCGAATCGACTACCAGCACTTCCAGTCCTGCGATCCGTCCTGGTTTATCGATTCGTTTAAAGAGGTTTTGCGCGACAATGCCTTTTAGCGATTCTGCAAGGCCGGAACGTATTTGGTTCTGCTGGCCCGCCGGGAAGACGTCGATGATGCGATCGATAGTTTTCGGTGCGCTCGGTGTGTGGAGTGTTCCGAATACGAGATGGCCGGTTTGCGCCGCGGTTAGAGCGAGTTCTATGGTTTCGAGGTCGCGCATTTCTCCGACCATGATGATGTCTGGGTCTTCGCGCAGCGCCCCTCGCAGGGCTGATGCAAACGATTTTGTATGCACGCCTACTTCACGATGATTAACGAGGGATTGTTGCGATTGATGGACGAACTCTATCGGGTCTTCGACTGTTAAAATATGGTCTTTCCTCTGCAAATTAGCGTAGTCCACGATTGCTGCGAGTGTGGTCGATTTGCCGGAGCCCGTGGGGCCCGTCACTAATACGAGCCCTTTTTTGAGCATGGCAAATTGTTTGATGACTGGCGGGAGACCGAGTTGGTCCGCAGTGAGCACTTTGCTCGGAATCAATCGGAATACTGCGCCGATTCCGTATTTCTGATTGAAAAAGTTGGCCCGATAGCGAGCGAACCCTGGGTATTCGTAGCCAAAGTCAACGTCTCCGGTTTCTTCGAACTGTTTTATTTTCTGCTCTGGCGCGATTTCATAGACTAGCGACTTGAGATCGTCTCCCGTAAATAAGGGCGCATCAACCCGGATCAGCTCACCGTGAATGCGGAGGATTGGAGGGTTTCCGGTAGAAAGGTGCAGGTCGGAAGCCCCCTGCTCTTTCATAAATTTGAAGTATTGATCGATGCGTGCCATGACTCCTGAGAGAGCCAGAAAAATGCCATAGCGCGCTTTTGTTCACATCTTGTATGAAGTGGATCTGATCGATCTTCCAATTCTTCTCACTCATCTAGTTGCGAATAACTCGCCACTTTATCGTTCCACATCTTGTTGGCGGGTGTTCCGCAGTCGTCGGACGTTGTGAAGAAGTGACCAACCAAGACGAGCGAATCGGTGAAATTCGAAGAAGTTGGAGAGTTATTCGGCGTTGTTCGCGGTTGTCCCGATGTTATCGGCAGGTTGTTCGTTCTGTGGAGGATCCCAAATTTTGTGCTTAAGCGCATCCAGCGCGGCTGCGGTTTCCGCTTCCTTTTTGCTCCGACCTTTACCGGATCCAAGGTCGCAACCATTCCACACGACGCGAGCGCCAAAGTGCTTGGAGTGTTCAGGGCCCTCGGCGCTGAGGATGATGTATTTAGGGCTGACTGGAGAAATCGCCTGCAAGATTTCCTGAAGGCGACCCTTAGGGTTAGCATCCGCAGGGTCGAGGTCTAGATTTTCCAAGTCTTCACGGGCTTCGGAGAGCACGATACGACGCGCGGTGACGTAATCGGAATCGAGGTAGATGGCGCCTATGAGTGCTTCGTAAGCGTCCGCCAAGGCTGAACTGCGTTCCCTTCCCCCGCTGGCCTCTTCGCCGCGACCCATCATCAGGTGAAGCCCCAGGTTAAGGCGCACAGCGTGCGTAGTCAGGCCCTCGCGTGAAACAAGCCGAGAGCGGAGTTTCGTGAGCTGGCCTTCGCTGAACGTCTTAAAATGATCGAACAGCCATTCGGTAAAAATGAGCTGCAACACAGCATCGCCAAGGAATTCCAGCCGTTGATTGTCGAAGTGATGGCGTTGTGTTTCGTGCCCGAGCGAAGGGTGCGTCATCGCTTCCGCCAAGAGCAGCGGATTGCGGAATTTATACTTGAGACGCTTTTCGAGCGGATTCATGATCGCAACGTTCATAGCGGCTCCTTCAGACAAGGCGCAGAAAAAAATGTTCTCCGCTGCGATTTTACGGCGCGGGCTTGTCTCCGAAAGCGAGATTGGGCATTCACGCTACGCAATGTCGCTATGGAAAAGGTTTCGATTCGTCTTGGAGGCAGCCGGGATGCGGCTGCTTGCTTGGGGCGTACCGAAGCTATCCCGGATGAGTTGTGTCCATTTGGCAAACGCCATCGGAGAACTTGGTTATCGGCTCGATCGCCGAGGTTGCGCTGTAGCTCTAGCAAATGTCGCGTGTGCTTTTGGCGATCAATATTCGGTTGATCAGCGCCGCGAAATTGTCCGCGCCAGCTACCGTAATTTCGCCCGCACGATGCTCGACCTTTTCTGGGCCCCCGCGCTGAGCGCAAAACACCTCCGACTCCACGGCTACGATGCCGTCAAAGAGCGCGCCGAGCGCGAAAAACGCGGCATCCTCTACATCTCTCTCCACGCCGGAAACTGGGAGTGGTCCAGCCTCGCTTGCGGCCTCGCCGGAGCGCCCTCCATCGCCGTCGCCGAGCAGTTTGCCAACCCCGCCATCGGCCCCATCATCACCGCCCTCCGCCAAGTCACCGGCCAAGAAATCATCCCCCAGGAAAAATCCATGCTCCGTATGATGCGCACCGTGAAACGCGGAGGCCGCGCCGGATTCCTCTGCGACCTCGGCGTTCACCCCACGCAAGCCGCCACCGTCGTCCGCGTCTTCGGCCTAGAAATCAGCGCCAGCATCCTCCACGCAGTCCTCGCCCAGCGGGCGGATGCGCTGCTCGTGGCGCTGCATACGATTCCGCAGCGCGACGGCTCGTGCGACGTGCGCGCCGAAACCATCGAGCTTCCCAGCGACTGCACGCCGCAGCAAATCGCGCAACGCTGCTGGGATCATTTCGAGCCCGCGCTCCGCCACAACCCTGGCCTCTGGATGTGGCCCTACAAACACTTCCGCTACCGCCCGCGCTCCGCAGAAAAGGAATACCCATTTTACGCCAACGAGTCCGGCTCATTTGAAAAGCTGCGCAAAAAAGAAGGGGTCGCTTGAGGGCTCGCACGGTTTTTAATCACGCGCAACGAAACCGGATGCCGCGAGTTAAAGACGCGATGATGAACCGACAACGTCTTTTGCCTCTCGCCGCGATCTTGCTGGCGCTTTTTGTGATCGTGAACTGGGTGATCTCGGGTTGGGGGCTCATCACCGTCCATGCCGACGAGAAGGCGCTTTCAGAGATTATCCGCTCCATCGAGAAGCAAGGCGGCATAATAATCCGCACAAATATGGACGCGGCGAGGCTGACAACGATGCACGTTGATAAAGTGCCGCTCGGTGAGGCGCTGGAGGTGCTCAGTGCGGTGAGCGATTCGCGGTGTCGGCTGGCTTACATTCTGGCGGGAGATACGGCGACGATTGATGCGGGGATCACGGCGTGGGTCAGCGGTCCGAAACCGGAGGGATGGAAGTTTCTGGAAGTCCCGCTCATGGGCCGTGGCGGGAGTGGAGGGGATGCGGCACCGATCGACCCGCGCCGAGATGTGTGGACCGTCGAGATGCCAGCGGAGCAAAATTTACAGGGCTACATGCAGGACGCTGCGGTGCATGTGTCGGCGGCCTTCGCGTGCCCGGAGACGTTTAACCCGGCGGTGAGCAAAGCGCCGTCGTCCGGGGAAATCCGGAAGGCCGTTCCTGCTCTCGCGAGTGCAGCTGGCGCGAAGGTAAAAGAGGTTTTCTTTTTGCAAGGTCGCCCGCCCGGAGTCGCGGAGACGGACGAGGACGATGGTCCGCCGCGTGGAGGAGGAGGAGGGCTGCCGAACTTCGAGCTGACCCGCCAGCGCCGCCTGAACGAGATCGCGAAACTTCCCGTTAGCCAGCAGCCAGCGGCGACGGCGGAGTTTGAGGAAATGGACAAGATATTCGCCGAAGTCCGCCAGCTCCCGCAGGAAGAGCGACGCGCGAAAATGCAGGAGATCATGAGCCGCCCTGAGATGGCGGATCGGATGGACGATCGCCGCATGGCGCGCGACGAACTACGCACACCGGAACAGCGCCAGAAACGGTATCAACGCTACGTGGAGCGCAAGCGGGAGGCGCAGAAATGATGCGCCGCACCTCCGCTTTCACGCTCATGGAAATCCTGTGCGTCATCGCCATCATCGCGATGCTCGCCGCGCTGGCGTTTCCCGCTTTTCAAAATATGCGGCAGCGTGCCGACGGCATCACCTGCATGAATAACCTCCGCCAAATCGGGGTGGCTGTGAACGGCTTCATCGGCCAGCACGACGGGCGATTCCCCGAAGTGGAGCCGGACCCGAGGCACCCGATTTACCCCACCTCGGAAGGCGTAGTCGGGCTCCGCCAGACGCTGGAGCCTTACGGCATCACCAAGGAAACCGTTCGCTGCCCGGCCGATGTGAAGTCGGTCAACTACTTCGAGAAAACTGAGAGCAGCTACGAGTGGCGGCCCTACATTGACGACGAGCTGATGCTCAATCCGCAGATCCTCACGCCACGTGGTCAGTTCACGCGCCCGCTTTCTAAAATCATCGTCTGCATGGATGTCGAGCGCGTCCACCAGCCGCAGAGTGACTACCGCAGCAAGAAGAACTACCTCTATGCCGACGGCCACGTCCGGTCCTACACGGATTCGCCACCCCGGCAGTTGCCGAAGTAACCGCTTGCCGTTTGCCCGTGGTGGAAAATAGCGTGTGCCCATGAAAATTCTCATCACGGGCGGAGCGGGTTTTATCGGGTCACACTTTGTCGAGCGCTGCTTGCGGCTCGGTCACAGCGTGGATGTCGTGGATGAGTTCAACGACTTCTACGACCCGGCCATCAAGCGCGCAAACGTCGCCGCGTTCGCAAAGGACGTCGCCGTTCACGAACTCGATATTCGCAACAGTGACGCGATGCTGCGCTTAGTAAAAGAAGGGCGCTACGACAGCATTGTGCATCTCGCCGCGCGGGCTGGTGTGCGGCCTTCCATCAAAGACCCGCGCCTTTACGTAGAGACGAATATCCTCGGCACGCTGAACCTCCTGGAGGCCGCGAAACAGTCAAACGTCCCGCGCTTTATTTGCGCCAGCAGCAGCAGCGTGTACGGGGTGCTGAAGACGCTGCCCTTCCGCGAAGACCTCGCCCTGACGCAGACAATCTCGCCCTACGCGGCCACGAAACTCGCGGGCGAACAAATCTGCTCCAACTACAGCCATCTCTTCGGCCTACGGACGATTAACCTACGCTTCTTCACCGTCTATGGCCCGAGGCAGCGCCCCGATTTGGCCATCCATTCGTTCTCGCGGGCGATTTGGGAAGGGCGCTCGATTCAGCAATTCGGAGACGGTACGACGCGGCGCGATTACACGTATGTGGACGACATCATGCAAGGCATGGAGGCGTGCCTCGGCTACGAAGGCCAGCTCTGCGACGTCTTCAACCTCGGCGAGAGCCAGACGACCACGCTGAGCGAACTCATCGCCACCATCGAGGCATCGCTGGGGAAAAAGGCCATCATTCAAAAAATGGGCGAGCAACCCGGCGATGTGCCGGTGACCTACGCCGACATCTCGAAAGCCCGCGCCCTCCTCGGCTACAACCCGCACACGAAGATCGCGGATGGCATTCCGAAGTTCGCGGAGTGGTTTCGCGGGACGGTGAGTTGAGAGACGAGGATTCCGCTCAGGACGTGGGAGGCTCAGTGGGTGCCGCCGGTTTCACATTGGCAAGCCGCTCCAATATCTGCCGCACCTCGATACATGCGATGAAGAGCAGGCCGGTCGAGGATATGATCGCGAGAAGGCCACCATATTCACTTACCGGGAAGTGGTTCCATTTGCGTGTGGAAAAAAATGGTGATGGTGATGACTGCGATGCCGATGATCGCCACACCAAGGGTTCGCCACCACGGGGCCGGTTTTACACCGCCGGTCGCTACCAAGAAGAGCAATCCGACTCCGCCGGTGATGCTGAGGGCCGCGCCGTGCCAGTCGGTGTAGGCAGAATATGGGAGGCGTATCTGATTTGGGAAGGCGGGGCGCATCAATTCTGAGAAGGACTCATAGCCCCACTGATAGCCCCATGGAAATGCAGGGGAAATGGCGGCGAGCAGACAGAATATCATTGCCCAGCCTATCGTTGATTTCAGGAAGGTGTTCATCATGGTAGAGCCTGCTAATTTCACTGCGTTGGGGAAAGAGCAAATTTTGCCAAAGCGCCTTTTCCCTGCACAGCGTGCTTGCCGCCGCCAAATCGCCGACTACTCTCCCGCGCCCCACGGCTTCCGGCGGTGGGCATTTTACTGCAAACAACCAACGCAATTTACTGATATGGCAAATACGATCCTCGTCGGCGCTCAATGGGGCGATGAAGGCAAAGGCAAAATAATAGATTTCCTCACGGAGCGCGCCGACATCGTCGTGCGCTCGCAGGGCGGGAATAACGCAGGGCACACGGTCATCGTGGATGGCGTGAAATACGTGCTGCACCTGATCCCGAGCGGCATTTTGCGCAAGGGCATCATGTGCGTCATCGGCAACGGTGTGGTCATTGATGCTGTGTCGCTGGCGGGCGAAATCGTCGGCTTGCGCAAGCAGGGCATCGTCGTGACGCCGAAGAATCTGATGATCTCCGACTGCGCGCATCTCACGCTGCCATTCCATCGCGCGCTCGATAAGGCGAAGGAAACGGCGAAGGGAAAAGGCAAGATCGGCACGACCGGGCGCGGCATCGGGCCGACTTACGCGGACAAGGTTTCGCGCGTCGGGATGCGGACGGGCGAGCTGCTCCAGCCCGTGCGTTTTGCGGAGAAACTGAAGGCGCGTCTGGACGAAGCAAACGTCGTTTTGAAAGCGATGAAAGCCGCCCCACTCGACGTCAAAGCGGCGCGCGAGGAATACCTCGAAGCGGCAAAAATTATCGCGCCGTTTCTCGCAAACACCGTCGTCTATCTCGCCGAGCAGGTGAAGGCCAAGAAGCAGATGCTCTTTGAGGGCGCGCAGGGCACTTTCCTCGACATTGATTTCGGCACGTATCCCTACGTGACCAGCAGTAACACAACGTCCGGCGGCGCTTGCACCGGCTCGGGCGTGCCGCCAAATCGCATCAGCAAAGTCGTCGGCACGATGAAAGCCTACACGACGCGCGTGGGCGAAGGCCCGTTCCCGACGGAGGATAAAGGCATCAGCGATTTCCTGCACGGCTTGGGTCGTGAGTTCGGCGCGACGACGGGCCGCGCGCGGCGCTGCGGGTGGTTCGATGCGGTCTTCACGCGCTACGCCGCGATGGTGAACGGCATTGATGAACTCGCCATCACCAACACCGACGGCCTCGACACGATGGACACGATCAAAGTGTGCGTCGCCTACAAGCTAGGCCGCGCCAAGCTGGAGTATCCGCCATCCGACATAGACGCGCTCTCGAAGTGCGTGCCGATTTACCAAGAATTCCCCGGCTGGAAAAAAGACACCACCGGCGCACGCAAATGGAACGACCTCCCGCCCAAGTGCCGCGCCTACCTGCAAGCCATCTCAAAGCTCACCGGCGCAAAACTCGCCATCGCCAGCGTCGGACCAGGGCGGGAGCAGACGATCTTGTTGTAGGTTGCCAATGAAGCCGCCGCGCCACATCGCCATCATCATGGACGGCAACGGCCGCTGGGCCAAAGAGCGCGGGCTGCCACGGCTGAAAGGCCACGAGCGCGGCGCGGAAAGCGTGCGCGCAATCACCGAGGAATGCGTGGCGCTCGGCGTGGAGTTTCTCACGCTCTACGCCTTCTCCACCGAGAACTGGAAACGGCCCGAGGAAGAAGTCGCCGGGCTGTGGGTGCTGCTGGAGCATTTTCTCGAAATGGAACTGCCTACGATGATGAAAAACGGCGTCCGCCTCCGCGCCATCGGGCGCATCTACGAGCTGCCGGAAAGCACGCAAGCCAAGCTCGCCCAGACCATCGCCGCGACCGCAAAGAACCCTGCGACGACGCTCATCCTCGCGCTGAACTACAGCTCGCGCACCGAGCTGGCCGACGCCGCCCGCGCCCTCGCCACCGAGGCCGCCGCGGGCACACTCGACCCCGCGACCATCACACCCGACACCCTCAGCGCCCGCCTTTACACCGCCGAGTATCCCGACCCGGAACTGATGATCCGCACCAGCGGCGAACTACGGCTCTCGAACTTCCTGCTCTGGCAACTCAGCTACGCCGAGTTCTTCATCACCCCGAAGCTGTGGCCGGATTTTGGGAAAGCCGATCTGCGCGAAGCCGTGGCGGAGTTTCACCGTCGAGATCGCCGCTTCGGCGGGCTGTAGTTTTAGCAAGCCGATGCTAGGATGATCTGAGGAGACTGGCGTTTTTCGTCCCCACGAAAATCTCCAACTCCCGCGTATCTGCGTTCATTTGCGCGTATCTGCGGTTTCAAAAGCGGCGTTCGGGTTCATGGCACTTGCCGCCACTCCAGTCCGCCGTGAACCTTTGCACATGCCAACCGCAGAATAGCGATTGACGCCATTTAGAGTGTGTAGTATTCACTACCCACCATGAGCGACAACTTACAGTTCGGTGAAATCGTGCGGAACAAGCGCCTCGCGCTGGCGGAAAAAGATGCGTCCTATTCCGTCCGCAAAGTCGCACAGCGCGTCGGCATCGAGCCTTCCTACCTCAGTAAAATCGAGCGTGGAGAGCAACCGCCGCCGGGCGAGGAAAACATCCGCCGCCTCGCGCTAGAACTCGGCGAAAACCCCGACACCCTCCTCGCCTTGGCCGGGAAAGTCTCCGGCGACCTCCTCGCCATCATCCGCGAACGCCCCACCGTAGTCGCCGAGCTTCTCCGCACCCTCAAAGGGATGCCGACCGAGCGAGTCACCCACATTTCCCAGCAAATCCGCGACGGCGAATGGTGAGCCTTTTTTCCAACCTAAACAACCTATGACACCGACCATCCAACTCGACTCCGACACACTCACGTTCTCCTTCCCAGAAATCACCCACCAGCTCAACACGCTCCTAGACAAGCACCTGCAGCAGCTCCCACCCGCGTTGCGATTGCCGGGCAATCGGAGAGAGCTGGTCGCGGCGGTGAAAAAGCTGGTGCGGGGGCGGAGATGGGAATTCCGGCTAACTGATGGGGACGACTACGACACTCCCAAAAACCTCGAAGCCACAGCGTTCAACCTTACTGCCGCCGACGTAGAAAAAGCCCTGCGCGCCACCGTTCACCTGCCGGAGCCTACAGTCTGCATTTCATTCCAGCGCACCCTGCGAATCCCCGATGACGGAACGGAGTATCCGCTCCCTGCTGGGCTCGGCAAATTCCCACTACGTTCCGTGGACGACTTTGCCGACACGCTCCCGGCGGAATGGGTAAAGCGCGGCGGCGTCCTCATGCCCATGTATCAGAGCGAGGCACTGTGGATTCGCTTCTCATCGGACTACCCTTGCGCCATAAAAATCGCCTCCGGGAAAATCAACGCTATCTCTGGTGAGCCGTGGACACCCGACCTGCAACAAAACCCGCAGAACTACGTTATCCTCCCGAAGCAGCCGTGGCTCGACGGCTTCTCCATCGGCAAAGGGCTCATCCGGCAATTCGTCGCCATGCCCCTCGGCGAAGGCTACACCGTCGAAGAACAACTCACCGGAAAAGCCGACATCGGCGGCATCCAAGTCCAAGCCTATCCCATGAATGCGGAAACCTACTTCCGCGAAAAAGTGCTACCAAACATCCCCACGACGCTCGAAGCCCTCCTCCCCACGCTTTTCGCCGAGCTACTAGAGGAATCCCGCGATACTCATCTCGTGAGGTGCTTCGCCCCACCCTCTCAAGGCTCGGGCATGGGCCTCGGCATGGGCGGACTGATGCGACAGGAAATCTACCAAGACCGAAACCCCATCACCGCATGGGACCAAACCCAAACCCGCCGCTGCTTCATCCACCTCTGCAACTCCCTCACATGGCGGCAATTCACCCACACAAATCCCCCACACCCACCCCTGACCGCCAAGGAATACAAAAGCGCCGGAATCCCATGGTTCGACTACTACCGCGACGACCAAACCCCGCTCCAAGGCTCCAAAACCCTCGCCAAGCTCAAAAGCGTGCATCAACTCGGCAAAGAAAAGAACACCCAACCCCTCCCCGAAAACACCCCCATCACCCCCGAAACCATCATCCAATACGGCAACACCCGCCGCCCCGGCGAGATTCGGGAGTTTCTTGATTTGCCATGACCCTGCGTCGCGATCCTCGCCTAAATCTCCCCTGCCTCGCTCAACACACCCGCCACAAGGGGCTCGGCAAACCAGCACCCCGCACGCTTGCGGAGGTCCGCAATCACCGGCTTTATCTCAGCGATGAACCCGCGTTCCTTCGCGATGAGGAGAACGCCGAGGATGCCAGTCACGCGCAGACCAAGTTCACGGGCCGTCCGGCGGCCCATCTGCTCATCCATCAACACTAGCTCGGGGCGCAATTCTAGCGCCAGCGCCAAAGATTCCATTTCACCGAGATCGAGCCGGGCCAACCGCACTGCCAAAGGGACCGCGCTTGGAGTTTGCACTTCCAGCCACTCCGGGATCGTCGCGTGCGCAGCCAGCAATTCGGCCCGGACTGCTGGCGGGATAACGACGCGCTCAAACAGCGAAAAAAGGAGATGATCCAGCCCGATCTGCATCAATGCCGTAAGAGGCGAAGTATCGCTGACGACAAGCACAGGTCAGCGGCTCCGAGCGGCGTGCAACTCCCGCAATTCACGGATGGCGACAATATCCTCCGCCAAGTCCTCCAGCCCAAAGCGAAGCGGAATCTGGCGGTGCCCAAGTTCGTGCATAAACTGCGTTTGATTCAAGTGCGCGACCTCAGCCGCTTGCCCCAGCGTCACCTCCCCAGCCGTATAAAGCCCGATAGCCAGATGCAAAGCCGCCCGGCCCTCAGTGAGCGAGGCTTCCAGCGGAGCAGGCAAAATGATGTTCATGATGTCCGCAAGGTAGGCACACGAAACGCAGTCGGCAAGGCGGTAAATCACCTTGCCGAGGCTTGACCCAATTCAAATCCTCTGCGAATCCTTGCCCATGCCAACCGCACTCGAACAAGTCACCAAAGACGCGATGGACCTCCCGCCCCGGCAGA
The DNA here is from genome assembly GCA_947471505.1 of Chthoniobacteraceae bacterium. Taxonomy (GTDB): domain Bacteria; phylum Verrucomicrobiota; class Verrucomicrobiia; order Chthoniobacterales; family Chthoniobacteraceae; genus SXWH01. The sequence continues at coordinate 2,143 of CANIWM010000092.1, read as the reverse complement.
AGCTCGCACTCGCAGAATTCCTCATGGAAAGCGCCGATGCAGGAGCCGACCCCGAGGCCGAAGCGGCTTGGGATTCCGAGATTCGCGACCGTATCCGTGCGATTGATGCAGGCCGCGTTACCGAAGTCTCCTACGAGGCCGTGATGCACGCCGCAGAACAGCGATTGATGCCGTGAACATCCAGTTTTTGGATGAGGCGCAGTGGGAGTTCCCGGCGATGAAGATTTCTCATTTGCAAAAAACGGATACTTCTCCATCCTCCCGACATGATTGCTGACGACCTGCTCGAACTTCAAGATGCCCGCCCATTTGCGCCCTTCGAGGTGCAACTGGCTGACGGGGCATCATTCACCATCGCTCACCCAAAGTGGATGATGGTTTCCCCAGATAGAACCAGCCTCACCTACGTCCTCTCTGAAGGCCCATTTCACCGAGTAGCGATTCACCAAATCACCCGCATCGTCGAAAAAGCGCAAGACACGGTCACACAGGCAGAACGCAAAGCGTAACCGCCCCGCCTCGCTCCCTGGCTACTCTGTTGGATGCACTAAAATGAGCACTCAAAACACCGCAGCCACCGACGCCCAATCGCCGAACTCTACCGCCTCCGCCCCGGCGACTACCGCCGCATCAACCTCCGAGTTTTCCCCTACTACATCCCCTACATCGTCAGAGATGAAACGCTTTGGGTTCTCGCCGTCGCCCACGCCAGCCGCAAACCGCACTACTGGATTTCGCGACGTGGCGAAATTGCGTGAACGAACTACCAAGACTCATGAGCTACTTGAACAACTTCTTCCAAAAACTCTTCGGGATAGAACCACCGCCAAAAGTTGTTCAGAAGAATAGTGCACCCGCAGCGGCGAGACCGTCACAGCCGCGTGCATTCGAGCCATACAAAAAGGGCGATGTCATCGGCGGCACATTTGAGGTGCTACGGAAATTGGGGGAGGGCGGATTTGGCATCGTCTATCTCGTGCGGCATCGCGAGTCAGGCGAATCGTTCGCTCTAAAAACCTTCCGGGACGAATTGCTTGCTGATCCAGCAAGCCGAGAGGCGTTCAAGAAGGAGGCTCTGTTGTGGTCGAATCTCCAAAGTCATCCGTGTATCGTAGCCGCACGATGGGTTCAGGAGTTCCACGGGCGCTTGTTTGTGATGATGGACTACCTGCCCGCTGACTCGGCTGGGCGCGTGAGTTTGGGCGATCACCTAGTGAGCGGTGCGCTGGACGCGAATGTAGCTTTGAAGTGGGGAATCCAATTCTGTCAGGGGATGGAGCACGCGATAGCGCAAGGAATTCGCTGTCACAGAGACATCAAACCCGCCAACATACTAATTGCTCAGGATGGCACGCTCAAAATTGCCGACTTCGGCTTAGCCGCGCTTGCGGATGTTCGGCCCGAGATGACGGATCGGGAGCGTATATGGACGGAGGCGGGCGAGAGAGCGGGTATGCCAGTGGTATTCTTACGATCTGAGGAGCAAGGGCGCGCGTATGTAACACAGAAACAAGATGGTGCCTTCGGGTTCAGCATCATGGAGACGGACGGAAAGATGATGTGCGGCACGCCGGGATACATGGCTCCCGAAGTCTATCGCTGTGAAGGCGCAGACACGCGAGCTGACATTTACAGTTTCGGACTAGTCCTGTGGCAAATGGCGGCGGGAAGTCGCCAACCGCCATTTTTGGCTCCTTGGCGTGGCGACATGGCAGGCTTCCTGCGCGCAACCTACGAGCAACAGATTACGGGTCGTGTGCCCGCAGTGAATAGTCCTTTCTCTGTGGTCATCAACTGCTGCCTTCGGCCACAGCCCGCGGATCGATACGCTAGCTTTGCTGAACTGCGTGGAGGATTGGAAGTGCTCTTTGAAACGAGAACAAAAGCGCGAGTTCAGGTGCCACTACCGGAAGACAAGAAGGCGCAGCATTGGCTCAATCAAGGTGCCTCGCTTGGTGCCCTCGGCAAGTATCACGAGGCCCTTGCCTGTTATGATCCTAAAAACGGCAGTTGACCCCGTTTTTGAGGCCGAAAAATAGGGTATTTTACTCTGGAAATTGCCAACTGCGGAGCAGTTGAAAATCACTCACCCGTCCAAGGCTCATTTTTCTCTGAAAATCCGTTCAACTGCCGTTTTTAGGAT
>CANIWM010000091.1 GCA_947471505.1 Chthoniobacteraceae bacterium | reverse complement strand
GTCGGCCTCCGCTACGCTCCGGCCTCCTCCGAGGCGGGCGTCCCGCGCTGATGCGCGCCCGTTTTTGCCCATTCCGCTTTTGTTCCGTCTCCATTCCGCTTTTGTTCCGGCCCCGACAGACCCAAAGAATCATCACCGCGTTGGAAGAAATTGTTTGTCATACAATCGGACGAGCTTACCGGCTATACGGTACACAAATGGAGGTCGAGAACAATTTTTGGCTATTTTACGCTGACTTACCTGCCTTAAATAAAGAGACGTAAGCAACAGCAAATCGGAGCGGGGCTTTCCTAAGCCCCGTTGCCACGTCAGTGGCAAGCACGGGTTCGCCGTTCTCGCGGCAAACGGGGCTTAGGAAAGTCCCGCTTCCATTCGCCTCGCCGCAATAGACTCTTCGTTTTTGGCAGGTGGTATTATTTTTGCGCTCCGCAGTCCGCAGAAAGTTCGTCGAACGCGGTAGGGTCGGCACCAAAAGGGCGAAAGCCCTCACGGAGGGGGAACGTCCCGTTCCCCTAAGGAGCGAAGCGCCGCTCTTATACTGCGAGCGGCTCGGGAACCACTTCGTGGTTCAGGGGAACGGGACGTTCCCCCTCCTTGGGACGGAGCCGGTCCGTGCGCCGCTGTCTATCGCTTATTTTCCACTTTTGATCACACCCAAATGAAACTGGGGCAATATGCCGGGGCTTGCGCCGTTTGCCGTGTTCCTTTAGCCAAGACGCATGGAACTGAAGCCCCAACAACCACTACCGCCGAAGCAGACGCTGCTGCTGATTTTGCTCCCGCTGCTGGGGACGTTTGTCGGCCTGCGGATGTATCTTCATCTCGTGCGCGTGCAGCACGTGTATCCCGGCGGGTATCTCGTGCATCATTTGTTCACGGGCATTTTCATCCTCATCCCGGCGGCGTTCCTTTTGGCATTCGGGACTCGCCGCCGCGCGGTGGCGGTCTGGGCGCGGGTGGCTGTGGGTGTGGGCAGCGGGATGATCCTAGATGAAATCACGTATCTCGTGATGACGAAAGCCTCGGACGATGACTATGTCTCCCGGACTTCCTTCGTGGGAGGCGCGGGGTTTGTGGCGCTGGCGGTGGTGGTGCTGTGGTGGCTCTACAGGTCGCAGGGCGAGTGAACTCTATTTCGACATGCCGTCGAGCCCGGCGCGGATGGCGGCGAAGAGGATGTCTAGCTCTTCGTGGGTGATGGTGAGCGGTGGTGCGGCGGCGATGAGGTCGCGGATGCCTCGGACGATGGCGCCTTTTTCGCGGATTAAATGGGACGCTTTCACGCCGAGCATACTCGTGGGAGTGAGCGCGCTTTTTCCGCCGGGCGGGATGAGTTCAATAGCTCCGATGAGCCCTTCTCCACGGACTTGGCCGACGGCTGGGTGGGTGGCGAGGTCGGCGAGTTTGCGCTGGAAATAGGGACCTACGTCGTCGCGCACTCGTTCGATGAGGTGGTCGCTTTCCAGCACGCCGATGTTGGCCAGTGCAGCGGCGCAGGAGACGGGATGGCCGCTGTAGGTGAAGCCGTGGGCAAGGTAGCCGCCGTGTTTGAGGGTGGCGGCGATTTCGTCGGAAACCATGGTGGCTCCGAGCGGGATGTAGCCGCTGGTGAGCCCTTTGGCGAGGCACATGAGGTCGGGGTCGAGGTCCCATAAATTGCTGGCAAACCATGCGCCGAGCCGACCGAAGCCGGTGATGACTTCATCGGCAACAAAGAGGATGCCGTAACGCCGCGCAAGCTCGCGGAGTGCGCGGAGGTAGCCGGGCGGTGGCGGGATGACGCCGCCTGCGCCCTGCACGGGCTCGGCGAAGATGGCGGCAATGGTGTCGGGGCTTTCGCGCTGGATGATGCGCTCGGTTTCTTCCACGCACCACGCGCCGTATGCCTCCGCGTCGGCCTCGCGATTCGCGGCCCAGGCATTGGGACCGGGAGAGTGGATGAAGCCGGGGAGCGGGAGATCAAATGGTGCGGTGCAGCTCGGCAGTCCTGTCATGCTCGTGGTGGCGATGGTGACGCCGTGGTAGGCAAATTCGCGGGTGACGATTTTCGTGCGGGCAGGCTGTCCTTTGAGCTTCCAGTAAGCGCGAATGAGCTTGAGGGCGGTCTCATTTGCCTCGCTACCGCTGTTGCAGAACATGGTGTGATTGAGCCGCGCTGGGGCCAGCTCAGCGAGCTTCGCGGCGAGGCGGATGGCGGGCTCGGTGGTGGTGTTAAAGAAGGACGGATAGTAGGAGAGCCGAGTCATTTGCTCGGCGACGGCGTCCACGACTTCGCGGCGTCCGTAGCCGATGTTCACGGCCCAGAGGCCGGCGAGGCCGTCGAGCAGGCGGCGGCCCTCGGCGTCGCGCACCCACACGCCGGAAGCCTCGGTGATGATGTGCGTGCCGACGCGGTGCATGTCGTCGTGATTGGTGAACGGGTGCAGGTGGTTTGCAGCGTCGAGTTGCTGTAGCGGCGTGAGACTCATTGTGCGTCGAAGAGTAACCGCGCGCTGGTCGTTTTGCAAAGTTGTGTTTAGTTGACTGCGTGGTTCATCAATTGACTCCAGACATTCTCGCCCCCGGCGACGGCAAAAGCATCGCGCTCGACCCCGCCACATTTACATGGACGCGGATTCGGACCGTGGAAGATCCCGCTTTTGAACGAGCATACTCGGCGCTGTGGGCGGAGTTTGGCGCTGCGAATGAAATGGAGTCGCGGGAGGTTTTGGCGGGGCGATTTCGCACGCTGCACTATGAGATTTTGCTGGTGGAAAAGGACGGCCTTTTTTGCGCCGTGCGCGACCATACTGCGATAAGGAGCAGCAGCGAAGTCGTGGTGCACCTCTCGCACGTTTTGGTCGCGCCAGAGCAGCGTCGCTCGGGCCTTGCGGGCTGGCTGCGAGCGGCACCGATTGTGGCAGCGCGGGAGTTGTCCCCTGCCCCGATCACGCTCGTTGCCGAGATGGAATATGACGACGCCAGCGATCCGAAGCGTGCCATCCGCCTCGCTGCTTACGAGCGCGCTGGTTACACGAAATTGGACCCGACGGCAGTGAGTTTTTTTCAGCCAGACTTTCGCCCACCGGAGGTGATCGATGCGAGCGGCGGCTCCGTGCCACTGCCTTTCCAGCTCATCGTCCGGCGGGTCGGCAGGGAAGATATGCGGACGATTTCCGGAGCAGAAGTGCGGCGTCTCATCGGCGCACTCTACGCGATTTACGGCGCGCAATTTCGGGAATCCGAGATGCGACACCCGCTGCTCGATATGGAGAACTACCCAGCCGACGACGCCGAGGTGACGCTGGTCCTGCCGAGCCGTTAGCTGCCTCACTTTGACTTCGGGGCGAGCCCTGGACGGAAGGTCTTGGATGTGCCGGTCACAGGGTCAATCAGCCAAGTGAAGTAATTTGGCGGTGGTTCGACATTGCCGGCTTTTTTGAGGTTTTCCCAATCGCTGATCGCGTGGATGGTGATATACCAGCGCCCATCGGCGGAGGGTCGCGCGTCCTTTGTATCTGCGGAGGTGCTGCCTGCTCCTTTTGGCGGCAAATTGGTGCTGCCGTCCGGTAAAAAGCGGAAGGCAACGTATTCGTAGTTCATTCCCACACCGCGCGGGAGTTCGGGGTCGGTTTGCTTATTCAGCTTTTCCTTGGCGACGATCATCGAAGGCGGATCCTGCGGCGGAGACACACGGTCATCGCCGAGGATCGTGGACAGCATTCCTCCACCGGGGATGCCGGGATTCATAATGATATTGTCCGGCAGCGCGATGACCTTCGAAATCGGGACAAGCACTCCGCTTTCTGCAATCTCGAACGTCTGCATCGCACGATAATGGCCCGTCGCCGGTTCAGTGGGCTTTTCGCCGGGGATTTCATTGTCGGCATAGCGGTAAAAACGAACCTCAATGGCGCGATTTTTACTCATCGCCGTCTGCCGGGCGAGCGCCACGGTATCCACCAGTTGCCCAGAGGCTTGGGTCAATTGGGAGCTTTTGAGCATCCCGGTGATTGCTGGGACGGCGAAGCCCGTGATGATGCCGATAATCACGATAACGATGAGCAGTTCTACCAGCGAAAAGGCTTTGCGAGAGGTGTGTGGTTTCATGACTTGGATTAGTGTTGGGCGATGCGCGACGATGCGGAGTTTTGCCGCCTTTTGTCCAGCATTCGTTCAGTGAGCAAAATTGGAGGTGGCGTCTGCATCTGGCGAATACAATGTCCATACATGGCCGCAAGTCCACGGGAAAACTCCACCTCACGGGAAATTCACACTCCACCCCATAACACAGCCCCAACGGGCGCAAAGAAGGACACTCGCAACGGGTCTGGTAGAGGCATGAAACCACTCCACCGCGCCGTGAGCGTGACCGCTTTTCTTTTTCTCGCTGCGTCGGCTTCGGCTCTGGAGCGGCTTCCTTTCAATAATCCGGGGCTCACTGTGGACCTCGGCGTGGGACTTTGGGCTTGGCCGGTGCCGTGCGATGCGGATGGCGATGGGGACTTCGACCTCATCGTGTCGTGCCCGGATAAGCCGTCGAATGGCGTGTATCTTTTCGAGAATACGTCGGGCGGGAAGATGCCCGTTTTCAAGGCCGCGCGGCGGCTCAGCGCGGCGGGGCCGTATGTGATGCCGAGCTATGTGGAGGGGAAGTTGCGCGTGCTCTCGCCGGGCGTGGAGTATGTGAACTTCGAGCGCACGGGGACTGCGGAAAAGGTGACGCTGCCCGTGAGCGCGGGCTTTTATAGAGCGCAGGGCAAGCAGCCGCGCGGGCCGAAAGTGCGGCATAATCAGTGGCGCTACGCGGACTACGATGGCGACGGTCAGCAGGACTTGATCGTGGGAATCGAGGACTGGAGTTTTTACGGCTGGGACGATGCATGGGATGCGCGGGGCGTTTGGAAGAATGGGCCGCTGCACGGCTTTGTGCATGTCTTCCGAGCGACGGGCGCGGGGGCTTTCGCGGAGCCGTTTGTGATTCCCGGCGTGGATACTTTCGGGTGTCCGTCGCCGAACTTTGCGGACTTCGATGGCGATGGGGACCTCGACCTCCTTTGCGGGGAGTTCCTCGATGGGTTCACGTATTTTGAAAACACCGGCTCGCGCAAAGAGCCGCGCTACGCAGCAGGCAAGCGGCTCGGCGTGCGGATGGACTTGGAGATGATCGTGCCGGTGGCGTTCGATTGGGACAAGGACGGCGACCTCGATCTCATCGTGGGCGATGAAGATGGGCGCGTGGCTTTCATCGAGAATACGGGCAAGCTCGCCGACCGTGTGCCGGTTTTTGCGCAGCCGCAATACTTCCAGCAAGAAGCCGACACGCTGAAGTGCGGTGCGCTGGCGTCGCCGGTGGGTGTGGATTGGGATGGCGACGGCGACACGGACATCGTGAGCGGCAACACGGCAGGCTACGTGGAGTTTTTCGAGAACCTCAGCGGTCCGAAAATCGCACAACCCAAGTGGGCCGCGCCGCGTCCTTTGGAAGTGGACGGCAAGCCGTTCCGCATCATGGCCGGGCCGAACGGAAGCATCCAAGGCCCGGCGGAAGCGAAGTGGGGCTACACGACGCTGAGTGTCGCGGACTGGGATGGCGACGGACGACTCGACCTCATCGTGAACAGCATCCTCGGCGAAGTCGTGTGGCTCCGAAACACCGGCACGCTCGCCGCACCGCAGCCCATCGAAGTCGAGTGGACTGCCGAACAGCCCGCGCAGGCGTGGGGCTGGCGGAAACCGCAGGGCAAAGCACTCCTCACACAATGGCGGACGACGCCGGTGGTCTTCGATTTTAACAAGGACGGAATGCCCGACCTCGCGATGCTCGACCACGAAGGCTACCTCGCCTTTTTCGAGCGCGCTCGCGTGGACGGGAAACTCGTGCTGCGTGCGCCGCGTCGGGTGTTCGTGGATGAAAGTGGTGCGCCGCTCCGGCTGAACGCGAAGACCGCCGGTGCAAGCGGTCGCCGCAAGCTGTGCGTGACGGATTGGGATGGCGACGGGAAGTTCGACTTCCTGCTCAACTCGTCGAACGCCGACTTCCTCCAGCAAGTCGCCGAGCGCGATGGGACGTGGGTTTTCAAGAACGCGGGGACGCTGGCAAAGAAGAACATCGAAGGCCACGACGTGAGCCCGTCGGTGGTGGATTTTGACGGCGACGGCGTGCCCGATTTTCTCGGCGGCGCGGAGGACGGGCGGTTTTACTTTCTGAAGAACCCGCGCTGATTATTTCTTCGGAGCAGGAGCCGCTTTCGCCTTATCGGGGTCTATGAATTCGGTGCTCACGGTGAACTCTTTCACGCGCTTCACCTCAGCGCCTTTGTCGTCCACAAAATGATACGTCGCGGTGGTGAAGGTCGGCTCTGGCGGCGGGATGTAGGGCTGCCCCATCGTGCGCCAATGGCTGATCAAAAAAATCACCGCGACGTGCGCGACGCCGACACACGCGACGATGCAGGCGAAGAGGCCGAGTTTCATTTCGCTTTTCGGGATTGGGCGCCGGCTTCGATGAGCTTCCAAAAGCCGTCCTTGTTGCTGAGCTGCTCGTCTTCTCCGGAGGAAATCTTCGAGCGGAATAGAAAGTCGCGAATGGTGTTTTTGTGGAGCACGCGGTGGACGGTGATGCCCTCTGCTGTGCGCTCGAAGTAGATGCGGTGGTCTTTCGCGCGGTAGCGGAAGAGCGTCTTCCCGTCGCTCTCCAGCCGTCCGAATTTCTCCGGATCGAGCTGATCGAGATTGTCTGGCAGCACCTCAAACTCGACGAGCAGGTCGAGTTGCAGGTCTTTCGGCAGGGCCGCCATTTCGGCAGCGCTCAGTTCATTAAAAACGATTTGGAACACGGCGGGCGCACCCTTCATTGAAAGCCGCCGGATGTCGAGCATTCAGACGGTTGCAAATCGATGGCAATCGGCGCTTCGGGCAAGCCGACGAATAATCCGTGCTCGGGCGCTCCTCGGCGGAGGTAGCCGAGCGCGATGGAAAGTGCGGCGCTCGTGATGATGCCGAGGTCTTTCTCGGGCGCATCGGCGGCGAAAATGCGGGAGCCGACGGGGATGCTCTCGCCCTTCGGGGAGGCGAAACGGCGAAGGCTGCGGTTGACGTGTCCGACGCTCTTGATGCGGCTGATGACCTCTTGGCCGATGTAGCAGCCTTTGTGAAAATCAACGTGTGTCCGGTCGAGCCCGGCTTCGGCGGGGAGGGTGTTTTCACCCAGCTCGAAGCCCCAGCGCGGGATGCCGGCTTGGATGCGGAGAAGCTCGGCGAGTTCATCGCTGATAGCGGGAAACTGTGCGGTGAGCTTTTGCCAAATCGCCGGAAATTCGTCGCGGTTCGGGATGAACAAATCGCAGCCGGGAATACCAAGCCGAGCGGAGGGAAGGCCGCGCAAATCGGAGACGGCTTTCAGTTGCTCCACAGTCACGCCAGCGCAGTGGATCAGTGCGGCGTCGTGCGTGATGTCGGTGACGGTGACATCGTCGGCGACGATGTATTTTTCCAGCCGTGGAGAAAGGGTCTCAGCCACAGCAGAGTCCGCATCCACAATGATTGCGTCGGTGTGCGTGGTAATGAATACGTCGGCGCAGAGCTTGCCTTTTGCGGTGGTGATACAGGCGGGCTGGACGCGGCTCGCGCCGGTGAGTTTGGCCGTGACTTGGCCGTTCAGATACCGGACGCGGTCGTTGCCGGTGAACGAGAGTTTTACCCGACTGGCGAGGTCGAGCACGCCACCGTGCTCTTTGATTGAGGCAAGGCTCACGGTGCGTCGGCCGCAGGGGCCGTTGGGGTTTCGTAAGTCTTGGCGAGGGCTGCGTAATCGAGGTCGCCCCAGCCGCGTGAGATGGCGTTGAAGAGGACGCCCGCGACGCAGCTCGTCGCGGGCACTTCGAGGTCGAGTTTGTTGGCGAGCTGGATGCCGAGCTTCACGTCTTTGAACATGTGCTTTACGGAAAAGTGCGGCTCGTAATCGCTGGCGATCATTTTTGGCAATTTGAGGTCGGTGACCCCGCTGCGCATGGCGTTTAGCTCGATGGCGTGGACGAGGGCTTCGGGCTGGATGCCAGAGCGTTTCACGATGGCGAATGCTTCGGCGAGGGTTTGCGCGGTGGTGGCGCTGATGAGGTTGGTCACGATCTTGATGACGGCCGCTTGGCCGATGTCGCCGACGCGTAGGACGGCCTTGCTGGTGGCTTCAAGGATGGCTTTTGCGCGGAGGAAGACCTCCTCGTCGCCGCCGACGTAATAGACGAGCTGGCGTTTCTCCGCCGCGCCTTTACTGCCGGTGAATGGAGCGTCGAGGAACGATGCACCGAGTTGCCGGACTTTCATGGCGGCTTCGAGCGTCGCGTCGAGCCCGATGGAGGCGTTGCAGACGATAATGTGCCGGGCCGTGAGCGCAGGGCGGAGGAGGTCAATCATCTCCATCACCGCCGCGCCATCGGCCACGAAGAGCTGGATGACTTCGCAGAGTTCAGCGACTTCTACAGCCGAGCCGAGGAAGTTCGCGACGGGCTTGGGGGTGCGGTTCCAGACGAAGGATTGGAAGCCCGCTTGCCGGAGACCCGATGCGACCCGAGAGCCGATGATTCCGAGGCCGATGACGCCGACGTTTTTCTTTTGGTTGCGAGGTGTAGGCATGAGTGTGTGTGTGTTCGGAAAAGGGGGGGCGCAATGCAGCAGAGATTCCGCGCCGCTGCAAGAAGCGCGCTCGGCGAATCAGCGCTCCATGACGACGGAATCACCTTCCCTCGCGAGGAAGACTTGGAGCGGGCTGCCTTTTGCGAGTTCCTGAGCGCGGGCGAGCATTCCTTCAAGGAAATCGTCGTCGTGCGATGGGTCGTGGTGGAAAAGGTAGAGCCGCTTCACTTCAGCATCGCAGGCGACGCGGACGACTTCGTCGAGGCTGCCGTGGCCCCAGCCGATTTTGGTCACGTATTCTTCTGCTGTGTATTGGCAGTCGAGGATGACGACATCGGCACCTTGGATAAAATCAATCACGTTGGCCTCAAGGACATGGGAAACGGACTTCGGCTCCTCGGTGCAAGCCGGTCCGGATTCATGGTCGGGGACGTAGCAAATGCTGCCCGCGCTCGTCTCCAACCGGTAGCCAACGCAGACGCCGGGGTGGTTGACGTGGCAGGCACGACCGGCGATTTTTCCGATTTGGAATTCGAGCGACTTCAGCTCTTCGATGATGATATTTCCCGGCATCTGGGCGAGTGCGATAGGGAAGTAGGGGCTCTCCATTTGCCCAGCAAGCGTGTCTTGCAAATCTCTGCGAGCGCCTTCGTATCCGAGGATGTGGATGTGGTTGCGAGGGTTGTAAGCGGGGACGAAAAACGGGAAGCCTTGGATGTGGTCCCAGTGGGTGTGGGTGATGAGGAGGGTGACTTCCAGCGGGCGGGCGGCGAACTCGGCCATGAGGGCTCTGCCGAGTGGGCGCAGGCCGCTCCCCGCGTCAAAGACGATGTGTTGGTCGTCGGCTCGCAGCTCGACGCAGGAAGTATTGCCGCCGACACGTACCGTCTCCGGCCCCGGCGTCGGGATACTTCCCCGCACGCCCCAAAAGGTAATAGTCGCCTTGCTGCCCACGGACATCAGCGCGGCCTCCTATTCGCCACGACAGCGAGTAAGATGCAGCGGATGGGGGCAGATGCAGTGGGCAATTTCGTATTCATTTGGGTAGCGTTTTCGGGTTGAGGCGTGCTTCGTTTACAGGGGCGCTCCCAAATTCGCAAGCCCTGTAAAGCAGGATGTTGACCCCGAATGCGAACAATTTTCCGGTATAGCAGCACAATTTTCGCGTGACGGGAAATTCCATTTGACGCCCCGCGCTCGGTTCCCTATTCGTGAGGTCGCTCTTATCGAGAGTGGAGGAGGGTTACTGGCCCGACGATTCCACGGCAACCGCTTCGTTGGTTGAGAGATGAGGGTTGAGAGTTGAGAGATCGCGCAGGCGTCTCTCAGCACTCAACTATCAACTCTCAACTCCGCATGGTCCAGGTGCCAAATCCAGCCTTGTCGGGCAACCGGCGGGGAAAGATGGGAGCGAAGTTCTGGGATGATCGTCCCTTTGCTTCGCCACTTTCGACGGGAGTTCACAACTGATTATTTTTACCGATGAACAAACCGTTTTTTAGCAATCTCAAGTGCCGCGAATGTGGGAAACTTTACGAAAAGAAAGCCATCCACGTCTGCGAGTTCGACTTTGGTCCGCTGGAGGCCGCGTACGACTATGACGCGATCAAAGCGTCCATTTCGCGCAGCGTGATCGAGAGCCGCCCGCAGACGATGTGGCGCTACCGGGAGTTGCTGCCGATTGACGGCGAGCCGACCGTCGGGAAGCAGGTGGGCTTTACCCCGCTGGTGAAGGCGGACCGGCTGGCAAAGGCATTTGGCATCAAGACGCTCTATATTAAAAACGACACGGTGAACTACCCGACGCTCTCTTTTAAGGACCGCGTCGTGAGCGTCGCACTGAGCCGTGCGGTGGAGCTGGGATTCAAAACGGTGGCTTGCGCCAGCACAGGGAACCTCGCCAACTCCGTCGCCGCAAACGCCGCCGCTGCTGGGTTGAAGAGCTACGTGCTCATCCCCGCAGACTTAGAGCAGGGGAAGGTCCTTGGCTCGCTGGTCTATGGGACGAACGTCATCGCAATTGAAGGTCCGTATGACCAAGTGAACCGCCTTTGCTCCGAGATCGCGGGCAAATACGGCTGGGGGTTTGTGAACGTGAATCTGCGCCCGTATTACGCCGAGGGCAGCAAGACGATGGGCTTTGAAATCATGGAGCAACTCGGCTGGCGCATCCCGCGCCACACAGTCGCGCCGATGGCCTCGGGCTCGCTGCTCACGAAGCTGCACAAGGCTTACGGCGAGTTTGTAAAATGCGGCATCGTCGAGGAGACAGCGTTCTCCGTGTACGGCGCGCAAGCCACCGGCTGCGCTCCGATTTCACATGCGATGAAGCGCGGCACCGACATGGTGAAGCCTGTGCCGAAGCCCGAAACCATCGCCAAGTCTCTCGCTATCGGCACGCCCGCTGACGGCTATTACGCCATCCATGCGATGCGCCAGACAGGCGGCAACGCTGAGGATGTGACGGACGAGGAGATCGTGGACGGCATCAAATGGCTTGCTGAATACGAAGGCATTTTCGCCGAGACAGCGGGAGGCGTGACAGTCGCTTGCGCCAAAAAGCTCATCGACACCGGCAAAATCCCACGCGACGGAGAAGCCGTCCTCTGTATCACCGGCCACGGCCTAAAGACGCAGGAAGCGATCGTCGGAAAATGCGGCGAAACTCGGCTCATTAAGCCCAGTCTTCGGGAGTTCGAGGAACACGTTTACAACAAAGACATGGCAGCGGCCGTTTAACGGGCGCGTTTATTCCCGGTTAGGCACCGGCGTCACAAGCCACTTCGCGAACTCCCCGACGTGACGTTCGATCATCGCTTCACAGCGAGTGAGTTCGGATTGCCGGACGCGGATTCCTTCTTCGGCGATCCCTTGGAGGGAGTCGATGTCGTAAAGATAGACGCCATCAAGGTCGTTCACTGTCGCTTCAAAATCGCGGGGCACAGCGAGGTCTATGCAAAAGAGCGGGCGGTCCGTACGGCGCTTCATCAGCGGGGCGAGCTTGGCTTTTGGGACGACCGCGTGTGGCGCGCCAGTGGAACCAATAAGAATATCGATCTCGCCGAACTCAGCATCCCATTGGTCAAAATGGATCGCTTTGCCCCCGAGAGTTTCCGCGAGAGTGGAGGCGCGTTCGTAGGTTCTGTTGGAGACGAAGATCGCTTTTGCGCCCCTCGATTGGAGGGAGCGCGCGGTCATCTCTGCCGTCTCCCCTGCCCCGAGGATCATCACATTACAACGGTCGAGCTTGCCGAAGATTTTCTCCGCCAACTCCACGGCCACACTGCCCACGCTGACCGCGCCGCGGGTGATGCCCGTCTGCGTGCGGACTTCTTTGGCAACGTTGAAGGCGCGCTGAAACATCTTGTTCAGGCAGCGTGAAGTCGCACCGCCCGTCTGCGCGGAGAGGTAAGCCTTTTTCACCTGCCCGAGAATCTCCGTCTCCCCGATCACCATACTATCGAGGCCGCTGGCCACGCGGAAAAGGTGGCGGATTCCCTCATCCCCGTGGAGGCGGAAAAACGCATCGCCCATCGGCATCTGCGCCCGCTCGGCAGCAAACGCCTCCACTTGCCGGAGCGCCTCGGAGCCGTCCTCTGCGGCGACATAGTATTCGACGCGGTTACACGTCGAGACGATCACCGCTTCACGCAGGCCAGCCGTGCGGGCGAGGACTGCGGAGATTTCGCCCAGATGCGAGTCTCCGATGGCGAACTTCTCTCGCACTTCGATAGGGGCTGTCTTGTGGCTCAGGCCGAGGCAGACAATTTCCATCACCGGCTGATATGCAAAAAGTTCAACGCCCCAAGCGTGGATAACGCCAAGACAAACGCTCCCACCGCCAACCACGCAAACTGCCGTGGAGAAAACGGATGCCTCCACCGCAGCCACAGCAACACACCGTAAGGAGCCCAGACGAAACCCGAGACGACCATTGTTGCTTTATAGAATGCGGGCGAACTCGCGAGGAGTCCCGCCACGAGTGCGACAGAAAGCAAAACGAAGCCCGCCAGCATCACCCGCTGAAGCGCCACGGAGAGTTCCGCGATGGGCGGGAGAATGTGAAAGAAAGAGTTGAGCCGATGCTTCTTCAAGAGCTTCTCCTGCACGACATACATCACCCCCGCTACCGCCGCCAAAGCAAAGGCCCCGTAGGCGACAAGCGCGAGCGCCGCGTGCAATTCCGGCCAAAAGCCGGCGCTCGCCCGACTCACCACCGGGGCCGATGCGGACGGCAAAAGCTGCGCAACCGCGAGTAAAAGAAAGGCCAGCGGCGCAGTGAATGCCCCGAGGAGCGAGAGCCGGTAAGTCCCGCCGACCACGAAGTACAACAGCACGAGCGACCAGCTTAAAAAGACCAGCACTTCAAAGAGGTTCGTCAGCGGACATCGCCCCACCGCTCTGCCGCGCAGATGCAGGAACTCGGTGAGCAACACAAAGCCCACGGACATCATGAGCACGCTCCCACGCGAGGGCCGCAACATGCGGGCTCCCAACGCATACATCGTGTAGGCGAATCCAAAAAAGAAACAGACAGTCGAGGCCAGCAGGCAAGCACGCTCCATTACCCAGATGCTTACGGGGTGACGCCGAAAATGGGAAGATGTTTGGCGGAGGATCGAACTTCACTCCCTACTTCCCACGCGCTGCGGCCGTCAGCGGGACATTCGCGACATCCCATACAAGCGTGTCTCCGCGAATGATTGAACAGCCTAGGCGAGTCCCGCCTGGGCTGAAAAATAGCACGCCAGGAGTATTGGGGCCGGAGTAAAGCTCCTCGATCATTCGCCCCGTCGTGGCATCCCATAGGCGCACGGTATTATCTGAGGATGCGCTGGCAATGATATCGCCCCGCGAACTCCAGGCGAGCGAAGTGATGGATGCGTCGTGCGCACGAAACTCACGAATGACGGCGAGTGTCGCCGTATCACGAATACGGATAATTTTGTCCACTCCCGCATCGGCGATCCGATCACCGCCGGGCTGTGTCGCGAGGCAGTTTAGGAAAAATGGATGCTTCACGCCCGCGATGTTTTTCCCGGTATCGGTGTCCCAAGCGAGCAGCCACTCCTCCGCGTTTGGGCCGCCGCGCCGGTCATTGAGCGTGTAGGCGGTGAAGAGTATCTTGCCATTCGCGCCATGCCACGCGGCGTCCGCCGCCGTCGTTGCCTTCCCTTTTTCAAGATTTGGCAACGCCTTGCCGTCCGCCGTGAGGAAGAGACGATCCTGAGCCCATGCAGAGAGGGTGATGATACGTGAACCATCGCGATTCAGCGCCAAGCGGTAGGGCTCGTTCATCAGGCCAACCTTGCTCACTTCGACAAACTTGCTGCCATTGACCCGAACGATGCTCACCGCCGTGTCGCGTGGAGTATTTTCAAAGTGGATCGCCCCGGTCTGCCCGTCGCCGCTTGTGAAGGTCGCCCAACTGTCCAAGCGACTCGGACGCCAAACCTCGGTGGTGCTTTCTCCGGCAGCAACCACAGCGGCGAGACGCCCGACGGCAGCGACGCCGTTTTCGCTATGCGAGAGAAGTAGATTCTCGCCACCAAAAAACCCGCCACTCCGCCCGCGACCGACTTTACGATACGACCAATCCGCCGAGCGCATCGCCGACGACCAGACGCGCGAAGATGCCCCGGCGATCAGCACCTCTCCGGACAAGGGATGAATGCACATCGACTCGATATTCCCCGTGCCTCCGCGCAACCGGCGCAGCGTTTGACCTGTGGCTGCGTCGCGGATTTGCAGAAACTGATTGTTGCCCTCCGGCAATCCGGCTGCCGTGACGAAACGCGCTCCATCGGACGTAAACGCAGATGCGAGGACACTTCCCCCATCACCTTGGGAAGCCTCGAACAATGTCGCCCCATCCGCGAGATTCACGCCGATGGTTTGACCTGTCTCGGTCGCCACAACGAGCATCGTCCCAGCCGGATTGATACTGGCGGAATCAGCGTGCAGACCCTTGTTAAATGGGAACGCTTCCAACTCCCGGCCATCCTCCGCCGCGAGGATGCGCACGTATCTGCGGCTGACCGCTACGATCCGCTTACCGTCCGGCATGAAGAAATGCCTCAGCCCGTTCTTCGCGTTCCAGATTTCCCGCCCCGTAGCGGCGTCCCAAAGGGATGCGTCGCTTGGGAGGCAACTTTGCAAAATCTTGCTACCGTCCGGGCTAAAGTCGATGCGTCGCGACCCTACGGCAGTCTGCCATTTGCGCAGTCGCTCTCCGGTTTCCGCATCGAAAACGGAAATTCCCGTGCTTTGCAGCCAACCGACCGCGAGCTGTTTCCCATCTGGGGAATACGAGAGAGCCCGCGTCCATCCAGTGCTGGACTGCATCGGGAACTCGCGCACGGTCCGCCCCGTCTTGCCGTCAAAGATCACAATGCGGGAATGATCCGCATCCGTCGCCGCCGCAAAAATCCCAGGCTGCGTTGGGTGTGCTGCCGAACCGATGAAATAGCTCGAATCTTCACACCCTGGCCGAGCGATAGAATTGTCTGCCCGCTCCGACAGGTAGTGCCAAGTTGTATCCCGAAGATCATCGGAAACACCCGAGAGTTCAGCCTGCATTCCAGGCGTATCGGCGTCGCGATAGGCGGCATCCGCGAGAAAGATTCTAGCCCTCGCAAGAGCCACGCGACTCATTTCCGTCTTCTCCGTAGCCACTCGTTCCGCGCTCGTCGCAGCGTGCGCATGGCGCGACGCATCGTCCGCATTCTCGGTCGCACGACGCTCGCTCGCCACAAGCTCAGCGACAAAGGCAGCGCTCATCATCAGCAGCACCAACGCAGCGACAGATACCGCGCGATGACGTTTTATCAGCAGCCATAGGTGGCCCAATGGCGAGACCTGCTCGGCAGTCGTCGCGAACCCGCCGAGATACGCATCCACGTCGGCCGCAAGTGCCGCTACCGTCTGAAATCGATCCTCCGGTTTAAGCGCCAGCGCCTTCATCACCACCGCGCCAAGTGAGTGCGGCAACCGCTTGCAACAGTCTGGCAGTTCGACTTGCTCGACCTGTTTGATGTTCCCCGCACGCACGCTCTCGAGCATGGTAGTGACTGACGCCTTTGCGATGGGCGCGTGCAGCGTGAGAATCGAGTAAAGGATGCCGCCGAGTGAATACACATCGCTCCGTTCGTCAATGTCCTTGCTCCCCTCCGCCTGCTCCGGTGACATGTATTGCGGAGTGCCGATGACCAAACCGACAAGCGTCAAACTCTGCTCGGATTCGATGATTCTGCGAGAATCGGGGCGCACACCATCGGTGCGACGATTCGCTTTTATGGACCCCGCCAATCCCCAATCCATGACCATCACTTCGCCAAACTCTCCGACCATGATGTTATCGGGCTTCAAATCCCGGTGCATTACCCCCGCGAATGCGCGAAATCCACTGCATCACATACCTTGCGAAATACCTCCAACAAAGCCTCGCGCGACCACCTCGCCGTCCCCTCGCGCATTTGCACGAGAATCGCCGTCAGCGTCATCCCCCGAACGAGCTTCATGGTGTAATAAAGGCCACCGTCCCTATTCCGACCGAAATCGTAGATCGGCACGATATTCGGGTGATCCAGTTGCGCGAGCACCTGCGCTTCCCGGAAAAAGCGCTCCGTCTCCTCGGCGTCGGACGATGTCGTCAACGCCACCTTAGCCGCCACATCGCGCCTCAAACTCGCCTGACGCGCACGGTAAACATAACCCATCCCGCCCTGCCCGAGCAGAGCTGTGACATCGTGCCCCGGCAGCATATCGAGCGCCGCCCCCAACGCCGAAATCGGGTTTGCGCAATACGTGGCCTTGTGAATCGACGCGCAGTGATCACAATACCGCTCGTCCGACGAAGGAACGAACGATATGCAACAAGCACTGCATTCGATTTCACAAGAAGTGAAGGGCATAAGAGCCAAAACAGACTGCACGACGTATGCCATTCGCAGTGACTACGTCTCAGTATTATTAGTGGACGATGGGCGAGACTCAGGTATTGTCGGCGCACTCTGCATGAAACGCACGCTATCCGCGTTGCTCGCCCTTGTGGCTGGAGCAACCTTCCTCACCTTTAACATCAACCGCCAGCCAGCGACTCCACCGCTTGCGGCAACGCCGACGATTGAAATCGCCGCGCCTATACCGATCACGGTCAGCGCGATTCGGGATGAGACGCTTGATTTATCCAAGACGCGCGCCGATGTGCGCTGGCAGGAGCCAGTCGCGGAGCCCGCTCTGGAGGCATTTCGCGGTTGGACGCATCGCTACGTCGCCGCGCCGAAGGAGAATCGCTCGCCGTTGGAGGCGGAAGGCATCGCGCTCGCCAAGACGCGACGGGAGAAAATGATGACCCTCATTACCACTGCGCCGCAGGTCGCCGTGGATAGCGCCGTGCCCGTCACCATTTGGCGGCAGATGCCCGTCTCCATCCGCGCGCAACTGGAGGCGCGGGTCGATGCGAAAGGTGATGTGTTCGTGGAGGCACGCACGCCGCTTCTAGGCTCAAAGGGCGAGGGAAATGTGCTGACGCTCGTCTTAGGCAACGAGAAGCATCGCGCCTATGGCGAGGAGCGGACAACGACGCGATTCGGCATTCCGGTTTCCGGCATCTCGCTCTCTCACGCGGAGACCCCGGGGACAAAAATCGTAGCCATCAGCAAAGAAGCGGGCCGCGTGCTGGAGCCTGTGGAAGTCGCTGCAGCAAAGGACGCCCTCGGTGCAGACCCGGTTTGTATTACCTCCGGGAAACCCTCCAGTGACGATGGTGACGAAGTCGCCCTGAGCATCGGCGGAAGCACGAACTTTTACTGTGGCAAATCCCACGCGCAGGCCGCGATGAGCGATGCGACTCAAGCAGCGCTTACTTTCGCCGGAGGCCGCGCCTACCAATCCACCGGGAGCCGCAAAATCCTCATCTACCGCGTCGATTTCTCCGACTACCAAGGACAGCGCGTGAGCCAAGCCACGCTGGAAACTTTGATCAACGACTTGCAGACGATGTGGAACGAGATGTCGTATGGCGCGTTCACTTGGGTCGCGCCGGGCACGTCGGGCTCGCAAGTCACGCCGGTGCTGCGCCTGCCGCTGACGGCGGATAATTACACGAACCTCGGGACATTTCTGGACGCCTGCCGCGTCGCAGCAAAGGCGCAAGGCTACGATTACACCAAGTTCGACTTCGACATGGTCGTGACTGCGGCCAAGCCGACGGCATCCTTCGGCGGCGTAGGCTACGTCGGCTTTCGCGGGTGCTGGCTGGCGAATTCTTATTGGAACTTCGGCGTCGCCTCCCACGAACTCGGCCACAACGTCGGCCTTCTCCACGCAAACTACTGGGATTCTCCAAGTTCCGACCCGATTGACTCCGCTGGCACCTCCGTGGAATACGGCGACGGCATTGACATCATGGGCGGCGCAAACTCCGACTTCCGCTGCCACTACAACGCCCGCGAAAAGAACCTCCTCAATTGGGTTCCCAATGCCTCCGTGATCCAAGCAGGCCCCTCGGGCACCTACCGCATCTATGCGATGGATAAACGAGCCTCCGGCACCTCGAATCTCGCACGCGCCGTCCGCATTGATCGCCTCAATAGCGCGAACGACTGGTGGATTGACTACCGCCAGCTTTACGCCGCCTCCAACGCGAACGCAAAGAACGGCATTTGGCTCCGCTGGGGGCAAACCGGCAACACACAAACGAACCTCATTGATATGGTCCCCGGCGGGACGAAAGACGATGCCCCGCTTCAAATCGGCTCGACTTTTACGGACTCCTCCGACCCCGCAAACCCCATCTACATCACGCCCATCGCACGCGGGAACGTGGACCCGGATTGGGTGGATGTCCGCATCGTCCAAGGCGCAGGCTTGAACAAACAGCCGACCGTCACGATGAGCGCGACGAACACCGTCCCAAACCCAAACGTCAACACCACGATCACTGCGACTGCGGATGATCCCGACGGCGACCCGCTCACGTATGTGTGGGACATGGGCGACGGCTCCTCCGTCACCAACAACGCCCCGACCATCACCTACAAATACCCCACCACCGGCAACCGCACCGTCCGCTGCACCGTCTCGGACGGACGCGGCGGCACCGCGACCGGAAGCATCATTATTAAAGTCGGCGGGCAGACCCTTTTCACCATCGCAGGAGCGGTGAAAAATGTGAGCGGCAACCCGATGCAAGGCGTCACCGTCAGCGCAGGCGGGACGCGCACCGATGTCACCGATACCTCCGGCAACTACACCATCACCAACCTCCCCACCGGCAACTACACGCTAACCGCGACGAAGACCGGACTCACCATCAATCTCGCGACGGGCACCACGAACCCCATCGCCGTCGGCCCACTGCCCGTCGGCGATAAACTGAGCACGAACTTCACCGTCGCGCCCGGCGTCCCGAGCCTCGGCGTGATGCAATCCGCCATCGTGGATGCTGGCTCGAATACCGGCGACATAACCATCCCACTCAGCGACCCCGATTCGCCGCTGGATACGATCACCCTCACCGGCACGTCGTCGAACACCACGCTCATCCCGAACGCCAATATCGCCTTCGGCATACGCGGCACCGCTCGCACTTGCCGCGTCACCGCCGCAGCCAATAAGACGGGCAACGTCACCATCACCATCACCGCCCGCGACCCGCAGAATAACCAGACCACCACGACGTGGCCCGTGATCATCAACAACAACCCGACGATGAATGCCGGCACATTCTCCACCCCACAAGACATGCCAGTGGATATAAACCTCCGCCTGCTCGCGAACGACGATCTTGCAGCGAACACGGCGCTGGCATTTGAAGTCTCGCGCGTCATCGGCGGCACGGCGGAAGTCCTGCCAGACGGATTCACCGCCCGCTTTACGCCCATGACCGGCTACCAAGGCCCGGCGAACTTCCGCGTCACCGCACGCGACCAATCGCTCAGCGCGCGGCTCGTGCTGCTCTACGATTTCGAGCCGCCAGATGTCACCACCGACGGCAAAACTTCCGACCGCAGTAACTACCACGCCGATGGCACCCTGAACCTCGTCGGCACCAGTGAATACAACTACCAGTCCGAGACGCCCACGCCGCTCAAGCCCTTTAGCACCAAGTCGCTCAGCTTCTCGGACAATGGCAGCGACAGCGCCGCGCGCCTCCTGCGCGTCATGTCGGTGAACGACCTCGACTTTAGCAATAACTCGACTGGCTGGTCGTTCAGCACATGGGTCAATCGCCGCAGCAACACCTCGGACGACTTCATCTTCCACCTCGGCGCGGGTGACGGCTACGGCCCGGACGACGAACTGCAACTCTACTTCCCTGCTGGGGAAAATCGCATCGTCCTCGCGAAGTATGGAGCCGCCGGGCTGGCCAGCGGATTTACCGCCAACAATGTCGGCGTCAACGAATGGCACCACGTCGCCTTCACCTGCACCATCGCCACACCGGGCCAAGGATCATTCGCACTTTATCTCGATGGATTCCTCGTCGGCACCACACCGCCAACGCCCCTCGCCTTCGACCAATCTGCGCCCCTCGCCTTTGGCGGACACTCGGCCACCGGCACGCCAGGTCTGTGGCTCGATGGATACCTCGACGACGTCTCACTTTACAGCAACGTCCTCCCTCATGCCGATGTCGCCGGGCTCGCGAAACTCGGCACACGCCACTACCTCGGCCAAGCGACTAACGCGACCATCACCGTCAACATCACCGGGGCGAACGATGCCCCAATTATCCAACCCATCGCCAACCGCCGAGTCCCTTCCGGATCCGCGACCGACATTGTGGGCGTAGAAATCTCCGATGCGGAAACGCCCGCCCGCGACCTCATAGTAACCGCCACATCCAGCAACCCCGCGCTCGTCCCGAATGCAAACCTCACGCTCTCGCCCACCGCGCCGTGGATTAGCACCGATATCGGAGCAGTTGGCGCAGCGGGCAGTACCACGGAAAGTGCAGGCACCATCATCGTCCGCGGCTCTGGCGCGCAGATTGAGACGAACCAAGATGAGTTCCGCCTCGTCCATCTACCCATGGCTGGCGACGGCGAAGTCATCACCCGTGTCGTGAGTATGGATTACACCCACGAGCTAGGGCGTTCCGGCATCATGTTCCGCTCCGGCCCGACGGATAATGCCATGTTCGCCTTCGTAGGCGTCGGCCCCGGCTCCAGCGCTGTCTTTCAAGCCCGAAGCATCACAGGCGCGACCACTGCCACCATCGGCGAAGTCAGCCGCCTGCCCATGCCCCGCTGGCTCCGGCTCGTGCGAACGGGCAACACCATCACTGCATTCCACGCTACCGACAACGCCGGCAACCGCGGTGCCTGGCAGTCGCTCGGCTCCACGACCATCAACCTCCTGCCCAACTCCGTTTACGCCGGCCTCGCAGTGAACAGCCACGTTGATGCCACACTCGCCACCGCTCTCTTTGATCACGTCAGCGGCAACATCGCCAACGGGGCCAAACGCCGACTCACCATCCAGCCGATCTCTGGCATCCCCGGCACAACGACCATCACCGTCAGCGTCAGCGACGGACTTCTCAGCTCCAACACCGCCTTCGACTTCAGTACCAATACCGCACCCGGCATTTCGGAAATCGCCGATCGTGGGGTTGAGCAAGGCACCACCAGCGAGCCCATCCCATTCACCATCAGTGATGACGAAACCGCCGCATCCGCCATCACCCTCAGCGGCGCGAGCAATAATCAGAACCTCGTCGCCAATGCCGACATCACCTTTGGCGGCAGCGACGAAAACCGCGCCGTCACCCTCCACGCCAAGCCCGGAGTCAAAGGACTCGCCGAGATCACCATCGTCGCCAACGACGGACAACTCACCACCTCGCGCAAATTCCGCGTCTTCGTCGCACCCGCCGGAACAATGGTCGTGAACGTGAACGGCTTCGGCGCACTCAGCGGTTACTTCGGAGAAACCACCCAAACTCCCGGCAAGGAAATCACCATCTCCGGCAAAGCAGTCGGCGGCCAAGCCTTCGTCGGATGGCGCGGACTTATCACCAGCTACGCCCCAAAAATCACCTTCACCATGCCCGCTGTCATGTATCTCGAAGCCATCTTCGAAGCATCCCCTTATCCGCGGCAGGTCGGCACCTGGAACGGCCTCATCCTCGACGATCCGCGCACTCACGAGCACGCAGGCAATATCCTCTTCACCATCACCACCGCAGGTGCTTACACCGGCAAGCTCACCTACGCTGGAAAAGTATGGCCGTTCCGTGGAATCCTCCACACCGACGGCACCGCCGCAGACGCCACCATCGCTCGCCCAGACCTCTCGGACCTCCAACTCCACTTTGAATGGGACGGCGTGAAACACTCCCTCGCCGGGGAAATCACTGACGGCACCGTAGTCTCCACATTTGTCGCCCATCATTCCCTCTTCACGACATCGCGAAGCCCCAAAGGCGCGCAACGGCCAATCCCCGCAGCATGGCTCGGCAAAGTGACCGCCAATTTCACCGCCGACCCCATCGCAGGACCAAACGGCACAGGCTTCGCAACCGGCAGCGTCACAGGGAACGGCAGTGTTAAACTCGCTGGAAAACTCGCAGACGGCAGCCCATTCACCACCAGCGCATTTCTTTCCATCGGCGGCGACTGCCCATTTTACATCCCGCTGTATAAAGGGCTCGGCTCCGCTACGGGCTGGATGCTCTGGCGCGACCTCCCCGGCTCGGATTTCACTGGCTCGGTCACCACATTCCGCCCTGCGGACCCGGAGAGCGACACATTTAGCACCGGATGGCCTGACGGTGCGACACTCACCGCCACCGGTTCCTACTACATCGCCCCAAAAGCCGCCCGCTCGCCAACTCCCGGCGTCCTCCCCTTCCCTGACCTCCTACCCGACGACGAAAACGGCAATGCAACCCTCACCCTCGACGGGGCCGGATTCCTAAATGCCGCGTATGAAGCTCACCTCTCGGCACTCGGGAAACTCACTCTCGGGACAGCCGCCGAATCCGTGGACCTCTCACTCGCCCTCAATCCCGCCAACGGCCTCCTCACCGGTGCCGCCACGCTGGGAGACAAATCCATCAAGCTCTGCGGGGCCATCCTCCAAAAAGCAAACGTCGGAGCAGGCTTTAGCCTCACGCCTGGTGCTACAGGCGGCTTCACCCTCACTATCGCAGAATAAGAGCCCCCCGTGCTTACCGAAAAAACCTACACGTCTGGCCTTAAACTTGTTTAACTACCTTCCATTAAAGCCCGAAATCTGCCGCTCCCCTCAGGCAGATCTCATAGAACCAACTCTTTCATGCCCGACATAAAATTCCGCTGCCCTGAGTGCGCGCAAAAAATCGCTGTGGATGCCGCCGCTGCCGGTTTCCAAATTGACTGCCCCTCTTGCAAGAGTTCCCTCATCATCCCTCCCACTGCCGAAGCCCCAGTAAAAACGATCCAGCGCCGCGAATTCGCCGTCCTTGCAAGTGCAACCTCAGTAATTTCCGATCAAATCAGCGCCAAACAAAAAGAACTCGACGACGCCGTGGCAGAGTCCAAACGGCTCCGGGCAGAAGCGGAAAACTTCCGACAGGAAACCGAGAAAGCACGCCAAGAAAACAGTCGCGTAAAGACCGAAGCCGAAAAGGCCACCGCAGAACTCGAACGCCTACGCATCGACCTCAGCTTGATTTCCAGCGAACGCGACAGCCTTCGACAAAACACCCCGAAAGGCACTCCAGCCGACTCCGAAAAAGCCAAACAGGACCTCGCAGCCCTCCGCAAAGAACGCGACGAACTCGAAACCAAGCTCACGGCTTTCACCTCCCTCCGGGAACAACTCGTCCGGGCCGAGCGCGAACTCGACAATGTCCGCGACGAAGTCGTCACTTCGACCAAGGAGCGTGACATCCTCGGCGAGACCTCGGCGCGGATGCAGAAGCAACTCCGCAGCCTCGCCGACTCGGCGCCCAAAGGCGGCATCCAAGTCAAAGACGTCCACGCCCTCCTTGAAAAAATGGCGGCGTTTGACCGCGAACGCACCGATCTCAAAGCGACCCTTACCGAGGTCTATCACGGCGCGGGCACAAAGTGGGACGAGCTGGAGAAACAGGCGGAAAACCTTCGCAAACAGCTTGTCGAAATCACCGCAGAGCGCGACGCACTCAAGCTCAGTTCGACGAAAGCGGTGGACGAAGCCGCCATCACAGCTCCCCTCAAAGCCGAACTCCAAAAAGCGAGCAGCCAAGTTCTCGAACTCAACGAGCAACTTACATCGCTCAAGCGCGAACGCGACGAGTTGCGTGCAAAGGTGACCGCCGCCGATGGACTGCCCAATGAACTTGCAGCAGCCCGAGAAGAAGCAGCGAAAGTCCGCTCCCAATATAGCGAACTCACCCGGATGCTCGAAGCGGCAAAGCTCGACTGCGATCAAGCCAACTCCCTAGAGCCTGTCATGCACATTTGGAGAGGAGGGAATTGAGCATGAGAGAGGTGAAGGCGAGCCAGTGGTATCCGCCGAGAGTGGAGGCGAGGCGTTCGTAGTCGCGGGCGAGCCTGCGGAAGCGGGCGGCCCAGCCGAAGGAGCGCTC
>CANIWM010000090.1 GCA_947471505.1 Chthoniobacteraceae bacterium | reverse complement strand
TGGGTCATGGTTGTTTTTTAGGTTTGGGTTGCTTGATCGCTCCCTTCCTTACCATGACCCGCTTTCTTTTTGCTGAACTCTTCGCACTCTACCTGGCGGCGTGCGACGGTCGGGGTCATGGCGTAAATGTGGCGGGGTTGATCGGTATATGCGGCTGGGTCGCCGAGCTTGAGAGGCGGGGTGAGAGTTTACCGGGGTCTGGGTGAGAGTTTACCGGGGTCTGGGTGGGAGTTTACCGGGGTCGGGGTGGGAGTTTACCGGGGTCGGGTTGGGCGCTTTTCGGGGTCGGGTTGGGCGCTTTTCGGGGTCGGGTTGGGAGTTTACCGGGGTCGAGTTGGGAGTTTACCGGGGTCGCATGGTCAACTTGCCGGGGTCGCAGGGACAACGTGCGGGGTAGGGGAGTGTATAGGGCGGACAGCCCGCGCGGAACGCTCAACGCTCAACCCTGAACTCTCAACTCCGACAGCCCTTACCGAAACTCCAGCACTCTACTGAGGAACCGGCGCACGGCTTCGTGCTCGGGGGAGGTAAAGAGGGTCTGCGGAGGGGCGCATTCGAGGACTTTGCCCTCGGCGATGAAGGCGACGCTGTCGGCTACGGCTCGGGCGAATCGCATCTCGTGCGTGCAGAGGATGACTTCCTGTCCGGCGCGGATGAGGGCGACCCGCTGCTGCTGCCCGCCACTGAGCTGGACGTGGAAACCAAGTCAGGCGAGAAAAACGAAATGGGCAGGCAACAATAACCCGAATATTGCCTAGTTCCGTTCGGGCATCTGCGTTCTTCGGGAGTGGTTTATCTTCGTGCCAATCCCGCTGGGCTCAGGCATTCCGTATCACCATGAAATACCTGCTCATTTTCACCCTCTTGCTCGCGCCGCTGGTGGCACTGTGTGCGGAAGCGGCCAAGCCACCAACCAAACCCAATATCGTCTTCATCATTTCCGACGACCAGGGAGCCGGAGACTATGGCTTCATGCGGCATCCTCATCTTCAGACGCCGCACATCGACAAGCTTGCGGCTCAGAGCCTTGCGTTTCCACGCGGGTTTGTCCCCAGCAGCGTGTGCTGTCCCAGTCTTGCGAGCTTAGTCACCGGGCTTTATCCGCATCAGCACAAGGTCACAGCCAATGACCCGCCGCTGCCGCAAGCTGGCGCCCTCAAAAGTGGACGCGGCTCCAGCGCCGAGTTGACCGCGCAATGGAACACCATGCTCGATCAAGTGCCCACGCTGCCGCGGGCGCTTGCGGGTGCGGGTTATCTCAGCTTCCAGACTGGCAAATGGTGGCAGGGTGATTTCTCGCACGGCGGGTTCACCCAAGGCATGACGCAGGGCAGCCGTCATGGCGATGCCGGGCTCACGATTGGTCGCGAGGGATTGCAACCAATCTATGATTTCATGGCAGCAGCGCGCCAGCAGAAGAGGCCCTTCCTCGTGTGGTATGCGCCCATGATGCCGCACACACCGCACACTCCTCCCGATCGATTATTCCAAAAGTATGCAGCAAAGACGGAGTCTCCGCACATCGCTCGCTACTGGGCCATGTGCGAGTGGTTTGACGAAACCTGCGGACAACTGCTGGCACATCTCGAAAGCGAAAAATTGGCGGAGAATACTATCGTCATTTACCTCGCCGACAACGGTTGGATCCAGTCGCCATCATCCGCGAATTTTGCCCCCAAGAATAAAACCACCCCTTTCGATGCCGGGCATCGCACGCCCATCCTGATCCGTTGGCCTGGACGAGTCACGCCAGCCGAATCAGCATCACTAGCGTCGTCGATCGACATTATGCCTACGGTGCTGGCAGCGCTCGAATTGCCGGTCCCGCAAGGACTCAAGGGCATCAACCTGCTCGACAAGAAGACTGTCGAAGCGCGCCATTACGTGTTTGGTGAGGATTTCACGATCCGGTCACAAACGCTGGATGATCCGGCTGCCAATGTTCTGTGGCGCTGGGTCACCGACGGACGCTGGCGCTTGGTGCTTCCTCGCACCTTCGAAGCCGAGGGTGCGCTCAAAACGATTCCATCGGACAAATATCTCAGTCCCGCACTCAAGGCCACGCTTCAGTCTGCGGAGCCAATGCTCTATGACTTGCAAACCGATCCGGCGGAGGAAAACAACATCGCCAGCAAGCATCCGGAAATTGTGACCAAACTCCGCACAAAGCTCGACGCTCACTGGACACCCAAGATTGCCTCGCCATGAAAACACTTCTCGCACTTCTCACCGCCCTGCTGCTGGCTCCGCTTGCAGCGCCTCACGCTGCGGAAGCGGATGTGATCGTCTATGGCTCCACGCCCGGCGGTTTCTGTGCGGCGATCGCGGCGGCGCGCGAAGGGGCGTCGGTCATTTTGCTGGAGCCGACGGATCATGTCGGCGGGGTGAATACGGGCGGTCTGTGTTTCAGCGACTCGAATCAGACGGTGCGCAGCACGGTGATGGGGCTTTTTGATGAATGGCACACGCGCGTCGAGGCGGACTACGCGTCGCGCGGGGTCAAGCTGCCTTACAAGGTCAGCGAAAAGGATCAGAAGCACTGGACCTATGAGCCGCACGTGGCCATGCGGATCACGAGGCAGATGCTCGATGAAGCGAAGGTGCAGGTGCTGACGAAGCGCGTGCTGCAGTCGGTCACGAAGGATGGCGCGCGCATCACGCGGCTGCGGACCAGCGATGGGGATTTCAGCGCGAAGGTGTTCATTGATGCCAGCTATGAGGGCGATCTCATGGCGGCGGCGGGTGTGTCGTGGACCATCGGGCGCGAGGGGCGGAGGGAGTTCGGCGAATCGCTCGCCGGGAAGCGTTACCCCAAGCCGCTGATGCCCATTTCAGGCCGCGATGATGCGGGCAAACTGCTGCCGCTCATCACGACGGACGACGCAGGCCCCGAGGATGAGGGCGACAAGAACGTGATGGTCTATAGCTTCCGGCTCTGCCTCACGAAAGACCCGGCCAACCGCGTGCCTTTCCCCGCGCCGACGCGCTACGATCCTTCGCGCTTCGAGGTCATCCGCCGCTATTTTGCAAAAGGAAAGGCCGTCGCGATGTGGGATCTGTATCCGCTGCCGGGCGGGAAGTTTGATGCGAACAATGGCATCGGACGACAGTTCTCCATGGGGCTCGTCGGCGCGTGCAATGGCTGGAGCGAGGCCGACGAAGCAGGCCGCGCGAAGATCTGGGAAGCGCACAAGCAATACACCTTGGAGCTGTATCACTTCTTCTGCACCGACCCCTCCGTGCCCGAGGCGCTGCGGAAGGAACACGCGGAACTCGGCCTCTGTCGCGATGAATTCGCCAGCTACGACCACTGGTCGCCCCAACTCTACGTCCGCGAAGGCCGGCGCATGAAGGGCATGTATGTCGTCAGCCAGAAGGACATCATGGAGAATCCGCAAAAGGAGGACCCCATCGCGGTCTCCTCATTCCCCATCGACTCGCACGACTGCCAGCGCGTCGCGACGAAGGACGGCGTCATCGATGAAGGCACGATCATGCCGGTGCGCATGGCAGGCCGCGGCCACGGCTACGCCTATCACATCCCGTATCGCAGCATCCTGCCGCTGGCTGCCGAGTGCGAAAACCTGCTCGTCCCAGTCGCACTCTCGTGCACGCATGTGGGCCTCTCCTCGATCCGCGTGGAGCCTACGTGGATGATTCTCGGCCAGAGCGCCGGCGTGGCCGCAGCGCTCGCAGCGAAGCAAAACGTGACCGTGCAAAAGCTGCCTTATCCCGCCTTGCGCGAGCGCCTGCTGGCGCAAAGGCAAGTGCTCGACATCCCCGTGCTGCCTGCGCCATTGCCGGAGACGAAGGAAGCGATGAACATCGACCCCGCAAAGCTCCCCGGCATCGTCCTCGACGACATGCAAGCCACGCTCGAAGGCGAATGGAAATCCAGCAGCGGGTTCAAGCCCTACATCGGCACTGGCTACGTCCACGACGACAAACGCGGCGACGGCCACTCAATCGCCACGTTCCGTTTCAAAGCGCCAAAGCCAGGCCGCTACGATCTCCGCATCGCGTATTCGCCGCACGAAACCCGTGCGAAGAAAGTGCCCATCTCCATCGAAAGCGGCGCGCAGAAAACGACGCTCACCTTCGACCAAACGCAGCCGCTTCCTGCGGGCGAAGCCTTCCGCAGCGCAGGCTTCATTCAGCTCACCTCCGAAGCTGAAACGAAGATCGTCATCAGCAACACCGGGACCGAAGGCTTGGTCATTCTCGACGCGATCCAACTCATCGAGGCGAAGGAATGACCGCGGAGTTTTTCAAACCGCTGATTTCCGCTTCCATCGCTTTCACTCAATCCATCAATTTATGAAACACCTCATCACACTGCTCTTCGCTTTGCTGCTCGCGCCGCTCGCCGCGCTTCACGCTGCCGAAGCACCCAAGCCGAACGTCGTCTATCTCCTCGCCGATGACCTCGGCTGGAGCGACATAAGCGCGCATTCCGGCGGCAGCATCCCGACGCCGAACATCGACAAGCTTTTTGCGCAGGGCGTCGAGCTGAAGAACTTCATGGGCTGGTGCGTGTGTTCGCCGACTCGCGCGATGCTGCTCACGGGGAGGCATCCGTTTCGCGTGGGCACAGGGCCGGAGGTCGGAGGGGAACTGGCGAAAGACGAGACGACGATTGCCGAGGGCTTCAAGGCGAATGGCTATCGCACCGGCGTGTTTGGCAAATGGCACAACGGCGACGACCCCGACACGGAGGAATATCGCGCGGCTTTTGCCGAGGCGTTCGCGGCGATGCCGAACAAGAAACTCAAAGGCGCTCTCGGCGTGAACGAGCACGGCTTCGATGAAGCGTGGGTTTATTACGGTGGAGGTGCGGACTACTTCACGCGGCGCACGGTGGGCGGCAAAGGGCCGGTGAGCTGGTGGCACAATCGTGAGTTCCGCGCGCAGGATACAGGCTACACCGAGGACTTCATCGTGCAGCACGCGATGGAGTTTATTCGCGACAACACATCGCGGCCGTTCTTTTGCTACGTGCCGTTCCACCTCGTGCATTCGCCCTTGCAGGCGAAGGATGCGGACCTCAAAGACGTGGACCCAAAAGTCACCGACGCAACGAAGCGCACCTACGCCGCGATGGTGCAGGCCTTGGACAAGAACGTCGGCGCCATTCTCGGCGAACTCGACCAGCTCGGCCTGCGCGACAACACCATCGTCGTCTTCACCAGCGACAACGGCGCGACTAAGGACGGCAGCAACCTGCCGTTCCGCGGCGGCAAGCACTCGGTTTTCGAAGGCGGAACGCATCTTCCCACCGTGGTTCATTGGCCGAAGGGAAAGGTCACGAGCCGCACCTGGGATGGACTCTGCGGCGCACTCGACATGTTCCCGACTTTGATGGCGATGGCAGATTTGAAGCTGCCCGAGACGCGCCCCCTCGACGGTAAAAACATCTGGCCCGCGCTGCGCGACAACGCTGCGAGCCCGGTCGAGAGCTACTACTGGGCGTGGCACAACGAGGACACCATCCGCACCGCCGACTGGCGCATGCACCGCTTCTTCGACCGCGCTGAACTTTACGACATCCGCACCGACATCGGCGAAACGAAGAACGTCGCCGACGCGCGTCCCGACGTGGTGAAATCGCTCACCGCGAAGATGAACACCTGGGCCGCCTCGCTCGGAGCAGCGCTCACCCATCAGCCCGCCCCCGCGAAGCTGAACGCCAAGCCTGCGCCGGAAGGCGAAGTGCTCGAATTCACCGTGACCGTCACCGCGCAGGCAAAACCAAACGACCGGCTGATCGTCCCGGTCGCCAGCTTCGACGGCAATCAATTCGCTACGGACTACATCGAGTATGACATCGCCGTCGCAGCCGACAGCCTGCGTCGAGGCTTTTACTACTCACCGCTCAAAGGCAATGACAGCAAGGCCATCACGATCAATTTCAAGCGCGGCGAGGGCATCGATCAATTCGGGCGCGAGCAGTCCACAGCACCCGAAGTGCAGGGCGGTCCCGGCGTCTGGGAGCATCGTATCATCGGCCTGTGCAGCAGCGCCCCCGGCTCGCTGCCCCGCCACGGCATCGTCTTCAAAGGCGGCAAACCCGGCACCTACAAAGTCTATCTCGACAACCTCCGCATCCGCCACGCCGACGGAAGCACCACGCCGATTTGGACGAACGGCAAAGACACGCGCTTCAAGAAGATTGCCGACAGTGAATTGTTCACCAACGCCACGGTGCGTAGTGTGCCAGCCTCCGAAGTTCACCCATAGGTATCCGCATGTTCGCTCTCAAAACTCTCTACTTTCTCACGGCCGTGTTGGCTCCGCTGGCCGCGCTCCACGCTGCGGATGCAACGAAGCCCAATGTCCTCATCATCCTCGTCGATGACATGGGCTACGGCGATCCCGGCTGCTACAATCCGAAGTCGAAGATCGCGACACCACACATCGACAGGCTTGCCCGCGAAGGCATGAGGTTTACCGATGCTCATGCGCCCGGCCCGCTGTGTCATCCCTCGCGGTATGGGCTGATAACGGGACGCTTTCCATTTCGCACCGATGTTTCCGTTTGGCCGAAGAAGCCGCTCGTTGCGGCGGGGCAGATGACCATCGCGTCGCTGCTCAAATCGCAAGGCTACCGCACGGCGATGGTGGGCAAGTGGCATCTTGGTTTTCTCGAGGATGGCTACGAAAAGCAGCTTCCCGGCGGACCGCTCGCGTGTGGGTTCGACAGCTATTTCGGCATGCGCGCTTCCACGGATATCCCGCCGTATTTTTTCATCCGCGGAGACCGCGCTGTAAACCCGCCGACGCAACACATCGCGGCCCACAACTCGGAGGGTTGGTCGCCGATTCAAGGTGAATACTGGCGCGAAGGCGGCATCGCGCCGGACCTTGCGCTCAAGGATGTGCTGCCTCGGTTCACGGAGGAAGCGCTCGAAGTCATCCGCTCGCACGCTGGGGCGAAGCAGGACGCGCACATACCCTTCATGCTCTACTTCGCACCGACAGCGCCGCACACGCCTTGGCTGCCATCGGCGGAGTTCGCGGGCAAGAGCGGTGCCGGAATGTATGGGGATTTTGCGATGATGGTGGATGCGCAGATCGGACGCATCCTCGGGGCTCTGGATACAGCGGATATCGCAAAGGACACGCTCGTGATTTTCACCTCGGACAACGGCCCCGTCTGGCACGAAGCCGATGCTCAGCGACTTGGCCACGACTCCGCCGGCGGACTGCGCGGCATGAAGTCGGACGCGTGGGAAGGCGGGCATCGCATGCCGTTCATCGTGCGCTGGCCGGGACGCGTCAAAGCCGGAACCGTGAGCGAACAGACGATTTGCTTCACCGATATCCTCGCCACCCTTGCGGAAGTTTGCGGCGCAAAGATGCCCGACGATGCAGGGCCGGACAGCTTCAGTTTTCTGCCGGTATTGGAAGGAACCCAGCCCGCCGGTAAACCCATCCGCGCGCCAATCGTCATGCAGGCCGGAAGCGCTGCATCGATGATGATGATTCGGTCCGGCGATTGGAAATTGATCAACGGTCTCGGCTCCGGTGGCTTCAGCAAACCGAGTTCCATCAAGCCCGCACCCGGCGAGCCGACGGTGCAACTTTACAACCTCCGCACCGATCCCGGCGAGCACACGAATCTCGCCGCCGAACACCCCGACAAAGTCAAAGAACTGCTCGCCGCGATGCAGGCGAGTGTGGAACGCGGCAGAAGTCGTCCGTGAGAGTGCCGCCTCACTTGGCAGGCGGGACGACCTTGCCGGTGATCACGAGGCTCCGCTTCGGGATGCTGAAAATGAAAGCCACCACGGACGATGCACTCATGCGAGCATCCGAGCCGTAGCCTGCGTTGTCGCGATTCGGCTGGTAGTAAAACGTTTCGTCGGTGCATTGCGCCATGGTGAACCACCAGCGGTTGGCGTCCATCAGCTTGCGGAAATTCGCGGGTTCGATATTGGCCGCCAGCGCTGCGTAACCCATTCCCATGGTCGGCGAGCCGTGTGTGTCCGGGAAGCTCTGCGGATGGTCGCCGATGACTTTGGAATGCATGAGCGCCTGCTTTCGGTATTCGCCGTCGTTGTACGGGCTGAGGAAATTGGCGATTCCTGCGGCGCCGGTTCGGCCCATGTCCGCCCAGTCGTCGGGACCGCCGCCGATCTTGTCTCCATACCAAAGGTAGCCGTTCGGGCCGGTGCCATTTTTGAGGAAAGTGTAGGCCGCATCGAGTCGCGCACGGTCGATCTTGATGCCGCAGCGTTGCATGAGCGAGTAAGCCAGCGCGCCCTGCCCCGTGATCATGGCGATGGGGCCGTAGCCCTCAAAGCCGGGATTGTGTCCCCAGCCGCCGTGAGAATCCTTCGGGCCCTTCGGAAGGTCATCCGGGTGCGACTTCTTCGCTTTGGGATCGATCTGCGACATATCGAGATATTGCCCGGCATTCAGTAGGTCGTGGATCTTCTGCAACTCGG
The DNA here is from genome assembly GCA_947471505.1 of Chthoniobacteraceae bacterium. Classification (GTDB taxonomy): domain Bacteria; phylum Verrucomicrobiota; class Verrucomicrobiia; order Chthoniobacterales; family Chthoniobacteraceae; genus SXWH01. Next base: position 15,961 of record CANIWM010000090.1, on the reverse strand, counting down.
GAAGCACCCACTCCTCCTTGGTCACAAGGTAATACTCGCTGAGCACAATCGCGGTGCTCATGTAAGTCCAGTTCATCAGGCCGTATTTCCTGTCCTCTTCCGAAACCTGGATCGTCTTGCAAAGATAGCGCAGGCAGCGCTCGACGGCTGGTAGGTGGCGCTTCTCCCCGCTCGCGAGCAGAGCGAGGGCGGAGAAGGTATTGTGCACCGGATCGCCAAAGGATCCTTCGGCGGTCTGTTGCTTGGAAATGTAGTCGAGCAACTCCTTGAGTATCTTCTCCGACTTTGGGCAATCGGCCGGGAAAGTCGCGGAGTAGCTACCGTATTTTTTGTCGACAGGAAGTTCCACGGCGATCGTTTTTCCTCCACGCTTCACCATGAGCGGGAGACGTCCCGTGCCGGACTTTCCCTGACAGGACTCCAGCGCATCCGCCAACTCCGACACTGGGCCGTCCCCACCAAAAACCTCCATGCCGTAGCCATCGCGGTGCGCGTGTTGGAACAATTTGCCATCTGCTCCGATGATCCGATCGTTGACTTGGACGAGGCCGCTGGCCGGTGTGTTTGGGAAGACATACTTCACCACAAGCACCTTCGGCTCTTTCGCCACCAACTCTGCGCGGATGCCGGTGATGCCGAGATTGTAAAACCAACCCGGCACTTTTGCATCGGGACCGGATTTGGCCCGCTCGTTCCAAGGGCGGCCATTTTCATAGTCAACTTGGGCCATCAACGGCGCGGAAATGTCGGACAGCAGAACCGCACACGCTGAGGAAGCGATGAGAGAGCGGATTGTCATGGGCTGTTATTGTCCGCTGCCGGGCCGGGTGACAACGGTCAGTTCATCGGTGGTCGAATCGCTCCGGACGAGACCGATGGAGTTTTTCGCGGTCACTTTGACATCGTAGGTTCCCGCCGGCAGACCGGCGATCTGCGCTGCGGGCAGCTTCCAGGTGCCGTTCTGATTATCGACTCCTGCGAAAACCTTGCCCGCGATTTCGACGGAGAGGCTCTCCGTGATACTGCCCAAGGTGCCTGTGAGGTCGGCGGGCTGACCGCTCTTGACGGTGAGTTTGTCCACGGTGACATCCGGCGGCAGGCGGTCGAATTTGAATTTCCCGAGTTCGTATCCGATCTTGAATTTCCGTGCTTCGAGCACCTGTCGCACTCTCGGGATCAGCCGGGCTGCGTTCCAATAGTAGATGTGATTCAGCACGGGCTCGGGCAGCTTGAAGCCTTCCAATTTCGGACCGCCGTGCTGGCCGTTGGTGACTTCGTCGGTCTCCAGCACCTTGCGTTCATTCAAGAATCCCGCCGCACCGCCGCCCGCCGCAAAGACATCGGAACCGAACAGGATGCGGTCGCAGTATTTGATATAAAACTCCCTCGCTTTGCTCACCGTATAATTGTCCGGCTGCCGCGCATTGTGCGTGAAGGCGACATCGACAAACACGTTCGGGTGTTGGTCAAAAATCCCCGCGAGCTTCGCCATGCCCGCGTCGCTTTGAAGCATGAAAAGCCCGTGGGCAAAAATGAACGTCGTCTGCGGATGCGCCTTCACGACTTCCATCGTGTCGTCCTCGTATTTCGGAAATGCGGGGCTGTTTCCCTTGGCATTGCCGGGGTCGCCGGTGTGATAGCCGATCAAGGGCATTCCCTGCCGCCCGGCTTCATAGATCTGCTCGTGAATCTTGGGAATCTTACTCGTGAGAATCGCGCCGTGCGGCCACAACTTGAGCCCGACAAAGCCCTGCTCTTTGAAGGTCTCAATTTCATCGGCGCGCCACCACACGCCCACGCTCGGGATCGTGAATGCGCCGGGGACGAACAGGATGCGGCCATCCAGTTTTTCCCTCACATACACCATGTCGTTGCCCGGAATCTGCCGCACGCTCGTCGGGCTGGCATTGTTGCCGTCGTTGTCCTTCACCCAGAATAATCCCGACAGCGCGATGCTGATAGTGCCGCCCCATTGGTCCATCGCCTCGACGCATTTCGCATACTGCGTCTTGGCATCCATGTGCGTGTGCATGTCCACCCGCGGCATCGCGGATGCCGGGAAAATCACCTGCTGGTCCGCCGCTGCGGAAGCGGTCAGTGCCAGAACGAGGCGTAGTGAGAGTCGGGGCGTTTGTATTGTATTCATCGCTTTGTCTTACGCGGATCCCATTTGGGAACCAAGCGCCGCCGCTATGAATTGAGCCGCCAGAGCGTGAAGTTCAGCCACGAGGCAAATGCGACCCACGCGAGGTAAGGCACCATGAGCAAGCCAGCGAGCGGCACCACATTTGCAAACACTCTCGCTGTGGCAATGACGGCGGCGAGCAGCAGAATGATTTCCGCAAAGGCCAGCGCGGGCATTTTCAAACCGAAGAAAATCGGCGTCCATGCGGCGTTGAGTGCGAGTTGCACGGCGTAAAGCGAAAGCGCGCGGCGCTGCATGGCCCAGCCACCGCGCCGCCATACAAGCCACGCGGCTGTCGCCATCCCGACATAGAGCACGGTCCACACCGGGCCAAACAGCCACGAGGGCGGATTCCACGAAGGCTTCCGCAGCGAGGCATACCACTCGCCGGGCAGCGTCCACGCACCGAGTGCGGGCGCGACAAAGGTGACGACGATGCACACGGCAAGGGCCGCAGCGTTTTTCCAGTTCGGTTGATTTTCCATGGGCAGTTGCAGTGAATGATCACCCGAAGCAGGTCGCTCCGCGATGAACTTCTCCGCCTCACTTTGCAGGAGTCTTGCTGGTTTTCCATCCATCCACCGTGAGTTCGCCATTCACGCCGCATTGGAATGTCAGCGGTTGTTCCAGACCCGCGGGCTTACCGGTTTGTGCGTTCGTGTAGCGGGTCGTGTCGGGGACGTTGGTGAGCTTGTTGTTCTCCACGGTCGCACCGCCGCTCGGGTCGTTGCGGAAGAGCGAACGCGCTGTGCCGATGCACTCGATGATGTTGCCGGTGAAGCTGAACGTCTTGAAGTCGCTCTTGTCGTTGAAGCCGAACAGCCCGTCCGTGCGCGGAGTCTTCGTGGTGCGGGCGATGATGTGATTGTTCCGCACTTCGAGATTCGCGTAGGGCTCGTTCATCCACATCACACCGCGGCCGGGATTGTTCACGAGATTGTTGTGAAAACTGGCGGGGCCTTTCGCGGGCACATTGCCGAAAGCCGAGATGAGGTTCCCGCCGTCCTTCGCCGGGTCGAAGTCGAAGAGGTTGTGGTCGATTTCCACGCCGTTGCGGACGAACTCGATGGAGTAACCGTCCGTGAAGTAGTTATGATGGATGTGAAACGTGCGCCCGCTGGCGGGAACGGGGCCGCCCGCATATTTCGGAATCGAGACTGCCGAGCGCAGGATGTTGTGATCGATTTCCACATCCTCGTCGCCCTCGAATGGCAGCTCGATCGAGAACCCAGCCTCGATCGTGTTGTGATGAATGTGCACGCGCTTTGCCTGCCGGCCTTTCACGCCGTAGAAATGCTCATTGGGCGCGGTCTTGGTGACGAGAAACCGGTTGTTCCAGATTTCCGAGTCCGCCATCCAAATACCAAAAATCCCGCCGCCTGTGATTCCGCCTTTCACTCCCGGCTGGCCCTTTTCCCAGCGCTGCCCGGCATCCACGAACGTGCAGTCGTTGATTTTCACCTTCTTCATCGAATACGTGCGGATGCCGTTATTCATGAAATCCTCGATGCGCAGGTCGTGAAAATGCAGCTCTTGATTCCCAAAGCCAAAGATCGCCCCGTGCATTTTCGGGCCGGTGAGTGTGAGATGCGAGACAGTCACACCTTCCGCCTTGTCCGCGAGACGGAGCAAGTAGCCGCTGCGGTCAAATTTCTGAAAGTTCGTCTCCGGGTCCGGCAGCGTGGCCGGGTTGGCCGTCCAGTCCTCCGCGTTTGTGATGATGGTCTTTCCGATGCCCGCGCCCTTGAGCGTGACTCCCGATTTCAAATCGAGCGGCTGCCCCAGCCGGAACGTGCCTTCCGTCAGCTCAATGATCGCCCCGCTCTTTCCCTCCGCGACCGCTGTCACCAGCGCCTCCACGGAGTTGACGCGCTGTGCCGTCGCGGGCGATGCCAGCACGAGCGAGAGACCGACGATCGTTGCGGTGAAGAGCGATGAGACTTGCATGGTTGTTCCGTCACAGAAGCCGATCACCACATGCTGTCTTAGCCAGTCACCATCATTTTCCACTTCTACGCGGGCACTCTCGCCCTCGCTCGCATGGACTCCGCATCGCTGAAGTAGTTTCGTCCTGTTTCCCATGACCGCGCCGCAGACGTCCATCAACGCACTATGGAAGCTGGAGTTCTATTTCCCCGTGAACCATCCCCTGGCAAGCGGGTCCGTGGCGACGAAATCGAGGAGGAGTCGGGCGACTTTCTCCCGACCGACTTCCGACGGGTGCGTGCCGTCCGGTCCAAGATCCGATCGTTCCCAAATCAGGGTATCCATTTTGCGTCCGTGCGTTCCGTCGGCCCAAAGGTACGGGCCCCAAAGCAGGACCGGGGATTTGTCAGGGGCGAGTGCCGCGTCGCCTTTCATCTGGCGCTGAATGAGCCAGCGGGCGGCAAATGCGCTCTCGTAGGCGTATGGCTCCGGGTTGAGCGCCGAGGTCGCGTATCCGCCGTAGATGCGGCTGCCGAGATAGACCACGCGGAGGTTTGGGAACTGGGCGCGGGCGTTTTGAAGGACTGCCTCGGTGTCTTTCTCCAGCTTGCGTCCGTGTTCGGCGAGCGGTCCGCGCGGGCCTTTGTTGGCGACCTTTACCCATGCGACTTGCACCTGCTCGGGAGTTACTCCGGCGGCGCTGATTCGCTCGAGTGCAGTCTTCCACGGCCCGCCGTCGCGAGGCACCCACTCGGCCATCGCCTGCCCGCCTTGGGCGCAATCGACGATGGTCAACGCGGGCGACTTTCGCGAATCCGCGTCGGCGATGCGTTTGAACGTGGAGAACTCCTGAGTCGCGTTTGACATACTGATGGAGACGAAAACGATCCGTCCTTCCGAAGATGGCTGCCCGCTCTTGTCGAGCGGTTGCACCTTCGCCAATGCGGCTCGTGCGGTCTTCTCGTGCTCCGCCGGCGGGGTATTTTTCCCACCGCCGTAGAGTCCGGCGTCTTCGCCCTGATACCGGGCATCCGCCGACATGTCGGTGAGCGGGATGAGCCCTTCCGGCGGCTTCGGCAAAGGACCGGGCTGAGGCTGTTGCCGGGCGCGGACTGCCTTCGCGCGGTCGTAGTAGGCCTGATCATCGGGTGCCAGTTTCTCGCCGCGTTGCGCTCGCTGATGCAGCGTCTGGGCGCGCGCCCAGTCGATGGGTTCCTCTTTATCGGCAGGCAATTGGGCGAGCGCGGAGAAGATGAGTGCCGTCCAAAGAAGAAGGGTAGTTTTCATACATCCGAAAAACCCCGGAAACCGCAGTGAGTTGCGAAAACACTGCGTCCGGCTGAAGGCTGGCGGTGAACAAGATTCCCGCCACAGCGCGGAATGCTTTAAGGCCGTTTTACGCGACGCGACGACCCTGATGGCACCGGGGCTCCGCACGGATGCCTTCAGGAAAGTTCAGGCGTCACTTGGTTGCGCTTGGAGCAGAAGGTTTCGTTGGAGGACGAGGAATCCATCCGAGGTCTCGAACTGTATCCGGGTTGGTCACCGACGGCGAGGCGTGAAAGACGACAAATGCCCAGCCATCGCGCGTAAAAAGATGGGCGTGACAAAGCCAGTTGAGCGGCCGGTCGGGTCGGACGTTGATGAACGAGAAAGCGATGTCGTCGGTGGTAGGTTTGATGTAAGAAAGGGGCGGCACGAATCGCATCGGATAGCTCGTGCCCTCAGTGGCGGGTTTTCCGAGTTCTTCCGTTGGGGCGCCCTCTCCTAAGTCTTCGGCAATACCGTCGAGGCAGTGGACTAACTGGTCGGGGGCGATGGCTGGCTCGTAGCGGCGAAACCCAAGACGCTCTGGCGTCTCTGAGACCTTGCGGAATCCGAAGTAGTCCGGGCGATGGGCAGGGTTGGGAGTCGGTGGAGGACGCCGAAACTCCAAGAACCATTCGCCAGCAGGAAACTCAACGGTGCCGAGTCCGGGAACCTCCGCTCTCCCGGAATACTTGGTCCCGATGTCCTGACCGCGACTCATAGCGAGACCGGCGACCACGAAAAGGGAAAATAGGAAGATGGCTTTCATGTGACGAAGTTACTTTGAGTGTGGTGCATTGTCGCTGCGAAAACAGTGCGTCCGGCTGCGCCGTTGGGTTTTTGCGGCGAAGGGACTCGCGAGCTACTTTCCACTTTTGATCCGAACGCCGCTTTTTCGTCCGCAGATTACGTCCCGATCCATCGGGACGCAATCTGCGGACAACAATCGCGGCGTTCGGCTTGAACGGGTCGTTCGTCGAGGCTGACGGGTCATCCGTTCAGGTGAACGGGTCGTTCGTCGAGGCTGACGGGTCATCCGTTCAGGTGGACGGGTCGTTCGTCGAGGCCGACGGGTCATCCGTTCAAGTGGACGGGTCGTTCGTCGAGGCCGACGGGTCATCCGTTCAAGTGGACGGGTCGTTCGTCGAGGCCGACGGGCCATCCGTTCAAGTGGACGGGTCGTTCGTCGAGGCCGACGGGCCATCCGTTCAAGTGGACGGGTCGTTCGTCGAAGCCGACGGGTCATCTTGAGATGTGACTTGGAATGGCTGCAAGGTAGGGACGCTCGGAGGATAGCCTGCGTGGCAAACGTGCGCGCACACGACGAGCAGCACTGTGAGGATGATATTACGGCAACAGGAAAGGCTCATATTGACTTATAGGGTCGCGAGGTCGGCTAAGGAAACGCTGATTAAATCGGAAATCAAATTTTGAAACCGCTAATCTGCTCTCATCTTCGCTAATCTTTGCCGCTTGCTGCCTGAAAATTAGCGGAGATGAGCGCAGATTAGCGGTTTCCTTTTCCGTCCTGCATTTAATCAGCGGCTCCCTAAAGCACGGTTCAAGTTTTCCCAATACTTTACGCGCCCGCATCTTTCCGAACGAATTGTCCGAAACCGCCCACTCCGGTGCCGTTACCGTGACGTGAAACGAACTCCAATCGCTCTTCTTCTTTTGTCGCTGTGCATTTTCCTCGGCCCGGCGCTGGGGGCCGACGCACCTGCAACCAAGCCAAACATCGTCTATATCCTCGCCGATGATCTCGGCTATGGCGACGTGCATTGCCTCAATCCGGAGCGCGGAAAGATCGCGACGCCGCAGCTCGACAAGCTGGCGGGGCAGGGGATGACCTTCACGGATGCGCATGGCAGTTCGTCTGTCTGCACGCCGACGAGATACGGCATTCTCACGGGCCGCTACAACTGGCGGTCGCGACTCCAGAGCGGCGTGCTCGATGGCTACGTGGAACCGCTCATCGCAGCGGACCGACTCACGGTGCCTGCGCTGCTCAAGCAGAACGGCTATCACACTGCGATCATCGGCAAGTGGCACCTCGGCTACACCATCGAAGGAGAAGGCAAGAAGGGCGGGGGACAAGGAAAGCTGGCAGGCGCACCGATGGGGGCAATCACTCACGACGGACCGCTGACTCGCGGGTTCGACGAGTTCTTCGGATTTCATCACGCACGGATGATGAAGTCGGTTTTTGAAAACGATCGCGTCACACAGATCATCGAGCCCGTGGACATCTTGCCGGCATTGGTAAAGCGCAGCACCGAGCACATCGCGGCGCGCAGCAAAGCATGGCAGCCGTTCTTTCTCTACCTGCCGCTGAACTCGCCACACACACCGATCGTTCCAGCGAAGGAATGGCAGGGCAAAAGCGGGCTCGGCGACTACGGCGATTTCGTGATGGAGACGGACTGGGCGGTGGGCGAAGTCCTCGCCGCCATCGACAAGGCGGGCATCGCAGACAACACGCTCGTGATTTTCACCAGCGACAACGGTTGCTCGAAGGCCGCCGGAATTAACGCACTGGAAAAGCAAGGCCACTACCCGAGCGCCGACCTGCGCGGGTCCAAGGCCGACATTTGGGAAGGCGGACATCGGATGCCTTACTTCGTGCGCTGGCCGGGAAAAATCAAAGCGGGCTCCCGGAGTTCACAGCTCATCTGCCACACCGACCTCATGGCGACGTGCGCCGAACTCGTCGGCGCGAAACTGCCCGACACTGCCGGCGAAGACAGCGTGAGCATCCTGCCCGCGCTCCTCGGCACCGACAAAGCGCCGCTGCGTGAAGCCATCGTGCATCATTCCATCAACGGCTCGTTTTCCATCCGCCAGGGAAACATGAAGCTGGAACTCTGCGCCGACTCCGGCGGCTGGACCGCGCCGACGCCAGGCAGCAACGAATCAAAATCTCTCCCACCCACGCAACTCTACGACCTCAGCATCGACCTCTCAGAATCGAAGAACCTGCAAGCCGAGCGCCCCGAAGAAGTCGCCCGTTTGTCAAAGCTCCTCGACCAATATATCGCCAACGGCCGCAGCACTCCCGGCGCAAAGCAGACCAACGACGCGACGATCGAAGTGCGGAAAAGGGGCAGGGCGGCGAAAGAGGAATAGCGGGATTCATAGTCCACAGGATGTGTTGTTGCTGGTTTTCGTACGTCGCGAAGAGGTGTCCATGGAGGAAGACAAGTTGTGCACGCGCCTGCGGCGTTTACAAATCGACGCGCTCCCGCTGTCCGGCGAGGTTAAGCAGGCGAGAGGCTGCGTATTTCATGGGATGAGCGGGCGCATGGCGCGGACTCGGTAGAAGCGCTGGGGGCTGGGCGCACCGTTAAAGCCGCGCCCGGTTTCGGTGTCGCCGTCCGCCGGGATGGTGCCGAGGCCGCTGTCCACCCAGAGGCCGCTGGCAAGGTTGTCTATCACCTCGATGCGGTAGTTACGCGTGCTGCGACTGGTCCATTTGAGCGTGGCGACAAAGCCGCTGCCGCTCTGGCCAAACTCGGTGATGCGTAGCGCATCCTGCGCTAAAAGCGGATGGGTGTCGGGAAAGTATTCGTCGCGGTCCGAGATGCCGTCGCCGTCCGCATCGCCCGTCGCGGTGAGGGCGGCGAGGTTGCCTGCGTGCGCGATTTCCCAAGCGTCGGCGATGCCGTCCCCGTCGGTATCCGCGCCGGGCTGGAGCGAATCGGTGCGGACGGCGGCGAGGTCTAGCCAGCCGATGTTTGCGCCGTAGGCGTAGCCGAGCAGTTGGCCGGTGGTGAGGTCCACGCGCGGGTTGCCGGTGCTCTCAAATGCAATCCAGCCGACGTTTGCGCTGTAGGCGTAGCCGCGCAGGAGGCCGCCGGGCAGGAGGTTCACGCCGTAGTCGGTGGCGGATTTGTTTTTATACTGGACCTGATTGGCGGGTGCGCCGCTGCCGAGGCTGATCCAGCCGATATTCGCGGCGTAGAGCGAGCCGGAGCAGACGTATTCGCCGAGCACCGCGCCCACGCCCGCGCTGGGCCGGAAGTCGCACCAGCCGACGTTTGCGCCGTAGGCGAAATGGTCGGTCGTATTGATCGTGCTCTGCGCGAGGGCGGCGCTGGCGGTGGTGAGGAGGAGGGTGAAAATGCGGAGCTTCATCGCGGTGGTTTAGTAGCTGAGATTCGCGTTGGGATTCGTGGAAGTCGCCGGGTTTTGCAACGGGGCGATGCCGGGGCCGCTCGCGGGGCCGGAGACGTCTACGATGGGGATAAAGGCTCCTTGGATGGAGTTGCGGATGACCATGTTATTTGGGCCGAGGAAAATGCCGTAGGTGCCACTGGGAGAGTCGCTGAGATCGAGGTGGTTACCTTCGATGCGGTTCTTTTGTCCGGGGGCGAAGATGCCTGACGTTCCGCTGAGGGTGACCGTATTGCCGCGCACGGTGCTGCGGAGGGCGATGGCGATGCCGTGCAAGGCTTGATTGGTGCCGATGCAGTCGAGGATTTGCGAATCTGCGCCTGCATCAATGCCCACGCTGAATCGCGCTATGGTGCAATCACGGACCACAGAGCCAGCGCCGACGAGGATACCAGTGCCTACCCCGGAAGATTCCGCGACGGTGCAACCCGTGACGATGGAACCGCCACCGAGTGAGATTCCAGGGGAGGAGGTGGTGGTAGCGCAGTCGCTGACTCTTACGTTGATCCCCGTGCTTCGTATCCCAGGAGCCCCCACACTCCCAGCGATAGACGTGCTTTTCACCACGCTATTCCCGCCGACTGTGATGCTCGAACCTGTCGGTGAGCCAGCCAAGATTGAGCAATTTGAGATGGAGGAACCGTTGCCCATGCTCACTCCAGTTTCAAGGCCAGTGACCGTGACCCTTTCCAAATGCCCATCAGCACTGACTTGGATACCTGTCCCGTAACCTCTGACTTGGGTGTCGGTGATACTGCTTCTGGAGCCGAGCCCGATTCCGATGCCACCCGAAACCGCAGATAACTCTGTCACCGTGCAGTGGCGGATATCCGCAGTGGTCGCCAGAATCCCGTAGCCATTCGCTGCGGTGCTAATGTGGCAATCGGACACCACTAAGCCGATGACCGCAGTGAGCGCGGCACCGAAGCTGACGGTCTGTTTGATCGTGCATTTTTGGACGGTGCAATCGTTGCCCAAAACAACCCCATACGCGGAGTCTAGCGTGAGTTCCGAGAGCACTGTGGATGCGGCGACAGAATCACCGATGGCGTAGCCAGTCCACCCGAGGATGTTGCCATTCCGAACGCTGAGAGGGGTATTGGACGTAAGGTGTAGGCCGGTGGTGCCAATCCCGCCGCCATGGAGGGTGAAGCCATTCAAATCCAAAGTGACGGAACCCACGGCTGAAATCTCGATGCCCGCTGCCGCCGTGGTCATCGTGAGATTCCCCGTGAGGTAATAAGACCCCGGCTGCGTGATGGCGAAGGGCAGCGCGGAAATGGGCGTGCGCTTCTCCGCTTTCGCGCTGGCGGCGCTGGCCTCGGTGAAGATTTGGTCCAGCGATTTCATCGTCGGCGCGGGTGCGCCGGAGGGAGCGAGCGGGCCTTGCGCAAAGGCGGCGGCGGTGGCGAGGAGCAGTGGTGCGAGTAGGTGTGTGAGTTTCATGGCACCCCTCTCTGCGCGGGCAGGCGGCGGGTTCTTGCAGACTATTTTTGAAAATAGCTAAATCTTCCCCTCGATACGCTTCAGCTCCGCCTTCACCAAGCGCCCGACGCGGTGCCGTGCGATGTATACTTGCGCAGCGTTCATGCCGAGGGTGCGGGCGATTTCGCCGATGGTGGCGCCTTGTAAGGCAGACATCTCGAAGACGAGGTAGTGCCGTGTGTTGACTTGCGATTTCACCCGCAGGAGTGCGGCGGCGAGCCACGTCTCGCGCCACTCATCGTCCCACGCCGTCTCGAAGCCGTGGTCGGCCATACGGGCGTCGGCCATTTCATCGCTGGTGAGCGGGAGCGTGTCCCGGCGCTGGGCGACGCCTGTGCGCCAGTATTCCGCGATTCGGCGGCGGACGTGGAGCATGAGCCAGCCTTTGAAAGAGCCGAGCTTCGCGTCGTAGTCCGTTATCTTGCGAGCGAGGGAGGCGAGCACGTCTTGCACGATTTCCTGCGCGTCGGGTTCGCTGATGCCGCGCTTGCGGGCGACGTTGAAAATGAGCCGCCAGTAGGTGTCGTAAAACGTCGTCCAGCCCGCGTCGTCGCCGCCCTTTCGCAAGTGCGAGAGCAGGCTGCGGCTTGTGGGCAGCGAGTCGGTGGTCGGTGTTGGCGGTTCGGTCATTGGCGATGGCAGGGTGTTGTCTGCGGGGGCGCTGCCGTTTGTGGAAAGTAGATAATTTTACGGCACTGCGATGGAGAGCAGGTGTTGTGCGCCGGTGGCGTCGGTGGCGCGGAGGATGATGCTGCCGCCGTTGTTAAAACTCCGCGTCTGCGCGGGGCTGCCGAGGACGGTGCTGAGGACGGTGAAGGTCTGCACGGTGCTGGTGCCGAGGGCGTCGCCTTCGCGCAGGAGCAGGCGGAGTGCGCCGGTGCTGTCGGTGGCCCACAGGCCCATGTCGTTGGCGGTGGTGGTGCCGCCGTTTGCGACCTTCGCGACGAAGAGCGGGCCGCGACCTTCCGGCAGGGCGAGCGAGGTGAATGAGGCCCACGTCGTGCCCGCTGGGGTCTCGGCGGCGTGTGCGCCTTCGCGGGCGATGAGGCGCAATGCCTCCGTATCCGAGACGTGCCAGATGCCGTCGTTGTTGGTGGCATAGACGCCATCATCGGCAGCACTGGCGACTTCAGCCAAAACGGCATCCCCGACGCGTGGGAAGTCGCCAACCAACTCGACCCCACCGCCACCGCCGACGCACTGCGAGACACCGACGGCGATGGCTTCGCCGACGGCGACGAATACATCCTCGGCGCCAATCCCAATGCGAGAACAGCAGCCCTCGTCACTCCCGCGATAGTCGGCGCAAATCTCACGCTCACCTTCACCGCCACAGCCGCGAGCGGCACCGGCTACACCGGCCTCACGCGCAACTTCGATGTCGAAACGACGACCAATCTCGGAACCCCAGCCTCATGGACTCCGCTCGTCGGCTACACGAACATCACCGGCGCAAACCAGACCGTCGTCGTCACGCAACCCCTCACGGGCGGACCGCGATTCTACCGCTTGAAAGTGCGCGTGCAGCCGTGATGGAGTCTGGAATGATGTCCAAAATCCCGCCGTCCTGCTCTTACCTCAAACAGCCGAAACTTGTGACCAAACCATGAAATCGCTCCTTATCCTTTTAGCGTTCCTCGCACTCTCAGCCGCAGTCGTTCATGCCGCCGACAAAGACTCGCGGCTGCCCAACATCTTCGTCTTCATCTCCGACGACCACAGCCAGCTCGACTCGCAGGCTTACGGCTCCACCGAGGTCCGCACGCCGAACATGGCGAAGCTCGCCGCCGAAGGGATGAGATTCACGCACGCCTTCGTCGCGTCGCCCTCGTGCGGGCCGAGCCGCACTGCGTTGCTCACCGGGCTCTGGCCTGCCCGCAATGGGGCCGAGCCGAACCACAAGCCAAAGAACCCTGGTGTCGCCTCGCTCCCGCCCGTTCTGCGGGCACTCGGCTACGAGACTGTCGCCATCGGCAAAGTCGCGCACAACGGCTTCGCGAAGGAGCACGGCTTCGACACTATCGTGGGCCCAAACCCCGGCTTTGAAGACACCGCCGCTGTCGCTAAATTCCTCGCTGCTCGCGACGCCTCGAAACCGCTCTGCCTGTTCGTCGGCACCCGTCATCCGCATACCGTGTGGAGCAACGAACCCGCCTACGAGCCTGCGGATATGAAAATCCCGCCCACGCATTTCGACGACCCCACCGCCCGCGCCGAGCGCGCCCGGTATCTCACCGATGTCAGCAAAGCCGACACTCTGCTCGGCGAAGTCCGTGCGCTTGTCAGCGAGAAAGTCGCAGGCGACACGCTTTTCATTTACACCGCCGACCACGGAGCCGCGTTGCCTTTTGCAAAATGGAGCCTCTACGATGCCGGCATCCGCGTCCCGCTCATCATCGCGTGGCCCGGCCACCTCACACCCAGCACCACGAGCGATGCGATGGTCTGCTGGCCCGACCTGCTTCCGACGTTCATCGAACTCGCTGGCGGCGAAGTCCCCGAAGGGCTCGACGGCAAATCGTTCGCCGACGTTCTTCGCGGCAAAGCCACGACGCACCGCGACCGCGTATTCAGCACCCACAGCGGCGATGGCCAATTCTGCGTCTATCCCATCCGCAGCGTCCGCACCCGCGACTGGAAATACATCCGCAACCTCCATCCCGAATTCCAGTATCACACCCACATGTCCCGCGCGACCGGGCCGCACCGCCCGCTCTTTTGGGATACGTGGCTCGATGCCGCAAAGACGAATCCCGCAGCCGAAGCCGTCGTGAACCGCAGCATCCAACATCCCGCCGAAGAACTCTACGATCTGAAAGCCGACCCTTTTGAACTCCACAACCTCGCCACCGCCCCGGAGCAAGCCGAACGCCTCGCCGCGATGCGCGCCGATCTCGACGCATGGATGAAGCAACAAGGTGACACCCAAACCGTCTTCGGCAATCCGCTGCTCTTGGACGAGCCCGTCACTCTCATCACGCCCCGCAGCGACCAGAAGAAATGACCACGAAACGCCTATCGCCCGACTTCCTCTCCGTTGTCTGTGCGATGAGGCTTCCTTCTCCCGGGCCTCACCGCCTGGGCAGAGCCAGCGCCGCTCAACGTCGCCGTCCTCTTCGCCGATGATTGGCGGCACGACTGACGGAACTGCGCACACGCGCGAAATGATTCATTAAGAAGACCATGAAAACTACTATCACACTCATTACCGTCCTATTACTGCCGCTGGTCAACTTGCCCGCCGCCGAGCCAGCCCGCGCTGCCTACAACGTGCTCTTCATCGCCATTGATGACATGAACGACTGGGCCGGGGCTTTTGGCGGTGCGCCGCAAGCGCAGTCCGCCACGCCGAGGATGGACAAATTTGCCCAAGGCGGGTCGGTGGTTTTTCAGCAGGCCAATTGCGCCGGGCCGGTGTGCTGTCCGTCACGCTCTGCTTTGCTGTCGGGCTTCATGCCGAGTCGGTCCGGGGTTTATGGCAACAGCCAGGAGATGCTCGATGCCAAGTTGGTGCAGACGCATTTCACGCTGCCGGAATATTTTTCCAAACACGGCTACCGGACCTTGTCCACGGGCAAGATATTCCACGGCGGCCAAGCAGCCTGGGCATTTGATGAATGGTTCCCCAAGCAAGGCGGGAGCGGCTCGCAGGTTGACCCGAACCGTTTGACCTCACGAACCAAAAACTTAATTGATGGCAAGCCCGCCCCCTTTCCAGCGATGAAAGACGATGGCAGCGAGAAGGGCGATGGCGAGGGCGGCACGGAGTTTAGCTGGGGACCGACTAAGGGCCCCAAGGAACAGTCGAAGGATTGGAAGGCGGCTGATTGGGCCGTCGCACAACTGGCCAAGCCATCGGAGAAACCCTTCTTCCTCGCGCTGGGAATCTCAAAGCCGCACCTGCCCTGGTATGTGCCGCAGGAATACTTCGACCGTTTTCCGCTGGAGAGCATCAAGCTCCCGGAGTTCCGGCTCGATGACCTCGGCGATATCGTGGACGCAAAGGGGAAAACTAAATTTTCGCCCAGCGCGGATTTCCGCTGGCTGCAGCAGGACACGAATTTGTTTAAGCGTGCGGTGCAGGCATATCTGGCCGCCTCCAGCCATGCCGATGATTGCGTGGGGCGCGTGCTCGATGCGCTGGAGAAAAGTCCGGCGCGAGACAACACGATTGTCGTCATCTGGGGCGATCACGGTTGGCATCTCGGCGAGAAGCTGCGTTTCCGCAAAGCCACGCTCTGGGCTGAATCCACCCGCATGCCGTTGACCATTCGCGTGCCGGGAATGACGGCGCGGCAGGATTGTCCCCGCGTGGTGAACTTGATGGACCTTTATCCGACGCTCATCGAACTGTGCGGCTTGCCTGCCAAGCCGGAGATTGACGGGCGGAGCATAGCGCCGTTGCTGCGTGATCCGAAATTGGCTTGGCCCTACCCATCCATCACGGTGGATGGCGAGGGCAATGCCTCCGTGCGCGACGAACGCTGGTATTTCATCCGCTACAAAGAGGGAACAGAAGAGTTCTACGACATGGAGCGCGACCCGATGCAGTGGACCAATCTCGCCGCTTCAAAAGACCCCGAAATCAGCACCCAGAAGTCGAGGCTCGCGGCTTTGTTCCCCGCGTCCTTTGCACCCGGCGTTGTCGGTGCCAAGAAGGGCAACGCTGACAAAGAAGACAAAAATGCCGAGCCCGACCCGACCATAAAAAACACGAGGGCTGCGGCTCATCTCAAGTAAACCTAAAAACGGCAGTTGAACGGATTTTCAGAGAAAAATGAGCCTTGGACGGGTGAGTGATTTTCAACTGCTCCGCAGTTGGCAATTTCCAGAGTAAAATACCCTATTTTTCGGCCTCAAAAACGGGGTCAACTGCCGTTTTTA
>CANIWM010000089.1 GCA_947471505.1 Chthoniobacteraceae bacterium | reverse complement strand
GGTCGCATACCGGAGCGACGACGGAACAGGCAGTATCGAGTTCACGCTGCCGAAGAAGGGAGGCTACGCGAAATGACGCTCGATGCCACCATCCGTGCGGTGCAATCGAAGATCGGTGTCGCAGTGGACGGCAATCCAGGTCCGCAGACTTGGGCCGCGATTCATCGAGCCATCGTCGGAGACGTGCCCGCTGCCGGCGTTGGAAAACTCGCTGATGAGCGAAGTGAGCGAACCATCGCCACGTTGCTCCCGCAAGTGCAGCCGCTCGCCCGCGCCCTTGTCGAAAGCGCCGCCACTATCGGGATCTCAATCAAGGTCATCTCCGGCACGCGCACCTACGACGAACAGAACGTCCTCTACGAACAAGGCCGCACAAACTCGGGTCGCATCGTGACCAATGCGCGCGGCGGTTACTCCAATCACAACTTCGGCATCGCGTTCGACATCGGCGTGTTTGAAGGCGGCCGCTACCTTGAAGAATCGCCCGCTTACAAAGCCGTCGGAGCACTCGGGATGAAGCTCGGCCTCGACTGGGGTGGAAGCTGGCGAACGATTACGGATGAGCCGCATTTCCAGATCCGTCCTGCGTGGGCGAGGGAGATGAGCGAACGCGACATGCTCGCCGAACTGCGTGCCCGCCGGGCGCGTGGGCAATCTGCTTTCGCATAAACCCACATGGCATCGACACCGGACTACAGCATCGGCTTCACCCGCGAAGAGGTGGAGGAAATCCTCGCTACGCAAAAAGCGGAGCTGAAGCGCACACTCGCGGCTTGGTCGGAATCCGGAAGCACAATCACCAAACGCCGTATCGACGAAATCCACGCCATCATCGCGGCGTGCCAGACCGCGCTGCGGAAGCTTGCACCCGAAGTCTATGGACGGCCCGTTCGTGTCGGCACGAGCGAGATCATCGGTCATCTGCCCAAATGAACCCGCTGCGCTCGATCCTCACACGGCTTCTGCCAAAGGCGTGGTTCAGTCCTTTTGAATCCGCGAATCCTTCGCCGCGTCGCGGGCGAGTGCCCGGTGCGGCTCCGCGTGATTCGAAGCTCGACCTTCTGCCGGGCGTGCGTCGGGAACTCGTCCGGCGTTCGCGCTACCTGCACAAAAACTCGGGATTCATCCGGGAGTTGGTCGGCAACATGGCGATCTACGCCACAGGCGATGGCATCAAACCGCAGGCGCTCACGGGCAATGCCGACTGGAACAAAGCGGCGGAAGATTACTTCGCGCGCTGGGCCGCCCGATGCGAAATCACCCGCCGGTTTTGCTTTGCGGAATGTCAGGCGCTCGTATGCCGGGGCATGGATGTGGACGGCGAATACTTCATCCACAAAACGCGCAATGCGGATGGTTCGCCCCGTCTGCAACTCATCGAATCCCACCGCATCGGCGACGCCGATCAGAACGATACCGAAGACGGGATCGGCTTCGATGCTTACGGCGCTCCCGCGTTCTATCGCGTGCTGCTCGATGACGGCGGCTTCCGCGACATCCCAGCGCATTTGATGATCCACATTTATGAGCCGGAGAGCGCCAGCGCGGTGCGAAACGCGCCGACGTTGCAGCACTCCATTAACCATCTGCTCGATGAAATGGAACTCCTCGCGCTCGAGAAGCACGCGGTGAAAGACAACTGCGACGTTGCCCGTGTGCTCAAAACAGAGCGCGGCGAACTCGACGAAGACGGCGACTTTTCGATCGGCAATCGGAACGCGCAAGGCGAGGTCAGCGAGCCCGGTGCTTTGCAACGAATCGTCGGTGGAAAACTCGTGGCGCTCAAACCCGGTGAGTCGCTCGACAGCTTTCAGCCCAACCGGCCCAGCCCGACATTCACCGGCTTTCTGGAGCATCTGCGGCGGGACTCCGCGCTCGGCCACATCCCGTTCGAGTTTGCGGCGGATTCGAGCAAGGTCGGAGGCGCGGGTGTGCGGCTCGTCGTAGCGAAAGCGGACCGGCGTTTTTCCTATCGCCAGCTCATCCTCATCGAGCGGTTTTTGAAACCCGTGTGGTGCTTCATCATCGGCGACGCCATCGCCACGCGCCAGCTCGCCGAGGTCGAGAACTGGACGAAGGTCGCGTTCACCACGCCACGCCGCATCACCGTGGATGCGGGGCGCGAGTCGCAGCAGAACCGGTCCGATGTGGAGATGGGAATCAAGACGCTCCATTCGCATTTTGCGGAGCAGGGGATGGACTTCAATGAAGAGATGGAGATTCGCGCACAGAACGCACGCGCGCTGCTGGACCTTGCTGAGAAATACAAGGTGCCGCTTGAGATGCTCTACCGCCCAGGCGGCGGCATCGCGGCGACTCCAGCCGTGGGCGAACCCGAAGAACCGCCTGCCGATGGGAATTCTCGGCAGCCCGGATAGTTCGTGCCGACACGAACATCGCTTTTGACAGGCCGCGCTTGGCGTGACGCCACTTCTTCACGCCATCCATTATCAGCCTTGGCTCATTACGCCGGAGGCACACGCAGCTATGTGCCGGGCCGCTGGCAATCTCGGACTTTTCACCGAGCCGCCGCAGCCACCTTCGCCGCCCGCGCTCCTCACCGTCGAACGCGGCGTGGGCATCGTAACCATTCACGGTGCGCTGATGAAGCGACCCGACTTTTTCTCCCGACTGCTGCTTGGCGCGACGGATATGGAAGACATCGAGGCGGCGCTCATCGCGGCTCGTGATCGCACGGATGTGCAGGCCGTCTTCCTTGATGTGGATTCGCCCGGCGGAACGGTGAACGGAACGCCAGAACTCGCCGCGCTCGTCGCCGACGTGTCGAAGGCCAAATACACTTACGCCTTCACCGATGGCCAAATGTGCAGCGCCGCCTACTGGATCGCTTCGCAGTCCGACGCCATCTTCGCCACGCCGAGCGCCCGCGTTGGCTCCATCGGCGTGCTGCTCCCGATGCTCGATGAATCCAAGGCGTTCGAGCAAGCGGGCGTGAAAGTGGAGCTGTTCGCAGCGGGCAAATACAAGAGCGTCGGCGTGCCCGGCATCTCGCTCACAGATGAGCAGCGCGCGTGGCTCCAAGCAGACATTGATGAAATCTACGCAGACTTCAAATCAGCCGTGCTCACGCGGGGCCGCCGCATCACTCCCGACGTGATGGAGGGCCAGTGCTTCTCG
This sequence comes from Chthoniobacteraceae bacterium, assembly GCA_947471505.1. GTDB lineage: Bacteria > Verrucomicrobiota > Verrucomicrobiia > Chthoniobacterales > Chthoniobacteraceae > SXWH01. The sequence goes on along the minus strand of CANIWM010000089.1, from coordinate 21,454 downwards.
GGCCGGAAGGCGTCCTACAACTCGTTGACCTCCGGCGTCGTGCAGGACCGCGCCACCGCGTTGCTGAAGCTCCGCGAGCGGCACGTAAAGGGCGCGGTGAGTTGACAGCCCATTTCAGGCACCAATGAAAACCATCGACGAACAACTCGAAGAAGCCCTCACACGCATCAAGACGCTCGATAGCGACGCCGCAGCCAGCACATCGCTCCTCACCGAAGCGGGCCATCAGCACGAACGTTTCCGCCAGGAAATCGCCGCGCTCACCAAGGAAAAGGAAACGCTCACGTTCGCAGCCAGCGAACTCACCGACCAACGCGATCAGCTTTCCCACGACCTTGCGACGGCGAAAGAATCGCTCAAAACGACCGGCGAATCCGTGAAGGAACTCGATGCGGCAAAGGAGCAACTCGCCGCACTAGGCAAGGAAGTCGAAGCGCTCAAAGCGAGCGCGAAATCCGCCGAGCGCATCGCCGCCGAACGCTACGGCGCAGCCAGCCCGCAGCCGCTCCCGGTCACGCCTCGCGGCGACGCGAAAGCGAACGATCTCATCGTCCGCTTCAAGGCGATCACCGACCCGAAGGAACAGACCACTTTCTGGCGCAGCCTCACCAGCGAACAGCGCACGCTCATTCTCAACGCACACTAAAATACCACTGCCATGCCCAACACACTCACCAACGTCAAAGACATCAAAGTCGCACAAGCCGCGCTTCAGCCATTCATGGCGACGCTCCTGCCGATGCGCGCTTTTTCCACGAACTTTTCGCCCGACCCGGCGGACAAACTCGATACCGTCCGGGTGCCCGTCGTCGGCGCACCGTCTGCCGCGAGCGACTTCGCAGGCAGCTACACCACAGGCGCGGACGGCACCATTGATGTCGTGCCCGTGCAGCTCAACCGGCACAAATTCAAGACGGTCCACGTCACCGCACGCGAAGCCGCCGAGACTGCACTCAACGTCCTCGAAACGCTCGTCTCCAGCGCCGTGAAGCAACTTGCGCAGGACGTGTTGCAGGACATTTTCAGCGAAATCACGCAGGCCCACTACGGCGACCCCGCCATCGCCGCACTCGCCCCAGCGTCTTTCGACTACAAGAAAGTCCTCGGCATCCGCGAGAAGTGCGCCATTGGAAAAATGCCCGTGAGCGACCGCGCACTCGTGCTCGATGGAGCCTACTTCACGAACCTCCTCGGCGACGACATCGTGGCGAAGAGCTTCATGCCGCCCATCGCGCAACCCGGCGTCGTGGAAGGCATCATCCGCCGCCTCGCAGGCTTCGACGTGTATGAGACGAGCATCCTCCCCGAGAACAATGAAAAGCTCGTCGGCTTCGCCGCTCACCCGAGCTGCCTCGCCGTGGCGATGCGCTACCTCATGCCCGTCGCCGACTACGACGAAGCCGGAGCCGTCACCGACCCCGACACCGGCCTGACGTTCGGCTACCTGCGCTACACCGAAACAAGCAGCAACCGAATCTTCGTCACCGTCGAGTGCCTCTACGGATTCAAAAAGGCCATCGGCGAAGGGCTCAAGCGCATCGTGAAGCCGTAAGGCGCGGAACATCATTCGGAGGTTGCAAGCCCCGCTGCTGGAAACGGCAGTGGGGCTTTCTCTTCTCCCTCTGCTTGAACTGCCGCTCACAGTTCAAGCGGCGCTTGTTTCTGCGGGCGGGCAACAGGCTGACCACTCATCAAAATGCCCCCAAAGATGTGAACGAGCGTTCCGGTTGTATGGATAGCTCGGGCGGAATCCGCCACTTTCCACTCACTAACATGAAATTCCATTCGTTTGTCTTGAAGGCCGGCATCGTCGCGGCACTCGCGGCGGGAATTGCGCGGGGTGAAATGGACTACATGCGGGACATCAAGCCGCTCTTGCAAGAGCGATGCTACTCGTGTCATGGCGCGCTGAAGCAAAAGGGCGGGCTGCGTCTCGATACAGTCCCCCTGATGAAAACGGGCGGCGACTCCGGCGCTGCATTCAGCGTCGGCGATGCGGCAAAAAGCGTAATGCTCGAGCGCATCACGACTACCGAACTGGACGAGCGGATGCCGCCGGAGCATGAGGGCGAGCCGTTTTCCGCGGCGCAGGTGAAGCTCCTTCGCGACTGGATCGCTGCCGGAGCGCACGCGCCCGCCGACGAAAAGCCCGAGCAGGATGCGCGTGAACATTGGGCATTCCGTCCGAGGAAAAGACCGGTGGTTCCGACAGCCGCGAATGCTGCGTGGGTGCGCAATCCGATCGATGCGTTCATTTCAAAGCAGCACGAGAGACACGGCCTCACGCCCGCCGCGGAAGTTCCGCGCGAAGTGCTCGTGCGACGATTGTGGCTGGACCTCGTGGGGCTTCCACCGGGCGAGCAGGAGATGGCGGCAGTGGATAACGATGGTTCGGAAATATGGTATCACGCGGCGGTGAACCGGCTGCTCGCTGACCCGCGCCACGGCGAACGCTGGGCGCGGCATTGGATGGATGTGTGGCGCTACAGCGATTGGTGGGGCCTTGGCGATCAGCTCCGCAACAGCCAGAAACACATGTGGCACTGGCGCGATTGGATCGTTGAGTCGCTCAATGCCAACGTGCCCTACGACGAGATACTACGGCAAATGCTCGCCGCCGATGAGCTATATCCCGCCGACCCGCAGAAGCTGCGCGCGACCGGATTTCTCGCGCGCAATTTCTTCCTCTTCAACCGCAACCCGTGGATGGAGGAAACCGTGGAGCATGTGAGCAAGGGGCTGCTCGGGCTCACGATGAATTGCGCGAAGTGTCACGACCACAAATACGACCCGATTTCGCAGGCCGACTTCTATCGGATGCGGGCATTTTTCGAGCCGCTCCACGTGCGTCTCGATGCCGTTCCGGGCGAGACGGATTTTGCAAAGGACGGCGTGCCGCGCGTGTTCGACGGCCTGCCCGCCGAGCCGACCTTCCGCTACGTCCGCGGTGATGAGAGCAAGCCGGATAAATCCGCGCCCATTGCTCCCGGAGTGCCGGCGTTGCTGGCGCGAGGCGAACTCGCAATCCGCAGCGTGGCGCTCCCGGTTCAAGCGGCGCAACCCGAGCGTCAAGCGTGGGTGCTTGAATCCCACATCGCCGACGCGCGCGAGAAACTCGCAGAAGCGGAAGATAAAGCTGCGCAGGCAAAGAAGGCCGTGGTTCCGGCGCCGCCGAAGGATACGAAGCCCGCGCCGGGCACGTCGGCGACGTTCATTGAGAAGTTCACATCGCTCGACGAAAAGCGCTGGAAGCTGTTTGGCCCGGAGTGGGAACTGAAACCGGGAGTATTGCTTCAAAAGCGCGACGGCCAGGAATCCTCCGCATTGCGGTTGCTCGAAAAGCCGCCTCGCGACTTCGATGCGACACTTCGCTTTACGATCCACGGCGGCAGCACGTATCGGAGCGTCGGCATCGCATTTGATTCGACGCGTCCCGATCCGACAAAGCCGGGCGATTCGAATGATACCGAGGTTTTTATTTACGCGAGCGGTCATGCGCCCGGGCCGAAGCTGCAAGCAGCGTTCCGTCGCGACGGGAAAGATCATTATCCATCCGACGGTCTCCGCGCAGAAAAAGCGGAATTGAATCGCGAGCACACCCTGCGGCTGCGAGTCCGCGATACCCTCGTAAATGCATCGCTGAACGGAGGCACCACGCTCGCCTGGCGTTCGCCGCTCACACGCCGTGAGGGCTCAGTGCAGTTCACGACATTCGACGCGTTGGTTTCGTTTCACGAAATCACCATCGCTCCGCTCGCCGCCGCCACACAGCTCGTCGAGCCGAGCACTAAAGCAGACACGGCAGCGACCGATGCGGAAGCCGCTCTCGAAATTGCAGCGGCTCGGCTCGACAGCGTCATCAAGCGTGCGGAAGCGATGCGGGCCGCGTGGGACAGTGCAGCCGATGCCAGGGAGAAGCGCGATGTCGCGATTCGCTCGGAGCAAAAGGTCGCCGTGCTCGAACTACGGCAGAAGGCATCCGATGCGGAGAAAGCAAAGAAGGCGGAAAAGCTCCTGACCGAGCCACTGAAACCGGACGCGAGTTTCACACCTCTCGCCGGCGCGCAGTGGACCCCGACGCGATTCAAGGACTCCACGAAAGACGATCCCGGCATCGCTTTTCCGCAGACCAGCACCGGACGCCGCAGCGCGCTCGCCGCGTGGATCACCGATGCCCGCAATCCTCTCGCTGCCCGCGTCGCTGTGAACCACATCTGGACGCGCCACATGGGCCAGCCGCTTGTCGCGACGATGTTCGATTTTGGCCGAAAGGGCGCGCCGCCGACGCATCCGGAGTTGCTCGACTGGCTCGCATCGGAACTCGTCGAGAGCGGCTGGGACATGCGCCGCATCCACCGGCTCATCGTCACCTCCGCAGCATATCGCATGTCCTCGTCGCTCGCCGGTGCCGAAGCGAGCGCCGCGCGCGATCCCGACAACCGCCATCTGTGGCGTCGCCTTCCGCAGCGCATCGAATCCGAAGTCGTGCGCGATTCACTGCTCTCACTCTCCGGCGAGCTCGACACCACACGCGGCGGCCCGTCCATCCCCGCCGCCGCGCAGGAAAACTCGAAGCGCCGCAGCCTCTACTTCTTCCACTCCAACATTGAAAAGAACCGCTTTCTCTCCACGTTCGACGCCGCCGATGTGAAGGACTGCTACCGCCGCGACGAAAGCATCGTCCCGCAGCAAGCGCTCGCCATGAGCAACAGCGCGCTCGTCCACGCCGCCGCTGAAACAATCGCCGTCCGCCTCACAACAGCAACGCCCGAAGAGCCCGCCTTCATCCGCGCAGCGTGGATGCAACTGCTCGCCATCGCACCCAGCGACACCGAACTCGCCGCCACCACCCGAGCCCTCGCCGCCTGGCGCGCCGTGCCCGGCGCAAACGACACCACCGCCCGCGTGCAATTCATCCGCGCCCTTTTAAACCACAACGATTTCGTCACTCTGCGCTAAACATGATCACCCGCCGTAAATTCCTTTCCGACATGAGCCTTTCGGGGTTGGCGCTTGCTTCGATACTGCATCGCGAGGCTACGGCGGGGCATGCTCTTCCGAATGGCGTCCCGCATTTTGCGCCGAAGGCGAAGAGCGTGATCTGGCTCTTCATGAATGGCGGGGTGAGTCATATGGAGAGTTTTGATCCGAAGCCGGAGCTGAATAAGTATGCGGGGAAGACGATTGCGCAGACGCCGTATGCGGAGGTGCAGAATCCCGCGAAGCTCGCGCTGGAGCGGCTTGTAGTGCCGGATGCAAACGGGAATCAGCGCAACACGCTTTATCCGCTTCAGGTTGGGTTTAGGAAACACGGGCAGAGCGGCATCGAAGTGAGCGATTGGTTTCCAAATATCGCGCGCAATGTGGACCGCATCGCCGTGGTGCGCTCGATGTTTACGACCGACAGCAACCACGGCGCGCAGACGCAGTTTCACACCGGCCGGAATATGCTCGATGGCGAGTTCCCGACGCTCGGCGCTTGGGTTCATTACGGGCTCGGCAGTCTGAACGAGAATCTGCCGAGCTTCATCTCGATGGGGACGCGCGAGTATTGGAACAAGCGCGACGGGCATTACCTCGGCCCCGCGCATGATGCGGTGCCGCTGCGGATCGATGCGGCAAACCCGCTGGATTTTGCAAAGTCGGCGCGTGCGGAAAGCGACGCCTCGCGGGACATCGGCGCGAATCTTTTGCGCGAGCTGAATGCGGCGCGCGGCATCGCGTATCCCGACGACCCGGCGCTCGCCGCGCGGGTGGCGTCGTATGAACTCGCATGGCGCATGCAGCGCTCGGTGCCGGAGGCGCTGGATTTTTCCAAAGAGAGCGCCGAGACGAAATCGCTCTACGGTATGGACAAGGACGCGACACGGGAATTTGGCGGGCAGCTTCTTACAGCGCGTCGGCTCGTAGAGCGCGGTGTGCGCTTTGTGCAAATCCAGCACGGCGGCGGCGGCGCGGGCGCGTGGGATGCGCACGGCGGGCTAAAGGCGAATCACACGAAACACGCGCTGGCTGTGGATCAACCGACCGGGGCGCTGCTGGAGGATCTGGCGCGGCGCGGAATGCTAGATGAGACGATCGTGGTTTTTGCCACGGAGTTTGGCCGCACGCCGGGCTCGCAGGGCGGCGACGGCAGGGATCATCACATTTACGGATTCAGCGTGTGGATGGCGGGCGGCGGCATCCGCGGAGGAATCACGCATGGCGCAACGGACGAGATCGGATTTCACGCAGTGGAAAACCGGCACTACGTCACCGACATTCACGCGACCATCCTGCAACAGCTCGGCCTAGACTCCCGCAAACTCGAAGTCCCCGGCCGCAAGCGGCTCGAGATCGACCACGGCAAAGCAATCAAGGAAATCAGCGCGTAAAAAGGATGGGGAGTAGCGGAGGTGTGACGCGTGAGTTTTCGGCATTGGCGCGTCGACGCGATTGTTGTCCGCAGATTGGTAACGCTGCTCATCATAGATCTGCCCGCACCAACCGGGATACTTCCACGAGGACGTGCCGACGCACACTTGCTGCGCGGCAAGTGGTGCGAGCATGGAATGCAGTGTCTCGGCCTTCATCATGCCCAGCGTGTAGCGAGGCTTTGACACTGAGGCGAGGGCATGTCGCTCCACGATGAAAAAGCCGCCGCGCTCGCTGAAGTTCTCGCCGCCACTGGCGAGGAAATTGTTTGGAAGGGAGGAACGCTCCATGCGCTCGTTTCTGAGAACCCGCTGAGCCAAGACCTCGGCCTTGGCGGATTCGATGCGAAGGGCGATTGCACGATGAAGGTGCTGCGCTCGGCGCTGGGCACAGATCGGCCAAAGCTCGGCGAAATGCTGGCGTTCCAAGGCGCGACCTACCGCATCACGCGCGTCACCGACCACCCGCAGTTTCCGATGATCGTGCTCGTCGTCGAGCCGGAGGACTAAACGCCATGCTTGATCACACGCTCGATGAACTCTTGCTCGCGCATTTGAAGGCCGTGCCCGCACTCGCGGCGCTCCACGGCTACACCGGTCAGGACAATGCGGATCACAAACTGCCTGCACTCACGGTGAGCACCACATCCGCACCGCTCGCTGGCTCCGACACAGCCTTTCGCGGCGAGGTCGGAGTCATCATTGAAAGCGAGGCGCACGACACGACCGCGGCGGCGCATGCTGAGCGCGTGGAGGCGGTGCGCGCGGCGCTAGCGAACCGGGCCGGAGTCATTGCGGCGATCAATGCCACAGGGCTGCTGCACATCTACGGCTACGCGCCGCTCGGCTCGGAGCCCACGGCGGGCGAGGCTCGTTTCAGCACGAACCTCAAGTATCGCTTCGGTTTCGGCCCGGCGTGATCGTTGACACCACTGCGCCAGTATGCCCGCAAACGACGTAAAATTCGGCATCAGCCGCCATCAAGGCACGCTCATTGACTCGGTGGAAACCGACGACAGCGTGCAAATCAAAGAGCTGCCCGGCAGCAACGGCGAGATCGCCCGCGTGAAGCCGTATCGCAGCATGACCGAAGGCTCGGTGAAAGGTCACGGCGCACTGGCCGTCGTGCCCGGCGTCGGCGATCCCGGCGTGAGCGGCCTGCCCAACGGCGGCGTCACGGTCATCACGAACGTGAAGCACAACGAGAACAACGAAGATTTCGATGGCTGGGAATACAGCTTCAAACACTACCCAACGGCGGAGGCCGTGAACTGATTTTATGCGAAAAGGCGACCAACTCTGCATCCTACGCACCGAGGTGAAAACCAACGTGGACGCGCTCAATCTCCTGCGGCTCGTAGCCGCGCTCACCGCTATCGGCATCCCGCTCGATGACGACTGTCCGTATCTCGAAACCCGCGAGCTGGTGGAAGGAGCAGAGCGCCGACTCGTAACGTGGACGCTCAAAGCCAAAAGCCTCTGCGGACAGCATGACGCGCGAAAGCTCATCGAGGCGTGGCACGATCCGGTATGGACGACGCAGAACGCCGAGCATCCATTCGCCTACATCACGACCGCCTTTCGCAATGCGGGCCTGCTCGCGGCGGAAATCGCGCGGCTGGCTCCCGTCGCACTCATTCGCAAAGGTCAACGGTTCGCGCTCGTGCCTTTCGATGCCACGGCGGAACGCCGCAAGGAACTCCTCACCGCTCTCGAAAAATGACCACGGACGAACGCACGCAAACCAATCTCGACACATTCATCGCGCCTGCAGCCGAGGCTGGCGGCATCACACTGCGACCGTTCTCCGCAGGCACGCTCACCATCTGCCGGGCGCTCGGACTGACGATGGTGGTCGGCGGCGGCAAGGACGCGGTCGAAGCGCTCTCCGCCGACGACAAGCAGCGCCAACTCACCACGTTCCTTTTCATCCAATCGCAGCCGCTCGACGTGGTGAAGAAAGCGGTGAAGCTCGCACGCGAAGATCGCCAAGCGTTCGAGGACGAATACCTCCTGCCCTTCGAGTTGGACCTACCCGTGACCGCGATGTTCGCTGCGATGCAGCAGCTCGAAAGCAATCTCACCGCAATCGAAGCAGCCCAAATCGAAGTGCTCTCGCGCCCGAGCGGGAAGAAGGAACCCACCGCGCCCCCAAACTGATCGAGCCAGTGTGGACGGCGAGTTTCGTCTTCACACTGGCGCGAGAAACCGGATGGCCAGAGCACTTCATCTTTTGGGAACTGCCTCTCGCGCGACTCCTGCAATACCAGCACTGCGCGCTCCGAGCGCACGATGTCTGGACGGTGCCCGCAGCGCCACCCGCCACCCATCAACTCGAAACCTTGCTGACAAACTGGATGCCCAATGAACGCACGACTTCGTTTTGATCTTCGTCCTATCCAGCGCGGCATCAAAGCGCTCGCCCCACACGCCAAGAAGTCGCGGCGCGAACTCGCCGAGGAAGCCGCACGCGGCTTCGTGAAAGAAGTCGTCGCCCTCACACCACCGGCATCGAAAGGTAAACGCGGCAGCGCAGCGAAGAAGGCCGGTGAAGGTGCCATCATCGCCGACCTCGCGCGGGTGATGGTCGCTGCGGCCCAGCGCAAAGGTGTGAAACTGGCCGACCCCGCAGCGATCCACAAACGCCTGCGCGACCCGCAAACCGGACGCATGAACCCACGCAACTTGCAGCACCCGTATCCAGTGGACGCATCCGCACTACGCGCCCTCAAACGCGACCTACTCAAGCGCGTCGGGGAACTCGCCGCCGGTTGGAACGCAGGCGCACAAAAGCTCGGCGTGAAACTCCCCGCGTGGGTCGCCCGTCACGGCACGAAGCGCAGCTCAGCGGCAGTCATCAACACATTCCGCGTCTTCCGCATCATCCTCACGAACGCCGTGAAATACGTCACCAACGTCGAGAGCTACGACCGCCGCATCCAGTCGGCTATCAACATTCAGGGAAAGAAGATGCAGCGCCGGGCGGAGTTTCTTCTGAAGCGCGCGCTTACGCGATCAGGGTTGGCATAATCACCGCGATGGGTTGTTCGGGATATGAGCGGATATACGTCCGCTTTCCGTGGCTGATCGCCGTGCGTATCAAGAAAAAAATTATGAAAAAGCCAACCACAATAAATCCGTGCCGCCAGCACTCAGTTCTCCTCATCGGACACACGCCCGATTTTTCGCCGCTCGAACTCTCAACGCTCGGATATCATGTCCGTCATATATACGCCATCCACGAATTTCTCAAAATCTTCGTCATCACGGACTTCGCGTCTGGACGCTGGAATTTACCGAAACACACCCATATACTTCCGAGGGCATTACGCGGTCGCTGGGATGTGGTCATCGCGGAGGCAGACCGATCGGACTCGGGATTGATCGGTCAATCTGGACGAGAAGTCCTCGCCGGCGTTCAATCCGGTCTGCAAACCACAAAAATCCGACTGATTCCACCTGGCAAGACGGTTGCAGAGCTTTTCGGGACACGCGTTGACGCCGGACAGCGAGCATGCCCAAAGCCACCGCCGTATTTGATGCCGATGACAGCCGCCTGAGCGGCGCGTTGGCGCGCATCAATGGCAAGATGCTGGCGCTGCAATCGCGCATCGCGAAGTTTGCGGTGGCGTTTTTGGCGGTGCGCGCGGTGGCGGGTGTGGTGACGGCGGGGTTCGACCGCTTTAAGCAGGCGCTCGATGTCGGCGGGCAGCTCAATGATCTCTCGGCCAATACCGGCGTCGCGGTGGGTGATTTGGTTGTGTTGCAGCAGGAGTTTGCCAATGCGGGCAAAGCGGCGGAGGACATCGGGCCGGTGTTTGGTAAGATGGCGAAGACACTTCAGGGCGGTTCGGCGGACGACTCAATTAAGAAGCTCGGCATCAATCTCGAAGAACTGAAACGCAAGACGCCTGCGGAACAGTTCCGGGCGCTCGGCACGGCGATCAATGCGGTGCAAGACCCGTCGCAAAAGGCGGCGGCTTCGATGGAGGTTTTTGGTCGCAGCGGTGCGGAGTTGCTCTCGCTGTTTTCGTCGGATGGCTTTGGCGATGCGGCCAGTCAGGTGGGCTCGCAAGCGCAGCTCTTGGCTCGCGATGCAGCGCTATTTGATGATGTCGGCGACAAGCTGGCGCTCACGGGGACGAAGGTGCGCGGGTTTTGGGTGGGGCTGGCCGACAAGGTCGCGCCGGTGCTCAAGCCACTCCTCGATAAGTTCGCATCCGCGGACCTCGCGAGCTGGGGACAGAAGGCTGGCGAAGCGGTGGCGTTCATCGTGCAGGCGTTCGCGGATGGGAAGGTGGGCGACATCCTCTTTTCATCGGCAAAGATCGCCTTTGCGAATGCGGTGAACTTTCTCGCGGGAACGCTCATGGCGGTGGCGCAGGCGCTTTGGCAGGCGCTCGTCGAGGCGGTGAAAAGCGCCATCACGCTCTTCCAAATCGTGACCACGTCGGACTTCTGGATCGGCATGGGCAGGGCAATCATGAGCATCGCGCAGGGCTTCATCGCGTTCTTGCTCGATGGCATCGCGAAGCTCCTCGATTGGCTGTCCGGCATCCCGCTCATCGGCGATGAAATCGGACAGGGCTCGAAGGAAGTGCAGTCGTGGGCCGGTGGCGTGCGAGCGGCCAGTGACGCGAACAAGCAAGCGAGCGCAGACGTGCTTGCGCCCGCGTTCGACAAGGCGGGAACTCGGATGCGCGAGACGTTCAATAATATCGGCACGGCGCTCTCCGATGGATTCACAAAGGGGAGCGGGCTCATTGATACAACCGAGTGGCAGGCGCAGCTTGATGCCAGCGTCGGAGGGGTGATGGACCGCGTGCAGAAAGTCTCGGAGCAGGCGCGCGAGGACGTGGAGCCGAAGCAGCCCACCGGCCCGCAGCTCAATCTCGACGATGAGGAGACGGACAAACCGCAGAAGACCGTGAAGAGCGCCGTGTCGGCGATCCAGCGCATCGGCGGCGGTGGTGCCGCTTACAGCAACGGCGACCCGATGCTCCGCGAACAGCAGCGGCAAACGCGCGAGCTGACCACGCAAACCGGACTGCTCCGCGACGTGAAACGCGCTATCGAAAACAAACCCACCGCGAGCACCACGACGCTCAGTCCCGTCTTCACATGAACCCATGAGCAGCACACCACTTCCAACGACCGGCATCAGCGGCGGTATTTCCGAAACGGGCGTCGCGACCATCGAAGTGCCGATGTTTGTCGAGACACTCGCCGAAGCACTGAGCGTGCTGCCGAATCTCGGTATCGGCATACCATATCGCTCACGCTCCTTCACACAGGAGGACGACGGCGGGTTCAAAGTGACGCTGCATTTTGAAGGAATGAGCGACGACGCGAAGGACGAAGATCAAGTGACCTTCGAGCTGGATACCTCGATGGCCGAAGACCCGATCCAAACACATCCCTTCTTCGACACGCTCAAGACGCGGTATGCGTGGGACGCAGCGAAGGAGCAATTCGCCGAGACGCTGCCCGAGACGAGCGGCGAGCAAACGGCGCTGAGCGGCAGCGGAAAGAAGGCGAAGAAAAACCCGATGTTTGGCGTGGATAACTGGCTCGTGGTCGGTGCGGTATTTCGCAAGACCTACGCGGCGCGCACTATTCCATCGGGCCTCCTGCGCGGCATCGGGACGGTGGTGGAAAAGCCGCCAGGCATCGAGCAGTTCAAGATTCCCGGCGCTGCAAAGAAGCGGAATTGGCTCAAGCTCGCGCCGAAGCTCAAACGCAAAGGCAACGCCGTCGAAATCACGGAGGAATACATGCTCTCCGGTCCGAACGGTTGGCTGCGCGACGTGTATGGGCAGGCGCAACTGGAGGGCGGCAGCGAATGACAGAGCCGCCTTTCGTAAAGCGCGGGCAGACCATCACCGCGACGCTTTGGAATCAGCTCTGCGCGGCGGTGCGCGCGTGCCGCATCATCGCGGGCGATGGCGTGAGGCTTCGCGAAATGCCGGACGGAACCATCATCACGTTCGACGGCGACGGCGCAAACTTTGCGCATCCGCTCCAAGTCTCGCTCGTGGGAACGCAAGCCGCGAGCATCCGACCCGGAACCGTGAACCGTGTGGAAGCAAAGATCAACTCGGTGCTGCTCGCAGGCACCGAGCGCATGCCGCCGCCATTACTCAAATTCGGCAAGCCGATGCTCGATGCCGAAGGGCGCGGCTTCATTTGCGTCGAGGTGACGTGCCGCGAGCAAGACTGGTCGGTCGAGAAAGTCGAAGTCGTGCAGGTCGCCGATCCGAACACGGACGACGGCGAAGCGAGCGATTCACACGGCGGGAGCGGCGGTGCCGTCGCACTTCCGGGCCGGCGTGCGCGTTATCCGCTGGCGATGCTGCGCCAGCGGAAGGGCGGAAAGCTCGACCTCTACCAAATCACGTTCTTCGACCTGCAACATCGCGCTGCACTCAGTCCTGACCGCAAGACGGCCACGAGGCACTTCTTCTGGCAATGATCGCCGCCGACGCATGGAACAAGCTCGTCGCCCAAGTGAAGCGTGCGCGTCCGATGCGCGGCGTTCGTGCCGACACGAAGGAGCACCCGCGCGGCGTGATTGTGTCCGGCGATACCCACTCGTTTTGGCGGCATCCGTGGTTCATCAACGCACGCTGGGAATGGAAGGACGACGGCACTGGAGAATGGCGCGCATTCATCCGGCCCGGATTCGTCAATGGCCGCGACGCCCACATCCCGATGCCCGCCGATTGGCCCGACGGGACGCCGCCCGAGGATAATGCTCCTAGCGAGCGCGATGTCTCGCTGACGAATGAACCTCAGCCATATCTCATCCTCGACGGCTGGCGCAATCCGCTCCAGCCCGCGAACGTGAGTGCGACACTCTCCGGGCAAATCATCGCCGCACCCGCCGAGGGCTATCCCAAGTATTTTGAGAAACTCGGAGTGAAGGCAGCGGCAAAAGGCGGCGACATCAGCAAGCCCGGCGCGATGGAAGGCGAATTCGATGCAACGCGAACGAGAGAGATTCGCGCGATGGACGTGGTGCTCGCAAAAGCCCGCCTCGGCACGCGGCTGCAAATCGACGTCCACGACCCGCTCCTCGATGCGCAAACGGAAACCATATCCACCGTCTTCCTCAACGACGCCCTCCGCACAACGGGCGGACGCGCCAAACTGAGGGCCGTGCCGAAGTATGTCCCGCCGCCGCAGCAAAGCCTCCCGCAGATGTATGGCACGCTGCTCAACGCCGGAGACGCGCAGCTCGACGAACTCAAACTCGCGACCATCTGGATCGTCTCGCCGCCGGATGCAGCCACAGACGCCAAGCCTGACGAATCATGGACGCCATACCCGCAGCACTTCGTTTTCTGGAACCTGCAACACGCCTCACGCCTCATCCCGCCGCGCGCCCCAAGCCCACCGCTCCGACTCCACACCGGCCTCGCTGGCGGCATCGGCGACCGCATCAATGACGCGCTACTGAGCTTCGTGAACGACCAATACGCCGAGGCCGAAGCATTCCTCAACCAAGCCGACGCGAGCGGCATGTTCTGGAGCACGTAGTCATGTCACTCGATCCGAAAACCAACCGTCGAGAGCGCGAGACAGACAAGGCGCAGAACCGCGCCGAGGCACCGCCGCTCAATCCACCGTTTCCCCACAAGCGGCAGGCATTCGATCCATTCTTCTTCGATCTACAGGTTGAGCCGCTTCCCCCAGCAGACACCGTAATTAACCGTGCGATTTGGCGCTGACGAGGATGGGGCTGCACAAAATCATGGACACTGAATGTCCCCAATCGCTTCCCTCGGAATTGAGCGACTTAGGAGGGAAGCTGTGGGCACTCAATGAACGCAACAAATACCGTAATAAACTTGAATCTCGTGATGGCGCACCGGGGGAACATCCACATCCTCGACCTGTGGACATTTATTTGGCGTGAGGGATTTCCGGGGATAGGACAGAGTGCGTAATTTGTGATCAACTGATAAAACCTCCGCGAAGATCATGCGCCATTTCTCAAAATCCAAACTCATGGCATTTCGCCAATGCCCGAAACGCCTCTGGCTAGAGGTCCATCGGCCGGATTTGCGGGAGGATTCGACCGACACTCAGGCCCGGTTTCAGACGGGATACCAGGTGGGTGACATTGCGAAGCGCCTCTATGATGCAGAGGGGACTGGAGCAGTGATTGATGTGAACACTGAGGGCTTCGACGCTGCCTTTACGCGCACTACGGAGCTGCTGACCGATTCCCAGCGGCCTGTTTTTGAAGCCGGCTTCAAGGCGGACGGTGCTCTGGCTTTTGCGGATGTGATGCTCCCCGAGTTCGAGAATGGGCAACTCGTGTGGAGGATGGTCGAGGTCAAATCATCCACCAGCGTTAAGCACTATCATTGGGATGATATTGCCGTTCAGGCTTTCGTGGCGCGGTCGGCCGGGGTGAAGTTGAAATCTGTCGCGTTGGCACACATCGACAGTTCGTGGATTTATCCCGGCGAGGAAGACTACCGGGGTCTGCTGACAGAAAACGATCTTACGGCAGAAACCTTTGCTCGCACCGAAGAGGTCAAAGGCTGGATTGACGAAGCTCAGAAGATTGCGGCTCAGCCAAGCGAACCGGAAAAAGCCGTCGGCGCGCACTGTTACGAACCGTTTGAGTGCGGGTTCTGCAACTACTGCAACCGAGGTGTCGTCCAGCCGGAAAATCCCCTCCACTGGCTGCCGTACTTCTCCGCCAAGAAGCAGGGAATGCTCGCCGAACAAGGAGTGGACGACCTGCGCGGCGTGCCGGATGACCTGCTCAACGAAAAGCAATCCAGAGTCAAAGAACACACGCTGGCCAAGACGGTATTCTTCGACGCCGCAGGCGCAGCCGCCGACCTCGCCCCGCACGGCTTCCCCGCCTACTTCCTCGACTTCGAGAGCATCCAGCTTGCTGTGCCCATTTGGAAAGGCACGCGCCCCTACCAGCAAATCACCTTCCAATTCAGCCTCCACACTCTCACCGAATCCGGCCCACTCACCCACACCGCCTTCCTCGACATCAGCGGCAAAGACCCATCCGAGCCATTCGCCAAGGCGCTCATCGCCACCTGCGGCGAAAGCGGCCCGGTGTTCGTCTATAATGCAGCCTTTGAAAAAACCCGCATCCGCGAACTGGCCGAGCGCTACCCCGACCTAGCCCGCCCGCTGCTGGCGATAAACGCAAGAATCGTGGACCTGCTCCCCATCGCCCGCAACCGCTACTACCACCCCAGCCAGCAAGGAAGCTGGAGCATCAAAGCCGTCCTCCCCGCCGCAATCCCCGAACTCAGCTACGAGCAACTCGACGGCGTGCAAGACGGCACCGCCGCGATGGAAGCCTTCATCGAAGCCATCCAGCCCAGCACTAGCGCCGAGCGCAAAGCCGAACTCGAACGCCAACTCCTCGCCTACTGCCGACTGGATACACTCGCGATGGTGCGGCTGTGGGAGTTTTTTAGTGGGAGGGGTGAAGAGGCACTTCAAGCTGCCAATTCGATCCGATTATCTTCCTACTTATGAAGCCATCAGAAACAGCAACCGAAGAAGCTCGCGCCAGAAACGATGAGCCTTCCACCTTTGAATCCATCTTTTTCCCCAACGGGGAGGCTTTGCCCATTAGGGTGCCTGACTACCAACGTGCTTTCGCGTGGAAGATGGAGCAGATCGACCTATTCATCGGAGACCTCAAAAAATACGAGGCCAAAACCGACTACTACTTTGGACATTTCATCGTGCAGGCCAAAAGTGAGGGCTCGTGGGAGGTGGTAGATGGACAGCAACGCCTGACTACCTTCGTGCTGTTTTTGATGGTATGCCGTGTCCTTGCGCCCGCAGAATCGCACGCTTCCGCCTTTGGGATGACTGAGAAATTTTCGACCGTGAGCTACGATGTAGAAGCACTGAAAACTATCGCCGGAAACCTGAAGGGTTACTTGGACGTGAGCGATCCATTCGATGCAAAAAAGCCGCCTGCGGACGACAAGATCGTGAATGGCTTGGATTTGTCGCGAGACAGATTCACCCGTTCGCAGCGGAGGATGGTGCTGGCCTTGCTGCGCTTTCATCAGGCTTTTCAGATGCGAGAGCTGGAGCAGGAGAAAATCATGAGCTACATCGGGGTCGTGATGAAGTCCCTCTGCTCGCATCACCTGACGAGGCGCAAGTCAGTGGCCGTGAGCATCTTTGAAATGCACAATACCCGTGGCATTCCTCTTTCGATTCTTGAGATCATCAAGGCGAAGCTGATGAAGTTTGTTTATGATCACGGCGGGGCGGAGCACGAGTCCAAGGTAGAGCAAATCCAGAAAGAGTTCGGCGAGATTTACGGGATGGAGGAGCAACTCGCCACACGCAGCTTCCGCGGAAAGATGACGATGGAGCATCTGCTGAATCTGCATTTCCGAGTAGTGGACGATGGGAACAAGAGTACGGCGGCGGAGGAGTTCAAATCCCCCCCAAATAACGCCAAAGCCGAAGATCTTGTAACGTATCTGGAAACGATGCTTCATTTCACGGATCGCAAGAAAACCACCGGCAAGGACCGGGAAAGCGGCGTGGAATATGCCCTGAATCTAGCCAAGGAGTTCAAGAAGACCGTGCGGATTGTCAGCAACACCCTCCCCGAATGGGACGATGAAGACCCGCTGGTGGGCGACGTGTTGATTTTGGAGCCCGATCTGAGCTGCCAGTTTTTTCTGATCACTTGCCGCCTCCTGGAAAGCTGTCGGGAGAAGGCCGATGGCAGGGTAAGCAGCGAGGTGCTTGCGCAGTGGGAGAAGCTGCTTTTCAGCCGGGATTTTCACGGGGCGTATCACGGGCTTAATCACGAAAAGCGGGATAATTTTCCGGCTCTGTTTCAACAATGCCGGGCCGACAGGGAAAACATTGCTCGGGTGATTCAACGCTATCTGGCCGATGGCTTTCGTTCTGGAGCGACTGACGGGCTTCAATCACTCGTGCTCAAGCACTTGATGGAACAAAGACCAACGATTCTGAACAATGCCTTTTGGTGGTGGTGGATGCCCAAACTGAAATACGTCCTCTACAAATATGAGGTGACGGAAAACGCGGCGATCCGCGCGGCGATCCGCGACGTCATGAAGGGCACGATCTCGGTAGAACACATCCTGCCACAGAATTGGAAATGGGAATGGGTCGAAGACGAGGATTTGCCTCCAAAGACTCTTTCTGAATCCGAACGTGGCCCCGTGCGTGAGGCCGTTCAAAAGGAAGTCGGTTCTTATATCAACGGCATCGGCAATCTGTTGCTGCTGACTAGGGGTGAAAACTCGTCCCTGGGAAACATTCACCCGGCAGAAAAGATGTATGACCGATACTCCACTGCAGGCTCCTACGCAGAGCATGCCCAAAACCGGAAAAAATGGAGGTCATCAAAAGAATGGCGCGCTCTGATTCACGAGCGGGGGGAGAATATCTTCAATTTCATGCTCAGCACGCTCGTCGATGCTTCCGAAAGCTCTAGGGGTTAATGACCCCCACTGGCGCTATGCCTGAACATTCCCTCCGAACGCAAGACGTAGAACTGCGTCGTCGAGTGTTTTGGTTCATGCCGCAAAACCGATGCGCGGACGACCAATCTTCTCTGAACCATTTCCGACAAAGACTTCCGCGAGGGAATAGTCACGGACAACGGATAATTGCCTGCCGAGGCTCGCAGCAAGTCGGGAGGCTTGGGCGTAGTCGAGCCTAGTGAATACGCGGTGGCAGAGCAGTCGTCCGGGGCGAAGGAGCGCCTGGTCGATGTCGTCGGCGCGGCAGTTGATCGTGCAGATGATCTGGAGGCGGAGAAAATCAGCGAGCATCCCGTCCGAGAGATTCAGGATCGCGCTGACTTGCTCACGGTTCTCGATACCGCGAGTCATGAGGGCGGCGTCGGAATCTTCCAGAATGACGACAAATTTGCGGTCGGCATGGCGGCGGCGCTGATTCGCCCAGAAGGCGATGAACTCGGGGTTTGAAAGGACATCAATGGTTGCGGGCGGGATGAAATAGAAACGATGCGACTCTTTCAACACGCCCATCAGGTGACGCAGGTAGGAGGTCTTGCCGGTTCCGGGTGTTCCTTCAAAGATCGAAAGGCCGTGATTTTTAGCGCTGAGATTTTTGGTGAAGTCTTGATGCCATTCCTGACTTCCGCTGGCGTAGCGGAGGCTCAACGCTTCATCCCCGAGAATCGTTTCGGCCCCAAGGGCGACTGTTTCAACGCTGATCTCCCTGCCGGTCGTGATGAGCGAGAAGGACCCGCCAGTCGGAGCGGGAGGCTTGCCGTAAGTATCGTTGAACTTTGCCACCAATTGCTCGGCTTCGTGCGGCGTCTCGGCGTAGCCCACGATCCTAGTTTCGTCGGCATAGAGAAAGGACCGAGGACCGAATCGAAAGGTGAGGTCGTCCCACTTTTTCAGGTTCTCTTCAGGAAAATGCTTCCGAATGGATCGGAAGAGAGCGGCGGAGTTTTCCGAAACGGCACGTTCAAGATCCCACGCCCCTGCCATTCCGAATTGATGCAAACGATCTCCTCCAAAAGCAGCCAACACCGGAACATGCGGCCTGTCATACCTGTGCGAAAAGGCACCACCCTCGGCCAAGTCACAGACCATTTTGGCGGGGAAAGCAGATTTGCTTTCGCCACACGTTGGCGGTCCGTCTTGGGTCGGCTGGAAAGTTGTAGAATCGGCGAGTTCGGATTTTTGAAGCATGACGCTCAAAGTCATAAGCTCGCCTTGCCGCAGCATACAGGGAAGTGAATGTCCCCAAAGCGTGTCCTATTTTTTGAATTCCGCCCGCAGTCGGCTGATGCGTCTCGCGCTCGTTTCTGGCACCCAACCAAGGCCCGCGCAGAGGAAGGCGTGTTTCTTTTCGCCTTTGAGTTTGAGGCGGTGAGCTTCGGCGTCGAGCGTGCGGAGTTTTTTTGCGAGCTTCATCCGATGGGCGTGGCCTTCGGCGAGGACGGTGCCTTGGCGTCCGGGAACACGGGCGCGATGAAGGCTGGCGATGGCGTCCCAGTGAATGTCGCGACTCGGGTCAAAGGACCAATAGGAGGGGATCAGGATCATCGTCCCGTGGGGTGTAATATTGACGGAGAGTTTGAGCAGGAGCGGTTCGTCGTTTTGCATCCCGTATAGATTCCACCGCAGGCAGAAAGCATCGAACGCTGCACGAAAAACGTCTTCTCGACGGCGCAAGTTCACGGAGAACGACGGCCGCATATTGCGCTCCGCCCCCATCGTGCGGCGGATCACGCCTTTATAGTCGCGGTAGGCTTGGACATCGAATGCGGCTTTGATGCGTGCCCACTGGCTTTGAAGCTGCGGATCGGCACGGACAGCAAGTTCGACCTGGGAGAACTTGGCCTGCGTCGTAACGAGGTTCTCATACGTCCCTTTCTGAACGTGGAGTTCGTGTTCGGCCACGGCAGCGCAGATTGTTTCGTTCGGCGGCTCCGGCAGCAGGTCGATGAGGAGGCACTGCCGGTTATTCAGACGTTTTCCCTTCTCAAGCGCAGCAAGGCAATCGCCCAACACATCTTGGACGTTGAACGGCCACAGCGTTGATGGGACGAACATCCAATTGTAGAGCACCCGCAATCGCTCCGCTGCTTCACCTTTCAATTTAGGAATGACGGAGTGGTAACGGCGCAGGACGTCTTCCGCCCATTCGGCGATGTGATACGCGCGGGAACTGAGTTTTTTAAGGTCGAGAGCGAGTGCCGTTGTCATTGCTTGATGGGTTGAGGTGTCGGCACTGAACCCTGCCGGCTGATTCCCTGCAAACCTGAATCCAGACGGTGACGTCGAACGCGCGCTTCTTTGACATCGCGCGCCCGGCGTGAGCGACCTTGATCTCTATGCCGACCTGATTACGCGCAAACTTGTCTCCCGCGATGGCGGAGCCGTGACGCTTTCGCCTTTTGTGCTGGGCGATCAGTTGCGGTGCTCGCTGCGGACTTACGAACGCAGTGAGGGCGGCGACATCCGCGAGCGGGATATTCGGGTGAGGACGTTGCGGGCGAGTATTGGGCGCGTGCTGACGGCTCCGACGGGAGGCACGTTCAAGCTTTGGATCGGAGACACCGATACGCAGGACATCAACTTCGATGCGAACGCCGACACGTTCAAAACCGCAGCACAAGGTTCGGGCATCATCGACGCCGTGGAGAATCCTGTGACGGGAACATGGGTAGTGAAGACCACGCGGGCGGATTCCGAAGGGCCGTGGCCGCTCTACGTTCACACGAACAAGCTCAGGCCGATTTCATTCGTGCGGGCGCGGCAGTTCAAGCAACTCGGAGTGTGGTGGTTTGAATGCCGGCTCATTCAGGCCCCGCTCGCGTTCAACGACGGTCACGAGCGCGTGCTGCCGGAGCCGCCGACCGTGCGCCGCATCCGCGAGGGAAGTGCCGGCAGCGAGACGGAACCGCCCGTGAACGAGCTGCAAGCACTGCGGTTGCCGTCGGACTTTCGCGGCACCTACTTCCTGCGCTGGAACTATCGCATCTCGAAGCTGCTCGGCATCGAAGACGGACCGGATGAAATCGCCGCCGCGCTCAATGCAATGTTCGAGAGCGGCAAACGATTTGAGGTCACCAACCCCGAGCCGGACAACGCCTATGTAGAGTTTGTCGGAAGGCTCAGTGGTGCGCCCCAGCCGCTCATCACGGTTGAGGTGAACACCTTCGCGCCGGGCGTGCTCACATTCACGCTGCCGCTCGACCGTGCGGAGATGGCGGCGGCGTTGCGCACAGTCACGGAAATCGAAGTTCCGTTTGAGGTGGAGGCAGAAATTGTGGACGACGGCGAGGACATCGCCGATCCGGCAGTGCAAGGGCGCATCATCACGCTGTTCCAGCAGCCCGTGAAGGTCGTGCGCGAGCAAATCTGGGAGGAGATGGAAACGGTGCAGGCGATCGACTGGCTGCGTCCGCCGCAGCCGCGCGACTACATTCCATTTACGCCGGACCAGATCATTTTTGGCGTGCAACACTACGTCGCGGTGTTCGGTGACGGCGAACTGCGCTCGTT
>CANIWM010000088.1 GCA_947471505.1 Chthoniobacteraceae bacterium | reverse complement strand
TTTAACCGTGGAGAAATCAGCGGCAACGGCGGCGACAATAACGGCACCGGCGGCATCACGCATACCAGCAGTCCGCTTTCTGGCGGCACCGCAGCGGGCGCTTCGCTGAAAGTGACACTCGGCAATTCGAGCGGGAAATGGCGCATCGGCACGACGGGCACTTTGCAAAGCAGCAACGTCAAGCTGAACTCGCTCACGCCCGGCGCGCGCACGCTCAATTTCACAGCAGTCGCGGGCTTCCTCACGCCGCCCGCGTATTCCGTCACGCTCACCTCCGGCCAGCTCACGACGTTAACTTCCCCTATAACGGGATCACCGGCCAGCCTCCGAATCGCACCGTTTCCGCGTTCGCAAACGCCACTTTCAGCGTCACCGTCGCCGGTACACCCACAGGCTATCAGTGGCGGCGCAACGGCGTGAACATCGCAGGGGCCACGGCCCGCACTTACACCCGGACAAACGTCTCCAACTCTTCAGAGGGTAGCTACACCTGCGTGGTCACTTGGGATAACGGCACACAAACCAGCGCCGCTGGAACTCTCACCGTCCTGCCCGTCGCGCAGGCGATCACGTTCGATGCGATCCCCGACCAGCCCGCAGGAACTCCAGCGGTTGCCCTCGCAGCCACTACCACCGGCGGACTTCCAGTGACATTCACTGTCGTTAGTGGACCAGCGGTTCTCTTGGACGATGTGCTCAGTCTGACCGGAATTGGCACGATCACCGTGCGGGCGAGTCAGGACGGTGACGGTGACTACCAACCTGCGCCCGATGTGGACCGCACCTTCAGCGCCCTCAGCCTCACACCCGCCACATGGCTTACGCAAACCTTCACTCCCGCCGAGCAGGCAAACCAAGCCATCGCCGGACTCCTCGCCGACCCCGACGGCGACGGCGTCAAAAACATCTTCGAGTTCGCCTTCAACCTGAACCCGAAAACCACATCCCTCGAGACGCTCCAGCCTGGCACCGGCACCTCCGGTCTGCCTTCCGTAGCTCGCAACGGAGGGGGTTCACTCACCATCGAGTTTATCCGCCGCCGAGCGACCGCCGCACCGGGAATCACTTACGCTGCGGAGTTCGCCAGCTCGCCCGCCGGTCCATGGACAGCGGCAACCGTCGAGACCGCCACAACCATCGACTCCACATTCGAGCGAGTCACCGTCCTAGACCCCGCCCCGGCCCCCAATCGCTTCACCCGAGTGAGAGTCACCACTGCGCCGTAAAAAATTCGGCAATCGAATCGCACAGTCGCTTCAAAATTGGAACGGCGGAGATTCTAATTTACATCCGCAATCATCCGCCTACGTTCCCGGCCCGCGACTGCCTTTTGGTGTAACGGTAGCACAAACGACTCTGACTCGTTTTGTCTAGGTTCGAATCCTAGAGAGGCAACCAATTCTCGCTCACAGCAACCAGTCGGATGCTGATGTTTCCAGCCATGCGCGCATCTCGGGGCTTTTCCACGAGAGCAGTGCGGCGACGATGACCAAGAGCAGCGCGGCGATTTCTCGACGGCCAAAATGGTCGCCTTTTCCGCGACGCCGGATGAAGTTGAGCAGGGCTCCGGTGGGGCAGCCGTAGTGGCAGTAGGCCATCGGGATAAAGAGCGACGCAACGAGCCCCAGCACGGCGATGGTGAGCGTCGCCCAGCCTGCGGTTTTCCACACGTAGGCATCGAAGGGCTCCACGTCGGCGAGGTCGGCAGGCAGATGGAGAAACGCCACGACAAGCACGCAGACGAAAGTGAGCGGCGGGAGCCAACGCAGCCCGGCGGCGACGCCCTTTGGCAACGCGATGCGCCAGCGCTTTGGGAAGGCGCGAGAGAGTAGCTCCTGCGCGTGGCCGTGCGGGCAGACGTGCTGGCAATAGAGCGGCTTGCCCGTCGTCCACGGGATGACGAGCGCCGTCGCCAGCAGCAGCACGAGCCCCGGCGCGTGCGCGACGCCGTTTTGCGCCCAGCCGACGATGAGCGATTGCGCCAGCAAGTCGCCATTCCACAGCCCGATGTAGCCGATGGCGATGAGTTGAAAAGTGACTCGCACCCAGCGCCGCCCATGCGTCCCGCGAAAGGCCAGCCATGTCGCCGCGATGAGGAACGCAATGAGGCCGACGTCGCGCGCCGTAAAGCGCCACGGCGAGGGCGCTTTTGCGGCGGCGGAGTCGGCGGATTGCAGGCGACGCATGATTCCCTCGGCGATGGCGAGGCTCGTCATGGATGCGCCGCTGACGCCCTCGATCCCAGCCTCGGCGGGTGTCTGGCCTGCGATTTTGTCCCACGATTTGCCGTTCCATGTCTTCAGGAACTGACGGTCGCCCTTTACGTCGCCGACGTGCTCTTCCGTATCCTGGCTGGCGCGGATGCGGACACCGAGGACGTGCAGCGCGGGGTCGAAAACGATCAGCGTATTCGTCCAGCCGCGATAGCCGATGACGCTATCCGAAGCGGGCGCAGTTTGCAGGGTGTAGCCGATTTTCGCCCCAGCGGCGTCCAGCACATCCGCTCCATCGCGCTCCGTGGCATCAGGCTTCAAAGCGGCAGCGGCGGGCAAGAGCGTGCGGACCTCCTCGACGGTGATAGGCCGAAACCCCTCGAACCGCACCCGCACCGCGTGGGACCGCAAGAGCCACGCGACCGCGACTAAAATGGAGAGGCGGTAGAGCGAGAGGATCATCCGCGGGTCAGTCCAAGGTCATCAATCGTAATGGTCGCAGTCATTGGCCGAGTTTTGCCACTGGAACACCAAGACCGCAACACCGCTGAACGCCGACCAAATTAGCCCCACGTTCCGCTTGCCGAGTAGTGCGCTACCACACATGGTCCGCGCCCTTTTTCAAAACTATGATCGCACGATACACACTGCCGGAGATGGCCGCCATTTGGACTGACCAACGCAAATACGAGATTTGGCTGGAGATCGAGACGCTCGCTTGCGAGGCGCAGGCGGAGCTGGGCCACATCCCTGCCGATGACGCGCGCACCATCCGCGAGAAGGGCAAGTTCGTCCTCGCCGAGATCGAGGAAATCGAGCGCCGCACGAACCACGACGTCATCGCCTTTCTGGAGAACGTCGCCAGCTACGTCGGACCCGCCTGCCGCTGGATGCACCAAGGCATGACGAGCAGCGACGTGCTCGATACCACGCTCGCCGTGCAGACTGCCGAAGCCAGCGACATCATCCTGCAAAACCTGCGCGACCTCCGCGTCGTCATCGCTCGCCGTGCGCGGGAATACGCCATGACGCCAATGATTGGCCGCAGCCACGGCATCCACGCGGAGCCCATCACTTTCGGGCTCAAGCTCGCGCTGATGTATGACGAGTTCTCCCGCGCACTGGAGCGCTTCGAGCAAGTGCAGCCGCGCATCCGCGTGGGGAAACTGAGCGGCGCAGTGGGCACACACGCACACCTCGATCCGAAGGTCGAGCAAGTCGTCTGCGAGCGCCTCGGGCTCAAGGCGGCAGTCCTCTCCACCCAAGTCTTGCAGCGCGACCGACACGCGGAGTTCCACACTGTCCTCGCCGTCATCGCATCGAGCGTGGACCGCTGGGCGACGGAGTTCCGGCACTTGCAAAGGACCGAGGTGTTGGAAGTGGAGGAGTATTTTTCCCCCGGCCAAAAAGGCAGCAGCGCCATGCCGCACAAGCGCAACCCGATCACCGGCGAGAAGCTCAGCGGCCTCGCCCGCCTCGTGCGCAGCAACGCCGTCGCTGCGCTGGAAAACGTCGCCCTTTGGCACGAGCGCGACATCAGCCACAGCTCGGTGGAGCGCGTCATTTTCCCCGACTCGTGCATCCTCATGAACAACATGCTCGTGACGCTCAAGAAGCTCGTGGACCGGCTCATCGTCTATCCGCAGAACATGCAGCGGAACCTCGAGATCACTAAGGGCCTCTACCACTCGCAGACCATCTTGCTAAAGCTCACCGAGCGCGGGCTGGAGCGCAAAACCGCCTACGAAGCCGTGCAGCGCGCCGCCATGGCGACATGGGCGGGCACGCAATCGCTGCAAGAGAACCTCCTCCTCGAAAGCGCCATCACCGACAAAATCCCTCCCGCTGAAATCGCCACGCTCTGCACGCTGGAGCATCACTTCCGCTGGGTGGAGGATACGTTCCAGCGCCTCGGGCTGTAAACCGAGCGCGACATTCTCCGCGCGGGCCGGTATGGGGAGCGCATGACGCGCATCTTCTTTCTCTTCTTCATCGCACTGTCGCTCGCGGGTTGCGGGCCAAAGGCCGGAGGCCCGGCTCCGCTCCGCGTGGGCATGGAGCTGAGCACGCCGCCGTTCGAGATGGCGGACTCCTCGGGCAAGCCGGACGGCGTCTCCGTCCGGCTCGCGGAGGCTCTGGCGCAGAAGCTCGGGCGGCCTCTGCAACTCGAAGTCATCGCCTTCAAGGGCTTGGAGACGGCCCTCAAGACGGGCAAGATCGACGTCATCCTTTCCTCCATGACGGACACCCCGAAGCGCCGCGAGTCCATCGCCTTCACCGACGCCTACTGCCGCATCGGGCTCGCCCTGCTCGTGCCTAAAGACTCACCCATCACCGAGGCTGCGGAGCTGAACGTACCGGGGAAAAAGATCGTCGCTCGGCTCGGCACGACTGCCGTGGCGCTGGTGAAGACGAAGCTCCCACAGGCCGAGGTTATCCAGCTCGACCAGACCGCCGCGTGCCTCCTCGAAGTCACCCAACACAAGGCCGACGCCTTCATCTACGACCAGCTCTCCATCCTCAAACTGCAAGCCTCGCAGCCCGACACCACGCGCGCTTTACTCCGCCCGCTGCAAAGCGAAGCGTGGGCGATGGCCCTCACGCAGGAGAACGCCGCCCTCCGCGAACAGATCAACACCTTCCTCCGCGAGTTCCGCGCCAGCGGGGGCTTCGAGCGGCTCGCCACCCAGTACCTCAGCGAGGAAAAGGCGGCGCTCTCCGCACAGGGCGTGCCGTTCATCTTTGAATGAACAAGCGCACCGCCCTACTCGGCGCGTTCGTCTTTGCGCTCCTCGCTCTTGCCTGCTGGCACATCCTCGCCTCGCTCCGCTACTCGTGGCACTGGGAGAACATGTGGGAGCAACGCGAGATACTCCTTCGCGGCTGGATGCTCACCATCGGCATCGCGGCGGCGGCGCTCGTGGGCACGCTTTTGCTGGGGCTGGTGCTTGCAGCGGGGCAGGAAGTGCGCGAGCCCGTCACCCGCACGGTGTGCCGCGTGTATGTCGAGGTCATCCGTGGCACCCCGCTGCTCACGCAACTCCTCCTCGGCTACTACGTCATCGGCGCGGCGTTCCGGGTGGATGATAAAGTGCTCGCGGGCATCCTTCTCCTCGTCTGCTTCGAGGCTGCGTACATGGCGGAAATCCTACGCGGCGGCGTCGCCAGCATCGAGAAAGCGCAGTGGGACGCCGCCACCGCGCTCGGCCTCAGCCGCGCGCAGACGTGGCGCTTCATCATCCTCCCGCAAGCCCTCCGCCGTGTGCTGCCGGGCATCGCGGGGCAGAGCGCCAGCCTCGTGAAGGACTCCAGCCTGCTCAGCGTCATCGGCGTCGCGGAGTTCGCCAAGCAGACCGACCTCGCCGTCAGCGCCACGAGTTCCCCGCTGGAGGGCTACATCCCGATGGCCCTCGGCTACCTCGCGCTCACGCTGCCCCTCAGCGCCATCGCCCGGCGGTGGGAGAAGAAATGGAGGACGCCATGAGGCTCCACATCGACCACCTTTCGCAGACTTACGGCACGCAGCGCGCCCTCGATGACCTATCCCTTTCCATCGCGGAAAACACTCGTTGCCTCGCCCTCATCGGCCCCTCCGGCGGGGGGAAATCGACCCTCCTCCGCCATCTCGGCGCGCTCGAAGTCCCGGCCACCGGCACCATCACCGTGAACGGCACTCCCCTGCCCCGCGACGAGCCCGCCCTCCGCATCCTGCGCCGGAGGAACGGCTTCCTTTTCCAGAGCTACAACCTCTTCCCCCACCTCACCGCGCTGGAGAACATCACGCTCCCCCTCGTCCAAGTCCACGGCCACACGCCCGACGCCGCCCGCGCTCTTGCCGAGGAGCAGCTTGTGCGCTTCGGCCTCCACACCCATGCGGGGAAACGGCCCGTCCAGCTCAGTGGCGGGCAGCAACAGCGGGTCGCCCTCATCCGCGCCATCGTGGCAAAGCCGGAGCTGCTCTTCCTCGACGAACCCACCGCCGCCCTCGACCCCGAGATGACCGTGGAAGTGCTAGAGCTGATCCGCGAACTCATCCGCGCCGGCCAGGAAGTCATCCTCTGCACGCACGAGATGGGGTTCGCCCGAGCCGTAGCCGACAGCGTCGCCTTCATCGCCGAGGGCAAAGTCCTCGAATGCGCCCCTCCGCAGACCCTCTTCGCCTCCCCCGAACATGAAACCGTGCGCCGCTTCCTAAGTAGAGTGCTGGAGTTTCGGTAAGAGGCGCATGGGAGCGGGGCTTTCCTAAGCCCCAGTGCCACGTCAGTGGCAGGCGTCGATGCCGCTGACGCGGCAACCACAGGGCTTAGGAAAGCCCCGATCCGATTAGACTGCGTTTTTCTATGAAGTGGCGGGAAATCCGGCGTTCGGGAACGGTCTTTTTATGGAGTTTTTAGGGCGCTTTTTATCCCTGCAACCATTCTTGACGATGTGAGGGAGAAACCGAGTCCTCCCCGGACAAAAACCAATAAAACAAAATAACCTACGGCGGCAAATCCTCGCCGGGGAGCCGGAGCTGGCGGGGCAGAGCGATACGGGGGAACTTCGCGGAGGTCGCGCCCTTTATCCCGAACGGCGATTATACGCTGTGGATGACGGGGGAAAATGGGGCGGGCTATGGCCCAGAGAGTAACAAGGTGAGCTGGACGGCTCCGCTGCAAGATGAAAACGGGAACCCGCGAAAGGGGACGCGAAAAGGTGATGCAAGCTGTGCCGCAGTTTTCCAAAAATATTTCGTGACATTCGCGGGCGACCTTTTTATTTCCTAAAGCACGCACTGCGGCAGGCTGGGGATGTCTGGGCGGGATTCTGGGGGGAACAACTCGTTCGGCTCCCCAGCCTCCCGCAGTGCGTGAGGTGGGGAGATGATGAGGTTCGCCCGGTCTGTCATTCGGCATTCCATGATCTTAAAAGCGGCGATGGGAACCTGATGTCTCACACAAAGGCACGGAGGCACAAAGGGTTCCGCTCAAACGCGCTCTCACCTTTTGGGTGAATAGGGCATTTCTTTGAAATGCGCGCTTCTTCGTGCCTTTGTGCCTTTGTGTGAGGCTCCGTCGCCGTCTCTTGGATTATTCCCCCAGCAGCCCCTCCAACTCCTCCACCCGTCGGGCGAAGAGCGCCAGCGTCGCCTCGACGGGCGCGGGCGAGGACATATCGACGCCTGCTTCGCGCAAGGTCGGGATGGGGAAGCGACTGCCGCCGCTTTTGAGGAAGCCGAGATACTTCGTCGCGTCGCCGCTCGCGAGCACTTGCTGGCTGAGGGCGACGGCGGCGCTCAGGCC
The DNA here is from genome assembly GCA_947471505.1 of Chthoniobacteraceae bacterium. Taxonomy (GTDB): domain Bacteria; phylum Verrucomicrobiota; class Verrucomicrobiia; order Chthoniobacterales; family Chthoniobacteraceae; genus SXWH01. The sequence continues at coordinate 17,208 of CANIWM010000088.1, read as the reverse complement.
GGTGGAGTATTTATAGACGTAAAAGGCGGAGTAGAAATGCGGGATGCGCAGGCACTCTAGCTCAAGCTGCGGGTCGAGGGTGAAGTCGGGGCCGAAGTAGGCTTCGAGCAGTCTGCGGTAAGTCTGCCGGATCGTATCGAGCGTGACGGGCTCGCCGGCCTCCTCCATGGCGTGAATGTCGCGCTCGAACTCCGCGAACATCGTCTGCCGATAGACCGTGCCGCGAATGTCGTCGAGCTGCCGGTTGATGAGGAACGCGCGCATCTGCGGGTCGTCGGTTTTCTCCAGCAAGTGATGGGTGAGCAGCTCTTCGTTAAAGGTGCTCGCGACCTCGGCGAGGAAGATCGGGTAGTCGGCATCCTGCCACCGCTGCGTGCGATTAGCATACCACGAGTGCATGGAGTGCCCGGCCTCGTGAGCGAGGGTGAAGACGTCGCTGAACACGTCGTCTTTGTAGTTCATCAGGATGTACGGCGGGGCGCTGAAAGTGGCGCTGCTAAAGGCTCCGCTGCGCTTGCCCTTGTTCTCGAAGCGGTCGCACCAGCGGTTCTTTTTCATCCCGTCGGCGAGGGCGTTCACGTATTCGCTGCCGAGCGGCGCGAACGACTCCAGGCACAGCTCCACGGCCTCGTCGAACGTCGTCACTTTCTCCACGCTCCCGACGATGGGAACATACGTGTCGCACTGCCGAATCTGCGAGAGCCCGAGCACGCGCTTACGCAGCGCGTAGTAGCGGAAGAGCGGCGCGAGGTTTGCGCGGACGCTGCCGATGAGATTGTCGTACACGGCCACGGGCACATCGTCCTGAAACAGCGCACGCTCGCGGGCGCTGGGATAATTGGCGGCGCGTGCGCGGAAAACATCCGCCTTCACGGAATTGGAAAGCGTCGCCGCCAGCGTGAACTTGTGGTCGTCGAACTCCGCGTAGAACTGCGTGAACGCGCGATGCCGCAACTCCGCGTCGCGCTTTTGCAGGAAGGACGAGTAGCTCGACTGCGTGAGGTCGCGCTCCACTCCTTTGTCGTCGGCGAGTTTGCCAAACTTCATATCCACGTTCGTGAGCTGGGAAAATGCCTCGTCGTGCCCGGCGATGGCGCTGTGGCCGAGAGCGAGGAGGCGCTCCTCTGCTGCACTGAGCGTGTGCTTTTTCAAACGGCGCAGCTTCTCCAGTTTGCACGCCCACTCCGCCAACACAGGCGCGGCGAGGTAGGCGGCGAAGGTCGCGTCGTCCAACGCCATGATCTCGGGCATAATGAATGAAGACGCCTCGCCGACTTTCGTGAGCAGATTTTGAAGCTGCGATTCACGCGCAAGGTTCGCAGCATCGGAGCTATCCTCAGCGGCGCGGAGCGATGCGTAGTGGTAGAGCTTCTCGATGAGCTGGCTGAGCTTCTTGTCGCAATTCAGCACCTCGGCGAGCGTCGCAGCAGACTCCCCTACCCGCCCGCGATACTGCTCGATGACGGGGTAGAGCCGCTGGATGAGCGCGAAGTCGTGGTCCCAATCGGTCGTGCTTTTAAACAGCGGCGTGAGGTCCCACGTATCCTCCACGCGCGTCTCAGCACGCGAAGGAGTCGCGCCACCACCTGCCTCGGATTTATCAAACTGCGGATATTTCATCCCGCGAGGTTTGCGGGCGAGCGCGCGGGCTGCAAGATTTCCCGCCCAATGACGCGCTACTTTTTCTTCCCGCCGATGCCGAGTTCCTCCGCAGTCCAGCCTTTCGTCCGGTCTTTGAATTCCGCGCGCGTCTTCTTCACCGCGTCGATGCTCACGGGCGCGGCAGTGTGCTCCCACTCGCGGCGGATGTAAGTGAGGACGCCTGCGATTTGCTCATCGCTCAGGGCGGGGCCGAGCGGCGGCATTTCGAGCGACCACGCTTGGCCGTTCACTTTGATCGGGCCGGTGAGACCGTGGATGACGATCTTGGGCAAAATGTCCGCGTTGCCGAGGACCCAGTCGCTGTCCACGAGCGACGGCGCGAGGCCATCCATGCCTTGTCCATTGGGCTGATGGCACGCCGTGCAGAGCGTGGAATAGACCGTCTTGCCTGCGTCAAAGAGCGCCTGCTCGCTTGCGGAGAGCGGCTTCACTACGGGCGGCGGCGGCACGCCGGGTTTGCCGGGCCACGCGACGCGCGCGTCCAGTGCGGCGATGAGCGGCTTGCTCTTCGCGTCGGCGGCGGCGGTCAATTTACCAAGCTCGGCGGCCTCCGTTTCGAGATAGAGGAGTTTCACCTTCGGCGCATTCTTCGGCGCGTTCTTGCCGCTGGCTCCTTCGAGCAGTGCGAGCTGTTTCTCGCCGGTCTGCGCGGCGATCAAAGTGATGAGCTGCTTCACCCGCGTCGCCTTGCGCTCGTTCATCACGGCGGCGGAGAGCGCTGCGAGGACGGGCGCGGGCGTGGGTTTCCCGAGGAGAGCGCCGAGCGTCTCCAGCTCGCGGCCCCGTAGCCCGCTGATGATTGCATCGCGAACGAGTTCGTTGCCACCGGACTTCTGCGCCAGTGCCACTGCGGTATCCTGCGACTCGGGGAAAGCACTCGCGGTAAAGCCCAGCGCGATCTGCACATCCACGCTCGGATCGTTCACCAGCTTCGCCAGCTCCGGGGCCAACGAGCGATCGGCGAGGCGCACTGCGGCGGCTCGCACCTTTGCGTCCTTATCCGAGAGCGCTCCATTGACCACATCGGGCGTCGGGATGCCCATGCCTTCGAGCGTCCACAGCGCATGAATCTTCGCCAAAGGGTTCCCGCTTTTCACCACCTCGGCGAGCGCGGGCATCACGGCAACATCCTTCTTTTCCACCAGCACGCGCTGCGCAGTATCGCGCACCCAACCGTTCGCGTGACCGAGGAAAGGGACAATCTTTGCGGCTTCGGCGGGCAACTTCACCGTCTGCGCCTTCGCCCCATCGGGCACCACGCGCCAAATGCGGCCCATATTGATCGGAGCCTCCAACTGGCGGTCCTTAATGTTCGCGATGAGGTAGTGTGTGAGGAAGCCCTTGTGCTGAATGATCCCGCGATACATGTCCGCCAGCCAAAGCGCCCCATCCGGCCCCGTGTAAGCATTCACAGGGCGGAATCGCTCGTCTGTGCTCGCCAAAAACTCCTCGCCCTTCAGCGGCTGCGTCCCCGTGATGACGCCGTCCTTCTCGCTCAAAACGATCCGCTTTACCAAATTGCCCGCGGGCTCCGGGATAAAAGCGTTCCCACGATATGCCGGGCCAAAAAGGTCGCTCCGAAAGATCGTCGCCCCGCAAGTCGCCGTGCAAGCCGTCAGTTTCCCCTCCGCATTTAGCGTCTTATCATCGTACCCACGGTTCACGCCCGGCGTCGGAGCGATGGGATACGTCGCCTGATCCTTCACCACCTGCACCCCGGCCCCAGCCCCGCCAGCCCAGTTTGGGTTCCGTTTATAAAGAGCCTCCGGAACGAGATTCGCCCGCAAGAAGTCGCTGTTAAAATTGTAGTACTCCCGCCCGTAGTCGTCCTGCGTCATCCCCCACTGCCCTCGCGAAGGCACCGCGTCTGCTAGAAACTTCCCGTCCTTCAGCCGATACCGCGTCCCGTGGTTCGCGGAGTAAATCCAGTTATCCAGAAAGCGCGTCGGCGAATTCGCCATGTGCTCCGGCTGCCCAGTCTTGCTCCCAAACGCGCCATCCACCACCTCCTTCAGGTCCGCCTTCCCATCGCCGTTCGTGTCTTTCATGAAATAGAGCAACGGCGGCTCCGCCACGAGCGCGCCGCCATTCACCACCATCAGCGCCCGCGCCAATACGAGTCCATCGGCAAAGACAGTTTTTTTGTCCGCCTTCCCATCACCGTCCGTATCTTCCAGCACGGAGATCACACACGTCGGCTGGTCCTCCCCCTTCGCATCCACATCCGGCATATACCCGCGCATCTCCAGCACATAAAGGCGGCCTTGGTCGTCCCAGCTCATCGAGACGGGACACTCGATCATCGGCTCCGACGCGAACAACTCCACATGGAATCCCGGCGCAACTTTGAATGTCTTCAATTCCTCCGCAGGCGACAGCGGCTTAGGCGGCGGCAGCTTAAACTTCAGCTCCACCTTCTCCGGCCCTGCATTCCCTGGGTTCAGCGCCCAAGCGGCAGTCGTTGCGATAGTGGTGACGAGGATAAAATGGCGAATCATATTGGTAAAGGTAACGGATGTCAGACCGCGCTGGGTGCGCGGCTTTAGATAAAAGACAGAGTCAACCCTCATACTCGACCCTTCCCCGACTCTGCAAGGAGTTCGGCCATTAAAGACGCGGGCGCAAGAAGTCGGAGGCGCGGCGTAGCTCGACTTTCCAAAGTCGAGGTTGGACGTTTTCATCAGAGAGAACGTCCTGCTTTTCCCCGGCGCCCACTCGACATTGGAATGTCGAGCCACGATTTTGCGCCCGCATTATTAAAGAGCCGCCGTTTCGGGGACGAGGGCGGCTTCGCGGGCGAGGAACTCTTTCGCCACGGAGCGGTAGGCCGCAGCGCCGAGGCCGGAGGTTTCGTATTTGACGATGGGTTGGCCGTGGCTGGGAGCTTCGGCGAGACGGATGGTGCGGGGGATGACCGTTTTGAAGATCACGTCGCCGTAGTGTTTTTGGATTTCGGCGATGACTTGATTGGCGTGGTTGGTGCGCAGATACATGGTCATCAAGATGCCGCAAAGTTGGAGGTCGGGGTTGGCCCCAGCTTCGCGGAGTTGCTCACAGACGCCGATGATTTTTGCGAGGCCTTCGAGGCTGTAGTATTCGCATTGGAGGGGGACGAGGATTTCGTCGGCGGCGCTCAGCGCATTGGTCATGAGGACGCCGAGCGAGGGCGGACAGTCGAGGATAACGTAGTCCACGGGAGCGGCGAGGCGCACCGGCTCGAAGGCGCGGCGAAGGCGAGTGAGGTGGTCACCAGCGCGGATGAGCTCTACTTCGACTCCGGCAAGGTCGAGATTCGCAGGAACGATCCACAGATTTTCGTAGGCAGTGGGCATGATGCAATCGGCGAGGGGCATCTCGCCGAGCATGGGGAGGTAGGCGCTGACGCCGGTCTCGGTATCCACGCCGAGTCCGCTGCTCGCGTTGGCCTGCGGGTCGAGGTCCACGAGCAGGACTTTCTTTCCCAGTTCTGCAAGGCAGACGCTGAGATTCATGGAAGTAGTCGTTTTACCGACTCCGCCTTTTTGGTTCGCGACTGCGATGATTTTCATTCGTTGCGTCCATCCATAGAAACCCACCGCCGATGCGGAAAGGAGGAAATGGATTGATTTGCAAGTAGCAGGCTACTGCACAGGAATCTCGCTCAGCTTCACCGCCCGCTTTTCCCTCGCGGAGAGGTCGGCGGCGGCGATGACTCGATGGCTGGCAAAGGCGTCGGCGAAGCTGGTGAGGGGCATATCTTTCCCCGCATCGAGCGCGTCGAAGAACGCTTGGAACTGCGTCTGATACGGATGGTCGCTCACGTCGCCGCTATCGAGCATCTTCATGGAAAGCTCGGACCACGCTGCTTTGTTCAGCCCGCCGAGTTGCATGGAGTGGAACTTGTTATCGAGGATGCTGCCCTCGCTGCCGACGAGGTGAGTGTGGAAGTAATAGGGCTGGAAGCAGTCCACGACGGCTGCGCATTTGCCCACCGCGCCGCCTTTGAACCGGATGAGCGTGGTCGCCGTCGTGGGGTATTCGTAGGCGGTGAAAATGGGGTGGCTGCTCTGCGTGGAGTAGCTGGTGACTTCTTCCACCTCGGCATCCATGCAGAGGAGGAGGGCGTCGAGCGCGTGGCAACCGGCGGTAAGGAGCGCGCTGCCGCCGAGTTCCTTTTTCGTGTTCCAGCGGTATTGGCCATACCAAGGGCCGATGCCGTGGTAGTAATCAATTTCACCGTAGTGGAGTTTGCCGACGAGCCCTTTCTCGATGACGGCTTTGGTGCTGAGAAACTGCGAGCTGTAGCGGCACTCGAAGCACACGCACACTTTCACGCCGGAGGTTTCTGCCGCCTGCTTCATGGCTAAAATCTCGCTCCACTCGATCGCCAGCGGCTTCTCGACGATGATGTGTTTGCCGTTCTTCGCGGCTTCGATGAATTGGGCTGCGTGCTGGTTCGGGTAGCTGGTGATGTCCACTACATGCACATCGTCCGCGCGGAGCATCGCGCCGAGGTCCGTGTAGCTGCGGATGGGCGATCCATGCTTCGCGGACAGTTCCGCGTCGTCCAGCTTGCGGGAGGACCAGATGGCGGTGACTTGTGCCTGCGATGAGGCGTTGATTGCGGCGATGTGTGCGGTAGCGGCCCAGCCGTACCCGATGATAGCGACGTTGTATTTTTTGCTCATGTGAGATGGAAAACTAAGAGCCGTGCCGTGTAGCGGAAGCGGAGAAGTTGGCGAGTTATTCCTTTGGGTGTTACCCGGCTGGTAATTCGATGTGAAGTTCCAGCTTGGCGCGTAGTTCTTCGATGAGTTCTGGCTGCATGAACTCGTAGTCGTCGGGGATGTGGAGGGTGATTGCGTGCTTGTCCTGCATCGCATCGGGGAAATTGAGGCGCATCCGGCTGAGGTGCGATTTTTCCATCACGAAGATGATGTCTGCCCAACCGATGTGCCCTGCGGTGACGACGATACGGGCCTCGGGCTGCGTGCCCGCAGAGCGCGCTTGGTGCAGGGGCGAGCCCTCAAAGAGCTTCTCCGCCGTGAGACTGCGGCGGCGGTTGCGGCTGCATACGAAGAGGAGCTTCACCTGCTTAAAACGGCAGCGGGCTCACCTCAAATGCCGCGTTGTTCTCGGCGAAGTATTTTGCCGTCCACGCGCTCGGGAGCAGCACGACCCATTGGCCGAAGACATCGCGCGCCCATGCCGAGCCGGTGGGGATTTGGGCGGCGGGTTTCTTTTCCACGCTGCGGGCGGCTGCGGCTGCGGTGTCTTTTTCTCTCACCCAACGGATGTGGCTCCACGGCGTAGTCTCCATGCGGCTCTTCGCGCCGTATTCGGATTCGAGGCGGAATTTTAATACGTCGAATTGCAGCGGCCCGACTGCGCCGAGGAGCGGGATGCGGACGAGCGCATCGGGCTGGTCGTAGGACTGGACGACGCCTTCTTTGAGGAGCTGCGTGAGGCCGTCGCGGAAGCGCTTGAAGTGCGCGGGCGTGTCGTTGTGGAGGTAGGCGAAACTCTCCGGGGCGAAGCGCGGCATCTCGCTGAACGCGATGTCGGGCTCTTCGGAAAGGGTGTCGCCTATGAGGAAATCATTGTTCCCCACGAGGCCCACGATGTCGCCGGGATACGCCTCATCCACCGTCTCGCGGTCGCGGGCGAAAAGGCGCTGCGAGTTCGAGAGGCGCAGCTTTCTGCCGGTGCGCGTGTGGATGACTTGCATGTCGCGCGTGAAGACGCCGGAGACGATGCGGATGAAGGCGACGTAGTCCCGGTGCTTCGGGTTCATGTTTGCCTGTATCTTGAAGACGAAGCCCGTGAACGCTGCATCCGTGGGCTCGACGGTGCGGACGCCGCCGTTCCGTGCGACGGGCGGCGGGGCGAGGGTGAGGAAGCGATCCAGGAGCATCTGCACGCCGAAGTTGTTCATCGCGCTGCCGAAGAATACGGGCGTCAATTTCCCCGCCTTCACGTCGGCGATGTCGAAGCCCGCACCCGCGCTGTCGAGCAACTCCAAGTCGTCGCATACGCGGGCATAGACGTTCTCCGGGAGCGCGTCGCGGATGGCCTCGTCCTCGATGCCGCGCACATGGACGGGCGCACGGTGCGCGCCGCCGCCAGCGAGGCGGTCGAACTGGTACACCTGCCGAGTCTCGCGGTCATACACCCCTTTGAAATCCGGGCCATCGCCGAGCGGCCAGTTCAGCGGGAATGCGGCGATGCCGAGCACGCGCTCCAGCTCATCGAGCAAGTCGAGCGGCGCGCGGGCGGGGCGGTCCAGCTTGTTCATAAAGGTGAAAATGGGCACGCCCCGGCGGCGGCAGACTTCAAACAGTTTGAGCGTCTGCGCCTCGATGCCCTTGCCCGCATCAATGACCATCACGGCGGCATCCACCGCCATAAGGACGCGGTAAGTATCCTCCGAGAAGTCTTTGTGGCCGGGCGTGTCGAGGAGGTTCACCACGCAGTCCTTGTATTCAAATTGCAGGACGGTGGAGGAAACGGAGATTCCCCGCTGCTTCTCCATCTCCATCCAATCACTCGTCGTCGCCCGCTGGTCCTTGCGCGCCGTCACGCTGCCCGCGAGCTGCACCGCGCCGCCGTAGAGCAGGAACTTCTCGGTCAGCGTCGTCTTTCCCGCATCGGGGTGCGAGATGATGGCAAAGGTGCGGCGGCGCGCGACCTCGCGGGTAATTTCGGATATGCGGGCCTGGCCCGTCGCTTCAACAGTCATGGAACACCCGACCTTGCCCGGTGCGCGGTGGAGATGCAAGCAAGGCGACGCGGAGGGTGAGTTCTTCGGGTGTGATTAAAAGTGGAGTCCAGAAGGCGGGCCTTCGGCCCTTCACTCATTCCACTTTTAATCACACCTCTCCAAGAAGGCCTGCGATGATCACGGTGTTTAGTATTCCGAGTTTCATATTCGATTCGATTTTTTGTCTCCAAAGCGATCAATGTGCCGTCAGTTCCAGATCGATACTACCGGGACGATTCACCACGCGGGCCGTCACGCCTTGGAAGCCCGTGAGGCTGACGCTCGCGGGCTGGAAGCGCCCTTCCATCTTTTGTGCGCCGCAGATTACGAGCGGGATCGTTTTTGTCCCGCCGCGATACTGCGAGCCATCAATTTGAAGCCGGGCCTCGTGGTCGGCGGCCAGCGTGTCGCGTAGCTGGACCACTCCAGCGCCATCGGCGTCGAGGACAAAGGCCAGCGTGGCGCCGGTGCCGAGATTCATCCGCTCTCCAGACACCGTGGCGTTGCTCCCCTGAAGGGTGAACACCGACGGGCCGCGCGTGCCGATTGCGAGGTCGTGCCCGACTTGCAGCGCTCCGTGGGAAAGGGTGTAGGTGCTTGTCGCGATCGCGCCGTCATGACTGGAGGCGATGAAGGACTCGGTGACATTCAGTGTGCCGCCCGTCTGGATCACGGTGCCGCGGGCGCCATCCGCCGTCGCGATCCGCAAGATCTGACATTCCAGGTCATCGGCGATCTCCAGCGTGGCGGGGCTGCCGTTGCTGACATGCACGTCCACGGGATGCGCCGGGCGCGGCGTCTTTTGCGTCACGCGAACGATTTTCGAGTCATTGATGACGACGCGCTCGAGTTCGTGGGTGCCCGGCAACGCTTTGCTGGTCCAGTTGCCCGCTTCGCTCCAGTCGCCGCTCGGCTGCTCGTATTGCACCCGCGTCTGGTGTTCAGACGATGGGGCTGTCCGGATTTTTTCGGTGAGGGTGGCGGCATTTTGGAAAGGTTTCATTCTCCCAAAACTCATCGCTACAGGCGGCGCGGTGACCGTCCAACCCGCCGCGTTTCCTTCCGTCAGGTTCAGCGGCTTGGATATCGCGTCGCTTACCTTCACCTCGCCTTTGATCACCTGCACCTCCGCTGCGCCCCCGTCGTCCACCCGCGTGCCGAACTCGGTGCCCAGATCCACGAGTTCTCTGCCGCCCGGCATCCGCACTAAAAAGCCGCGCGCGCTTTCCGGGCAATGCGCCCACAAGCTGCCTCGGTTCAGGTGCATGGTGGTCGCGTCCACGAGATCAAACACGGCCGGCCCCTCGATCACGACATCTGCTCCGCAGGCAAAGGCCAGCCGCACACTTCCCCGCTCTAGCGTGAACGTGCCGGCATGCAGCGGCAACTCCCGCTCCTGCACCTCGCGCCCATTGAACACCGCCTGATAGCTCGAAGTCACTGTGGCCACCGGGCCGTCCTTTACCGACATCGCCGAGTCTCGGTGGATCCCCTGCCAGACGAACAGCATCAGCGCCGCTGCCGCCGCCACGCCTGCCCGGGCCCATGCCGACCATCGCGACCGCGTGACTGTAACGGCTGCCCGATGGTGCTGCGCCATGCTCCTTTCCGGCACCGTCTCTAGCATCCACTCCATTTGTTTTATCTCCAAATAGACGCGCCTCGCCGCGCCGTCTGTCATCAGCAGGTTGCGCAGCCGCTCGATGTCCTCCTGACTGGCTTCCCCTTCGCGAATCTGGAGGAGTGTCCGCTCCACCCAGTCCCGTTGTTCGTCATCTGATGGGTTCGTGTTCATAAAGTGCGATGCGCGACGCGTGCTTCGATGTAATCGTGCAACCCTCGCCGCAATCGGAAAAGCGCCTGCTTCACCGCTTCGACGCCCATTCTCAAATCCTCGCTCACCTGCTTCACGCTGCGCCCTTTCTCATAGTAGAGGGCTAGCAGATTGCGACCGTGCTCGGGCAAATGCTCGCGGCATTTCTGAAGGGCCGCTAGGCGTTGGTCGAACTCATCGGCTTCCAACTCGGCTTCTTTGGCCACGGTCTCCAGCAATTCCGGAGTCATGAGGCTCATCGGATCGCGTTGCCGATCCCGAAGGAAAGCCAGCACTTGGAAACGCGCTACGGCGAATGCCCACGCGTCGAACTTTGTCCCAGGTTGAAACTCAGCCTGTTTCCTCCAAAGGACGAGATTCGTCTCTTGTAGCACGTCCCACGCGGCGGCGGAGTTGTCCACGAGCGAATGGATGTATCCATACAGCCTCTGCTGGCTCGCCGTAATCTGCTCGGCAAAATCGAATGTCATACTTCTGAACATACCGGGGATGGCAATTGGTTACGATCTTCGTCGCAAAAATGTGACTTTCACCGTGGTCCCGCGAATCCTTGGAGCCGGAAAATCATGCACTTCAAACCGGACGGAGGGCGTCGGGTGAACTTTTTTCGTAACCGACAAAGCAATCTCGGTATTTACCCCGTGCCCGTCTTCTTGTGCGGGTTCCGAGACCAATCACCATCATTCCGCCACAGCCATGAAAACTAATCGCTCCACCAACGCAACATCGCTCAAACCTGCCATCCTCGCGCGCAGCATCGCCGCGCTCGCCGCGTTTTCACTCACCTTCACCGCCATCTCGGCCCTCGCAGCGCCACTCTTCTGGGATGGCACAGACACCACGGCGAATGCTGATGGCGGCATTGGCACCTGGGACACCACACTCACCAACTGGGACACCCTCGCAACGGCAGGAGCTAACTCGGTGTGGACCAACGCCAACAACGACACTGCCATCTTCGGTGGCACGGGGGCCACGGTCTCGCTGGGCACAGGCATTCAGGTCGGTGGTTTGCAGTTTGATACCTCGGGATACATCATCCAGACGAACACTGTTACCTTTGGCGCTGCTGGAAACATCGTCACGAACGCGGATGCGAGAATCAACTCCACCATCGCGGGAAGCGTGGCGATCACCAAGACTGGCGCTGGCACGCTGACTCTCGGCAGCTCCATCAACAACTTCACCGGTCCTCTCAACGTGAACGAAGGCATTCTCAAAGCAGCTAACAACAATCAGTTTGGGAACAATGGAGTCGTCTTGACGATTGCATCCGGTGCCAAGGTGGACCTGGGCGGTTTTGCCACCCAAGGAAACCACTGGACCGGCGCTGGCGAGATCATCAATACCTCCACGAATGCTGGCCAGATCGGCGTCAGGGGTGCGCTCACTTTTACCGGTAACGTCAACCAAACGTCCGGTGCCATCGGCTTCAATGTTCAAGGCGCGGCCAATTCAACGTTCTCGGGCACCAATAACTCGACCGGTGCAATCGCTATGAACAACGGCAAGCTCACCGTGGCTCAATTCGTCAACAGCAGCGTCGGGAACATCACTTTCAACGGCCCCGCCAGTTCTACCTTCATCTACAACGGCAGCGCAAACGCCAGCGCGGGGAGTCGAAACATTGCCATCAGCGGCGCTAGTGGCTCCGGGATCATTGAGAGCGCGGGCGCCGGCACCCTGACGCTTGGCACCGCCAGTCTCACTGCGGCAGGGGCCAAGACTCTCACTCTCCAAGGCGTCAACGCGGGTGCCAACACCATGGGGGCCATCTCGAATGGCTCGGACACTCTGTCGCTGACCAAGAGCGGCACCGGCAAATGGGTGCTCGCGGGTGTGAACTCATACACGGGCAACACAACCATCAATGCCAGTGGAGGCACGCTGGAGATCGGTGGCGCAGGTCAGCTCGGCAGCGGAAGCTACGGCGGCACGATCGCCGTCGGTGCCAGCTCTACCTTTTCCTATGCCAGCAGTGCGAACCAGACTCTGACGAACGTCGTCAGTGGCTCGGGCGCTCTGAGCAAGAGTGGCGCATCGACGCTCGCCCTGACCGGAGCGAACACCTACACCGGCCAGACGAATGTGAATGCCGGCACGCTGGTCGTCAGCGGATCCCTGAGCGGCACCGCATCGGTCAGCGTGGCCAGCGGGGCGGCGCTCGCCTCCGGCACGACCGGCAGCATCACCACCGCGGCAGCGGGCAATGTGGACATTACCGGCATCCTCGCTCCCGGCGGCAGCACGCCGGGCGCTGGCGCAGGCACGCTCAACTTCAGTCTCGGTGCTGGCGGAAAACTAAACTTTGCCTCTTCTTCCACTTTACTCTTCGGGCTGGGCACGACTTCAGACGTGGTGGCCTTCAATGCTGCCGGTGATTGGTTGAGTGGCAGCGCCAACGCCACGCTGCAACTCGACGTGACGCTCGCGGGCTTCAGCTACGCAAACACCTACACGGTCTTCAATAATGTGACCACCGACGGATTCACCTTCGCCAACATCACCGGTTACGACGCGGTGAACTACACGGCAAACTTCGCGGATGCGGGCAGCAGCTATCAGGTGAACTTCGTGGCCGTGCCCGAGCCCGGTAGCGCCGTGAGCTTGCTCGCCGGGCTCGGTATGCTGGCCGCCCTGCGCAGGCGCCGCCTGTCTTAGCTCGGACCCCAGCTTGATTGCCTGGGCATCCATCGCCGCGAAGCATTGCTTGTGGGTGGCCTTTTGCGCGATCCATGAACTCATCATTACCGAGATACGCATAAACATCTCTATGTCCCCAATTCAAAAACTCATTACGAGCACTCTGATGCTCTTCCTTCTGCTCTCACCGGCACACGCTGCCACCGTGACCTGGACTGGCGGAGCAACGGGCAATTGGAAAACGGCGGCTAACTGGAGTTCTGGAACCCTGCCAGTGGCTAACGATACCATCATCATCGGTGCGGGCAGCACGGTGACTTATGATGGCGGCGGTGTGCTGCCTACTGGCGCTACCGTGGAACTTGGCGGCACGCTCACCAATGCGGGTCAGGCTGCGATCCGTCTGAGTAGCAACATCCTCAAGGTGGCGGCCACGGGTTCACTCGCGGGTAGTTTCTGGGACTTAAATCAAGGCAGCGTGCGTTTTGAGGCTGGGGCCCAAGTCGCCACCACCGACTGGGAGCAGAAAGGCACCAACTCATTTCATTTCACGTTGAACGCGACTGGTTTTACCAAGATTCAACCGGGTCGCTTGCGCAGTGGAAACTCGGCTACCTGGGCCAATGTGACTTTTGTCATTGATGCGACAAACTACGACCTCGCTAATGGCACGAGCATCGTGCTGGCTGATTTTAGCAGCAACGATGCAGCCTACAACGGGACCTTCAATCCCACGGTGCAGATCACGAAAGCTCCGACTCATAGCGCGGCAACGCTTGTCTTCGACACAGTGACCTCGCAGGTGATTCTGACCTTTGCCACACCGCCACCGGTCTGGGATGGCGGCGGATCGGATGGGCTCTGGACCACGGCTGCCAATTGGGACCCCAATGCAGTTCCAGTAGCTACCTCCAATGTCCTTGTGCCGACGGGAGCCGTTGTCAGCGCTGCGCCGAATACCTTTTCCACCCTGGATATTGCCCAAGGAGCGAGTGTCACTTTCGCTGGTGAGATTATCAGTGGCACGAAGACCCTCAATGTGGCTGGCACGCTCAATCGTGTGGGTGTGCTGCGCTTTGGTAGCACGCTGGAGCTGTCGGGTGCGCTGGGTTCGGGTATCACCTTCTTGGACACTGGCAGTGCCACGATGCACTTTCGTAATGGTGCCTCCTTTGCCAATCCGAGCATGTCATTTGAGCACCGAGGAACGAACACCTTCAAATACACACTCGCGCCATCGGGATTCACCACACTTAACGCTGGCTTCCTCTTCAGTGGCTCCTCAGCGACGTGGCCCAATGTGACTTACATCATCGACATCTCTGCCTACAATCACGCCAACGGTCTCAACCTCGTCCTGGCTGATTTCACCGGTCACAGCGCCGTTTATGGCGACACCTTTAATCCCAATATCCAGATCATCACCGGCACCAGCGGTCTGAATGCGCAGCTTACTTTTAATACCACCACCTCGTCACTCGTGCTGTCGATCAATCCACCGGGCAATGATGCGCCTGTGGCTGCGAACCAATCCTTTTCGGTCACGAGTCAGGCCGCAGTGAATGTGACGCTGACTGCGACAGACCTAGATGGAGATCCGCTGACTTACAGCGTCGTTTCATCTCCCACACGCGGCACCCTTTCTGGCACAGCCCCGCTGCTCACCTACACGCCCAATGCGGGTGCTTTGGGGGACGACAGCTTCACTTTCACCGTATCAGACGGCACTGTGGTTTCTAACGTCGGCAAAGTCAGTCTGGTAGCAGTGCCAGCAACTGCTCAAGAGCTTTGGGCATCCCGTCAGGCGGCCATTGTCGCCGACCCACTTCAGCCTGAAACCCTCAGCACCACGACCGCGAACGGCATCACCCTCTCGCAGATTCGCTACAGTCTGGGCACACTCACCGGAAGTCGAGTAACAGCCTCTCCGATGATCGCTGCCTATTACGCCGCGCCTGTGGGTGGGACCAATCTGCCGGGCATCGTGGACATTCACGGCGGGGGCCAGAAGGCCAATGCGGACTTTGCCAAATACTGGGCAGGCCAGGGTTACGCAGCCATCAGCATCAACTGGGGCGGGCTTCCGCTGGATGCCGGTCTCGCCAACACTGACTGGGCCGGCTTAGCCGCTGGCTTCTCTCGCACAGGAGTGACGGACGCCATTCATCATGACTCTTGCGACCCCAAATTGTTTACCGATGGCGCGACGCTCTACGACGTGGCGCATCCCATGAATTGCAGTTGGATTCTGAACTCGTATGCAGGGCGGCGTGCACTGACCTACTTGCAGAGTCGTCCCGAGGTCAATGGCACAAAGCTCGGCGTGGTAGGCTGGAGCATGGGCGGGCATACCACTGTCATCACGGCCACGGATCCACGCATCACTTGCGTGGCACCTGGTGTCGGCGGCACCGGCTTTTTATTTGAAGACTGGTGGGGCCTGCCCGGCACCGCCAGAAGCACGACAGGGATGCAGTCGCTCCCGATGTATTTCCAGACCGTGGACTGCAAGAGCTACTGGCCGAACATCACCTGCCCAGCCATGTTTGTCGAAGCAGCCAATGACTTTAATGCACCCTTTGATCTGGTGACCCAGGCCATGAAACTGCAAAACCCAGCCATTGAGCAAAGGCTTGTATTTTCGCCTCACTTTAATCACCGCCTGAATGCTCAGGAAGCAGCTTCGCAGGTGCTGTGGATGAAAACGCATCTCAAAGGCGACTTCACTTTCCCCAAGACATCGACAGCTCAAATCACGCTCTCGAATAGAGATGGAATCCCCGTCTTCAAGGTCTGGCCGGATACCACCACGGCACTTTCCATTGCAGCGGTGGACATCTACTACGGCGTTGATCGCAACTCGCTGAAACGCTTCTGGCGGGATGCACAGGCTGTCAATATGGGCACGCATTGGCAGGCCCCATGTCCTGTTTTTGACAAGAATGAGATGATGGTCGTGCTGGCACAGGTCCACTACAACATCGGCTTCAGCCAACCCCTCCAAGCAGGCTATTCACCCGCTCAGACCTTTAGCGTCGCCTCTGAAGTGAAGACAATCTATCCCGCAGATCTCGCTGCCGCCGGAGTGAAGAACACCGCCGCCAAAGAACGCGTGATCGATGACTTCAGCCGTGGTTATAAAGACTGGTTCCGGCTCAACGCTGACAATCCCGAAGTCTGGCAGTTGTGGACGCGCAAGGTCAATGATCCGTCTTGGACTGGTCCACCCAGTGGAGGTTCGCTAGCCTTCACCATCACCTCCACGGCTGGCAACAGCGTCGGCATCAAACTGCTCACGGACTGGAATGAAACCCCAGCCAACTCTTTCATCGCCACCGTGCCCATCACTGCGGCAGGCGCGACTTCCATCTCTCTGCCACGCAGCTCCTTCTTGAATCAGCAAACCGGTGTGCCTCTCTCCAGTTGGGATGATGTAGTCGCTCTCGGGATCATGCCCGCGCAGGTGTTCGGTGCTGGAGCGCCCGTCTGGACAAGCGGTGTGCCCACGATTGGCAATCTACGCTGGGTTGGCGGCACCTACACATTTACCAACGGAGTGACTTCAGATTGGCTGGAACTTTATGGCCTCATCTTGAACGATGCCACCACGTTCATGGACACTGATGGCGAAGGAAAACTGAATTGGGAAGAGTTTGTGGCGGGAACCAATCCCCTAAACCCAACCTCCCTTTTTCAAGCCACCGGCAGTTTTACTGGCACGAATCAACTCGAGTTTCAATGGCCAGCCGTCGCCGGAAAAACCTATCAACTTTTCTATTCCCCTGATCTCACCAGCACCTCATGGATTCAACTCGGCGGCAATATACCCTACAGTGGCAATCTCGGACAAGTCACCGTTTCGACCTCAGGCCAGCAGGGCTTTTACAGAATCGGTGTTCAGTGAGGCGAACGAAGTGCATGACCTGTCTCTCTGGCCGGCTACATGTGCTAAGCGCGTGTTCTCGATGAAACTCACCTACCTCACCATTCTCAGTCTGCTTGGCTTATCGAAAGCATGTCTCCACGCCGGAGATGCCGCTGCCCTGCTCGATCTTTTCCCCAAATCAAACGCGCCGACGTTTTACGACAAGCCAAGTGAGTTCGTGGTTTCGACGCAATACAGTCCGAACCAGCGCAGGCCATCGCATTGGACCGAAGGCGTGGACGAGAAGCCTGCATTTCATCCTAAATAAAGCAGTTAGCCGGATGTGAAAATGGCGGAAGTCGTGCAACAACAGAGAGATGCACGACGAAACGAGCGCGAAAAACGTTCACCTATTGGGTGAGGCCGCAGTGGTGGGCAAAATCCTGCCGCCGGACCTGACCAAGC
>CANIWM010000087.1 GCA_947471505.1 Chthoniobacteraceae bacterium | reverse complement strand
GGTCTATCTCGACATGCAACCCCTCCGCGACCTCCTCAAACCTTCACTTCAACTAGCCGCCTAGTTCCCCCCCAGAATCCACAACAATACCTTTCCTTTCCTCATCTTTGACCCGCGCCTTTTGCTGAATCTTGACGGACACTACCCTTTTTGGAAGTAAAGGCTGGAAGAGCGAGCATGAACATTTGAGGAAAAATGGCGTTGTTGAAACTGCTACGGACAAGTTGCGCATAGGGAATCCTCCAATTGCTGTCGAATCCTTTCTTTAAAAAAGATTCAGTCCGCAAAAAGCGCCGGTTTTAGGACAGCCCCACTCCTACGCTGGACACTCGCATTTCCCCCACTGGCAAACGCATCCTTCACGCGTGATGCGATGCGGGAGAAAACCGCCACGATTTTCACGACGAAACCACTCCGGCGAGCGCAGCAGGAACACCTTTCTTGGGCGTCAGTATCACAGCTTAACCCGACGCAATCGCAATGCGTTGCTGATCACCGAAACGGAGCTCAGGCTCATCGCTGCACCGGCGATAATCGGGCTGAGGAGAACGCCAAAAAACGGATAGAGCGCTCCGCCAGCGATCGGAATTCCGAGCGCGTTGTAGAGGAATGCGAAGACGAGATTCTGCCGGATATTGCTCATGGTTGCGCGGCTCAGGCGGATCGCTTGAGCGATTCCGCGGAGGTCCCCTTTTACTAAAGTGATGCCTGCACTTTGCATGGCGACATCCGTGCCGGTGCCCATGGCGATGCCCACCTCGGCTTCGCTGAGCGCGGGCGCGTCATTGATTCCATCACCGGCCATCGCGACGTGTTTGCCTTCGGCGCGCAGCTTCTTGACATGCGCGACTTTCCCTGCGGGCTCGATCTCGGCTTCCACGGAATCGAGGCCGAGTTGCTCGGCTACCGCCGCAGCAGTTCGACGGTTGTCGCCGGTGAGCATGACGAGTTTTAAGCCGAGCTTGTGAAGCTGCTCGATTGCCTCGGCGGTGGTCGTTTTGACCGGGTCAGCAACGGCGAGAATGCCCGCTGACTTGCCATCGATGGCGACGAAGATGGTGGTCTTTCCTGCTTCCTGGAGTCTCACCGCAGACGCTTCGAGCGAGGCCAAGTCGGTGATTTTTTCGCTCCGAAGAAAGTCCGGTTTTCCAATCATCACCACGCGGCCCGCAATCGTTCCGACAACGCCTCCCGCAGTCACAGAGCGAAAGTTCGTCACGGGTTCCATATCCATGTTTTGGTCCTTCGCACCGCGCACAATCGCAGCGGCGAGCGGATGCTCACTACTCTGCTCGAGCGACGCGGCAAGGCGCAGCATCTCTTTCGCGTCGTTCCCCTCGCAGGGCAGGATGTCCATCAGCTTCGGCTTGCCCTCGGTAAGTGTGCCTGTCTTGTCCACGACGAGCGTGTCCACTTTCTCCAATCGCTCAAGCGCCTCTGCGTTCTTCACGAGCACGCCTTCCTGCGCGCCTCGTCCGACACCGACCATTATCGACATCGGCGTGGCCAAACCTAATGCGCACGGGCATGCGATAATGAGCACGGCAACAGCGTTCACGATGGCATACGCGAGCTTCGGCTCCGGCCCGAGCCACATCCACGCGGCAAACGTGACTACCGCCACAGCGAGCACCACCGGCACGAAAATACCCGCGACCTTGTCCGCGAGTCCTTGAATCGGTGCCCGACTGCGCTGGGCCTCCGCCACCATTTTTACAATCTGTCCGAGCAGCGTGTCGCTCCCGACCCGCTCCGCGCGAATTACGAAACTGCCGGGACCATTCACGGTTCCGCCCGTCACTTTATCGCCAACGGCCTTTTCCACCGGGAGCGGCTCGCCCGTGATCATGGATTCCTCCACGCTAGAGTGACCTTCGAGCACCACTCCATCGACGGGCACTTTGTCGCCCGGCACCACGCGGAGAATGTCGCCGACTTTTACCTGTTCGAGCGGCACAACATGGTCGCCGCCCGGCGCGACCTGCCGCGCTGTGGGTGGGGCGAGATTGAGCAACGCCTTAATCGCGCTTCCCGTGCGACTGCGGGCGCGAAGTTCCAACACCTGCCCGAGTAAAACCAGCACGATGATCACCGCGGCAGCCTCGAAGTAGATCGCGACCTTGCCATGATGTTGCATCGAGTGCGGAAAGAGGCCCGGTGCGAGCATCGCCACAGCGCTAAAAATGAAGGCTGCGCCCACGCCGATAGCGATCAGCGTGAACATATTCCAATGGCGAGACACGACCGACCTCCAACCCCTCCGGAAGAACGGCCAGCCAGCCCATCCGACGACCGGAGTCGTCAAAGCAAACTGGAGCCATCGCGACGCGTGGCTGTCCGCCCACGCTTGATTCGCGAGGGCGGGAATCAAATGGGACATCGCGAGAAAGAACACGGGGAGCGTCAGCGCCGCTCCGATCCAAAAACGGCGGGTCATATCGCGAAGCTCCGCGTTTTCTTCGTCACCGACATCCGCGCTCACCGCTTCGAGTGCCATGCCGCACTTCGGACAATCGCCGGGATGTTCCTGTTGCACTTCGGGGTGCATGGGGCAGGTAAAAATAGTCTTTCCCGCCACCCATGCGGGGTTTCGCTCGAGCGCCATGCCGCATTTCGGACAATCGCCCGGCTTGTCCGATTCCACGCCGGGACACATCGGGCAAAAGTATTTCGACGCAGGCGATGGTTCCACCTTCGCATCACGATCGCCGTGTCCCTTGTGCCCTCCGCAACAACCGCCTTCCGTTTTCGCAGGCGCAGTTTGGGAGAGAAACGTCCTTCTGCATTGCTCGCTGCAAAAATAGAAAATCTTCCCATCGCGCTCGGCGTGCAGCGCGGTAGCCTCGTCCACAGTCATTTTGCAAATTGGGTCTTTGGTCATATCAAGTCGCTGTTCATCCCCCCACCCTACTCATGATTTCGAGTTACTCCGAATGATCATTTGAACGAATGAATGTTTATCGTGAGTAACAAAGTCGGCAAAGGCTCTTCTCCGTGAGAAGTGCCTTCGCGCCGACTGCGGCCTTTACGTCCTTGAGTTTTACGGGCTCGGGTTTGGTGCGTTTGACTTTCGCGTTGCCGAGCACGGCTCCCACTACGTCGCGTGGGAAGCCGCCCATTGGTTCGCCGAGTCCGCCGCTGCCTTGATGCTTCAAATCCAAGTCCGCCTATGTCTCCGCCACGCTACAGTTCGTTCTCATCGAACTCGATCCCAGCCTCGGTGAGTAGTTGTTTGTATTCATCCAAAAACGGGACCGTGCGATGACGTTCACCGTCGGCTTTGATGTATTCCGAAACCGTATCGCTGTCCTCCTCGGAGACACTGAAAGCCGCGTAGTCTTCATGCCAGCCTGCGAACTGTGGAAAAACCGCCTCCGCCTCAATCCACGCTGCGACACCGGTCTTCACTGCATTGGCATATCCATCCAACGAGATCGTCGGTTTAAACCCTACGAGAATATGGATGTGTTCCTCGCTTCCGCTCACGCAAATCAGACGACACCCGAGGTTGCGATGGATGTGCCAAATCTCCCGAAAGAGGTCTTCGCGGCGTTCTTGAAAAAGCACTTTCTCCCGCCCCTTGGTGGTCAGGATGACGTGGAGAAACAATCGGCTGGCTTTTGTATCATCGTTCACGGGCGTTCGGTTCGCTCGTTACGATTCAAGGAGCGCCTTCGCCATACTCTCCATTGTCTCCGCTTCGTGAAGCGGCAATACGATTCGGACGCTTTTATTCCTGCGGTGATGAGTTCGTTGCTTGCCACAGTCAGCGTTTCGGCGGCTCTTCGCGGACCACGGCTGAATCGCTTGCGAAGGATACATATTGCACTCCTTGTGCCGCTCGTTCCTTTTGTCGAGTGCGCATTCGGGCTCCGATACGCTTCGGGTCGTGACCGCATTCGGTAGATATTTTTGCGCGCGTGCGATGGATTTCGGCGATGATTTCGTTCGTTGGCATGGAACACTATGGCAGAAGTTCGTCAGGACTGCAAATCACGGGGCACGCAAAACCCGACTCTGCGCAAACCCGTTCGATTCGGCGGATGATGCTCACGTTGTTGATGTGTTTGCAGTTCCAAGTCAGCAGGAAATCCATGGTGTGGACCGCAGCGATCGCGACGTGAAATGCGTCGAGTTCGGCGGTTGCCGGAATTAACCCTTTTTCCAAAAATCGTGCGGCGAGTTCATCGACTTCTTCAGTGACTTCGAGCGATGGAATGTCTGCGATCACCGCGAGTCGTTTCTGCGCGAAGATTTCGTCCCCCGCAGCAGCTTCGTCGAAAACAAAGTCTGAAATGAATAGTTCGAATTCATTTCGCTTCTTGTCCCACCATTCACGAGTGGTTTGTTGGTTCGCAGCGATGCGGATGAGCGGGTGCGGTCGAGCCGTGAGGTAGCTCGGGATGGTTGTCTCGACGTAAATGCGCGGTTTCACATAGCTACGCCCGCAGCTTGATCATCAAATCGCCCGCCTCCACCGCTTCGCCAACGCTCACGAGCACTTCGGCTACGGTGCCGTCGGCTGGGGCGAGGAGGTTGGTTTGCATTTTCATGGCTTCGAGCGTGGCGAGTTTGTCGCCTTTGGCTACGGCTTTGCCTACGCTGGCGTTGAGCACGGTGATCATTCCGGGAATCGGCGCTCCGATTTGTAGCGCGTCGCTGGCGGCGGCTTTCGGGCGGGTTTTGACTTCCTTGGAGATGCTCTTGTCGAGGACCGTGGCTTCGCGTGGAAGGCCGTTCAGGTCGAACGTGATGACGCGGCGTCCGTCTTTGTCCGGCGTGCCGAGGTTGATGAGCTTGATGATGAGGATTTTGCCTTCCTCAATGCTCACGGCGACTTCTTCGCCGGGGCGCAGACCGTAGAAAAATGCGGGCGTCGGCAGGCAACTCACATCGCTGAAGCTCGACTGGAACTTCGCGAAATCGGCGAACACCGTCGGATACATAAGGTGCGAATAGAGGTCGTCCTCGGTGGCTTCGCGCTTCGTTTTCTCCGCGACTTCTGCCTTTACGTCCTTGAGCTTTACGGGCTCGGGTTTGGTGCGTTTCACCTTCGCGTTTCCGAGCACGGCGCGGACTACATCTTTTGGGAAACCGCCCATCGGCTCGCCGAGTCCTCCGCTGAGCATGTCGATGACGCTCTCCGGGAATGCGATGCTGCCGGGTTCGAGGTTCACGACGTCGGCGGGCTTGATGCCGCGGGTGAAAAGGAACAGCGCCATGTCGCCGACGACTTTCGAGGAAGGCGTGACTTTTACGATGTCGCCGAAAAGGTCGTTCACTTCGCGGTAGCAGCGGGCGATTTCCGGCCAGCGTCCGCCGAGTCCCATGCTGGCGGCCTGCTCTTTGAGGTTTGTGTATTGGCCGCCTGGCATTTCGTGCAGATAGACTTCTGCGCTGCCGGTTTTTGGCGCGGTGTCGAAGGGCGTGTAGAACGGACGGACGTGCTCCCAGTAGTCGGAGAATTCGTTCAGCGTATCCAAGTCGAGCCCGGTGTCGCGCGGGGTGTGTTGCAGCGCGGCGACGATGCTATTCAAGTTCGGCTGCGAGGTGCTGCCGCTCATGCTGGCGATGGCCAAATCGACCACGTCCACGCCAGCGTCGCTCGCTTGCAAAATCGACGACGCATTGATGCCGCTCGTGTCGTGCGTGTGGAAGTGAACGGGGATTCCGATCTCGTCCTTCAGCGCTTTCACGAGTGCCTTCGCGGCGTACGGACGGCAGAGGCCCGCCATGTCTTTGATGGCCAGCATGTGCGCGCCCATCTTCTCCAACTCCTTCGCGAGCGAGACGTAATACTTCAGCGAATACTTCGTGCGCGTCGGGTCGAGGATGTCACCGGTGTAGCACAGCGCACCTTCGCAAATCCCGTGCGTGTCCTGCACCGCTTCCATCGCGGCTTTCATGTTGCCGAGGTCGTTGAGCGAATCGAACACGCGGAAAATATCCATGCCCGCTTCGGCTGCGTGCTTCACAAAACCCGACACGACATTTGCCGGATAGCTCGTGTAGCCGACGGCATTCGCGCCGCGCAGGAGCATTTGGAAACAGATGTTTGGCACGGCCTGGCGCAGCGCCCGCAGACGCAGCCAAGGGTCTTCATTTAAGAAGCGCATCGCGGTGTCAAAGGTCGCGCCGCCCCACATTTCCAGCGAGAAAAGTTCCGGCGTGCGCGAAGCGACTGTCGGCGCGATTGCCAGCATGTCGTAAGTGCGCACACGCGTCGCCATGAGCGACTGATGCGCGTCGCGGAACGTCGTATCCGTGATGAGCAGGCGCTTCTGTTTTGTTGTCCACTCGGCGAATTTCTTTGGCCCCAGTTCCAGCAGCAAATTGCGCGTGCCCTTGGCTGGCAGGTCTTTCGCGGGCGGCACCTTCGCTGTGGTAAATGGCGACGCGGGCTTGAATCCTTTCGCGTGCGGATTGCCGTTCACGATCACATTGCCGAGGAAATTGAGGAGCTTCGTCGCGCGGTCGCGCCGCAGTTTGAAATCGAACAGCGCCGGCGTCGTATCGATCATCGTGGTCGTCGCGCTGCCGCTGCGGAACGTCGGGTGATTGATCACGTTTTCCACAAACGGGATGTTCGTCTTCACGCCCCGGATTCGCATTTCGCGCAGTGCGCGGTCCATGCGGTCGAGCGCCATGTGGAACGTCGAGCCCTTCGTCGTGATCTTCACGAGCAGCGAATCGTAAAACGGCGTGATGACCGCGCCGGGGTCGCCCATGCCTGCATCCAGCCGGACGCCGTAGCCGCCCGCGCTGCGATACGTGATGATCTTGCCGTAGCTCGGCGTGAACTTGTTCGCCGGATCTTCCGTTGTCACACGGCACTGCACCGCGAAGCCCTGACGCGGAATGTCCGCCTGCGCCGGAATGCCCACCGTCTCGCTGTCGAGCGCGTGCCCCATCGCGATGAGAATCTGCGAGCGCACCAAATCCACGCCCGTGATTTCCTCCGTCACCGTGTGCTCCACTTGGATGCGTGGATTCATCTCGATGAAGAACCACTCGTTCGTATCGAGATCGAGCAAGTATTCCACCGTGCCCGCGTTGTTATATCCGATCTCCTTGGCGATGCGCGCCGCCGCCTCGCACAGCTCGTGACGCACCTTATCCGGAAGCCCGAAGCTCGGCGCAATCTCCACCACCTTTTGATGCCGCCGTTGCACCGAACAATCGCGCTCGTGCAAATGGACCGCGTTGCCGTGATGGTCGCCGAGCACCTGCACTTCGATGTGCTTTGCGCGCGGGATGTACTTTTCCAAAAACACCGCGTCATTTCCAAACGCACGTCCCGCCTCGCCCTGCGCTTCATCGAGCAGCGCATCGAGGTCGCCCGCCTTATGCACCACGCGCATTCCGCGACCGCCGCCGCCGAATGCCGCTTTGATGATGAGCGGAAAACCAATCGTCGCCGCAACTTTCAGCGCCTCCTTGCGATCCGATACTGGGTCTTCCGTGCCCGGCAGCGTCGGAATCTTGAGCTTCTGCGTCAGCGCCCGCGCCGCGACTTTGTCGCCCATGAGGTCGAGCAACTCCGGCTTTGGCCCCACGAACTGAATGCCCGCTTCCGCACAAGCCGCCGCGAATTTCGCATTCTCCGACAGGAACCCGTAGCCCGGATGAATCATGTCCACGCCCTTCGCCTTCGCCAGCGCCACGATGCTCTCGATATCGAGATAAGCGCCCACCGGCCCCTTTCCCTCGCCCACGCGATAAGCTTCGTCGGCCTTAAAGCGGTGCATGGAGAATTTGTCCTCCTCCGCGTAAATGGCGACCGTGCGCAGCCCGAGTTCTGTCGCCGCACGCATGATGCGGATGGCGATTTCAGAGCGGTTCGCGACGAGCAGTTTCTTGGCTGGCAGAATCTTTGTAGGAGTTTTCGGCATATAAAAAAGGTCGTGCCTTTTAGGGGGACGCCAAGCGTTGCGCTAGTGCGGAGTTGAAAAGATCGCGCCTTGCCCTGCGGCAAACGGCGACTACGTTGTAACCATGCCTTCAGTGCTCGACAGTCCAGCCATTCGGAAACAAGTCCATCTCGTCACCGTGGAAGATTACCACGCATTTGGGCTGGCAGGGTTTCTCAATGAAGATGTCGAACTTCTACGTGGTATCATCGTTCAGAAAATGTCCAAATCACCACTTCACGACATCGTCCTCCGCCTCCTTGCTCGAAAGCTCAATCGCGCTCTCCCCGAAACTTACGATGTTCGTGTCGAAAGCCCGTTGACCCTGCACGAATCGGAGCCAGAGCCGGATGTCTCCATCGTAAAGTGGGAACCTAAACAGCGTCTTTCCTCCCACCCGACTACCGCACTCCTCGTCGCGGAAGTCGCAGTGACTTCCATCGCAGTGGACGAGGAAAAAACCACCATCTACGCCGAAGCTGGCATCCCTGATTACTGGCTCATCCGCCCCGAAACCCGGGAACTCGATGTTTACCGCGAGCCCAGTGCCAATGGCTACGGGAGCCGCACCACACTGCGCGACGGCGATACACTGTGCGCGGTGGCGCTGCCGGGGATTGAGTTTGCGGTGAGCGATATTTTTCCGCCCAAGGACTAATGGCGGCTTTGCTCCGTGCGGGTCGCCCGTTTAACAAGAGCGCGAACTTATGAAACTCATCGCATTCTCTCTCATCGCCGTTTCGACCTTCGCTGCCGACGTGCCCGATTTTACACGCGAGGTGCGCCCGATTTTGGCGCGCTATTGCTTTAAGTGTCATGGACCGGACGACAAGGCGCGCAAGGCGGAACTGCGGCTCGATGGGCGGGAGTTTGCGATGAAGGCGGCGGAATCCGGCGCGCACGCGGTGGTGCCGGGGAAGGTCGATGAGAGCGAGTTGGTGAAGCGCATTTTCTCCACGGATGAGGACGAAGTGATGCCGCCGCCTGCGGCGAAAATGCCCATCACGCCGGAGCAAAAAGAAATCCTGCGCAAGTGGATCGCTGCCGGGGCGGAATATAAGCAGCACTGGGCATTCATCCCGCCGAGCCCCGTGAAGCCTAGCGCGCCGGGACATCCCGTGGATGCGTTCATCCGCGCGAAGCTCAAGGATGTCGGGCTGGAGCCGTCCGCGCCTGCGGACGCGGCGGCGCTTTGCCGACGGCTGCACCTCGACCTCATCGGGCTGCCGCCTTCGCCGGAAGCCGTTGTCGCTTTTGAAAAAGCCGCCGCTCTCGACCGCACGAAGGCCACGGAGGAGCTTGCGGACAGGCTCATCGCCTCCCCCGCGTATGGCGAACGATGGGCGCGCAAGTGGCTCGACCTCGCTCGATACGCTGACACGAATGGCTACGAAAAGGACCGCGACCGGAGCATCTGGCCGTATCGCGATTGGGTCATCAACGCGCTGAATGCGGACATGCCGTTCGACCGGTTCACCATCGAGCAAATCGCTGGCGACATGCTGCCCGGCGCGACGCTCGACCAGAAAATCGCCACCGGCTTTCACCGCAACACGATGCTCAACGAGGAGGGCGGCATTGACCCGCTGGAGTTCCGCTACAACGCGATGGTGGATCGCGTCGCTACGACCGGCACCGTCTGGCTCGGCCTCACCGTCGGCTGCGCGCAGTGCCACACGCACAAATACGACCCTATCCCGCACAAAGAATACTACCAGATGATGGCGTGCCTCGATAACGCCGACGAGCCCGAGCTGCCGATCCCCGCGCCCGATGCAGCGGCGCGTGCTGCCGCCGATTCGGCGCGCATGGCAAAGCTCATCGCCAGCCTCGCCGACCGCTGGCCGCTCCCCGCGCCCGCCACGGCAAAGTGGGAGACTCCACGCCCAGTCGTGACGGTCGTGGAAAAAGAAACGTTCCAAGTGCTCGACGACAACTCCGTGCAGTTCACCGCGCCGGGGCCGGAGAAACAGACCATCTCTCTCGTGCTGGACTCGACGGGCCCGACGGACCGCCTGCGGCTCGAAGCCATCGCCGACCCCCTCGTGGGCCGCGTCGCACACGGCAACTTCGTCCTTTCAGAACTCACCATCGCCCTCATCGCGAAGGACGGCAAACAGACGCCTGTGAAGATCGCCCGAGCGGAAGCCACGGCGGAACAAAGCGGCCACCCTGTATCCGCCGCGTTCGACGGGCAGATGAACACCGGCTGGGCCGTACACGTGCCCAATGTCCCGCTCAGCGTCACACGCAGCGCCACGTTCTTTTTCGACAAGGCCATTCCCGAAGCCGCGAAGTTCCAGATCACGCTCGCGCAAAACCACGGTACTCAACACACGATCAAACGCCCGAAACTCAGCCTCGGTTCGCCCGCAAAGGCTGAGCCTGTGCCTGCTCGTGGGGACCTCGTAGCGGCTGCATTCCAAAGCTGGCTGGCCAAACAGCGCGCGGCAAACGTCGTGTGGAAAGCGATGCGGCCAGCGGAAGCGAAGTCCAATCTCCCACTCCTCACCGTGCAGCCCGACGACTCCATCTTCGCCTCCGGCGACATCTCGAAACAGGACACCTACGAACTCGTCTTCCGCAACGTCCCGGCGGGCACAGCGGCCCTCCGACTGGAGGCGATGCCCGATGATCGGCTGCCTGCACGCGGGCCGGGGATGGCGTACTACGAAGGGCCGAAGGGCGACTTCTTCCTCACTGAGTTCCTCGTCACAGTGGACGGCAAACCCGCGAAGATTGCCGACGCCTCGCAGAGCTACGCGAAGAACGGCATGGGCGGCAACCCCGCCACCGCCAAGCTCGCGATTGATGGCGATAGGCAGACCGCGTGGTCGTGCTCCGACCGCCCCGGTGAGGCGCACGAGGCCGTGTTTAATTTGGCGCAGCCCCTCGCCGCAACCAGCGAAGTGCGTGTGACGATGCACTTCGGCCGACACTACGCCTGCTCACTGGGTCGCTTTCGGATTTCCGCGACTGCGGCAAAAGGCGCGCTGGCAGCGGAAATCCCGCAGGACATCCGCGAGCTACTCGCGTTGGAGGACGCGCAGTTGGCCGTGGTACAGCGCGAGGCGTTGCGCGCGCACTTCCTCATCACGGCGCCGGAACTGGCGAAGGAAGCACGCGAGATTCACGCCCTGCGCAAGACGCATCCCGCCGCCACCACACTCGTCATGCGCGAGCGCCCGCCGGAGAACCCGCGCCCGACATTCATGCACAATCGCGGCGAATACCTCCAGCCCACCGACCGCTTGGAGGCGGGCGTGCTCTCCGTGCTCAATCCTCTGCCCGTCGGCCCTCGCGACCGCCTCGCCTTTGCCCGCTGGCTCGTCTCGCCGGAAAACCCACTCACCGCGCGCGTCACCGTGAACCGTGCGTGGGCGGCCTTCTTCGGGCGCGGCATCGTTAAAACTGTGGAGGACTTCGGGCTCCAAGGCGAGTCGCCCAGCAACCAAGAACTCCTCGACTGGCTGGCCACCGAGTTCATCAAAACAGGGTGGTCGCAGAAGAAGCTCCACCGCCTCATCGTCACCAGCGCGACCTACCAGCAATCCTCGCGCGTCCTACCCGAGCAGCTCGCGAAAGACTCGGAGAACAAATACCTCTCCCACTTTCCCCGCGTCCGCTTGGAGGGCGAAATCGTGCGCGACTCCGCCCTACGAGCCAGCGACTTGCTCGTGGAAAAAGTCGGCGGCCCCAGCGTGCGCCCACCGCAACCGGACGGCGTGACGGAGGTCGCTTACGGCGGTCAGAAATGGAACGCCTCCACCGGCGCAGACCGCTACCGCCGCAGCCTCTACACCTTCTCCAAGCGCACCGCGCCCTTCGCGCTCTATAACACCTTCGACGCCCCCACCGGCGAATCCTGCATCGCCCGTCGCGATGTCTCGAACACCGCACTCCAAGCCCTCAGCGTGCTCAACGACATCGTCTTCGCCGAAGCCGCGCAAGCTCTCGGCAAAAAGCTCGCCGCCGCCACCGAGCCCACGCCGCGGCGCATCGCCAGCGTCTTCCAGCGCATTCTTTCCCGCACCCCAGAGCCGGAGGAAATCGCCATGCTTGAGAAGTTCTACGAGGCCCAGCGCAAACGCTTCGCCGCTGGCGAACTGGACCCCGCTAAGTTCGCTGCGAAGACCCCCGAAGCCGCCGCGTGGACCGCTCTCGTCCGCTCGCTCTTCAACCTCGACGAGGCGCTGACGAAGAGTTGAGCCGACATGAAATGACGAATGACGAATGACGAATGACGAAACTCCGCCGGACTTCGTCATTCGTCATTCGTCATTTCCAGCTACCATCACAGCACGACTAGTCGCCCTTTACTTCACGACCACCGCCACGCCCGGCTGCACTTTACTCAGCGCGCTGGCGATCACTTTGTCGCCGGGCTGGATGCCGCTGAGGATCGCTTGGTCTGAGCCACGTCGCTCGCCGAGCGTGACTTCGTGCGGCACGGCTTTCCCCTCGGCGATGAGGAAGACTTTGTTCACCCCGGCAAATGTCACCACCGCATCACCGGGGATGATCAGCGTGTCCGCGCCCTCATCGGTGATCAGCTCGCCACGGGCGAATGCGTGCGCCTTCAAAAGAGCCTCCTTATTCTCCACACGCGCCTCGATAGCTACGGCCCGCGTGTCGGGATTTACCGCCGGGTTCACCCACGTAATCTGCCCGGTGAACTCACGGTCCGCGTAAGCATCCACACGGATGCGCACCGTCTGTCCTGGCTTCACCCGTGCTGCGTGGCGCTCAGGAATCTCCGCGCGGAAGCGCAGCGTCGAGTCGTCGAGGATGTGGTAAAGAACGGTGCCGATGCGGGCGAAATCGCCATCCGTCACCAGCCGCTCGGTGATGCGTCCGTCGAACGGCGCGTGCAGGGTGCTGCGCTTGAGCGAAGTCGTCGCGCCACCGAGCTGTGCCTTGGTCGCGGCCACTTCCGCGAGCGCCGCTTTTTGCGCCGACGCCGCTTCATCATACGCAGTGGAAGACACCGCGCCCGTCGCCCGCAGCTTCTCCAGTCGCTCCAGATTCGTGCTTTGGTTGTCGGAATTGATCTGCGCTTTGTTGTGGTTCGCCGTGTGGAGATTCACGAGGCCTTGGTAGCTCGCCGTATCAATCTGCGCGAGGTCTTGCCCCTGCTTCACCGTGTCGCCCACTTCCACGTGCGTCTTCTCGATGCGTCCCTCCACTTCCGCAGAGAGCCGCGACTCCTGCGCCGGAAGGAGCGTGCCGACACATAAAAGGCGCTGCTCCCACTTCGCCGTGCGTGCCTCCGCAGTCGTCACAGCGAGAGGGC
Organism: Chthoniobacteraceae bacterium; assembly: GCA_947471505.1. Taxonomy (GTDB): domain Bacteria; phylum Verrucomicrobiota; class Verrucomicrobiia; order Chthoniobacterales; family Chthoniobacteraceae; genus SXWH01. The sequence continues at coordinate 11,635 of CANIWM010000087.1, read as the reverse complement.
CATCGGGGCGACCACCACGCGAAGCGACGGGTGCTTTCCCGCAGCCAGCCAGCAGCAAGAGTAAAAGAAGACGTTTCATCAGCAGAGTCTAGGTCCCCCCAATCGGTTCGGGGGAAACTTCCTTACCGAGGTATGCAGCGATGACTTTGGGGTTGGCTCGGATTTCAGCGGGGGTGCCTTCGGCGATTTTTTGGCCGTAGTCGAGGACGGCGATGCGCTCGCAGATGCCCATCACGACTTTCATGTCGTGCTCGACGAGGAGGACGGCGAGGGCGAATTTTTCCTGAACGAAACGGATGAGTTTCATCAGCTCCATCTTCTCGGTGGGGTTCATGCCAGCGGCGGGTTCATCGAGGAGAAGGAGGCGCGGTTTTGTGGCGAGTGCGCGGACGATTTCTAGGCGGCGCTGGGCTCCGTAGGGGAGGCTTTTGCAGTTGGCGTCACGGTCGTCGGCGAGGTCGAAGATGCCGAGGAGTTCCATGACTTCGGCCTCGATGCGGGCTTCTTCGGCGGCGACTTTAGCTCCGCGCCAGAGGGCGTGGGAGATGCCGTGCTTGAGGTGCATGTTGCAGGCGCAGCGGACGTTATCGAAGACGGTCATGGAGGGGAAAAGGCGGATGTTTTGGAAGGTGCGGGCGATGCCGCGTGCGGTGATGAGGTAGGGGCGTTTGCCTGCGACTGCCTTGCCGTCAAAGGCGATTTTGCCAACGGTGGGCGCATAGACGCCTGTGATGAGGTTGAATACGGTGGTCTTGCCCGCGCCGTTCGGGCCGATGAGACCGACGAGTTCGCCCGCTGCGATGGAAAAGGAGACTTCGGATACGGCTTTAAGCCCGCCGAATTGCACGGTCACGTTGTCGAGCGATAGGAGACTCACGCGGCTCCTTTCTTTTTACCCCATCCGCCGAAGAGCCCTTGAGGCCTTGCGAGCATGAGGATGATGAGGATGAGGGAGTAAATGATCATGCGGTTCTCGGCGACTTCGCGAAGCCAGATGGGGAGCCATTCGAGCTTCGCCACGTCGCGGAGAATCTCGGGGAGGATGGTGAGGAGGACGGCTGCGATGCAGACGCCGACAGTGTTGCCCATACCGCCGAGGATGACCATGACGACGATGTCCACGGAGCGGATGAAGTTGAAGCTCTCGGGGTTGATGTATTGTTTTTGGTGGGCGAAAAGCGTGCCCGCGACGCCGGCAAATGCTGCGCCGACGACGAAGGCGAGGACTTTGTACTTCGTCGTATTGATGCCCATCGACTCGGCGGCGATCTCATCGTCGCGCACGGAGAGGAAGCCACGCCCGTAGGTGGAGTGAACGAGATTATGGACGACGTAAATGGTGAGCGCGGCGAAGGCGAAGACCCAAAAGAAGTTCGTATTGGACGGGACGCCTGTGAGTCCACGCTGCGCGCCGAGGGGCTCGGCGTTTTGGATAATGACGCGGATGATCTCGTTGAAGCCCAGCGTGACGATGGCGAGGTAGTCGCCCTTTAAGCGCAGCGACGGAACGCCCACGAGCAGGCCGGAGAGCGCAGCCGTCGCGCCGCCGTAGATGAGCGCGATAAGGAACTTCGCCCAACCGGGAGCGCCCGAAGAGAGGGCGATGATGCCGTTGTGCAGCCAGAAGAAGGCGTTCACCAGCCACGCGAAGCCTTGCTGGAGGACTTTGAAAATCACCGTCCAGCCTGCGCCCGCCCACGTCGGGCCATCGAGATACGGGAAGGCGATGCCGAGCGACATCGCGCTGCCGAGAAACGCGCCGACGGCCATGAATCCCGCGTGCCCGAGGGAAAACTGGCCCGTGTAGCCGTTCACAAGATTCAGCCCTTCCGCCAAGATGATGCTGATGCCGATGCCGAGGAGGATGTCGTAGATTCGCGACTGCAAAAATTCAGGCGAGCGATTGCAAACAAAAGCCAGCAGCGCCACTAGTGCGATGGTAACGAGAAGGACGATCTTGGTGCGCTCGAATTCCCTCATCAGACTTTCTCCCTCACATTTCTCCCCAGCAGCCCAGAGGGGCGCAGCAGGAGGATGACGATGAGCACGGCGAAGGCGACTGCATCGCGATAGGTCGCCGGACCATACGCGACGACCATGATCTCTATGACCCCAATCAAGAGCCCACCGAGCACAGCCCCCGCGAGGTTTCCGATTCCGCCGAGCACCGCAGCGACAAACGCCTTCAGCCCAAACAGCACACCCATGAGCGGGTCTATGCTCGGCCGCTCAATGCTGGAGAGGATTCCCGCCGCTCCACCAAGTGCCGAGCCGAGGCCAAACGTGAACGACACGATGAGACTCACATTCACTCCCATCAGCGCGCAGGCTGTCGGATTAAAAGCCAGCGCCCGCATCGCCATCCCGATTTTCGTGCGCTTCACCAGCAGCGTGAGTGCGATGAGCAGCACACCCGTGACGAGAATCGTGAGCACCTGACTGCGCAGCAGGGTAAGGCCCGCCCATTGCTCGCCATGTGCGCTGAAATCAATGCTCCTGTCCGAGATAAGCTCCGGGAAAAACCGAGGTGCCGCGCCGAAGAGAAATTGCCCCATGCTCTCAATAAAGAGCGACACCCCAATCGCCGTAATGAGCACCGTGATGCGCGGGCGATTGCGCAGCGGGCGGTAGCATAAAAACTCCACGAGCATCCCAAACACCGCGCACGCCGACATCACCACAACCAGCACCAGCGCGAGGCCCAGCAGAGACTCCCACGGCCCCACCCACTCCTGGATCCCCGTCAAATCCCGCGCTGGATCAGGATTGCCCGCCAGTTTCCGCGTAAAAGCCGTGAGCCACGGCCCACAATAAAACCCTGCAAACGAACCGAGCATCAAGATGTCCCCGTGGGCGAAATTGATAAACCGCAAGACGCCGAAGACCATCGTGTAGCCGAGCGCGATGAGCGCGTAGGTCGCGCCGAGCGAGAGCCCGTTGATGAGCTGTTGGATGAATTCGATAGTGCTGCTGTCCACGTTGCGGGGCGGAGAAAATACGACCTTACTCCACGGAGCAAGCACGTTCGTTTTTGCGCCGGTAGTGCCGCACTTCAAAGTCGCCCGTGGTGAACTCCACGGCGTAGTCTGGCTCGAAGAGGTGTTCGAAGGGCGGGAAGGACGTGTCGCCTTCGACTTCGCGCTGAACGACGGACAAATACAGGTCCGTGCATTCGGGTAGAAATTGCGCGTAGAGCGATGCGCCGCCGATGAGCCATGCGTCGCTGAGGTCGCCCAGCTCGGTGAGGTCGCGGGCGACGACGATGCCTTCGCTTGGCGGGAGCGTGCGGGAAAGGACGCAGTTTTTCCGACCCGGCAACGGCTTACCGAGGCTCTCGAAAGTCGCCCGCCCCATCACGATTGGCTGCCCCATCGTGGCGCGCTTGAACCATCGGAAGTCCTCCGGCAGATGCCACGGAATCGTGTTGTCGCGCCCGATGACTCGGTTGAGCGACATGGCGGCGATGGCCTTCACTCTTGCTCCTCTCGGCGCTCGCGGAAGAATGCCCGCAGCATCTCGGCGCTCTCGTTTTCCATGACTCCGCCGGTCACGAGGCACTGGTGGTTGAGCTTGGGGTGGTTGAGCAAATCGACGACGCCGCCCGCTGCGCCGTCCTTCGGCGATGGGCAGCCGAAAATGACGCGCCGCAGCCGCGTATGGACGATGGCCCCGGCGCACATGGGGCAGGGTTCTTTCGTCACGTAGAGGTCGCAGTCGGTGAGGCGGTGGTTCTCCAAAACGCTCTCGGCTTGCGTGATGGCGAGCATTTCCGCGTGCGCGGTGGCGTCCTTGAGCGTCTCCACTTGGTTGTGCGCACGGGCGATGATGCGCCCGTCGTGGACGATGACTGCGCCGATGGGCACCTCCTCGCGCTCCCATGCTTTGCGGGCCTGGCGCAGGGCTTCGCCCATGAAGTATTGGTCGCTGTGTAAATCGATCACTAGGGAGTTGAGGGTTGAGAGTTGAGAGCTGAGAGACCGCGCATTTTACTTCGCCGGGAGTTCTTCGATTGCGATGTCTTTGTAGCGGACTTCGGATTTTGCGCCGCCGTGGATTTGCAGGGCGAGGATTCCCGTCTTCGCGATCTTCGGGTCGCTCTCGGTGTAGTCCACGGTCTGCACGCCGTTGAGCCAAAGCTGGATGCGGTCGCCTTCCACGCGGATGCGGTAATCGTTCCACTCGCCGGGCTTCGATGCCTTTGCCAGTGTCTCTTTATCGGGCTGGGCGAGGATTTTGTTGCGCCGCGATTCGTCATATAGCGCGCCGTCGTAGCCGTGACCGAAGTCCGCCTGAAAGCCGCTGACTTCGTGATGATTCGGGATGCGCTCGGTGCGGAATTGGACGCCCGCATTCACAAACCCCTCCGTCCCGGAGAGCTTGATCTTCAGCCGCAGCTCGAAGTTTTCGTAGCGCTTCACCGTGGCAAGAAACTCGTTGCGCGGCTGCTGCTTTGTCACGTCGCCCGCGACGATCTCGCCATTTTCGATGCGCCATGTCTTCACCGTGTCTCCCTCCCAGCCTGCGAAAGTCTTCCCGTCGAAAATTGGGACGGGCTCTGCGTGAATGGCGGATGCGGCGAGGGCGATGGCGGCGATGAGTGTGCGTGCGTGCATGGCTTGAGAACTCACAGTGGTTTGAAACGAAAGACGAATCTTTTCCTGCGTCACTTGCCCACAGCGGGGTCGAACTCGAACGCGCCGAGGTCAGGCCGTGCGCCTTTGAAGGGGAACTTCACATCCACGCCCGCATCCACGAGCGCGCTGCCTTTTACTAAGTGCATGAGCGTGATGTCGGGCAAGCTGCCGTCCGCCTTGCGCGGTGCGGTGAGTTGCGCTTCGTCGAGACTTACGAAGTCCTTTTCCGAAACGACGAGCTCTTTGATGTCGAAGTAATTGCTACTCGCGTCGCTCTTCGTTCGGTCGAGACTTGCGAGTTCGTTGCGCCCGCGAAAGCCGAGATTGTTCCGCATTTTCTGCCCGATGCCGGGGATGTCCGTCACGTTGTCGGGGAGGCGTTCGAGCATATTGAAATTCGTCGGGTTGTTGAACGCGGTGTTGTTAAACCAATCGCCGCCGCCGATGTGGTGGTTGCCGTAGAAGCCGCTCGCCCGATTCCGCACGGCAAAGCAGAACTGCACGACATGCCGAGGCATCGGGCTGGGGAGATTCGCCACGGGCGTGCCCGCATAGCCGCCAGCCTTGAATCCGTTGCCGTCGCCGCGCTTCACGAAGTCGGCGGAGAACCCATTATAAAAAGCCCAGCAGTGGTCGAACGTCACGGTCTCCGCTGCTGTGATGCAGTCGAATCCGTCGTCGCTATTAAACCACGCCCGGCACCCGCGAAAGACGTTTCCTTTCGCCCCCGACTGCGGGTGCCCGCCGAAGCCATCGGAGTTCCCGCCGCGCCCGTCCTCGGAAGTGCGGTCCCAATTGCGGTAGGCGTCGCAGTTCAAAATCAAATTGTCCGAACCGCTCGTGAGATACAGCCCGATGGCCTCCGTGTCGTGCATCGCGAGGTGCTCGTAAATGTTGTGGCTACCTTCATTGCGAAAGCACTCCGACTGCGTGTGGCTTTTGAGCGTCACCTGCACGCCCGTGACCTCGAAGCCGCGCAAGTGCAGCCACGAACCGCCGACATGAAACGCCATCACGCGGAGCCCCGTGGGCTTCACCTCGGAGAAATCGAACACCGGCCGCTCCGCTTTGTAGGCCCAGTATTTGATGGGCGCGTCCTTTGTCCCGCTCTTGGCGAGGTCGAAAATATACGCGTAGTTCCGAGAACGCCGCGCCAGCTCGTCGGCCTTCACTTGATAAGTCCCACCGCGAATGAAGACCGTGTCGCCCGGCTTCACCGCCTCTTGCGCCCGCTGCACCGTAGCGAAGGGCGCATCGAGCGTTCCCGCGTTTGAGTTTAGCCCATCGGGCGCGACAAAGACCTCCGCCGCAAGAAGACTAGGCGCGAGCAAAAGAGCCGCGCTGTTTATCCAATACCGTATCTGCCAGAGATTCATCTTCGGCGACTCTGCGTGCGTGAAAGCGCGCGAGCAAGTGCGGCGTGGGTGCAATTCCCCTTCCCCGCAATCGCGCGCCTCGTTATGCCTGCGCACATGAACTCACTTCTCGATGAACCACTTTCCGATCCGCTCGCCCTTTACCGCTACCGCGATGCGATCTCGACAGTGGATTTGCTGGCCGTCGCTATCGCGCACCTCGACTTTTTCACATGGCTGGAAGGGCATCCGGCCACGATGGGGATGATGTGCGCGCACTTCGGCATCCACGAGCGCCCGACAGACGTGATGCTCTCCCTTTTCGCCGCGCAGGGGCTCATCCAACAAAACGGCGGCGTGTGGATTCTCACGCTACGCGGACGCGAACATCTCTCGTCAAAATCGCCGTGGAATCTCGCTCCATATTATACCTCGATGAAAGACCGGCAGCCCACGCTCGACATGCTGAAGGTGCTCCGCACGGGCAAGCCCGCGAACTGGGGCAGCTACGATGCGCAGGCTTGGGCACAAGCGATGGAGCGCGAGGATTTCGCGGCCTCGTTCACCGCAGCGATGGACTGCCGGGGCATCCTGCTCGGCCCCGCACTGGCGAAGAAACTTCACCTTTCCGAACACAAGGCGCTTCTCGACATCGCGGGAGGCAGCGGGATTTACGCATGTGCGATCAAAGCGCGGCATCCGCATGTAAAGGCGACCGTGTTCGAGCGTCCGCCCGTGGATCGCATCGCCCGTGAGTGCATCGCGAAGCAAGGCGTGGAAGTGGATGTCGTGGCAGGCGATATGTTCAAAGACGCGCTGCCAACCGGATACGACATGCACCTTTGGTCGAACGTTCTGCACGATTGGGATGAGCCGACGGTGCGCTCGCTGTTGGCGAAATCGGCGGCAGCGCTTCCTGAAGGTGGGCTGGTGATTATCCACGACGCCTTCTTAAACAAAGAGAAGACCGGCCCGCTGCACGTCGCCGAGTATTCCGCGCTGCTGATGAACATTACCGAGGGCCGCTGCTACGGGATTTCGGAAATTGCGAAATACCTACACGACGCGGGCTTTGACTGGGTGGACCACGACGATACCGCGGTGGCACGCGGGTTTATCGTTGGCAGGAAAGCGTAGATTGACGCGCGCGCATTCTCCCCTACGGTGCGCGCCGAAACGCAGGGGAGCCAGCCGGCTGAGAGTGGTGCTTACGGGCACCTTACCCTTCGAACCTGAATGCGGGTAATGCCGCCGCAGGGAGCGGAGTTGTTTTGTCTCGGTCGGCTGCGTGCATCTCTCAACACTCAACCATCAACTCTCAACTAACGAAATGATCGCCGATCCAAAAACATCCTTCGAACCACACAGCAGCGAACAACTGCCAGCCAGCAAACGCGTTTACGTGGAGGGCACATTGCCCGGAGTGCGTGTGCCGATGCGGGAAATCGCGCTTTCGCCGACGAAGGCGTTTAACGGCAAGATCGAGGAAAACGAGCCCGTCCGCGTGTATGATTGCAGCGGTCCGTGGGGCGATCCGGATTTCACCGGCACGTCCGATGAAGGACTTCCCGCGCTGCGTGCTCCGTGGATTTCAGGCCGCGCGGATGTCGCGGAATACGACGGTCGCGAAGTGCTGCCGCAGGACAACGGATACCTTTCCGGCAAGCACGCCGAATACGCCAGCAAGGCCGAGCGCAACCGTCTCGTGGAGTTTCCCGGTTTGCACGGTCAACGTCGAAAGCCGCTCCGCGCCAGTGCGGGGCATCCGGTCACGCAGCTTTGGTATGCGCGGCAGGGAATCGTCACGCCGGAGATGGAGTTCATCGCCATTCGCGAGAACATGCGGTTGGCAAAGATCGCCGACTATTCGCAGGACAACGTCCGCACCGACCTCGACAAACAACACGCCGGTTCCGCGCAGATTCAGAGCGAATACACGCCTTCGATTTTCCGCCGTTTCCCACAGCGCATCCCAAAATCCATCACGCCCGAGTTTGTCCGCGATGAAGTCGCCGCGGGACGCGCCATCATCCCGGCAAATATCAATCACCCCGAGATCGAGCCGATGATTATCGGCCGCAATTTCCTCGTGAAGATCAACGCCAACATCGGCAACAGCGCCGTCGCTTCATCCATTGAGGAGGAAGTCGAGAAGATGCGCTGGGCCACCAAGTGGGGCGCGGACACCGTGATGGATCTTTCGACCGGCAAAAACATCCACGCCACCCGCGAGTGGATTCTGCGCAACTCGCCCGTGCCCATCGGCACCGTGCCGATTTATCAGGCGCTGGAAAAAGTGAACGGCAAGGCCGAGGACCTCACGTGGGAGATTTTCCGCGACACGCTCATTGAGCAGGCCGAGCAGGGCGTTGACTACTTCACCATCCACGCCGGAGTGCTCCTGCGCTTTGTCCCGTGGACCGCGTCGCGCATGACCGGCATCGTCAGCCGCGGCGGCAGCATCATGGCGAAATGGTGCCTCGCGCATCACAAGGAAAACTTCCTCTACACGCATTGGGACGACATTTGCGACATCATGGCCGCATACGATGTGTCCTTTAGCATCGGCGACGGACTCCGCCCCGGCAGCGTCGCCGACGCCAACGACCGCGCGCAATTTGGCGAACTCGAAGTGCAGGGCGAACTCACCAAACGCGCCTGGGCACGCGGCGTACAAGTGATGAACGAAGGCCCCGGCCACGTCCCGATGCACATGATCGAAGAGAACATGGCCAAGCAACTCGAGTGGTGCCACGAAGCGCCATTCTACACGCTCGGACCGCTCACCACCGACATCGCGCCCGGCTACGACCACATCACCAGCGGCATCGGCGCCGCGATGATCGGCTGGTACGGATGCGCCATGCTCTGCTACGTCACCCCCAAAGAACACCTCGGCCTGCCGAACAAAAAGGACGTCAAAGACGGCGTCATCACCTACAAAATCGCCGCCCACGCCGCCGACCTCGCCAAAGGCCACCCCGGCGCGCAATACCGCGACAACGCGCTGAGCAAAGCGCGGTTCGAATTCCGCTGGGAGGATCAATTCAACCTCGGCCTCGACCCCGTCACCGCTCGCGAATTCCACGACGAAACGCTCCCGCAGGAAGGCGCAAAAAGCGCGCACTTCTGCAGCATGTGCGGCCCGCATTTCTGCTCGATGAAAATCACCGAAGACGTCCGCAAATACGCCGCCGAACAGCAAATCTCCGAAGACGAGGCTCTGGCAAAAGGAATGGCGGAAAAGAGCAAGGAGTTCGCCGACAAAGGCAGCGAGCTTTACGCGAAGGCGTAGCGCACCTACAGTGACTCCATGAACGCAGCAAACCTGATCACGATTAATCCCGACATCCTCGGGGGCACGCCGGTCTTTAAAGGCACACGAGTCCCCGTAAAGACCTTGTTCGATTACCTCGCAGACAATCTGCCGCTGGACTACTTCCTCGAATCCTTCCCGACCGTGTCACGCGATTTAGCGGTGGCAGTTCTGCGTTGCAGCCAGCAGGACATCGAGCATCAGGCCGCCGCGTGAAAATCCTGCTCGACGAATGCGTTCCCGCGCAGGTGCGCAACGCTCTTTCCGGTCACGAACTCACCACAGCGCGATTGCAGGGCTGGACGGGGATCACGAATGGTGAGCTCCTTGCAGCAGCCGAAAACGCCGGGTTCGAGCTTTTCATTCTTGCCGATAAAAACCTCCGCTATCAGCAAAACCTCACCGGACGCAAACTGGCCATTCTGGAGCTCTGGACCAATCACCGCCCGACTTTGGAAAAGCACTTTCCAGAAATCCGGACCGCAGCGGAATCCGCCCGACCCGGCGATTACGTTGTTTTGGAGATTCCACGATGAAAGAGCGGATTTGAGCGCAGCCTCATTCATCTCACGGAGGACTATCTGCCGCTTGCAAGTCGGTGGGCGATTTGGGACAGCCGCGGGGTGTGATTAAAAGTGGAACGCGAATATTGGGATGCGAGTATAACGAGCCAAGGAGCGGCGGCATTCTTGCCGCCGTTACCCACCGCGCGCAGCGCCCATTGTTGATAGCTGTGGTTCCGCCGAGAGCCGTAACTGCTCGACCGGGCGCTTCGCGCTATGTGGACGGCGGCAAGAATGCCGCCGCTCCTTGGCTCGCTTACGCTCGCATTTCCACTTTTAATCACACCCACAGCCGCGGCCTTCCCGCAAAACGGCTCGCCATTTCCGAGGCTGACGATATCAGTTCCGTGCGACCATTGATTCGCCCATGAAAACAAACGGACATAAAACCACCAAAGCCCCGGCCTTCGCACTACGCGCCGAACGCGCCCTGCGCCGCGCCGCGCGAACTGTCGAAACCCAGAGCGGTGCCCTTAAGTTACCCGTGGTCGTTTGGCAGAATGGCAAAGTCGTGGCGAGACCAGCATGAGAGACATCCGCAAATACGCCGCCGAGCAGTCGTTCTCCGAGGAGGAGGCATTGAAGAAACGCATGGAGGAGAAGTCGAAGGAGTTCGCGGCTAAGGGCGCGGAAGTTTACGCGAAGGCTCGACCGTAGTTTTCCTATGACACTGGCTCTCGCATGGCTCGCGCGCCGCGCTGACGGTCGCGAAGACCTTTACTTCGCTGCCGACAGCAGGACTCGTGGTATTCGAGTCATGGATTTATCGCCGAAGATTCTTCTGCTTCCTCGTTCTGACTGCGCAATTTGTTTCTCGGGTGATACATCAGCGACTTACCCGCTGATGCTTCAGCTTTCGATCGCGATTGCGGCGCACGAGCCAGCGCGAGATCGAAATTTGGACATCGTCGAACTCAAATCTCATCTCCTAAGGATTTGCACCGACATGATGGGACGAGTGACGGATGCCGCGCTCCCGTTTGAGCCGTCCGACGCGCAATTCTTATTCGGCGGTTATTCGTGGCGTTCAAAGGGTTTCCGGCTTTGGACCATCTATTACGAAGCAAAATCGAAGGCGTTTCGCGTGCGCGAGGCCGTATCGTTCCACAAACGTCTTGAGAAAGCTGCGTTCATCGGAGACTGGGCGACGCGATATAGGGGACGGCTCATGTCCGAGCTTGTCGCCGATCCGGACGGACGCGCGGTCCAACTTCGACCATTAGGTATTCTTGCAGAAATGATCCGAAAAGCCGGACGAGAAGATTCGATCGGCGGTGCGCCTCAACTGCTGAGAGTCGGACCGCATATGAATGTTCGCCCCTTCTGCGTAGCGTGGGGTCCTCAAAAAACGCATCATCTGTTCGGACGCCCTCTATTCGAATACGAGAACTGCGACTTTTGGACCGTTGATCCCGATTCCGGGGAAATCTGTGCGCCACGCCATTTCCGAGTGGACAAGGAACCGAAAGCGGAGTCCAGTCTGGGCTAGCGTGGGTAGTTTAATCATTTGGAAAAACGCCCTTTTGTCCTGTGCTCATCCGAGCGGTGGTTACAGGAAGTAGGGGCGATCTGGGTTCGAGTCCCGGTCCACGCACCATTTCTTGGCTAGATGGTTGACTCAACCTAAAAACGGCAGTTGAACGGATTTTCAGAGAAAAATGAGCCTTGGACGGGTGAGTGATTTTCAACTGCTCCGCAGTTGGCAATTTCCAGAGTAAAATACCCTATTTTTCGGCCTCAAAAACGGGGTCAACTGCCGTTTTTAGG
>CANIWM010000086.1 GCA_947471505.1 Chthoniobacteraceae bacterium | reverse complement strand
TCACCCTCATCCACCACCCAAAACTCAGGTTCTGGGTCGTTGAACATCCTCCAACCAACATTTGGCCCCCTATTCTCGGCGCTTTTTCTCTGTAAAACACGGTCCGCTTTTGTACCGGCAAGAATTCCGCTTTTGTACCGTCGCCGACACCTCGGCAATTTTTCCTTGCCAATGACGAGCGAGAGTCGGGTTCGCGCTTCCCAGCCAAAAGTTCGCATAGACCTGCGGGGAACCAGCCGTGCTGACAACCAAATGCGCCGCACTATTCGTGTAAGAACCGCTCGCCACATTATTCACCGACAGCGCACCGCCCGCGACAACTCCGCAAAAGTCTCCGGTGTTCACGCCCTGCCCGGGCGAACGATAAAAGTTCGTCGTGTTATTCCGGCGGATGTTCAAATTATCGGCACCACCGGACAAGAGCCCCGCAAGGCTCACCGCCGTAGAGTCGAGCGAGGCCACGGCAAAAATCGTCTGCGCAGTATAATTGACGCCGGTCGCCGCGAGCACATTACGACTCGCCGCCGTGAACTGCACCACGGGCTTGCTGTTAAATCCCGCATCGCTCAGCACGTAAGTCGGTGCAGTCGCTCCATTCGTCACTCCCGTCGCGACCGTCAGCCCGCCCCAATTACTCACCGAGGCTCCGTTTGCGAGCCCAAGCGTGTCGGCCTTCAGGTGCAACGAGACGGTGCCGTAGTCGCCAGCGTTAAACGTCTGCGCGACCGCACTAAGCACGGCACAGCAGAAAAATGTGGTGATGGCGAGGAAGCGAGTTAGCGTCATTTGTAAGGTGTCCCCCGACTAGTGCACAACTTTCGCGAAATGTCTTCGGAAAGTTGCCTCGAAACTCGCCATGAAATCGCGGTCTCTTCGCATCACGCCAGCGCAGACGGAGTCTGCCACTTTGCAAAATAAACAAAGTGGCGGAGTCTACGGGGCTCGAACCCGCAACCTCCGCCGTGACAGGGCGGCGCTCTGACCAATTGAGCTAAGACTCCTTAAATTTGGGAAGCGTGTTGGTAGTTGGCTGGTTTGCGTTCGGCAAACACTTTTTCGCCGGAGGCGGAAATAATTTCGGTTTTCAGAGAGAGACGCTTCACTCCACTCCGGCAGCGCGGAGGGCTTCGAGGAGCGCGGGGTGGTTATCGGGGCTGTAGTGGTGGGTCTGGAATCCGGCGGCGCGGGCGGCAGCGATGTTGGCGGCGAGGTCGTCTATGAAGAATGTGCTGGCGGGCTCGATGCCGCATTTTTCGCAGGCGATGGCGTAGATGCGGGGGTGGGGCTTGGAGGCGCGGACTTCGTGCGAATAGACGCCGGTGGTGACGCACTGGAATACGGGGAAGTCGCGGATGAGCCCTTCGACGTGCATGTCGTTGGTGTTGCTGAGGAGGTGGATGGGGAAGCGCCCGTGCAGCGAGCGGATGAGCGCGTGCATGGGTTCGTTGGCGGTGAAGATGCCCTGCCACGCGGCGATGAATTGCTCGCGTGTGCCACGGTATTTGAGCAGCGCGAAGGCTTGCTCCAGGAAGGCGTCGCGCGTTATGCCGCCGTCTTCGTAGGTGAGCTTGATGCCGTCTAGGCACTGGAGGACGGCGGATTCATCGGCGACTTCACTGAATGCGGCGACTGCGCGGAGGGCGCGGCTGAAGTCGAAGCGGACGATGACGTTGCCGATGTCGAAAAGGAATGCGCGGATCATGGTGGTGTGAGGATAAAGCGGGCGACGGTGCGGGCGGAGTCGGGTCGCCCGAGTTTGACGCACTGGACTGCCCAGTGCTTCCAGCGGGCGAAGTCGTTGTGCGCGAGTTCTTGTAGGGCACTGGCGACGGCGTCGGTGGTGGTGGTGAGTGCGCCGCATTCGTTGTCGAGGATGAGCTGGGCGTTGCCTTCTTCTTGGCCGGGGACGATTTGGGTGATGAGCATGGGCGTGTGCGAGGCGAGGGCCTCCTGCGTGGCTGCGCCGCCCGCTTTGCCGATGAGGATGTGGTGCTCCATGAGCAGCTCGGGCATGTTCTTCACCCAGCCGAGGATGGTGAGTGCTTTGCGGCCTGCGGCTGCGCGGAGTTCGCGCCCGAGGGCGGCGTCGCGCCCCACGGTGACGGTGAGGCAAACGTGCGGGAGCGCGAGGAGGCGGCGGACGAGTGAGGCCGCGCCGGCTTTCGCGTGGTTCACCATGAGCAGGACGCGCAGCGGTGTGCCTTCGCCGGGCACGGGGCGCGTGCGCGGGGTGTCGGCAAAGACGGTGCGCACGGGGAAACCGAGCGGGTGGACAGGAGTGCTGGGCTGCCGCTTGCGGACGATGTCGGCGGTGACTTCGTTCGCGACGATGTAGCCGCGTGGGCCGTGGGTGTACCAGATCGAGTTCACCGAGATGCTGTCGGTGATGAGGGTGTGCTCGGCAAAGGGCGCCGCGCCGCCGTAGAGCTGATCGAGCAGATGACCGTAAGCGGGATAAACGGAGACGACAGCGGTGGGCTGCTGCTCGGCGATGAGTGCCCGCAGCCTCGCCTTGAGCGGCCAGAGTGTGTGCATGGTGATCCATGCTACGGGCGGCAATTCCATCGCGCGATAGACGGCGGCCCAGAGCCACGGCGCGCGGTCGATGCACTGGAGATACAGGAGGCGCGACGTCACCTGCTTGCGCCCGTAAGTTTCGAGGAAAAGGTCGCGCACGTCCGCCTCGCCGCCGAGCGCACGGACCCCCTCCGCCAGCGCATAGGCGGCGGCGTTGTGGCCTTCGCCATAGCCAGCAGTGAGAATGAGGACGCGCGACATTTTGGAGCGCGGCGGATACCGGAGACACGGGCCGTTGCCAATCGCTCATTTTTTCCTCATCGCGGAACTCGCCACATTGTCACCGCACACTATAGTCCCGCCGCTCATGCCTACTGAACCACTGACTATCGCCGGACGCTCCTTCGGCTCGCGCCTTTTACTCGGCACGGGGAAGTTCCCCTCCAACGCCGCGATGGCAGGCGCGCTGGCGGAGAGCGGCACGGAAATCGTGACCGTCGCACTGCGCCGCGCAGACCTCACCGGCAAAGGTGATCCGTTCGCGAACATCCTCGAATTTATCGACCCGAAAAAGTATCTCCTCTTGCCCAACACAAGCGGCGCGATGAATGCCGAAGAAGCCGTAAGACTCGCACGACTCGCACGAGCGGCGGGCATTAGCGATTGGGTGAAACTGGAGATTCACCCCGACCCGCGATACCTCCTTCCGGATCCCATCGAGACGCTCAAAGCGGCGGAGATTTTAGTAAAGGAAGGCTTCATCGTCCTCCCCTACATCAACGCCGACCCAGTCCTCGCCAAACGCCTCGAAGACGTAGGCACGGCGACGGTGATGCCCCTCGGCTCGCCCATCGGCAGCAACCGAGGAATCGAGACGCGCGCGCAGATCGAAATCATCCTCAACCAATGCCGCATCCCCGTCATCGTCGATGCCGGAATCGGCGCACCGAGCCAAGCAGCCGAGGCTCTGGAAATGGGCGCATCCGCCGTGCTCGTGAACACCGCCATCGCCATCGCCCCCGACCCCGTCCGCATGGCGCGCGCATTCCGCATGGCCGTGGAAGCCGGGCGCGAAGCCTACGAAACCGGGCTCGCCGAACGCGGAATCACCGCCACCGCCACCAGCCCGCTCACCGCATTTTTACACACAAAATCATGAAGACCATACTCCTCGCTCTCGCAGCATTCACCATCTCCGCACTCGCCCAAAGCACGCCGGAAGAAGCCGCACAGATTCAACTCGAAGCCATGCGCGCCGCCGACTGGAAAAAGTTCACCGCCACCATGCATCCCACCGCCATGACTCGCTTCCACGGCCTCATGGTGCAAGCCGCCGAAGCCGCCACAGCCTCGGATAATCCAGCCGCCAAACGCGCCATGGACCAAGTCTTCGGCGGAATCTCCGCAGCGAAAATCAAATCCATGAAAGCCGAAGCATTCTTCGAGATGTTCATGAAAAACTTCGCAGCGGGGAACCCCGGCCTCCTCGACCACTACCGCAAGTCCGAGGTGAAATTCATCGGCCACGTGGATGCAGGCGACTCCACCTTCGTCGTCAGCACCATCACCCGCGCCGTCGGGGAAAACACCGTGAAAGCCGGCAACACCGGCGCATTCCTCAAAGACGGCGCCGTCTGGAAATCTGAGCTGAGTGGAGAACTAGAGATGCTCGCCGCCGGGATGATCGTGCAGTTCACGAAGAAGTAAACCCGAGCGCCGAGACGCTGTCTCTCGTGGAGACGGCCTACGCCACGAAGGACGCCACTTCCGAGAAGCCGCGACGCAAATCGCGGAGCTCACCGAGCGTGATGTCATTCCTACATGCCGCTGGGGCAGGACTGAAAATCGAGCCCCGCAGCCGCATTACCGATCGAAGGCAACGGCAGGGTTCGCCTTGCGAGATACAGCCTTCGCCCTCACTCGCCTTGCGGTTTGAAACGGGATCTCCTTGGATATTGCTCCGAAACTCATGCTGAGACCATGTGGATTTTCGTCGGTTGCTTGTGCAAAGCGGCTCGTTGCAGATTGCCCCACGTCGCTTAAACTTCGGGAGTCATAAACCAACTTCTCGCCATGCAATCCAATCGTCACACAATCCTATCGTCCATCATCTCTGCTCCAGCTCTGCGTATTGCGGCACTGGCGTTTGCGGCTTCGTCTGCTAACGCCGTCGATTATACGTGGGACGGCACTACGAACCTCTGGGGCTCTGCGCATTGGAATGCTGGGGCTGGGCTGGTCACATTCCCTGCCGGGGCGAGCAATACGAACACCGGGATCATCAATGCCGGGACGGTGTCGTTTGGCGGGAATGATACGTTTGGAGCTGCCGCGACTGCTTCGTCTCCAATCATCAATCTCAATGGAGGGACGTTGGCGAGTGGCGGATTCTTTACGACAATCTGGAACCTCAATTTCGCAGGCGGAACGCTGCATGCAAACGGCGGAGCGAATGCGAGTTTTCAGGCGTTCAATTTGAAGGGCACGGTAACGTCGAGCGGGACTTCGGCCATCACCACGACAGGCGTGGCAAACAGCGGCGTCCATTTGAATGGGAATACGTTCAACGTCACGAGCGGCACACTCACGGTATCGGCATCCCTTCAGAACGCGGCGGGCGGTACTGCGTCGGGGCTCACAAAAGCAGGCGCGGGAACCATGAGCCTGAGCGGAGTGAATGCCTACACCGGCAATACGGATGTGACAGCAGGCACTCTGGAAGTGAACGGCGGCACGATCGCGGGACCGGGGCGAATGGACATTGGTAGCGTGGGCAATGCGGCGAATTTTACTCTCAACTCCGGCAGTGTAACCGTCGGCACACAGTTTGTGATTGGTGCTCATGGCAGCACCGGGACGGCAGCGATCAACGGCGGAACCCTTCAAGTCAATTCACCGCTGTATATTGGCGGATATGGCGAGGGAACGGGCACGGGTACGGTGACTCAGACGGCAGGCAACGTGACTTCGACCGGCGGGGTAAACTTCGGCGGGGGAGGCCCAAACTCCGGCATCTACAATCTCAATGGCGGCACATTCACGACGACATCGATCGCGAAAAGTGGTACGGGAACGGCGACTTTCAATTTCAACGGCGGCACGCTACGTCCCTCAGCGGCATCGGCGACTTTTCTTCAAGGTCTGTCCGCAGCCAACGTGAAAAGCGGCGGTGCCGTCATCGATACCAACAATTTCGCCATCACGATCGGACAGGTGTTGCTCCACGATACAGGACTTGGAGCGACTCTGGACGGCGGGTTAACCAAAGCTGGAGCGAATACGCTCACGCTTTCCAGCTCCGACAACACGTTCACGGGAAATGTCCTTGTAAGCTCCGGGACGCTCACGCTCACCGGCACTAAGAACAATGCGACGCCGACCGCAACTTCGCTCGGCAACATGACGACGGCGGGAAAGACTGTGACCATCGCGAGCGGCGCGTCGCTGGTTTTTGGAAACAACGACACGATTGGCTCGACCACGATCGCGAACACGGGCGCAAGTTTTATCGTGAACGGTGGGACTCTCTCGCACGGCACGTTCTTTACGAGCATCGGAAACATCACGCTCAACAGCGGTGCCACGATGACCGGTGGCAACGGCGTGGTCGCGGGATTTCAGACGTGGACGCTGCGCGGCTCGGTGACCGTGGGCGGCACGAGCGGCTCTACGATTACGACGACGGGCACGACGAATACGGGCGTCCATCTCGGCGTGAATGGGAACAACGAGTTTATCGTGAATTCCACGGGCTCGGCGGTGGACCTCACAGTGACAGCACCGCTCATCAACCGCCCCGACAACAACGTCGGCGCGGGAGTGCTTCGCAAGATGGGCGCGGGCACGATGTTGCTTGGTTCGGCAAACGCTTACACGGGTGCGACGATTCTGGACGCCGGCACGCTGCTGGTGAACGGCTCGACGAATGCCGCGAGCGCGGTCGCAGTCGCGTCCGGTACGACACTCGGAGGCACGGGCACGGTGGGCGGAACGGCGACTGTCGCGAGCGGCGGCACGGTTCAGGCCGGACAGAACGGTACGGGAGCGCTGACGCTCGGCGGGCTCACGCTGGCAAGCAATGCGACGCTCTCGTTTGGTAGTGCGACGAACTACGTAGCGAGCCCCGGCATCAACATCACCGGCAGCAACGCGTTCGCGGCAAATGGCGCTGCGAGTTCTGTGCTGTTCACTTTCTCGGGCGGGCTGAGCACCGGCACCTACAAACTGGTCGGCTACAGCGGCGCGATTGGCGGTACGGGACAGTCGGCGTTTTCGCTCGGCGTGCTTCCGGGACGCGCGGCAGGCGGGCTCGACTTCGGCACGGCGGGGCTCATTCAGCTCAACATCACAGGCATCGATTCGCTCATCTGGACTGGCGGGAACAACTCGACGTGGAGCACGGCGAGTCAGGCTCCGACTTACAACTGGAAGCTGAACTCAAACAGCGCGGGCACCGACTTCCTCGCGAATGACATCATCATTTTCGACGACAGCGCGACGAACAAGACCGTGAGCATTTCCGGCGGAAACGTCGCACCTGCATCGGTGGCGTTCACGAACACGACCGGCAACGACTACACGCTCAGCGGCGCAAACGGCATCTCCGGCGGGGCGGCAATCACGAAGAGCGGTTCGGGAAAAGTGACGATCAATAATGCCAACACGCACACGGGCGGCACGACGCTGACCGCAGGCACCATCGCATTTGGAAACACCGCAGCGCTTGGCACCGGATCGGTGACGGTGAACGGCGGCACGCTCGACGTGAACGGAATCAGCCCGACTATCGGCGCGCTCGGCGGAAGCGGCGGCGTGGTGACGAATAGCGTCGCCGGCCCGGCGGCGCTCAACGTGAACAGCGCCACGACCTCGACATTTGCAGGTGCTTTCCAAGACGGCGCAGGCTCGCTCGCACTGAGCAAGCAGGGCAACGGCACGCTCATTCTCACGGGATCGAGCACGCACACGGGCGGCACGACGGTCTCGACGGGCACGTTGCAAATCGGCGACGGGGCGGCAAACGGCAGCGTCGCGGGCAACATCACCACGAACGCGACGCTCGCTTTCAATCCCGGGTCGGCGCAATCATTCGGCGCGACGATCAATGGCTCGGGCAATGTCACCAAGCTCGGCACGAACACGCTCACCCTCACCGGAGCGGCCACGCACACCGGTCTCACGACGGCGAGCAACGGCACGCTCGTCGTCGGAAACGGCGCGTCCATTTCCGGCTCATCGAGCGTCAGCGCGGCGGGCGGCATTTTGACGGTGGACGCAGGTGGCTCCATCGCGAACGTCCCGTCGGTGAACACGAAAGGCGGAGGCACGCTGAACGTGAACGGCACGGTTACTCTGGCGAACGGCGGCAGCTTCGGCATCGGCGCGGGCGCGACCTCCACGACCGGAGCCGTCGTGGTCAACACCGGCGGCGTGCTGAATATCGGAAACGGTGGAGGATTCGCAGGCATCGGCGGCAAGGATTCGACAGGCGCGGGACTCGGCAACGGAACGCTCACCGTCGCCGGCGGCACGGTGAATGTCGCAGCGGCGGGAACCGCGTCGAGCGGATTGGGCGGTCTGGATGCGACGAACTTCTGGATGAATCCGTACGGCTCGGGCGGAGGCACGAGCACCGTCAATCTCGACGGTGGCGCGCTGAATCTCTCCCGCTCGATCACAAACGGCTCGGGAAGCAGCACGATCTTCAACTTCAACGGTGGCACACTGCAAGCGACCACGGTCGGCGCGGGGACGCTGCTGGCGGGCCTCACCCGCGCAAACGTCCGCAACGGCGGTGCACGCATCGACACCGCTGCAAACGCCATTACGCTCAATCAAGCGCTGCTCCATTCCAATGTCGGCGGCGACAACGCCATCGACGGTGGCTTCACCAAGCTCGGCACTGGAAACCTCACGGTTGCTGGCGCAGGAACATTCACCGGCAACGTCACGGTTTCAGCGGGCACGATTACGAACAATGTCAGCGCAAACTCCGCGACGCCCACGGCAACGGGCCTCGGCGACATGACGACGGCGGGAAAGACGGTGACCGTGGCCTCCGACGCGAAGATCGTCTTCAATGCATCGGACGCGATGGGCTCATTCCAGTATAAGACGCCCGTCGTGTTTAACGTGAACGGCGGCACGCTCGAAAACGGCGCGACCAAATTTATGTCCATCGGTGATGTCACGCTCTCCAATGGCGGACGCATAAACACGGTGAATGGCGCGGCAGCAGGATTCCAAGTGCTGAATCTGCGCGGCGACATCACGGTAAATGGAACGTCCGGATCGTTCATCAGCACGACCGGCACGGCCATCAACGGCATCCACCTCGGCGGCACGTCCATTCCAGCAACCACGTTCAACGTCAGTGCGACTGGCGACCCCGTAGCGGACCTCACAGTCTCTGCACCACTGCTCGACGAAGTGAACGTCGGCGCGGGCGCGCTCACCAAGACCGGCAACGGAAAAATGATTCTCTCCGCCACGAACACCTACACAGGCGTTACGAGCGTCAACGCCGGCACGCTCATTCTCAACGGCTCGCTGCCTTCCACGAATCCCGTGAACGTCGCGACCGGCGCAGGCTTTGGGCGCAGCATCGGATCGTCCGCGACCATCGGCGCACTCACTCTTGGCAACAGCGCGCTTTATCTCACGGTCAACGGAACACTCATCGTGAACAATACGGATGCTCTCGTAGCCACCGGCGGAGCGGCGTCCGTCACCGTCAATGTCGGCGGAGCAGCACCGACTGCAGGCGTTTATACACTGCTCGACTACACCGGCACGCTCGGCGGCGGCTTCTCGGTTTACACGCTCGGCACACTCCCGCTCCGCACGATTGCTTCGCTCGCGGATAACGCCGCGAATACATCCATCGACCTCAACGTCACCGGTGTGGATGCCGCCCGCTGGAGCGGCGCGCTGAGCAGTTCGTGGACTGCGGCAGCGCAGACTGCACCGAAAAACTGGGTGCTCAATTCCAATGGCACCACCACCACCGACTACCTCGTCGGCGACAACGTCCATTTCACCGACACCGCAGCCAGTGGCGTCGTGAGTATCGACGATGCCGACGTCACTCCTGCCGCCGTGAACGTGAACAACTCCACGCTCGCCTACAGCTTCGGCGGCACCCGCGCCATCACGGGTAGCGCGTCGCTTACCAAGAGCGGAGGCGGCGCACTCGCGCTGAATTCCGCCAACACCTACTCCGGCTCGACCAACCTCAACGGCGGCACGACCACGATCGTCAGCGGCGCGCTCGGCACGGGCAATATCGTATTCGGCGGCGGCACGCTCGCCTTTGCGACTGGCAACACACAGGACGTCTCCGCACGGTTTGCAAACAGCGCATCGGCCATCGCGATTAATACGAATGGAAACAACGTCGCCTTTGCCTCCCCCATCGCGGCCACCAACACCGGTGGTTTGACAAAGACTGGCAACGGCACGCTCACGCTGGCGTCGAACGCGAGCGCATACACCGGCGACATCAATATCACTGGTGGCACACTCGCAGTCACCGCAGGCCTTTTGAACAACGTTCCCACCACCAGCGCACTCGGGAACCCGACCGTCGCCCGCACTGTCACAATCGGCACCGGTGCACGGCTGGAACTGAAACAGCACGACATCCTCGGAAACGACGCCGCGAACCCCGCGCTCACCTTCGTCGTGAACGGCGGGACGCTGGCAGCCGTGACCGGCTCACAAGCCAGCGGAAATGGTCCCTTCAACACGCTGCCCGCAGTCACACTCAACGGCGGCACCCTCTCTGCGGCAAACGGAGCCTTCGGCCCCGTGCAATCGCTCTCGCTCAAAGGCGACATCACCGTGACTGGTAGCGCGCCATCGTTTATCAACACCACCGGCACCACCGCACTGCTCGATGGTGTTCATCTCAGTAAATCCGGCGGCGTCACGTTCAATGTCGCAGACGCCACCGGCAACAGTGCTGCCGACCTCACGGTCTCCGCACGCCTGCTGAATATCGGAAATTCCCCCGCCACCCCAGGCGGACTCACCAAGAGTGGGAACGGCACGATGGTCCTCAGCGCCGTGAACGACTACACCGGCGCTACCAGCGTTTCCGCAGGCACGCTCATCGTCAGCGGCAGCATCTCCGGCAGCGACGTGCAGGTGGAAAGCGGCGCAACCATCGGCGGCAGCGGCACTGCCAAAACGCTGTGGGTGAAAACCGGCGCTACCTTCTCACCCGGCGCGAGCATCGGCACATTCACTGCGAGCGGCGGCGACATCCTGATGGAGGGGAACTCCAGTTTTGAAATCAATAAAACGGGACTCACCCTCAGTGCCGACCTCGCCGTTTCCACCACTGCGATCGTTTACGGCGGCACGCTGAATATCACAGCGACCGGCGATGCCCTCTCCGAAGGCAACACGTTCAACCTCTTCGACGCACCCGACCTCGGCGCGAATCTCTTCTCCGCCATCAACCTGCCATCGCTCGACCCCGGCCTATACTGGGACACCGCGGACCTCACGAATGGCGGCACCATCACCGTCATCCCCGAACCCGGCAGCGCCGCCCTCCTGCTCGCAGGCCTCGGCATGCTTGCGCGCCGCCGCAGGAACTAATCGTAAAATCCAATATGAAACGCGCGCTTCTTGCCGTCCTTCTGCTTCTCGCAGGGCTATCACCTTTTGCAAAAGCGGCTGGGGACAGCGTCGTTGTGGTGAATGAAGTTCACTACAACCCGACGAATCCGGCGCTCGAGTTTGTGGAGATTCACAACCAACTCTGGGTGAATGTGGACCTCTCCGGCTGGCGGTTTGACGGGGGCATCACTTACGAGTTTGCGGAGGGGACGGTGATTCCGGCGCGCGGCTACATGGTCGTCGCAAAAGACCCGGCGGCGTTGCAGGCGGCGACGGGATTTGCGGGGGCGAAAGGCCCGTTTGTCGGGACGCTTTCGAATGACGGCGAGACGCTCAAATTGTGGAACAATAATCGCGCACTGCGGACGCGACCCGTGCCGCCGCCGCCGCCAGCGTCGAATCAACTATGGAGCGTGGATTTCCAAGGCGACGGAGTGAACGCGTCGGCGGGGCAGACTGCGCCGGTGACGTTTAGTGGTGTGGAGCCGACTGCGGGTTTCGGAGGGACTTGGAATGCGTTTAATATCGCGTCTTACACGGGGCTGGCTGCGCCGTCGGGGACTTCGGTGAATCCGTCCATCGCAAGTATGAAGGACAGCGCAGGCACTACGACGGCGGTGGGGTTTGCAATCACGGGGACGATCAGCAGTTACAATCAAGCGCCGGCAAACTCGAATGCACTGACGGCGGATTATATGTTTCTGGCGGCGGGAAATGCGGGCTCGAGCATCACTTGGCGGCTCACCGGCATCCCGACGGGGCAGACTTACGGCATGTATTTTTACGGGAGCTTTTTGCGGGGCATCCGCATCAAGGTGGATATGAATGGGAATGGCTCCACGGTGGATGATGCATTCGTGACGGTGCCGGCGGGCGGCTCGTTGCTTGTTTCGGGAATCACGCCGACCGGGACGGGACGGATCAACGGAACGGCTGACACGCCGACAGCGAACCTCGAAGTGAATTGGGGCGGCTTCCAGGTATTCGTTCAGCCAACGGGTGGAGGTGGGACGGCGGACCTCGGCAGCTACTCGCCGGATTTGTCGCGGCGGCGGCTGATGGATGAGTTCATCTACGGTGATTCCGGAAAATGGCCGGTGGCTCCGGACGGCTCGGGGTTCACGCTGGCGAAGATCGATCCGCAGGGCGGGGGACAGGCGGCGAATTGGGCGTGGAGCCTCGCAGTGAACGGAACGCCGGGCGCGCAGAACTTCCCGAGCGGTGCCGCGTGGAATTCCACGTTGCCGACGGTCGCGTTCAACGAAGTGTCCGGCGCGACGGACATGCTGTGGCAGTGCGAGCTTTACAACCACGGCGCGAGTTCCGCGACGCTCACGGGCTGGACGCTGGTAAACGGCGACACGGGTGCGACCTATACATTCCCCACGACCACGCTGGCGGCGGGTGCGTATCTCACGCTCAGCGAGACCACGCTCGGGTTCCGTCCGCTGGATAATGCGCGGCTCTTTTTGCGCACGCCGACGCAGCTCGTGGACGCGGTGAAAGTCGCGGGCACTCCGCGTGCGCGTCAGACTGCCGGGACGGGGCGATGGCTGCGTCCGAGTGCGGCGACTTTCGGCGCGGTGAATACCTTCAGCCTGCAATCGGGCGTGGTGATTAACGAGATTTTCTATCACGCGTTTGACGAAGGTCCGGAGCAGTGGGTGGAGCTGAAGAACCGCACGGGTACAGCGATTGACGTGAGCGGCTGGAAATTTACCGACGGCGTCGGATTCACGTTTCCCGCCGGAACGACGATCGGCGCAGGGCAGTTTCTCGTGATTTCAAACAACGCCGCTTCGCTTCTGGCGAAGTATCCGGGCCGGCCGGTTGTCGGCGATTTTTCGGGAAGTCTTGGCGACGGCGATTCGCTCACGCTGGAAGACGCACTCGGCAATCCCGCTGACGAAGTAAGCTATGAAGATGCTGGCCGCTGGCCGGAGACTGCGGCAGGCGGCGGCGCGAGTCTGGAGCTGCGCGATGCGAAATCCGACAACGCCGCGCCCGAAGCCTGGTCGCCCAGTAACACCGCGCCACTCGGCACTTGGCAGACGATTTCCTACGACACCGTGGCCACCGACGACGGGCAGGGAAATGACGCGTTCAATGAGTTCCTGCTCGGCATGCTCGATAGCGGCGAGATCCTGCTCGACGACGTCAGCGTCATCGAGAATCCGGGCGGCACGAACATCGAGTTTATCCAGAATGGCACGTTTCAGAGTGACACCGTCGGCGGCGCTCCGCTGAAATGGCGACTCACGGGAACGCACGGCCTGCACGGGCGCTCAGTCGTCGTGACCGATCCGGACAACGCGTCGAACAAGTGCCTGAAAATTGTGTCCACGGGTCATACGGACGACAAACACAACAAAGCCGAGACGACGTTCAACTCCGGCCGCAGTGTCGTAGTCGGGAGCACTTACCGAATCTCGTTCAAGGCAAAATGGCTCACTGGATCGAATCAGGTGAACACGCGTCTGTATTTCAACTACGCGCAACGCACCACGCTGCTCAGCGTGGGAAATCAGTGGGGCACGCCGGGTCTCGAAAACAGCACCGCCGTCGCAAATGCCGGCCCGACCGCGAGCGGTGTGACGCATTCTCCGGTCGTCCCCGGCAACGGCGTCGCGACTGTGGTGAGCGCACTGCTGAATGATCCGGACGGAGTCGCCGGCGCATCGCTTTTCTACCGCATCGGCAGCGGCGCGTGGCAGAGCGTGGCGATGACACTTGGCGCGAATGGCCGCCACTCCGGCACCATTCCCGGACAGACGACCGGTTCGCTCGTGCAGTTCTACATCAGCGCAAACGACGCACTTTCCGCGAATGCGAAATGGCCCGCAGCCAGCGACCGGGGCGGCGCATTTTACCGCGTGTTTGACGGCAATGCTGACGCGAGTGGCATCCGTGGCAACTTTCGCGTGCTCATCCGCCCCGAGGACGAAGCCGCGCTGTTGCTCAACGTCAACCGCATGGGCAACCACCCTTTCCCCGGCACCGTCATCCACGACGAGCGCTTGGTGTATTACAACTGCGACGTGAGTCTGAAAGGCAGCGCGTCCAGCCGCCCGAGCGCGCCCGGGCTCAGCATTGGTTTCCCTCCCGAGCAGCCGTTCCGCGGCGTCCACACGAACGTGTCCGTCGAAAACGTCGGCAACATGAAAGAGATCATCACCAAGCACATCCTCAATCGCGCAGGCGGTGGATACTGGAGCGATTTCAATGACGTGGCAAAAGTGATGGGACCGGCGATGAACCAAATCGGACTCGTCGCGCAGACCCGCACGACGGGCGTCTTTTTGAAAAGCCTCTTCCCCGAGGAGAGCAACGGCATCCTCTACAACCACGAGCTGCTCTATCAGCCAAACGGCACGGTGGACGGCACTCCCGAGAGCCTGAAACTCAACAATCCCTACAACCATACGCGCGGCTTCCTCGGTTTCGCCGACCGTGGCCTCGACAAGGAGCAATACCGCTGGGCATTCCAGCTCCGCAACAAACGCAAGGCCGATGACTACACGCCGATCGTGCGGCTCAATCGCGCGTTCGTTCTCGCGGGACAGCCGTTCATCGATGAAATCCTCGCGACCATCGACATGGACCAGTGGATGCGGACGTGGGCGCTCATGGGCCTTTACGGAAACGACGATCAATACGGCCGTCTCTGGCCGCACAACTGGCGCATTTACCAACGCCCGACCGACGGCCGCCTCATCGCGCTGCCGTGGGATCTCGACCGATCGTTCGGCCTCGGCACGAACGCATCGCTCACGCCGACGACCGACATCAACGGCACCTACCAGCTCATCCAGAATCTGTTCACAAATGTGGAGTGGAAGCGGCAGTTCGACAGTCACGTCCTCGACCTCGTGAACACGACCTACAACAGCACCTACATGACGCAGTGGGTGGATCACCTCGCCACCGTCACCGGCGAGAGCACCGCGGCTGGCGGCGATTTTGCAGGCGTCGCGGGCTACATCGCTGCCCGTTCCGCCTACGCGCTCAGCACGCTGCCCGCGAGCGTTCCGTTTGCCATCACGACCAATGGCGGCGCGGATTTCACGACAGCGGCAAACACTGTCATGCTGGAAGGAAACGGTTGGAGCGATGTTTACACCATCAGCCGAGCCGGCCAGCCAACGCCCCTCACGCTCACGTGGACCGGCAGCACGACATGGCGCACAACCGTTCCGCTTATTGCGGGCGCAAACGTCATCTCGCTCGCCGCATTCGACCAACACGGAACACCCGCTGGAACGGACGCCATCACCATCAGCAGCAGCACCGCGAACATCGCGGCGAGTGCTGCGAACATAGTGGTGAGCGAGCTCCACTATCACCCGAAAGACCCGAGCGTTGCGGAATACAACGCAGGCTACACCGATGCGGACGACTTTCAATTCATCGAGCTGCACAACGTCAGCGCCGCCGCCGTCGAGCTCGCAGGCAGTAGTTTCTCGCAGGGTCTTACGTTCAATTTCACGACCAGCACTGTCCTCCCGTCCGGCGGTGCATTCGTGCTCGCACGCAATGCGGCCGCCTTCCAAATGCGCTATGGTTTCGCCCCCGGCGGGACGTATGAAGGAAGGCTCAGTCATTCCGGTGAAACCATCACGCTCCTTGGTGCCGCAAGCGCTGTCATCAAGACGTTCGACTACGCGGATATTGACCCGTGGCCGTTGAGCGCCGACGGCCCCGGATATTCGCTCCAACTCATTCGCCCGCGCACCAATCCCGACTCCACGCTCCCACAAAACTGGACGAGCAGCACCGCCATCGGCGGAAGCCCCGGCACTGTGGAAGACATCACCTACGCCGCATGGCTCGCGCAATTCCCCACGCTCACGCTCACCGGACCGCTCGACGACCAGGACCGCGATGGCCTCAACAACGCCCTCGAGTACGCACTGCGCACCAACCCGCTCATCCCCACCACCGCCACGACCAGCGCCGCCATCCAGCCCATCACCGTGCTTGGCGTAACCGCGAACTACTTCACCACCACCTTCCGCCGCCACATCGGAGCCACCAGCGCCACATGGACCCCGCAATTCTCGCCCGACCTATCGACGTGGCAGCACGCCGACCTCACGCTCCACGGCAGCCTGAACAACGGCGACGGCACCGAAAACGTGACTTACCGAACCACCGCGCCGGTGAGCACGAGCAAGGGGTTTGGGCGTTTGAGCGTGGTGGTGGAGTAGGCGCACGCTTTCGCTGCGGATAATCCTGCCGTTAAACAATCGCGACGTTCGGGTTTAGCCTGGCCACAGATCCAGTTCGCTCTGCCCGTGGGCGATCTCGGCGAGGATGGGGAGGCCGGCGAGGTCTTCGAGGATTGCGCGGTTTGTCACCACGGCAGGGTCGCTCTCGCTCGCGGTGGTGTGATTCAGGATGATGCCCGCGCACTTTAGCCCAGCGGCGCGGATGGCTTGCACGGTGAGGAGTGTGTAGTTGATGCAGCCTAGTTTGTTGGCCACGACGATGATGACGGGAAGCGCAAACTCCGCCGCCATATCGGCCATGCTGTAGTCGCGCTCCACGGGGACGAGCCAGCCGCCGGCGCCTTCCACGATGACGGTGTGCGCGGCGGCGAGGCGGGCGAAGGTTTCG
Organism: Chthoniobacteraceae bacterium; assembly: GCA_947471505.1. Classification (GTDB taxonomy): domain Bacteria; phylum Verrucomicrobiota; class Verrucomicrobiia; order Chthoniobacterales; family Chthoniobacteraceae; genus SXWH01. Next base: position 8,163 of record CANIWM010000086.1, on the reverse strand, counting down.
CGGATGAGCGCGAGGTCGATCATGCGGCCTTCGATCATCGCGGCGGTGTAGGGCGCGACGGGTGGGCGCATCCAGACGGGGTTCACGTCGTTCACCGATGCGCCGCTGGCGGCGGCGAGGAGTTCAGCATCGGTGCGCTCGCCGCAGCAGATGGGCTTGAAGCCGACGGCGTCTGTCCCCGCGCGGCGCAGGGCGCGGATGAGCATGGCGGCGATGTGCGTTTTGCCGACATCGGTGTCGGTGCCCGTGATGAAGTAGCCGCTCATTTCGCCTCCACGCTTTTGGCCACGGTCGCGTCGTCGCGATAGAGGTCGCGGTTGCTACCTTCAAACTCCGCCTTGAGCTTCACTTTGAACGTCGCCAAGTCCACGAGCTCCCAGCGGGCGAACGTTCCTTTGTCGTGCTCGAACGCGACGATGAGATGGTGCGCGTCGTCGTTCACTTTGTTCGTCTCGCGGCGCGGGGTGAAGTAGAACGTCCGCAGCGAACTGCCCCGCGAGCCTTTGGCGTAGAGCTTCGGGTCGAGGTAAAGGATGCGGCCCGAGGCCTTGTCGAGCAGCCGGAGGTCGGGGTAGCCGCTGCGTTGTTTCGCCCCGGCGGCGGTGGGCGGGACTCCGCAGGAAAAGCCGTCGGTCGCATTCAGCGCGGCGCGCAGTGCGTCTTCAAAGTGCGTGCTCATTTCGTTCACACGCCCGCCCTTTTTCGTCGGGCTGTCGGGCGCGTTCATCTTGATCAGCACTGCATCCAACGCCGCGCCGATGCGGGCGATGATGCGCGCGGTTTCCTTGTCCGCGCGGTCAATCGGGATGACGCGCTTGCCGCTCGTCGCCGCGATCACTTCGGCAAATGGGATGCCTTCCAGTTTCTCATCCGCATCGAGCAGCCACGGGATGAGCTGGCGGACGGGCGAGGGTTTCTCCTCAGCGATTGCGACAGCGGCGATGAGGAGAAGTGCGAGGATGGCTTTCATTGGAAGATGGTCGCGACGGCTTCGATGCAGCGTTTCTCCAGCACAAAGGAAGGGTGCATCACGCCCCACACGCGCACATTTTTCGCCGCGCTCTGCTCGCTGCTGCGAGCGGGGACGATGATGGTATCGAGGGGTGTGTAGAAGCTGGTGAAGCCGACCGCTTTCAACGCATCGACATCGCGGGCGAGGTCCCGCAGGAACGCGCTGCCGGGCCGCATCTGCTCGTGCCCGATGCCGCCGAAGAGCCGCGCCATGACTGTGCCGTTGTGCGGCGTCGCCATCGTGACGAAGCGCCCTACTCGGTCGATCCCGCCGAGCCGTTGCACGTAGTAGCGCGTGACGAGTCCCCCCATGCTGAAGCCGATCAAATCAAACTTCCGCCCCGGCACTTCGCGGTCGGCATATTCGGCGAGTTGCGCTGCGAGCGTCTCGATGGGGACCTTCCCGTTGGCCGGATCGAGCGTCGGCGTGAACACCGGGCGTCCGCTGCGGCGCAGGCGATTTGCCAGCCGCACCATATCGGCTGCCGTGGAATAGATGCCGTGAACGAGGATGATGGGCACGGCATCAAGTTTCGGCGCGGGAGCTGCCCCGTCCAAGTGCGCAAGCGCCCCGGCAAGCCATGCGACGAGCTTCATGGCTGCTGGAGATACCACTCGTAGGTCGAGCGGATGCCCTCGCGCAGCGCGATGCTCGGCAGCCAGCCCATCGCCCGCAGGCGCGTGCTGTCCATCAGCTTGCGCGGCGTGCCGTCGGGCTTGGTCGGATCAAATTTCAGCGCGCCGCCGAAGCCTACGACTTCGCAGATCGTCTCGGCGAGTTCGCGGATGGTCACGTCGTCGCCGAAGCCGACGTTCACCAGCTCTTGTCCGTCGTAGTTTTCCAAAAGAAAGCGGCAACCGTTCGCCAGATCGTCCACATGCAAGAACTCGCGGCGCGGCGTCCCCGTGCCCCACACGACGACCTCGGAATCCGCACGCAGCTTGGCTTCATGCACCTTACGCAGGAGCGCGGGGAGGACGTGCGAGTTGTTCAAATCGAAGTTATCTCCGGGGCCGTAGAGGTTCGTCGGCATCGCGGAGATGAACCGCTTGCCGTGCTGTTTCGCGTAGGCTTGGCAGAGCTTGATGCCCGCGATTTTCGCGATGGCATACGCCTCGTTCGTCGGCTCCAGATAGCCCGCGAGCAGCTCGGTCTCGGGGATGGGCTGCTTCGCAAACTTCGGGTAAATGCACGAGCTGCCGAGAAAGAGCAGGCGCTCCACGCCGAAGTCCGCCGCCGCTTCGATGAGGTTGTTTTGGATCTGCAGATTCCACAGCAAGAACTCCACGGGGAAATCGTTGTTCGCCTTGATTCCGCCCACCTTCGCCGCCGCCACCACCACCGCCGCCGGGCGCTCTTTTTCAAAGAACGCGCGCGTCGCCTCCCGGTCGCGCAGGTTCAGTTCTTTCGACGAGCGAGTGAGCAGATTCGTATAGCCCGTGCGCTTTAGCTCGCGATGGATCGCTCCTCCCGCCAGACCGCGATGGCCCGCCACGTAAATGAGATCGTTCTTCTTCATCCGTTACTGCGCTGCGGGTTTTGCGATGTCCTCGAAGCTCGTGGCTGCCCCTGCCGCCTCTGCGGGCGTGAGGCTCTTCACGGGCTTCGACTTCGGCGCGGCTTCTTTGTGCATGGCGATGAGTTCCGTCACCGTCACAAAGCGGAACCCTTTTTTGATGAGCCCGTCGAGCGTCGCCGCCATCGCATCGATCGTCGTCTTATGGATGTCGTGGCACAGGACGATGGAGCCGGGGCGCGTGTTCGCCATGATGATAGACTCCGTCTTTGCCGGGTTGCGGTGCTGCCAGTCGAGGCTGTCCACATCCCACAGGATGCACTTGTAGCCCCACTCCGCACGCGACCACGTCCGCTGCCCTGTGGTGAACGCCCCGAACGGCGGGCGCATCAACGTCGGCGTGACTCCCGTCGTCTGGACGATGACATCGTGCGTCTTCTGGAGCTGCTCGCGCACACTCCCCTCCCCCAGCTTGGTAAGCTGCGGATGACTCCACGAATGGTTCGCCACCTCGTGCCCCTCCTCCACGATCTGCTTCGCGATTTCCGGGTTCTGCGCCACGCACTGCCCCACCAGAAAAAACGTCGCATGGATGTTCCGCTCCTTCAGCATTTTCAAAAGGCGCGGCGTCTGCGTCGCGTGCGGCCCATCGTCGAAAGTCATCGCGATAAACGGCCCCTCCACATTGCATTGGGCAAAAGTAATACGCTCCGCCGGAGCCGCTACTTTCGGCTCCACTGCTGGCTCCGCAGTCGGTCTGGCCACGACAGCCGGTTTCGCCTTTGCGGCGGTTTGTGGTGAAACCGCGCTGGTTAAAAGAGCCAGCGCGGCGGTGAATGCGGTGCGAATCATGTGCGCGCCGATATGCCCCAACGTCCCACACACATCAAGGCGGAACACGCCCCGCATTTCCCGGTTGGCATTGCCCTACTGTCTGTGGCACCGTCCGGCGCATGACTGCATTGCTCGAAGTTCCAGCTATCCGCCGACAGACCACACGGCTCTCGGTCCAAGATTTTCACCGCCTCGGCGAAGGGCTGCGCGCTGAACTCCTCGAAGGAATCCTCATCAACAAAATGCCCAAATCTCCGCTGCATCAATTCACCGTCGAACGTCTTCGCCGCATTCTTTCCACCCAGATCGATCCCGCTTGGATACTGCGCCAAGAAGGCCCCATGACTTTCGTGGACTCCGAGCCGGAGCCCGACCTCGCCATCGTCCCCGCACCCGAAGACGCCTACCGCTTTCACCACCCCCACACCGCCGCCCTCGTCGTAGAAGTCGCCATTTCCTCCCTCGAAATAGATCGCGTCAAAGCCCACATCTACGCCGAAGCTCGCATACCCGAATACTGGATCGTCTGCCCTGAGGAAAAGAGCGTCGAAGTCTATCGCCAGCCCAGCCCCGAAGGCTACACAGCACCCATTATTTTCACAGCCCCCGCCGTCATCCACTGCGCCGTCCTCCCCGGCGTCTCCGTGGATTTAGCGGCCCTCTTCGCGTAGCTCATGTTCACCGGACTTATCGTAGAAACAGGCACCTTACTCACCTTAGAGCCCCGCGGCCAAAGCGCCCGCCTGACCCTCCGCGCGCCCACCCTCGCCGCCACCGCCGAGCTTGGCGACAGCATCGCAGTCAACGGCTGCTGCCTCACCGCCACCCACATCGAGGGCGAACACCTCGCCTTCGACCTCCTCGCCGAGACCCTCCGCTGCACCAGCCTCGGCGGCGTCCAGCTCGGAGGTAAAGTGAACCTCGAGCCCGCCCTCCACGTCGGCGCGAAAATGGGCGGCCACTTTGTCCAAGGCCACGTCGATACCACCGCCGAACTCCTCGACTACTCCCAACACGGCACCGACCACCGCCTCCATATCGCCATCCCCGCCGAGTCCGCCCAATACCTCATCTACAAAGGCAGCATCGCCGTGGATGGCATCAGCCTCACCGTCGCCGAAGTCGCACAAGACCGCTTCACCTGCTGGATCATCCCCCACACCCACGCCCACACCAACCTCCACACCCGCGCCCCCGGCGATCGCGTCAACCTCGAGTTCGACCTGCTCGCCAAATACATCGAACGCATGCTCGCCCCCCGCCTCTAAACCGCCCGCCGGTTCAGCCTCGTATCCATCCACACGGCGAGGACGAGGACGGTGCCGCGTATCATGTATTTATGCTCCGGGCCGACGCCCATGAGGGACATGCCTTTGGCCAAGGTCGCCATGATGAGCGCGCCGAGGAACACACCCATGACGGTGCCTCGTCCGCCTTTCAATGACACGCCGCCGATGACGCAGGCGGCGACTGCATCCAGCTCCATGAGGTCGCCGATGACGGTCGTGGTCGCTCCGGCGTAGGCGGTCTGCATGAAGCCCGTGATGGCCACGATGATGCCCATCAAAATGAACGCCCAGATGGTGACGCGCTGGACTCGGATGCCGGAGATGATGGCCGCCTCTTCGTTGCCCCCGATGGCGTAAAGGTGCCGGCCAAACCGCGTGTGGCGCGTGAGGGTGTGGACGACGAATGCGACTGCGGCGAAGAGGACGGCTGGGAGCGGGACGCCTTTATATTGGTTCGCGACGAGGACGAAAATGAACAGCATTTGCGCGGCGATGAGCCATTTCACGAACGTCAGCTCGAAGTCGTCCCCTTCGATGCCGAGCCCCTTCCGGCGCGACCATGCGCGGAGGCGGGCGATGAACATCAGGCCGACGATGACGCCCGCCGCGAGGAGCCCGGTGCGCGCATCCACGTATTCGGTAGTCAGGCGGTGCAGCCAATCTTGCGGAATCTGGAACGTCTCGCCGCCTGCCGTGACCGCCCATGTTTTCCCCACGGTGGTGCCGGTCACGGAGATGGTGCGGCTGCCGATGACGTTCCAGAAGAGCCCTTTGAAAATGAGCATCCCGCCCAGCGTGACGATGAATGCTTGAATCCGCCCGCGCACAATCAGCGAGCCCATGAATCCCCAAAACAAAGTCGCAATCACCAGCGTGAAGAGCATCGCCACAGGGTCCGGCCACGGCGGCGGCGGGCACCACCCGGCAGCTTCGGGGCCGAAGGTGCGGGCGATGAAATCGTGGAATGCAGCCAGCGATTCTGTCACCCAGCCCGTGCCGTTGATGAGCACAGTCGCGAGCCCGCCGAGCAGCCCCACGCCGCTGCCCGCAGCGAGGTCGATGTGGCCGGGGAGGATGACGAGCAGCATCCCCACAGCCAGCATCGCCGTGATGGAAACTTCGACGACGAGCTGGCTGAGCGTGCGCGCCGAGAGGAACGGGTTGTTTTCGTAAAACATCCCCGCCCCCGCATCGCGCACGGAGTAGGTAAAGTAAGCGGCGATGGCGAGGAGCGCGAATAGCAGCGAGAGATCGCGGAGTGAGAATCGGTTACTCATAAAGTGGGCAGGTAAAGTGCGGGCGGGAGCAGATACTTCGGCAAAGGGCGGGCGGGCAGCGCGATGGGCGTGCCCATGGCCGCGGCGAGGAGTTCTTCCTGCGTCGCGCCGGGGCCAAACTCCCCGGAGATGCGCCCTTCGTGCAGCATGAGGATGCGATCGCTCATCCCGAGCAGCTCGGGCAGTTCGCTGGAGACGAGGATGACAGCTTTGCCCGCAGCGGTGAGGTCGTTGATGAGTCCGTAAATTTCCGTCTTCGCGCCCACGTCGATGCCGCGCGTGGGCTCGTCGAGGAGGATGACGCTGGGGTCCGTCATCAGGACTTTGGCGAGCACGACCTTTTGCTGATTCCCCCCGGAGAGCTTGCTCACCCGCGAGCCGAGGCCCGGCGCCTTCACGCGGAAGCGGCGGAAAAATGCGAAGTTGCGCTCGTGCTCCCGCGCCGCACTGAGCAGGCCCAAGGTGGACATTTTGCGCAGCGAAGAAAGCGACAGGTTAAACCCGATGGACTGCTCCATCACGAGGCCAAAGCGCCGCCGCTCCTCGCTCACGAGCGCCATGCCTTTGCTGAGGACTGCCGCTGGAGTCTTGGCGCGGAGCGGCTTCCCGGCCAGCGCCACGCTGCCGAACATCCGATGCCCCCACGCGCCGAAGAGGTGCATGAGCAGCTCCGTGCGGCCCGAGCCCATCAGCCCGCCGATGCCCACGACCTCGCCGGGGCCGACAGAAAACGTCAGATCGCTCAGCCGCTCCCGCCCCGTGCGCGGGTCGGCCACGGTGAGCGCCTTCACCTCCAGCGCAGGCATCTTCAGGCCCGCGCCCATCCGCACCACGCGCGGAAAAAGCTCCGTGATCTCCCGCCCCACCATGTTGCGAATCACATGCGCCTTATTCGTCCCGCTCGCCTTGCACGTGAACACCGTCCCGCCATCGCGCAGGACCGTAATCCGGTCCGCGAGCGCGAACACTTCATCCAGCCGATGCGAGATGTAGATGCACGCGATGCCCCGCCCCCGCAAGTCGCGCAGCGTGTTTAAAAGGATGCGCGCCTCGTGCTCCGCGAGCGCCGCAGTCGGCTCGTCGAGAATCAAAATGCGCGACTGTTTCCCCAGCGCTTTCACGATCTCCACGAGCTGTTTCTGCCCCACGCCGAGCTGCGAGACCGGCGTGGCCGGCGCGATTTCGATCTGAAACTTCTTTAGCAGCGCCGCCGCCTCCCGGTGCATCCGCGCAGTATCGAGCAGGCCAAAGCGGCGCGGCTCGCAGCCGAGGAAAATATTCTCCGCGACCGTCATCTCCTCCACCAGCGCGAGTTCCTGATAAATCACCGCCACGCCCGCCGCCGCCGAATCCGCAATCCCCCGGAAGCGCGCCTCTTCCCCGTTCACCTCCAGCCTCCCCTCATAGCTGCCGTAAGGGTGGATGCCGCTCAGCAGCTTGATCAGCGTGCTTTTCCCCGCACCATTCTCCCCGCACAGCGCGTGGATTTCCCCGGAGTCTAAATCGAACGACACATTCTCCAGCGCCGTCACGCCGGGGAACCGTTTAGTGATCTGGCGAGCAGAAAGAATCATCGTTGAGTAGAGCGAATCACCACCGCCATGACGAACGCCAGAACAAACAGCACACCCACCAGCACCACGATCCAATCCGACTTCCACGGACGTCCCTTCCGCGTCACTTCGATGTTCCGGGCGATGCGCTCCACGTCCTCCGTGCGAAAAGTCACCCCCTCCCCCGAAGCGATGCGCGCCGCCAGCGTCCCGAGGTCCTCGCCCAGCAAATTATGGTCGGAAAGCAGGACCGCCTGCGCCATTTCCTCGTGACTATCCGGCGCACGCCCGCAGACGCCACACAGCGTCATCGCGCCCGACTTCCCTTTCCCGCAATGGATACAGACCGCGTTCATATCCAGCAGAAAAAAGACACACCTTCACGCCGCCGCCCGCCTCCTTGGAAGCGAGCGCGCGCACAAAAAATGTCAGCAGGCGGGATACAGAGTTTCATGAGAATGCCCACAGCGTAACCCCTCGCTCCGCAAAACGAGAAGCTCGAATTCCACGAGACGATCCTCCCGCCGGGATTGGTGACTTGTGGCAAACGAGACAGCGCAACGCGCAAAGTAGCTCGCGAGTCCCTCGCGGCTCCACGCCACTCGCGAAGCGACACTTCTCTTTCGTGCGGCTTCGCCGTTGGGTTTTTGCCGCGAGGGACTCGCGAGCTACTATCCACGTT
>CANIWM010000085.1 GCA_947471505.1 Chthoniobacteraceae bacterium | reverse complement strand
TAAAAACGGCAGTTGAACGGATTTTCAGAGAAAAATGAGCCTTGGACGGGTGAGTGATTTTCAACTGCTCCGCAGTTGGCAATTTCCAGAGTAAAATACCCTATTTTTCGGCCTCAAAAACGGGGTCAACTGCCGTTTTTAGGTTAAATTGCGCCCGCGTCAGCGACCGAGCCGTAGTCTGCCGAGGGTCCGCCTCCGAAGCCTTCCTCCACGCCGCCAAGAGCGCCACCCGCCGAGCCGCAAGATAGTCGCAGAAGATCTTAAACTGAACGATATTGGTGTCCTTCATGTCCTCCGACTATCGGGCCGCGATTCGATTACGCCAACATTTAGAAATAAAGAGACACAGACCGCCGATCCGGAAATCGTAGCTCGACATTCCAATGTCGAGTGAACGTCGGGGGAAAAGCAGGACGTTCTCTCTCACGAAGATGTCCAAACTCGACTTTGGAAAGTCGAGCTATGGCCTACACAATCGGCGGACCCATCGTGATGGTCCGTATGGCTGAAGTCCGTCTCCCGCTACTATTGATCACCTCGCCTAAGATGCTCACCACTTGACCTACCAAAAACGGGCCTATTGTATTCCCCGCCCGGTTCAGTTCCACCACGTTCGCGAAGTCCGCATCCACGCCCTCGACTTTCCAGCGTAAATTGCGCGTCGTCGCGTGGTCTCCTCCGCCTTTCTCGTAATCTACCATCGCTTCCATCCCACCTGCCCCGCCCTGCTCTATCGTTGAGATCTCTATAACGGTCGGCGCAGGAGTGCCCGGCTCGGTAGGGATGCGCGCTAGGCTCTCAGCTAACGCGTTCTCCGTATCTGCCAGAGCTTTTGCCATTTTATACCAGCGTTTGTTCAGCTCATCCGTCGCAAAATCATGCGCGGCGAGGTCTTCATTTGCTGCCGCCAAGAGCGCAGCAGCCTCGCTCAGGCTGCCGATAAGGACGATATAGCTATCGTACAGCACTCGTGCCAAAGCTTCTGTATAAACGACGCCTCCGACCTTGCGAGTAATGGCGGGCTGTGGTGGAGTCAACGCTGCAAGGGCCGTATTCGCTCGCCTCCAGACAGGCAGAAGCTCTCGCAGGCGCTTCAAAATGCTATCCTCCGTGCGTGGAGAGGTCTTATACAGAGCCTTTACCGCGATCATCATCAGCCGATTATCATCAAGCTGCCCCTCGATAAGCTGCGGAACCTTCGTGCCTAGCACTCGCATCGTAGCCAGCGCACTCTGTACCTCACGATAAGCCCCATCGAACGCATATTGTGCACGAACACAAGCTGAAGCCAGCGGTTCAAACCCCATAAACAGCGCAGCTAGAGCCTCCGAGTCCTGCGTACCAATCTTCAACGCCGGAAGATGATGCTGCCAAGTCGTAAGTGTAATCAGCGTCCGCTCTTTTGTAATTTCCCAGAACTCCATTGTGATGTGTAAGACCTATTTGTTAGTTTAAGACGGCTACTGAGGACGATGCGGCGTCTGTGTTTTTCGAGTCGTGAACTATGAAATTTTAAACTCTGCCTTTTCCTTCTTCTAAAAAATCTGTCTGTAAAAAGCAGAGTTCTATGTCTTTTTCCGAAACGTCCGCACGGTGACTCCCATCGTCTATTCTGAAAACAATACCGTCTTTTTATAACGACGCAACATCTTTTTTTATGACTGCAACCGCTGCCTCATCAGAAATAGACGCCATAACGTTTTGGAAAGACGCAGTCGTTTTACAAATAGACGATTCTTTATAATCAAACGACTCCCTAGTAACTCCGTACGCCGAATTGAGAAAAACCATCGACGAAGCGGCGATTTATGCAGGTCTGCAATCGATTTCCATAGTGACCCCCAGATTAAAAAGCGCCGAGGCAACATCCAAAAAAGCCGTCCAGAAAGCACAAATAGCAGAACTGAGCGATGCCGCCGCAAAGTGATTCTTATACCCAGTCGTCCAGATACCCAAAACAGAGGTCGCCGTCCGGGAAGTCGCCCTTTCTCATTCACGAGGCGCGACCTTGTAGTGCGGCGGGAAGCGAGGAACGAGCGCCACGCCGCCTTCGCAATGCGTGCGACGGTGCGAACAACCGAGCGACGGCGACCACCGCCAAAACCACACGCGCCCGTAGCGCAACGCGGCGCTTACAAGGCGGTGTCGCGCTCGTTCCTCGCTTGCCACCGCACTACAAGGTCGCCTCCCGTGCGCCCATTACGCCGAAGGCGTTGCATCTATCAGCCCAGGGTTGCGAGGCACGAGCTACCCTGGGGCATCTATCACATGGCATTTACCCCGTAGGGGTTTCATCCGTGGCGCGTGTTTTGATGAAACCCTTTCAGGGTAAAATCATGTTTGGGGGCGGTTCCCAAGGTAGGCGCTCGTTCCTCGCACCAACCTTGGGCTGAGTGATGAAACGCCTTCGGCGTAGGGGGGGCACCACTTTAAAGCCCGCCTCTTGACGCGCAGGACGACGTGCTAGGTGAGGCAGGCCATCTTCGTGCCGCACTCTTGCGTTTCGGCGCAGGGGGAGTGTTCGCCGGTGAAGGGCATTTGCGGTTTGAGGTCGAGGGCGGCTAGGAGCTGGTGGTCGGCGTCTTTGCCGGGGTTGGCGGCGGTGAGGAGTTTGTCGCCGTAGAAGATGCTGTTGGCTCCGGCAAAGAAGCACATCGCTTGGCCTTCTTGCGAGAGGCGGGTGCGGCCTGCGGAGAGGCGCACTTTGGCCTTCGGGAGGGCGATGCGGGTGGTGGCGATGAGGCGGACGAGCTGGAAGATGTCCACGGGGGCTTGGTCCTCCAGCGGGGTGCCGGGCATGGGCATGAGGCAGTTGATGGGGACGCTCTCGGGAGCCGGGGAAAAGTTGGTGAGGACTTCGAGCATTTTGAGGCGGTCGTCTTCGGTCTCGCCGAGGCCGATGATGCCGCCGCAGCAGACGCTCATGCCGGATTTTTGGACGTGGCCGATGGTGTCGAGCCGGTCTTGGAAAGTGTGGGTGGTGACGATGCTGGGGTAGTGCTCGGGGGAGGTGTCGATGTTGTGGTTGTAGGCGGTGACGCCGGCTTTTTTCAGCTCGTGGGCTTCGGTTTCGCCGAGCTGGCCGAGGGTGACGCAGACTTCCATGCCGAGCTGGGCGACGCGGCGGACGCTCTCCAATACGCTCTCGAAGCGGGGGTCGCCGCTTTTGACACCTTTCCACGCGGCACCCATGCAGAAGCGGGTGGAGCCGTTGGCGCGGGCGCGGACGGCGACTTCTTCGATGGCCTCGGGGGTCATGAGGGATTCGCGCTGGACGCCGGTGGTGTAGCGGGCGGATTGGGCGCAGTAGCCGCAGTCTTCGGAGCAGCCGCCGGTCTTGATGGAGAGGAGCGTGCAGAGCTGGACTTCGTTCTCTTTCCAATGCGCGAGGTAGGTGGCGCGGGAGCGGGTGATGAGGTCGAAGAAGGGCGTGTCGTAGATGGCTTTGAGCTGTGTGTAGGTCATTTTTGGAAAAGGTTAGCGTGCCCAGCGTCCGCCTGCTGCGGCGTGGACGGGGAGGGTTTCGTCCATGTATTGCGATTTGCCGATCATGCCCCACATCGGGGTGCCGGTGGCGCTGCGGAATTTCTGGCTCATGCTTTCACCGGTGTGGCAGCCCCAGCTCCGCACGAGGGCGTCGCGGGTGAAGATGCCGCGATGGATTTGGCCGAGGTCATTTTCGTGGAGCCAGCACTTGGAGGCGCTGTCGATCATGTTGGAGTAGTCGAAGAGGAAGCAGGCTTTGTTGCTGTGGCCGAAGTACTCGAAGTCGTTGATTTTCACGCGGTCGCGGGGCTGGCCTTGGTTGAGGTAATTGATGAGCTGCCGCGAGCTGTCGAACCACATGAGCCGCACGCCGAAGGCATCGCGGACGCTGGTGACGAGGGACAAATAATCGCGGTTATCCTGCCGCCCGCGCGAGACGTAGCTGGGGCGATAGACGAGCCAGGTGATCTGCTGCTGCGGGTTTGCCGTCTTGATTTGCTCGATGCGGATCCGCGAGGCGCGGATGAAGTTCATCCACCAATTATCATGCGGCTGCGCCTTCCATTTCTCCCACGCCCAGAGCGACACGCCGCCGCTCACGATGATGGTTTCACCCGGCTCGCGAGGCTCTTGCCCTTGGGCAAAAGACGAAGCTGGCGCGAGAATGAGCGCGGCAAGTAGAGCGAAAAAGAAATGGCGAAAGACTTTCAACATCTCCGTCGTTGTCTCTGATCTCCGCCGCAGTGACGAGGGAAAATACCGCCGTAGCCCCGCAAACTAAAACACGCCCGACGTGGGAGCGGCAACTGCCGGAGCCGCTTCGCCCCGCACGCACGCACTAAGCACGTCGCCAAAATGATTGAGCTGAGAGACGACATCAGGGCTGCGCTGGAGCACCGCTTTGGCGAGCTTTTCAAGGTGTGCAGGGTTGCGCTGGCCGAGCTCACTCAGCGCCATGATGACGGCGAAGGTGTTGTTGATGTTGTGCTTCATTTCGCGGTACTTCTGATGAAGTTCCTGTAGCTCCGCTCGGGTGATGACTGGCTCGTTGGCTTCCATGATTTATAAAAGGTTGGGCAATTTCTACGCGCTAGACTTGCAGGAAAGGTGCCACAGCGCAGCCGAATGTTCAGCATTTATTTGAGTAGGCGAAAGAGGAGCGCGATGGGGTTTCCGCCACCTCTTGAGAAACTCTCTGGTGGAAATAGCCGTCGTGGCGTGCATTGTGCACAGCACCCGAAACCCGCGTCTAAATTTTCACCCACTATGCTCCGAACCATCCTGTCCCTATTTCTACTCACGTCTGCCGTGTCGTTACACGCGCAACTCTCGGTCACTGAATTCATGGCTTCCAATACCAACGGACTCCAAGACGAGCTGGGGAATGAGGAGGACTGGCTGGAAATCCAGAATACAAGCGGCGGGACCGTGAATCTGGCAGGCTGGTATCTCTCGGACGAAGCGGCGAATCTACGCAAATGGCCGATGCCTGCGTGGACGCTGGCGGCGGGGAATCGCATGGTGGTTTTTGCCTCGAATCGGAACAAGGCACCCATACAGACGACGGCGGGAGTGAATAATGCGGGCTCGGCGGCGGCGCCACGGTTGGCGACGAATTTCAAGCTCAGCGCGGCGGCGGGCGGGTATTTGGCGTTATCGCAGGACTCAGCGGGCGGGACGATCATCACGGCGATTTCTTCCTATGCAAATTACCCGAAGCAGGTGGCGAATGTGCCTTACGGCTTGTCGGTAAATACGACGAACTTGGTGACTGCCGCATCTGCCGCGAAGGCTCTGGTGCCGACGGTGGGGAATGGCGGCGACTTGCTCGGCACGACGTGGCGCGGGGGCGCGGAACCGTTTGTGGATGCGGCTTGGGCGAGCGGGACGCCGGGCGTGGGTGTGGCGGGGGCGGCGACGGTGGTGGGCGCGGCGAACCTCAAGCTGCGGCTGAATGCGAATGATGCAGCGGGCTTGGTGACAGATATTTCCGGCGCGGCGCACAACGGCGTGAATACGGGGAACACGACGATTTTTATGCCAAGTGCGACGGACACGCAGGCGGCGGCGGTGTTGCGACGCGGGGCGTTGCAGTTTGACCAAGCGGTGGCTTCGCAGGTGACGGTTGCGGCGCACGCGGATTTTACGGCGACGAATGGCGTCATCATGTTCTGGATGAAAGCGGGCGCGGTGACGGGTGGCGGGAGCGAGTCGGCGATGATTTGGGACCGGCGCATCGGTGGAGTCGGCGGGATCATCGGGCTACAGAATACGACGGCCAACGTAGGCAACGCGGGCAAGCTGTTCTTTCAGCCGAATGGCGGCGGCACGTCGTTTTATTCGACGGTGCGCGTGGATGACAACCAGTGGCACCACGTCGCTTTCGTTTACAACCAAGCAGCCAGCGGGACGGATACTTTTTACGTGGACGGCGTGGCTCGCGGCGCGGTGACGCACGGCACGGCGTGGAACTGGCCGGCGGCCCAGCAGATCGAGCTAGGGAAATCGCACGACGCATACTGGCACAAGTATAACGGGCTGCTCGACGAGGTGCGTTTTTACAACGCGACGCTCTCCGCCGCGCAGGTCGCTTCGATTTATAATGGCGCGGATGAGAACGTGGCGGCTGCGGATGTGGGGCTCGCGGTGAGTGTATCGGGAAATGCAGGCGCGTTTGTGCGCATCCCATTCACCGTGGCGAACCCCGCGATCTTCTCGTCGCTGCGGCTCACATCGCGGGTGAACGATGGCTTTATCGCCTACGTGAACGGCACGCAGATTGACTCGCTGAACGCGCCGGGCTCGCCCGCTTACAACTCGGTGGCGACGACGACTGCACTGGCGACGAAGGCGAAGGTCACGGACCTCTCCGCTGCGAGTCTCGTCGCGGGGACAAACGTGCTGGCGATTCACGCGATGAACAACTCGACGAGCGACGCCAATTTCCTCGCGCTCAATACGCTCGATGGTGTGTCACTCGACCCTGCCGGCAACTACCTCATTTCCGCCACGCCCGGCGCGGCCAATAGCGGCATCCGCACGAACATCGGGCCGTTTATTTCCAATATCACCGGCTCGCAGGGGAACCTCGTCGCGCGCCCGGTCGGTGGCGCGGGCAGCGCCGACATTGTCGTGAACGCTACGGTCGTGCCGAGTCTCCGCCCGCTCGCGACGTCGAATCCGGTCCAGCTCGCTTACCGCACGATGTATGGCGCGGAGACGGTGGTAAATATGACGCTGGTTTTGGGCAGCACCTACACCGCGAACATCCCGACCACCGGCCTCACCGCTGGGCAGATGCTCCGCTGGCGCATCATCGCTTCGGACAACACGGCGATTCAAACCACCGCGCCGGAATACCTCAGCGCGACGGACTCGGACCAATACTACGGAACCGTCGCCGTGGACGGCATCAGCACGCAGCTCCCGATTTACCACGTCTTCGTGCCGGGCACTTATACGTTCAACAACGCGCACGTCATCGACCAAAATAACGTCGGCGGGCGGGCGTCGTTTTTCTACGACGGGGAACTCTACGACAACGTGTATATCCGCATCAAAGGCGACACCACGCGGACGCTGGCCAAGCGCGCGCATCGCGTGGATTTTAATAGCGACCACCAGCTCAAATGGGCGACCGGGCAGAGCCGCTTGCGGGAACTAAACCTTAACGCCGAGTACGTGGACCCGACATTTTCGCGGCAGTATATGAGCATGTGGTTCCACCGGATCACGGGCACGGGTGCGGCGAATCATTTCCCCGTGCGCTGCCAAATCAACGGCGTCTTTTGGCAACTCGCCTTTCACACCGAGACGCAGGATTTTGAACTGCTCGACAATATGGGCCTCGACCCGAACGGCGCTTTATACGCAAGCGTCGGGCAAATGGCGGGCGTCGCTGGCGAGAAGCAAACGCGCATCACAGAAGGCACGACAGACATGGCGAATTTCGTCACAGCCATCACGAACGCGAACCTCACCACACGCGAAAACAACGTATTCGATCAAATCGACCTTCCCTCGACCATCAACTACATCGCGGCTTCGCGGATGATGCAGGAAGGCGACGACGTTTGGGCAAACATGGTCATCTACCGCGACAGCGACGGCACCGGCGAATGGCGTATCATCCCCTACGACTTGAATCTCTCGTGGGGCCAACTTTACTACGCCGACTACACCGCGACGCACACCGCGATGCTGGCGACGGACGACACGGATAAGAGCCACCCGCTCTACGGCAACGCCTCGTGCTGGACGCTCAATTACGCGGGCTTCCGCTACAATCGGTTCTACGACGCCATCATCTCCGTGCCGCGCACTCGCGATATGCTGCGCCGCCGCATCCGCACTTTGATGGATACCTACTTGCAGCCGCCAGACACGGTGAACGGGATTTTTGAAACCGCGATCGACGCTCACGTCGCCCGCATCTCGCCGGAAGCCGTGCTCGACCGCACGCAGTGGGGTTGGCCTGCAAACGGCGGACCTTACGGGCTTGGCAACGTCGCGTTTGCGACTGCGGTGAGCGACATGAAAAACGGCTTCATCACCCCGCGCCGCACGCACTATTTCAACACGCACACCTCGACGAGCAACGTCGGCATCGCCAATGCGAACAGCGCCGGAATCCCCGCCACGCCGCAAGCCGCGTCGTTCCCGTTCACCATCACCGCCTACGACTATAATCCGACCGATGCGGGAAAACAGGACGCCGAATGGATTCAGCTCACGAACCCCAATGCGTTCGACGCCGACATCAGCGGCTGGCAGCTCACGGGCGCGGTTGGCTTCACATTTAAGGGCGGCACCGTCGTCAATGCGGGCACGTCCATCTACGTCTCGCCAAAACAACTCAGTTTCCGCGCGCGCACCACGACGCCACGCGGCGGCGAGGGGAAATACGTCGTCGGCCCTTACAGCGGGCAGATTTCCGCACGCGGCGAAATCATCGAACTGCGGGATGCGACAAGCGTCATCGTCACCAGCGCCACGACGACCGTGAACCCAACAGCAGGCCAGCAGCAGCTCCGCATCACCGAGCTGAACTACAACCCGCCCGCGCCCACGGCTGGCGAGTTGACCGCACTGCCGGGAGTCGGCGCGAGCGACTTCGAGTGGATCGAGATTTTGAACACCGGCGGCGCGCTGAATGTCGGCGGCGCGACCTTTACAAAAGGCGTCACCTTCACCTTCCCCGGCGGCTACACCATCGGCGCGGGAGCCCGAGTCATCTTGGTGGCAAACCAGCCCGCGTTCCTTCAGCGCCACGGCGCAGGCGCGACCATCGCAGGCACGTTCAGCGGCAACCTCGACAACTCCGGCGAATCCATCGAACTCGTGGACCCGAACGGCGAGGTGATCCTCGATTTCACCTACAACAATAGCTGGTTCCCGCCAACCGACGGCGCTGGTCGCACGCTCGTCACCCGCAGCGCCACGCCGAACTACGCGACCTACGACTTGGCGGCGAGCTGGGCCATCAGCGGCACGGTGAACGGCTCGCCAGGCGCAGGCGACACGGACTTTGCCAACCACTTCGACGGCTGGCGCTGGGACCATTTCAGCTCCGCGGAAATCGCGCTCCCCGCAGTCGTCCACCCCGCTGCAGATGCCGACGGCGATGGGCTCAACAACCTAGGCGAATACGCCTTTTGCCGAAACCCGCGCGCAAACGACAACAATGCGATCACCGCCCCCGGCACGACGACCATCGGCGCGGACAAATTCCTCACCGTCACCTTCAACCGCCGCCACCAAGCGCTCGACCTCACTTACTCCATCGAGACGACCGACACGCTCGGCGGCACATGGATTCCGGCGAACGAGCAAGTCGGCACGACGACGGACCTCGGCGGTGGCGTCGAGCAAGTGACTTTCCGCGACACCATCCCGCAGGGAACGACGGCGCGGTTTATCCGCGTCCGCGCGCTGAAGCCGTAGCGAGAAGGCCGATCTTCCCTCGACAGAGCGCGCTCGCTTGGGGAAAGTCGGCGGCGTGCGCCGGTTCATACAGATCATCCTGCTTTTGCTGCTGCTCATCGGCAGCGGTGGTGGCTGGTACCTTTATCGAAAAGGGCTCACGAGGCCGTGGCGCGAGCTAGTCCTCGAAGAGCTGCGCAAGCGCGGCGTGGAGGCCGCGTTCGGGTCGCTCACCGTGGAGCCATTTCGTGGGCTCGTGGCGAGGGATGTCCGGATCTTTGATTCTCCGAAGCGGCACCGGACGCTGGCGCGGTTCAATGAGATGATCGTGGAGGCGAACTATGCGAATGCAGCGCGCGGGATGCCGTTTTTGGATTCGCTCACGCTGGTGGATGCGGCGCTGGAAATCCCGTTGGACTCGAAGAATCCTGCCGGGCCCACGATCACCGTGGAGAAGCTGAACACGCGCATCGTTTTACCCGCAGACCGCATCGTCGTCAGTCGGCTGGATGCGGAGCTTTTCGGCATCCATGTGAGCGCGAACGGGCAGCTCGTGCATCCCGAGGCGTGGAAAAGAGAGCCGTCTTCGTCGGGGTATTCGCAGGATGAGCTGATGCTGATTTCGCGGGTGCTCGATGAGCTTCGGGCGCTGAAATTTAAGGACCATCCACGGCTCGCCGTGCATTTCGGCGGCGACCTTGCGAACCCAGATTCGTTTGTTGCGGAGGCCACGCTGGCGAGCGGGCGTGTGGAGCGCGGGAGCTACCGGCTCGACGGGCTGGATGTCGCGCTGAGCTGGCGCAACGAGGCGCTGCTGCTGCACCGCTTCGAG
The DNA here is from genome assembly GCA_947471505.1 of Chthoniobacteraceae bacterium. Lineage (GTDB taxonomy): Bacteria > Verrucomicrobiota > Verrucomicrobiia > Chthoniobacterales > Chthoniobacteraceae > SXWH01. The sequence continues at coordinate 14,729 of CANIWM010000085.1, read as the reverse complement.
GTGCGCGATGCCGTCGGGCGGCTGAATCTCGCGGGCTCCTACCGCCCCGAAACGCGCGAGCTGGATGCCACGGTGCGCTCGGGCATGGACCTCGCGGTGCTCCTCGGCCTAAGCGGGCTATGGGACCCCGGCGAGCTGCACTTCGAGTCCACACCGCAGATTGATGCGGTGATCAAAGCGAAGCTGGAAAAGTCCGGCGTGCCGCGTGCGAAGCGAGATGGCGATGGGCAGATGGATTTATCGGGCCGGATTCGGATGGGGCGGTTTGGGTTTGGGAAAATCGCGTTCGATCAGCTTACTGCCGACTTCGCCTGGGATGGAAAGCGGTGGGCGGTGCGTGATTTTTTGATGAAGCATCGTGGCTCTGGCGAGATTCGCGGCGACGTGATGCAGGACTACGATGAGGCGGGGCGCGGCGACTTCCGCCTCGGCATCAAGAGCACGCTGAACCCGGAAACGCTCGCGCCCATTTTCCAAGGCAGCAAGCAGTGGCAGCGCGATGCGGCGGCACGACTGGCGCTCTTCAAGTTCCCAGACGCGCCCAAGATAGAGCTGAGCGCACGCGGCACTGCGCCGGGGCTGGAGACGATGTCTGGCAGCGGCGACGTGAAGCTCGGGCGGTGCAGCTATCGCGGCGTGGAGGCGCGCAGCGTCAATGCCAGCCTTCGTTTCAGCGGGAGCACGCTGCATGTGGATAACCTCGACGTGCAGCGCGCGGAGGGGCCGGGCGCAGGCTCGCTGACGTTCGATTTTGCCAAGGACATCGTCCGCGTGGAGAACATCCGCCTCGGAGTTTTCCCGCAGGACATCGCGCTATGGATCGACCCGCACCTCGTCGAAGACATCCGCCCGTATCGCTTTGGGAAGCTGCCGCCTTTCCTCACCATCGACGGGATCGTGGACCGCAAGCGGGGCGGAAAAGATACGTTGCTCAACGTGAAACTCGATGCTCCACACGGCATGGACTACACCTTCTGCGGCAAGGAGCTGAAGTTCGGGAAAGTGGACGCGAAGATGGTTTTCGACGACGAGCGGCTGAAGCTCTCGGACGTTCGCGCCGAGTTGTTCGACGGAGTTTTGAAAGGCACGGCAGACATTTCCATCGTCAAGGCAAAGCCTGGCCACGCGGCGGAACTCCGCTTCATTGACGTGAACTTCGAGAAGCTCACGAAGCTCTACTTTGACTACAACGACTCGAAGGGAAAGCTGAACGGCGTCTATAACTTCAACGGCAAAGGCGACGATGGGCGGACGATGCGCGGGGAGGGTAAACTCGAAATCACGGAGGGATATGTATTCGCCATCCCATTCCTCGGTCCGTTCAGCGATGTACTCAATAAGATCGTCCCCGGCCTCGGCTACAACCGCGCCCGCCGCGCAGGGATGACCTTCGCTATCGCCGACGGCATCCTAACGACGAAGAATCTCGAGATCGAAGGCAAGGGCTTCTCGATGTTTGGCGACGGGCGGATTTGGTTCCTCGACGACAAGATGGATTTCGATATGCGCCTTAACGCGCAAGGGCTCCCCGGCGTCCTACTCCTCGCCGTGAGTCAGCTCCTCGAATACCGCTCCGTCTCGAAGTTCTCCGCGCCAGACTGGAAACCCAAAGTGATCCCGACGATCAAGCTCCCCAAGCTGACGCCCAAGCCCGCCCTGCCTCTGCGAATGGTGCCCGCGCGGTGAGGGTCAGCCGATTTGATCCGCGCCGAAATACGGGCGCAGGATTTCGGGAATGACGATGCTGCCGTCTGCCTGCTGGTAGTTCTCCAGCAGCGCGACGTAGAGCCGCGCCAACGCAGTGCCGCTGCCGTTGAGCGTGTGGCAGAGCTGGTTTTTGCCGTCCTCGCCTTTGTAGCGCAGCGCCATGCGGCGGGCTTGGTAGTCGCCGAAATTGGAGCAGCTCGACACTTCAAGGTAGCCGCCTTGGCCTGGCGCCCACACTTCGATGTCGTATGTTTTGGCGGAGCCAAAGCCGATGTCGCCCGTGCAAAGTTCGATGGTCCGATAGTGCAGCCCAAGCAGTTGCAGGATGCGCTCGGCATCCGCAGTCAGCGACTCCAGCTCGGCAGCGCTCTCCTCGGGGCGACAGATTTTCACCAGCTCCACTTTGTCAAATTGGTGCATCCGGATCAGCCCGCGCGTCCCCAGCCCAGCCGCCCCGGCCTCGCGGCGGAAGCACGGCGTGTAGGCGGCATATTTGATGGGCAGTTGATCCGCACGGAGGATTTCCTCGCGGTGTAGATTCGTCACCGGCACCTCCGCCGTCGGCACGAGGAAGAGATCATCGTCGGCGCAGTGGTAAAGCTGGTCGCCGAATTTCGGGAGCTGCGTCGTCCCGATCAGCGCATCGCGATTTACCAGCAGCGGCGGCGCGACCTCCGTGTAGCCGCCCTCGCCCGTCTGTCGATCGAGCAAGAAATTGACGAGCGCCCGCTCCAGCCGCGCACCTTTGCCCATGTAGCAAACGAAGGCCGGCCCGGCCACTTTCGTCCCGCGCTCAAAGCTGAAGAGCCCGTGGGCCTCGCCCAGCTCGACGTGCGATTTGGGCGTGAAAGCGAACGCGGGTTTTTCGCCCCACACACGGACCTCCGGATTCTGCTCTGCGCTTTCACCGACGGGACAATTTTCGTGCGGAAGATTAGGGATGCCGAGGAGTAAGTCGCGCTGCTCCGCGTCGAGCGCTGCCGTTTGCTCGTTCAGGCGCTTCATCTCGTCGCCAAAGCCGCGGACCTGCGCCTCAATCGCGCTGGTGTCTTCGCCCGCCTTTTTCTTCGCCCCGATTTCTTTACTAATGCGGTTGCGGTCAGCTTGGAGCGTCTGGAGCTGCGTCTCCGCCTGCCGCCGCTGCACATCGCACCGCAGCACAGCATCAATCTGCGCAGGCCAATCGCCGTGGCGAGCGGCGAGGCGTGTTTTTACGGCGTCTGGATTTTTACGAATGAGCGCGATGTCGAGCATGGGGCGCGGAAATTAGCGGCGGAATCGCGGAAGGCAAGACGCAGTGCCCGCCCCTCTTTCGGGTAATCCACGGCACCCTGCACGACTCCAATGTCGTCTGCATCGCATCCCGACCTTCCGAAGGGCTCGCTCACCCACCCTTCTCCGCGCCTGCCCGTTCGGACTTCTTTATTCTCAAGAAAATCGGCCGTTTCTTCTAAATGCGAGAAAGTTACTCAAATGGCACTTCCATTTGCCGATATGGCCCGTATAAGAAGCACAAGAATTATTCCATGAAGCCTTTGCCAACTCTGCTCGCTGTGACTCTCGCGACTCACGGCTTCGCGGCAACCACACTGCCAGTTACCGATCCCGCTCAAGTAGAGCGCTGCCATGCATCGCTGCAGGAATTCAACCCTTCCAAAGGGCGCTACGTGACGGCGAAGGGCTCTTGGCTGCTGCTTGATGGCAATGAAACTTCGGGAGTCCAATACTCTGCGGGTAGGCAACAATTCCTGATTTCGCTCCCGAAAGCGGAGAGTATCCAACGAATTAACCTCGTGGGCACAGGTGCCGCCCGTTTCACCGTGTCGGTCTCGAACGACAATTCGGTCCCCGGAGACACATGGGCGGTGGTGTTGAAGAATGTGCTGCTTAACCATCAATGGGGAGCGGACCGTCCGATCAACCGCACCGCCCGCTACATCTTGGTCGAGACCGATGCTCCTGCGAGCTTCATGCTGAATGAGTTTGCTGTTTACGGGGAGCGTCTCGCTCCTATTACCTCAAGTGGTCGCCGCTATCTGTCCGACTTCTGGGGCACGCCGTCGCCTGCGCCAGAAACGCCGCAACCTGTCGGGGCTGGGCCTTCCAGCAGTAGCGGATACAACCCTGGCAAGCTCGGCTTTCCGCCGCGCATCACGAATGGCGGCGGTATGACGAATACTCTGCGCCCCATCACGATCCCCGCTCCGCGTGGACGCATCGGTGCGCCGCCCACCATCGCCCGCTAAATTGCCCTGCAAAGCATCCTTGAACATCTCGGGGTCGCTGTAGCTGCTATCACCGGCGTCCTCGCCGCGAAAGGGAAGCGCGTGGACCTTTTCGGCGTGCTTGTGCTCGCGCTTGTCACCGCGTTTGGCGGCGGCACCGTGCGCGACCTCACTCTTGGCGATACGCCGGTTTTTTGGGTGAGGGATTCCTCTTTCACTATCACCGCGAGCGTCACGGCGGTTGCCACGTTTTTCATCGCGAGGGGACGCGAACTTCCCGGCAACATCCTGCTCTTCGCCGATGCTGGCGCGCTGTCCTTTTTCACCATGCTCGGCGCGAAAAAAGCCCTTGTTTTCGGGGTTGCGCCGCACATTGCCATCGCAATGGGCGTCATCACGGGAGTCGCTGGTGGAGTCTTGCGCGATGTTCTCATCGGCCAAATCCCGCACGTCTTTCGGCGTGACATTTACATCTACGCCACTGCTGCATTTCTCGGCGCGCTGCCCTTTATCATCCTGGAGCGAATCCGCCCGAATGCCGTCGAGAATCTCCCCATCGGCACCGCCATCACCCTCGCCCTCCGGCTCATCGGCATCCGTTGGCGCATCGCGCTACCGGTGTTTGATGATCACCGAGAAAAGTAATCGCATCCGCGCACGGCTTGCGTTACTTCACGCTCTATGAACCGCCGCCAATTTTTCACTGCGGGCGCAGCTACTCTTGCCGCGACCGCCCTTGCCGATGACCCCGCACCTGCAAAATTCAAAAAGCCCATCAAGATCGGCGTCTCCTCGTACAGCTACTGGCACTTCGAGGAGAAAAAGTTCCCCATCGAAGGCGTCATCGAGCGCGCTGCGCTGCTCGGCGTCGAAGGCGTGGACGTCCTACACCGCCAAATGGAGATCGATGAAAAAGGCCCATTCGACGCAGCCGGACGCGCCTACTGCCGCAACCTCAAGCGCCTCGCGTTTCGCAACGGCATCGACCTCATCTGCCTCAGCACCCACCAAAATTTCGTCAACCCCGACCCGAAAATCCGCCAGCTCGCGATTGACCACACGCTCAAGACGCTGGAAATAGCCGACTCTCTCGGCGCACCGTGCATCCGCGTAAATGCAGGCCGCTGGAACACCATCGCCGACTTCGACGAGTTCATGAAAAAGCGCGGCCTCGAACCGCCTATCGCCGGGCACAGCGAAGACGAAGCGTTCGAGTGGTCCATTGACGGCCTCGGCAAATGCCTCAAGCGAGCGGAGGAACTCGGCATCATCCTCGCGCTCGAAAATCACTGGGGGCTTTCCCGCTCGCCCGAAGGCATGAACCGCATCCTCGGAGCATTCACCTCGCCCTTTATCGGAGCCTTGCTCGACACCGGGAACTTCCTCGAAGACCCCTACGACAAACTTACCGCCATCGCCCCGCGAGCCGCATTCGTGCAGGCGAAGACCTACAACGGCGGCGGGCTCTGGTACACGCTCGAACTCGACTACCCACGCATCGCAAAGATTCTCGCAGACGCGAGCTACAGCGGCTACGTCGCCCTAGAAATGGAAGGAAAGGAGCCTGCCGACACCGCCGTCCCCAAGAGCATCGACATGCTGCGCAAAGCTTTTGGCCGTTAGTGCCGCTAAGGACTTTCCCCCTTCCGTATTCTGTTTTCGGAAATTAACCCGATGACACCCTTTGCCGACTGGACATTCTTTGGCGTGCTCCTGCTTTACGCAGTCCTGCCCGTCTGCGTACTTGGGTTACTCGGAAAAGCGAACGCCCGCCGCTCCTTCACCGTATCCCTACTCGTCCTCGGCTTCATCTATAGTGCGCAAAGCAGCGCTGTTCTCCGCATCACAGGCATCTCTTTGCCAGGGCTCGGCGGGCCGGAGCTTTTGCAGCCCTGGGTGAGCACTCCCGCCAGCACGCAGTTCGCGCCATTTTACGTCTTCCTCCTCTCCGCGCTGTGGGAGTGCCTTATCTGCCTCGCCTTCGTCCGCTGGAAATCACGCGCCACCCTCTACGCCTCCATTTGCCTCACCCTCGCCCCTCTCTTTGTCAGCAAGCTCATGCCCTACTTCGCTGTTGATAATGCGTTCGGCTTTCTCGGCATCAGCTACGTCACCTTTCGCGCGCTAGATGTCGTCTTTTCCATCCACGACGGCGTCATCAAAACGCTCTCCCCGGCCCAGCTCTTCGCCTTTCTCTTCTTCTTCCCCACCGTTTCTTCCGGCCCCATTGATCGCTACCGGCGCTTCGGCCAAGACTGGGTGAAAGAGCGCACGCGCGCCGAGTTTCTCGACGACTTGGACTTCGCCATCCAGCGCATCATGCGCGGCTTCTTTTATAAATTCATCATCACCGCGCTCATCAAGTGTTACGTCGGAACGCCACTCGAAAAGGCAGCCGGGTTCTGGGCCACATTCGCCTCGATGTACTCCTACACGCTCTACCTCTTTTTCGACTTCGCCGGCTACAGCGCCTTTGCCATCGGCGTCAGCCGCCTCCTCGGCATCCGCACGCCGGAGAATTTCAACGCGCCCTTTGCCGCTCGCAACATCCGCGACTTCTGGGCGCGCTGGCACCAGAGCCTTTCCTTTTGGCTCCGCGACCACGTCCACATGCGCTTCCAACTCGCGGCGGCGAAGGGCAAATGGTTCAAGGGCAAAACCACCGCTGGCACCATCGGTACCTTCCTCACTTTCGGAATCATGGGCGTCTGGCACGGGCTCGCCCTCCACTATCTCGTCTATGGCCTCTACCACGCCATTTTAGTCACCGGCTACGACTCATTCGCACGATGGAATAAGCGTACCAAACGCATCCTCGACACGCCCCGCAACCTCTGGCTTTCCCGCATTCTCACCTTCCACATCGTCGCCTTTGGGATGCTCATTTTCAGCGGACGCCTCATTCCCCCGCCGCCGCCCGCGCACGAGGAAAAAGTGGAGACGTGGAGCCCGAGCAACGTTGAGGGCTACGTATGGCGGCGCGACAAACCCACCGGCGGCATGGAAGTCGAAATATACGTGGACTGGCGCTGGGCTCTCCGAGTGCCCGTGAACGTCGCGCGCCCCGACCTCAAAGAGCGCGGCTACGGCAACGGCAAACACGGGTTCCAAGCAGACCTCACGCTCTGGTTCCGCGACGGCCAAGCACACACCGTCGAAGTCCGCGTCCGAGGGACCAACCAGCCCATCGGAAAATGGAAAAAGGTCTCGCCATAGTAAACTGCCACACACTTCCCTTTTGAACTTTCCCCATTGTTCCAGTATCTCACGCATTATGCTCCGTTTGCTCATTCTTATCCTAGCGATGCTGGTGCCTGCTTTCGCGCAGCGGTTGCCGTTTGAGACGGTCTTCAGAGGGAAGGATCGCTTTGATAGTATCGTGGCCAAAGTAAAGCCTCACGCTGAGCGGCTGCGGGAGTCCTCAGTCGGCGAGCGGGCCGCTTGGTTTGGGCAAATTCTCGTGGGGACACCGTATAAGGGCTTCACGCTCGAAATTGACGATCGCATCGAGGCTCCGTCGGTGAACTTCAACGGGCTGGATTGCTGGACGTTCTTCGAGACCTCGCTCGCGCTCGCTCGGATGGTGGACCTGCCGGTGGAAAAATGGACCCCGGATTCACTGCTCGGGTTCATCGAGCAGGACCGGTATTGGGGCGGTAAGTGTGACGGGTCGTATTGCTCGCGCATTCACTATCTGGAGGATTGGGCGAAGGATAACGACAAGCGCGGCTACGTCCGCGACCTCACGCGCACCCTCGGCGGCGTGGGCGTCACGAACCAAGCGACGGAGATGACGAACAACTGGAAGGGCTACCGTTACATGGCCAACCCCGATTGCCGCGCCGGGATCGCCGAGCTGGAGGCGGGCCTTCGCAAGCGGCCTCTCTATATGATCCCGCTGAGTCGCGTGGCCGCTATCGAAGAGCGATTGCAGACGGGCGACATCATCGGAATCGTGAGCCGCGATGGCGACGGCTACGGGACTTCGCACGTCGGCATCGCGCTGCGAAAGGACGGCGTGCTCCACTTTATGCACGCCAGCGCGCCGTCGAACTACGGGCGCGTGGTGATTGATTCGCGGCTGAGCGAATACCTCGCACGGTTCAAAAAGAACGCGGGTATTCTCGTCGCGCGTCCGCTGAAATAGCCACTTATGAAACGGACACTCTTTCTCGCGCTCGCGCTTGCCGCCCATTGCTCCGCCGCCGGGCTCACACGCGGCGATGTGGTGAAGCTCAAGCGCGGCGACACACTGATGCTCAACGGCAAGAAGTTCCAGCAGGCCGCGAAGGGCCAGGAGTTCACCGTGGTGAAAACGGACCTCGCCAATGTGTTCGTCGCCTACACGAACGGCGATGGCAGCGTGGTCGCGCCGTCCCTTCCTGCGGAAAATGTGGAGGTCATCACCCCCGACGGCTGGGCGGACATCATGGCGGGCGCAGACGCTTTTCGCGAACAGCGCTGGGACGATGCGCGCCGCTTGCTCACACGCGCTGGGGCCGATGCACAGCAAAAGCCGCTCGCCGCCGCGCTGCTCCCGCGTGTGCAAGGCGCGCTCACAGCGGGCAATTTACTCCGCTCGCTCGCCGCCGATCCGGCCCGCGCGGCCACGGCGCAAAAGGGCTTCCTCACCACGCTGCAAACGCTGCGCGACACGGCGGCACAACTAAACACCACGGGCCGCATCGCGCTGGCAGTCGCCATTGACGACGGCGCGGAGAAACTCGCCGCCGCAGTCCTCGGCGCGAACACAGCGGGCATCCCCGCCGCGAAGATCGATAAAGCCACACTCGGCGCACGGGCCGCGACGGCGCAGCGCACCGTGGCGCGAGCGCGGCAGTCCATCGGCCAGCACAAGCTCATCGAAGCGACCGCGCTCATTGATGAAGGGCTCAAGGCCGAGCCGGGGCGCTTAGAGCTGGTGGCATTTCAGGCGAAAGTGAAGAAGGACATGGAAGAGGCCGACTACCTGTACAAAACCGCCGACTCCATGCGCACTCGCGGCGCGAAAGGCGTCATCCACTCACTGTCTGCGCTGGAAGACGGGCTGCGACTTTGCAGCGACCACACCGGCCTCCGCGACCTCCGCAAGCAGATGCAGGCGCAATATGAAGAGCGCACCTCACCGCTCGTGGACGCCGCATTTATGGCCAAGGCCAAAGGCGGCAACGACAAGGCGCTGAACGAAGGACGCGAGCTTTACGTGAACCGCTGCACCGAGTGCCACGACCTCGAAATGCTCAGCTCGCGCGGCTTTTCTGGCTGGGAAAAAACCGTCGGCGGCATGGCTCGCCGCGCCGGGCTCGACGGCGGCGAACAGTCAAAAATCATGGCCTACATCGCCGCCGCGCTGAACGTCGTCGGCGAATAACATGAAGCAATCTTCGATGAATAAATGGCGAAGCCCAAGGAGCGGCGACATTCCTGTCGCTGTATCCATAGCGCGAAGCGCCCAATCAGTTTCGCACGGCTCTCGGAAACTGCGCGGTGCTCGAAATTGGGCGCTTCGCGCTTGTAGGACAGCGACAGGAATGTCGCCGCTCCTTGGGCTTCGCCGCTCCTTTTCGGTATGACACTCCAAGACCTCGGCTGGAACGACGCATTCGCCGCTGCATTCGCCCCTTTTGAGAAAAGCGGCTGGCTCCCCGCCCGCCTCATTCGCGACAACAAAATCACCTACGGCGCGCTCCTCCACGACGGCGAACAACTCGAAGTCGTGATGAGCGGCAAGGTCTATCACGACGCCGAAACCGACGCCGATTTGCCCGCCGTCGGCGATTGGGTCGCGCTGGATGTCGGCAGCGAAAACGTCATCCGCGCGCGTCTCCCACGGCAGACCTGCCTCTCGCGTAAACTCCCCGGCAAGAGCACCGAGGAGCAAGTCATGGCAGCCAACGTGGATGTCGTCGTCATCGTCACCGACGCAGGCGCAGACTTGAATCTCCGCCGCATGGAGCGCTTCTTCGGCATCATCGGGCGCAGCGGCGCAAAGCCCGTCGTCCTCGTCAATAAGTCCGACCTTTTCTCCGCCGCACAAAACGAAGCAGCCGCCGAATCCATCCGCGCCCTGCACCCGGATGCCGACGTTCACATCACTTGCGCAGAAAAAGGCCGCAGCCTCCAAGTCCTCAAGCGTTACCTCAAGCGCGGCATCTCCGTGACGCTGCTCGGCTCCAGCGGCGTGGGCAAATCGTCCATCATCAACCGGCTCTTCGGCGACGACTACCAGTGGACGGATGAAGTGAACGCCACCACCGGAAAAGGCCGCCACACCACCACCGCCCGCGAGCTGATGATCCTCCCCGGCGGCGGCATCCTCATTGATAATCCCGGTGTCCGCGAAGTCCACATGTGGACGGACGAAACCACGCTGCGCGCCCAATTCACCGACCTCGAAGACCTCGCCGCGCAGTGCAAGTACCACGACTGCAAACACCGCTCCGACACCGGCTGCGCCATCCGCGCCGCACTGGCCGCAGGGACCCTCGACGCCGAACGACTCGCCGCATTTCAAAAGCTCGACGAAGAGATCGAAAAACTCCGCCGCAACCGTAAGAAGCGCCAAATGACCATCGAGCGCCGCAGCAAACGCGACCAGCGCACCGAGGCCCGCCACACCGACGAGCGCTGGGACCCCGAGCACGACGAGACCCCGCACAACCACCGGCGGAGGTAGAGCCCTTAGACAGCAAGATGGCCCAAGGCGAGGAGGCCGTAGAAAGTATATTCGGGGTCGAGGGCGTCGTCGGCCCAGTGGCCGTGGAAGCCGCCTTCCGCCGTCCACAGCGTATCTACGAAATCGAGGCAACGTTCGCGTTGATCCTCGTTCAAAGGCCGCTCCATGCAGGCGATGGCGTGGAGAGCGGTGGCGGTGGAGAGGAGGTCGGGGATGGGTGCGCCGGGGACTGCGAGCCAGCCGCCTTCGGGGTGGATTTGCGCGAGGAGCCAATCGGCAACGGTGTCGTTCACGGGCACGCCAAGTTGGTGCAAAAGGGTGACGGCGGCGGCGGTGGCGGGGACGGTTCCGCGCTTCATGCCGCGCACGTTTCCCCACGCGCCGTCGGGCGTTTCGAGGAACTTGAGGCACTGCACCATGCGCAGCGGTTCGGGCAGTTCGCCGCCTGCATCTTGGTAGGCACCGAGGGCGACGAAGCAGCCGTAAGCGTGGCCGAAGTTCGCGCCGAGCGTCTCGTGGTATCCTCCGTCGGGCGTGCGGTATGCCTCGATGCGCGGGAGGAGGTCTGCGGCGCTTTGGCCGGTGGCGGCGCGGCAACGAGCGAGCGCGCCGAGGTGGATGAAGTCGAGCCCTTCGCCATCGCCGAATGTGGCGAGCCAGTCGTGCTGCGGTGGGCTTTGCGCCAGCACTGCTTCCAGTCCGGCGAGCGCGAAGATGGTGTAGTAAAGGTCGGCTTTTCCCCCACGGTCTTGCGCGCCGCCAGTGGGGAGGAATTGGCGTAGGAGGAAGTCGCGCACGAGCCCGGCAGAGTCCCCGAGCAGCTTGGGCGCAAGCCGAGCGACTTGCAGCATCTCTAGCCGCAGACTACGCCGCATGGAGTGCAGCCCAGATGGCGTGGACGACGAGGGTGAGTAGGAGGCCGAGAATGCCGACGATGGTTTCAGTGACGGTCCACGTCCGCAACGTCTGCGCGACGGTGAGGCCGAGACATTCTTTGACGACCCAGAAGCCGCCGTCGTTCAAGTGCGAGAGGAAGAGCGAGCCGCAGCCGATGGCGATGATGAGGAGTTCGATGTTCGTGCCTGGATAGCCCGCCATGACGGGCGCGACGAGCCCGGCAGCCGTGGTGATGGCGACGGTGGCGGAGCCCGTGGCGACACGGATGAATGCGCTGACGAGCCAGCCGTAGAGCAAGATAGGGAGCCCCATATCCTTGGCCATCTTGCCCATGGAATCCGCCACGCCCGCAGTCTCCAGCACGCCGGCAAACCCGCCGCCCGCGCCGACGACGAGCAACGTCATACCCACGGTGGCGATGCTTTCTTCCGTGAATTTCCATACGCGAGCGGGCGTGTATCCGCAGCGCAAACCGAGGGACCACGAGCCGAAAATGACGGAGACTAGCAGCGCGATGGTCGCATTCCCGATGAAGCCCGCGACGTTGAGGATGGACTTCTGCTGCTCGGTAAATGTCGCCGGGTCGCCGCTGATGATGATCTTCGCCACGGTATCCACAAGCATGAGGAGCACAGGCAGAAGGATGGTGAAAAGCGTGAGGCCAAACGGCGGCAGCGAAATCCCTTCGCGGCCCGTCGTGATGGGCATCGGCGGCGGTTCCGCAGAGACACGTTTCACCGCACGGCGCGCGAAGATCGGCCCCGCGACGATGGCCGTGGGGATGCCGATGAGGAAGCCCCACAGGAGCACCATCCCCATGTTCGGTTGCAGCCCGGCATCTTTGAAACTCTGCATCGCCGCGACAGGGCCGGGGTGCGGCGGCATGAGCCCGTGCATGATCGAGAGACACGAAAGCAGCGGGATGGCGAGCAGGAGAAAGGGGCGTTTTGTCTCCGCAGTGAGCGTGAGGAGAATCGGCAGCAGCAGCAAGAGGCCCACGGCAAACCAAGTCGGAAGCCCGACGACGATGGCGAGGACCATGATGCACAAGATGACGCGCTTGGGCCCGAAGAACGCGGCGAACCGTTTCGCGAGGACCTCCGCGCCACCGCTCTCGGCGAGTAGTTTCCCGAGCATCGTCCCGAGGCCGATCACCGCCGCGACTCCGCCGAGCGTCTTTCCGAGGCGAAAGCCGAACACCTCAATAACGCCCGTCATCGTGAGCGCCGTCTTCGCGCCCTTCGGAGTCACCCCGATGATGACGGCTCCCGCGCCGACGATGAGCGCGGCGAGCGCGAGCGCGATGAATGCGTTCACTTTCCACCGGGTGACGAGCAAGACGAGCGTGGCCACGGCGGTAAGTGCGAGAATGATGAGAGCAGAATCGGTCTGGGTCATGCCGCGTAGATGCCGGGAAGCGGGGCGGGGGAACAATCACAATCTTTCCCGAATGCGACATCGGGCATGAGGATAAATTCGCGTGGCTTTTTGGATTCAGCCTGTAGCCTCGCTCCTTAATTCCTCGCTCAATACCATGAACAACCAACGCATCATCATCGGGCTCCTGTGGCTCGTCAGCATCGTCGCCACCTATTTTATCGGCAACGCCGGAACGCCCATCCAGACGACATCCACCGCCAATTCCGCCTCCGCGCAAGCGGGCAGCGAGCAGGGCGACTCTGCCCGTGCGCACCGCGCCATCGTGCAAAAGCTCGACGGTTCCGACGAAGAACCCGGACGCGGCAAAGCGAACATCGCCATGCTCATCGCCAAAGCCCGTGCGGAGCTGGGGACCGGCATGGGCGGCATGATGAATATGCGCGGAATGTTCCGCGCCATCGCCCCGTTGGTAGACCTCGACGATTCCCAAATCCAAGAGGCCCTCGCCGAGGTCGAAAAGTCCATCAAAGAGCCCCAGCAAAAGATGATGTTTTACTCCATCCTCCTTGGCCAATGGGCGGAGAAAGACGGCAAGGCCGCACTCGCTTACGCCAACGACAAACTCAAGGGCAACGCCATGTTCGACATGGGCATCAAAGGCAGCATCGTCGGCGCATGGGCGCGCACGAACCCGGATGCCGCTTGGCGCTGGTTCGAGACGGAGGGCAAGGCCCAAGCCGGGGAGCGAAACAGCATGATGATGGTCAGCAGTATTTTCGCCGGCCTCGCATCGCAGAACCTAGACTCCGCCATCGCCCGGCTCGATTCCCTCGATGAAACGCAGCGCCAAATGGCCATCAGCGGCATCTCCATGTCCGGGATGAGCGCAGAAGGTCGCCGTCGCCTCCTCGACCGCTCCGGCACTCTCCCCGAGAAAACGCGCGACGCCATCCGCCAAAATGCCCTCAGCCAGTGGGCCATGATGGACTCCGACGAAGCCCTCAAATGGCTCCGCTCCCTCCCCGCCGAAGAACAAAAGCCCCTCCGCCAAAACGTCGCGCAATCCGTCATGATGATGGACCCGAAGAAAGGCGGCGAAACACTTCTCCAAGACGCCACCGACGAAGAGAAACCCCGGCTTTACGACCAAATCGTCGGCCAGTGGGCTTACCAAGACGCCAAAGCCAGCGGCGAGTGGCTCACCAAGCAACCGCAAGGCCCCGAGCTCGACAGCGCCCGCATGACCTACGCGACCATCGTCGCCCAAAAAGACCCCGCCGCCGCGATGGATTGGGCCAAGAGCGTCACCAAGCCCGAAAGCCGCGAACAGTCCATCGGCCAAGTCTATCAACGCTGGAAACAGCGCGACGCAACCGCCGCCGAGGCCGCCCTCGGCACCAGCGGCCTCAGCCCTGAATCCATAGGCAACATCCGCAAATCCCAGATGACCAAAGGGGAAGCCACGCTCGAAAGCGCCATCCAAGTCAGCCCATAAAAGATACGGGCGCAAAAAGTCGCAGGCGCGACGTAGCTCGACTTTCCAAAGTCGAGTTTTACCCTCCCTATCAGAGAGAGCGTCCTGTTTTCCTGTGGCTGCGACTCGACATTGGAATGTCGAGCTACGTTTTTGCGCCTGCGCCCATAAAAGGGAACTCCAAACGTCGTAGGTGTGAGAAAGGCTGGCTAGGCTGCGCCGCAGCACTTTTTGTATTTCTGGTAGTGTCCGTCAAGATTCAGCAAAAGGCGCGGGTCAAAGATGAGGAAAGGAAATGTATTGTTGTGGATTCTGGGGGGGAACTAGGCGGCTAGTTGAAGTGAAGGTTTGAGGAGGTCGCGGAGGGGTT
>CANIWM010000084.1 GCA_947471505.1 Chthoniobacteraceae bacterium | reverse complement strand
GCTCCTTCGGCTGGGCCGCCCGCTTCCGCAGGCTCGCCCGCGACTACGAACGCCTCGCCTCCACTCTCGGCGGATACCACTGGCTCGCCTTCACCTCTCTCATGCTCAATTCCCTCCTCTCCAAATGTGCATGACAGGCTCTAGGATAAAGGGAGTTGAGCAAAGGAGTCCGACGCGAGCAGCCGCGACGTAGCTGCGACGCCTCGCCACAAGCTGCCACTACGCGGCAAATCGTCGGATTGTTTCTGAACGATGGTGCTAGGAAAGCCCCGCTCCGATTTGCGCTCGCCGCTTTACGCGAGGTCGAAGCGGTCGAGGTGCATGACTTTGCTCCAGGCGGCTATGGAGTCGAAGCTCGTCTGCGACCACGCGCTGCCCGCGCCGGGCCAGAGCGCGGTGTGGAGGTTCAAGGCGATCTTCCGGGATGGGAATGTGCAGTTTGGCAAGTTCAGCGATGTGGTGATGGTGATGGGCTCGCAGGGGAGCCCCGCTTGCAGCAGAGAGTAGCCCGCTCCCGACGCGTCGGGAGCGAGCTACTTTCTTTCGCGGGGCTTGGGCGGTTTGCGGGAGAATGGCGACGGCCCGTGCGTTCGCTATTTCACCGACTCCCACTTTGTCGCGTTCACCTTCAGCTTTGGGTGTGAGACGAAGAGGTGCCAGACGACGGCTTGGAAAGCCTCTTGGTGCGGGGTGATGTTCACGGGGTTCACTGTGGGGATGATGCAGCAGGCGTCGGCGACTTGGGCGGTGTAGCCGCCGTCTTTGCCCACGATGCCGAGGATGGTCGCGCCGCGCTCTTTTGCGAGCTTGAGCGCCTCCACGAGATTAGGGCTCACGTTTTTGTCCAAGTTCCCGCCGCCGACACTCAGCACGAGGAGCCCGTCGTCTTTGCGCAGGCGGCTCCCGCGCAGCCACTCGGCGATGACGGTGGGCCAGCCTTCGTCGTTCGTCCGGGCGGTCAGCTCGGAGACGTTGTCCGTCGGCGAATATGCCTCGAAGCCGCATATCTTGCGGAAGTCATTCACCGCGTGAGAAGCGTTGGCCGCGCTGCCGCCGACGCCGAGGATGAAGAGCCGCCCGCCCCGCTCGCGCACGGCGGCGAGGTGATCGACCATGCCTTCGAGGGCGTCCGGGTCGAGTTGTCCGAGGATGCTGATGGCTTCGGCGAGGTGTTGTTTTGCGTAGGTCATAAATGGGCTGTGGTCGTGCGAGGGTGATGCAAATGGCGTTCCACCTTGCGCGAGAACCCGTGGTAGGAGCACGTCGCCGCAGGGCGGCTCACTCGTCCTTCGCTTTCCCAATCGCGGCGCTCAGCAAATAGGAGGATGCGCCAGCGAGCAGGAAGAAAAAGATCGGGACGAGAACTTCGAATATCTTGGGAGGCTCTCCGGCTCCCGAGTGGAGTATCCTGACGAGCGGATTTAGGAGCATCGCGAATATCCATAGAGCGAGGTTGATCGCGATGAGCTTCTTCTTATCGGGTGTTGTCATGGCTTCTGAGGTGTCTTGTTGGTTGGTCGGTTCCGCGTGAGTTTCACGGCGCGCGGAGAGATGTCTAAACGCTCTGGCGCGTATGGCAAGCGCGAGCGCCTATTCGTAGCGAAGTTGGGCCGTGGCAGTGGTGTCCGTGGTGCTCACGAAGCGCACCCAGCAGGCGTGGAAATGTGCGGGGAATTCGTAGTCGGTGGGCGTGTTTTTGCCGGGGAGGTCGAAGGTTTTCCACGGCACCCAGTTGCCCGCGCTGGTGATGTCCACTTCGACGCGCACGGTGGTTTTATCGTGGGCTGAAAGGGTGAGCTTTTTGTGGTCGTAGCCCGTCATCAGGAATGGGTCGGAGGGCTTCCCAGCGACGGCGGCGCTCTCTTTCCACGGGCCGCCAGCGCCGACGGGCTTTCCGAAGTCCCAGATGTCGTCAATCGCGCCGACCCACAGCGATGCGCGGCCATCGGCGCTGCGGATGATGTGGGGATTTTGCGCGGGCGCAGCGGCGGTGATGCCGGAGATGACGAGCAGTCCGCGATAGCTGCAATAGTCGGCGATGTGGCGGTTATGCGTGGCCACGGGGCGCACGCGGGCGAAGCCGCCGGCGTTCTCTGCGGGGAGTTCGTAGAAGGTGCCGTGGCAGTTGAAGAGGTCCCGCTCCGTGGAGACTTCGCGGTCGAGCCGTCCCCAGCCGAGCGGGCCGGGTTTGTCGAAAGAAGCGTCCCCTTTTGGCAGGCGGAAGCGGCGGCCTTTGTCGTCGGTGTAGAGCACGGATGCGACATCGACGGTGAGCACGCCGTCGCGGGCGGGGATGGCGGCGTTTTGCTTCAGCCACGCCATCGCATTTCCCTCGGCGACGGGGCGGAGGTTTAGCTCGGCGTCGAGTTCGTAGCAGCCGATGTCGCCTGCGGGATTCATGGCGGCGAATTGGAGCGTGCGTTTGTTCTCCGCACGCGGGCGGACGACTCCGCCGTTCACTTCGGCGTCTTTGGGCGTGGCGATACCGGCGAATTTCTCCGCAGCATTTGCAGCGGCGGTGCGGGGGTTTGCGCCCGTGAACCAAATGATCGCCTTCTTCAGCGGGGCGGAGGACTTCGCGCGAATCCACACGCCGGGCGCGGTGTCCTCAAACGAAAGCCACGCGCTGCCGTCCACTTCTTTCTCCGTGAGCGTGGTCCATTCGCCGTTGCCCTTCGCGTCGATCTCGAAGGTGAACTTCGTCGGCACGTCGCTGGCGAGATGCACGCCGCGCTGCGCGAAGCCGCTGAAAAGAAAGGCGTCCGACGGCTCGCCCGCGCGCACTTCGTCCTCCAGCCACAGCGCTCCGCGCCCGATGACGGGGCCAAATTGGTCGAGCTGCTCGGGGCGGAGGAACCACAAGTTTGACTGCGATTGCGGCGCGGCGATTTCGCCCTTGGCCTTGCGCTTGTTGAGGAACTCCGCCTTCGCCGTATCGTCGCATCCGAGCACGACGCGGTCGCCCCAGCGGGTGAAGTCGCCGATGACTTTGAGATACGTCGAGCGCGGCGCGATGCCCGCTGTATTCGCGGCGGAGAACGTGCGCGGGAACTTCCAGAACTCGCCGTGCATCGTCATGAGCATTTCCTTTTCGCCGATGTCGCGGATGCGCGGCCACTCGGTATTCCAGCCGTGCGCGCCGTCGTAACTGTGGGAGGCTTTGGGAAGGCGAAAGGATGACCATTTTCCGCCATCGAGCAGCATGAGGATGAGCGAGCGGTGGTCCCAGCCGATGCTCCATACGGGCGCATCCGGCGCACTGCCCTCGATGCCGCCGGGACCGGTGACTTCGGTGAACTGATTGCGCCGAACGACGGTCCATTTGTCCGCCTTGCCGTCCCACTCCGCGAGCACGCCGCTGGGCACGGCGGGATTCGAGAGCGCGGCCTGTGCGTGGTCGCCGTTGTTGGCGTAAATGTAGCGGCCTTGCGCCGAGTAGAAGCCTTTACCGTGGTAGCCGGGGAGGTCGGCGTGGCGGCCTTCTTTCACCTGCTCGTCGGCCCAGAGCGTCGTGGGTGCGAGCGTCTTCACGTCCACTTCGTAAATACCTTCCTCCATCGTGGCGAAGACGATTTTTCCCGCAGGGTCGGTGAGATGCCGGGCAAGGCCGGTGTGCCTGCCAAACATCGTCGTGTAGGGGATCGCGCGCACGTTGCGCTGCGCATCAATCGCATACGGCCCGATGAAAAGCTGCCCGCTCTCGCGGTGAATCATGCGGTTTGCCGGAGTGCCGCCGATGCTCTCGGGGCGGACGATTTGCTCCAGCGCGGGAGTGATTTCGTAGAGCTTGTCGGACGAGCCGCGCGGCTGGTGCGGAGCGTAGGTGATGACCCACAGTCGGTCCGCCCACGGCACAACTGCGCCCGTGCCGCACTCGCCCTCATTATTAAACATCGCGAGCTGCGGGTAGATGCCGGAGACGCTGCGCGGCTCGGCGTGGAGCGACGTGGCGAGGACGAGAAACGGAATGATGCGGTGGATGTGCATGGTGTGGATGTAGCCTGTCGCGAGTGCGACTTGGTAGCACGGACTTCGTTCGGGTGCGGGGCATAGAGTGCGGGGCGCGTGCAGCGTGCCGTTGACGCACGCGGGGGAATCCGGCAATTCGCGGGGGTGAGCTTTTCCTCGCTATCGAGTGCGTGGCTTTTTGGCCTGCTGGTGCCGCTGATCGTCTTCTATTTTTTGAAGCTGCGGCGGCCTCGTCAGTTGGTGCCTTCGTTGGTGCTGTGGCGGCAGGTGCTCGCGGACCAGCGGGTGAATTCTCCCTTCCAGCGGTTCAAGCGGAACATCCTGCTCCTTTTACAAATCCTCCTGCTGGCGCTGCTCGCGCTGGCGGCGATGCAGCCGTTCTTGCGGCGCGAGCCAGCGGTGAGTGCTCGGCTGGCGGTGCTGGTGGATGTGTCGGCGAGCATGGCGGCGAAGGCGGGCGGAAAATCGCGACTGGAGGAGGCGAAGGAGCGCATCCGCGAGCGCATCGAGGCGCTGTCGCCGGAGCAGGAGCTGGCGTTGATTGCGTTTGGCAAATCGGCGCGAAAGCTGGCGAGCTTCACCAATAATAAAGGGGAGCTGCGGGCGGCGGTGGATGCGCTGGCGGTGGAGGATGTGCCGGGCGATATGGATGAGGCGCTGCGGGTGGCGCAGGCGATGGCGCGGACGCAGCCGTTTGAGCGCGTGGTTTTGCTGACGGATGGAAATCTGCCGGGCAAATCGAGCTTCGAGCTGCCCTTCCAAATCGAGCTACAAAAACTGCCGCCTGCGGGGCCAAATGTGGGGATCGTGGCGCTGAGTGCGCGGCGTTCGGCGGGGTCCGATTGGGATGTGTTCGTCCAAATCGCGGCTTCGGCAGAGCATCCGGCAGGCTCGGTGACGGTGGAGCTGCGAAGCGGGGCGCAAGTGCTGGCGCGGGAGTCCGTGGCGGTGGGCGGTGATGCGGGGACGCCGAGGCTGGCGTTTCGGATGAGCGGGGAGAGCAGCACATTTGTCCACGCCGTGCTGGAGCCGGGCGATGGGGATTCGCTGGCCAGCGACAATGAAGCGTGGGTGTCGCTGCCGGTGATCCGCCCGATGGATGTGTTCGTGCCGGAGTCGCTGGGCGGGATACGCAGGGCGCTCGGCACGTTGGAAGGGCTGCGCATTTTCCCGGCAAAGGACACGCCGTCGCCGTCGAGTTTCGATCTCCTGTTTGCCGAGACTGCCGATGCGCTGAAGACGCCTACGCGGTTGGGCGTGGGCGTGGGTTTTGTGCCGGAGGAGTTTGCGGACCTGGTGAAGGTCGCTAAGGGGAATGGGGTGGCGATTGATTGGCGCCGCGACTCGCCGCTGTTGCAGCACATGAGCTTCGATGAAGTGCTGTTTTCCGATGACCCGGTGCTCGCGCCGGGGAAGGACGCGGCGGCGTTTGGCGCGGCGGGCTACGAGGTGCTGGTGGACGGGCAGCATGGCCCGCTGATGCTCGGGCGGCTGGAAGGCGACGCGGGGCGCGTGCATCTGCTCTTTCACCCGGACCGCAGCACGCTGCCCTTCCGCGTGGCGTTCCCCGTGTGGGTGAGCAATCTCGTGGAGCACGCGCGCAAGATTTCCGGCACGTCGGAGTCTGCGGCTGTGGCCACGGGCGTTTTACCCCCGCAGACGTTCACCGGGCAGGGCGAAGTGAGCGTAGATGGCCCCGCTGGCCATCGCGCGGAGAAGCTGACGGAACAAGGCGTAGCGTCCGGCATCCCCGCGCCGCGCGTGGGGGAATATCACCTCTCTGGCGCTGGCGGCGACTACCGCGTGGGCGCGAGTCTTTTATCCCTCCAAGAGACATCGCTGAAGTCCGTGGACGAGGTTCTTTTTGGCGACAGCGTGGCGGTAGAAGTGGAGGCCGCGACGACGAAAACGGACCGCTCGCTGTGGTGGCTCGTCGCACTGTGCGGCTACGGTGTGCTGCTGCTGGAGTGGTGGTGGTTTCAGCGCAAACCTTGGTAGCGGGTCTTGCGCGGAACCTGCTTCCGTGCTTTATCCGCCTTCCTGCGCGACTGGAGCATCCGCTCTAAAGCGAAGGGAAGGACAACGATTTAGAAAAAAATACAAATAATGGAACTTTGCATCATCGGCTCAGGATACGTGGGCCTCGTCACAGGAGCCTGCTTCGCAGAAGTGGGCCACAGCGTCATTTGCGTCGATAACGACCAACGGAAAGTGGACATGCTCCAGGCGGGCAAAATCCCGATTTACGAGCCCGGCCTCGAAGAACTCGTCATGCGCAACGTCGCAGCGAATCGGCTGCGTTTCACCAACAGCATTCAGGACGGGGTGGATGGTTCGCAGGTGATTTTCATCGCGGTGCCGACGCCGCCGCAGCCCGATGGCTCGGTGGATATGACCTTTATCGAGCGCGTCGCCCGTGAGATCGCTTCGGCGCTCAAGCCCGGCCAATACCGCGTCGTCGTGGATAAATCGACCGTCCCTGTGAAGACCGGCGAGCGCGTCGCAGCGACGATCCAACGGTATAATAAAGAGGCATCGTTCGATGTCGTCTCGAACCCGGAATTCCTGCGCGAAGGCTGCGCGGTGCCCGATTTGATGAAGCCGGACCGCATCGTCATCGGCTGCGGCAGCGAGCGCGCGACGGACTTGATGAAACGCGTGTACGAGCCGTTCATGGCCCCGATTCTTGTCACAGACATCAATTCCGCCGAACTCATCAAACACGCAGCGAACTCGTTCCTTTCACTCAAGATCAGCTACATCAACGCAGTCAGCGCCATTTGCGAAGCCAGCGGAGCAGACGTGGAGATGGTCGCCGACGGAATCGGTATGGATCGTCGCATCGGGCGGCAGTTTCTTAACGCGGGCCTCGGCTACGGTGGCTCGTGCTTCCCAAAAGACGTCAAGGCGTTCATCGCCATCGCGGAGGAAATCGGAGTTCCGTTCGGTCTGCTGAAAGAAGTCGAGCGCATCAACGAAAGCCAGCTAGAGCGGTTCCTGCGCAAGATGCGCGATGGGCTCTGGGTGCTGAAGGACAAGAAGATCGCCGTCTGGGGACTCACCTTCAAGCCCGACACGGACGACGTGCGCAACTCCGTCCCTATCGAGCTGATCAACCGTCTCGTGAATGAAGGGGCGAGCGTTACCGCTTACGACCCGAAAGGCATGGAAAAAGCCCGCGAGTGGAACCTCATCCCCGACTCCGTGAAGCTCTCAGCCACCCCACTCGAAGCCATCGACGGTGCTGAAGCGCTTGTGATCGCGACGGAATGGAAAGACTTCGCAAACCAAAATCTGAACGATGTCCGTAAGCGGATGCATACCCCGCTCGTGTTTGACGGACGCAATTTGTTCGACCCACAGACGATGAAAGACCTCGGTTTCATCTACTACGGAGTCGGGCGCGCTGCGGCGAAATAGCGCGTATGGCAGGGAGCGGGGCGGCGCATTGGTTTGCGCCGCCCCTTCTTTTTGCTCGGCTTTCACGCCGCTCAAAACCGCCACTGCCGCGCCTGCTCGCGAGTGCAGAAGCGGATGAAGCCTCGTCCACCAGGGCGTCCATTGCCGCTTTCGCCGAGGCCGCCGAAAGGCAGTGTTCCGGGAGAAAACGTGGTGGGTAAGTTCGCATAGACATTCCCCATTTTCAGCACGCCGGATAGGTGGCGAAAGAGCGCTTCGTTTTTGGTAAAGATGGATGCCGTGAGGCCGAACGGCGTGCCGTTTGCCAGCGCTGTGGCGTCGTCTAGCGCGGTGAATGTCTCGATTTCCAAGATGGGAGCGAAGGGCTCGGAGGCAGCGTCGGCAAAGCCCCGCCGGATGGCAGGAGTGACGAAATAGCCGAGCTTCGCATCGCAACTGCCGGGAAGAATCCACTCTGCGCTGGCGGAAGTGAGGGCGGCGTAGCGCGCTTGCGAGGTGGCGGTGACGAGCGGGCCAAGTCTAGTCGTGGAGAGCATCGGATCGCCGGGCACGTAGCGGGCGATCGAGGCAATGAGGCGTTCGAGAAAATCCGCCTCGATGCGACTATCCACAAGCACTCGACTGGTCGCGTTGCAACGCTGGCCAGTCGTGAGGCAGAGCCCATCAGCTACAGCCTCGGCAGCGCGATCGAGGTCAGCATCCTCGCAGATGATGGCCGAGTTTCGGCCTCCGAGTTCCAACGCGAGTTCTTTGGAAAAGTCGTCGGCGACGGCACGGCTCAGAGCGCGTCCCGCAGACACACTGCCGGTAAAACAGACTGCACGCGTTCGCGGGTCCGTGGCCAGTGCGATAGCCTCGGTTGCACCGCCGTGGACGATTTGAAAAACTCCCTGTGGCAATGCGCCCGCCATGAGCGTGCCGTATCTCGCTACGACGTGATCGGCGAGCGGCGACGGTTTGAGAATGACGGGATTACCCGCAAGCAAATGCGCAACGGTCGCGCCGTGACCAAGATGGAGCGGAAAATTAAACGGCGAGATGACCGTCGCCACGCCCATCGGCACTCGATGGATACTCGCCGGATGCGGCCCGTCCGCGACGGTTCGAGGCGCAAAATGCTCCTCGGCATCGGCAATGGTCAGATCGAACTTCGCGATAACAGCGCCGACTTCACCGATTGCCTCGGCAAGCGGTTTTCCGGTTTCAAATGCGATGCCGCGCGCGAGCTCGTCCTTCGCAGCACCGAGTGCCGCCTGCGCTTGTCTCATCCGCTCGCAACGTTCTGCGACCGTAGTCGCCGCCCACTTTTGCGAAGCAGCAACAGCCGCGGCGAGTGAAGGCTCGACGGCCGTGGCTGGCAGCGTGGGAATCTCAATAGAAAGGTCGCTGGGACAGTGGCGCATAGTGTGTTTTCGTGAGTGGTAACTCCGGAAATGTGATTCGCAAGCGCCGACACTCAAAGGTCGGCACGCATCGCTCAAATTGCGCGATCTCCATCTCCATGCAGGAGCCAAGAAATTTACCGAGCTCAGAATTGCGTTTGACAGTCCCCGCACCACCTCAAGGATGGCTGAAATGAACATCTACAAGCGTGTTCTCATATTTATCGCGATTATATTTATTCCAGCTTCGGCGCGAGCGGGAACGTTCTACGTTGATGCGGGAGCGGGCAATGACTCGGCTGTTGGGACGTCTCCGGCTTCTGCTTTTCGGACGATCCAACGCGCGGCAAATGTCGTGATGGCAGGCGATTCCGTGGTGGTGGCGCCGGGCGTGTATGCGGAGTCTGTACAGCTCTCACGTGCAGGGACCGCGGCGGCTCCGATTGTTTTCCGAGCGGATGCGGTAGCTCGAGGACGGGTAATTATTTCGGGCGCTCACGCGGCGATTCGCAAAGGAGTCGTGTGGACCCTGGAGCCTACGGAGGGACCGGACATTTACTCGACGCCACTGTCGTATGAGCCGATCCGTGTGGTGGCGGATGACGTGGATATTTTCCACTACCCGACGTTCGCAGAGATGAAGGCGTCCTCCCTGACGGACGTGGCGAAGAGCGGGAAGCCTGGCCCTGGGCCACGCGGTGGTTGGTTCACGAGCGGCGGGAAGATTTTCCTACGGCTGAACCCTCGGCACGGCTCGGTAAATCCTGCTAGCCATGTGATGAAGCTCGGTCCAGTGATGGCGGGCGGTTTTCGCGGCGATGAAGTGGTGCGTGCGAGCGATTATAATTTCGGGGTTTTGACCACGGGCGCGGCGAATGTGGTGATCCGGGGCTTCACGTTTGAGACGCCGGGGATGTGCGGCGTGTTCACTCCAAAGGGCGGCGTGACCGTGCAGGATTGCTGGTTCATCGGCTGCCGCGCGGGAGTGGCGGGAACGGCTCGGCTGGGCTTTGACGATGCGTGCGCGGACGTGACGGTGGAACATTGCGAACACACGGAGCAAGGGGTGATGGACGATGTGCGCGAGTCGGTGGCCGTGGTGGAGGCGATGCCGAAGGCGCAGCAGGCGTTGCAGCATTCGCTGTATTGGTGGCACCGGAAGGGCGGGGCTTCCACGTATGAGTATGGGATCGTGGCAGCGGCGGGCACGCGGTGGAAGGTGCGGCACAATTATGTTCACGACACGTTCGACGCGCTTTCGTTTGTCTCCACCTCGTGGAGTCGCGGGCTGGAGGTTTCGGACAATGTGTTCGCAAACCTCGTGGACAACGCGGTGGAGCTCGAAGAACACGCCCAAGGGATGCGGGTGCATCACAACTTCCTGCGCGATGTGTGGGAGCCGTTCTCGTATCAACCGACGCAACTCTGGCCGGACCTGCCGTATGATGCAGACCTCCACCACAACGTCGTGTGGATGAGGGATACGACGGCGGATTTCTGGTCGCAGCCATCAGTGCGAAAGGTGCCTGGCTTTCTGAAGTTTTTCTCACCGGGAAGGAATGCGGTAAGTCCGGGGATTCGCGTCCATCACAATACCGTGTGGCACCCCGTGGGGGACTTTTTCAATACGGCGAATCTTTTCTATGAAGCGTCGAATGTGAGCATCACGGACAACGTGGCGGTTACGCTGGGGACGGATGTGAACCAGCCCGGCTATCGCTTTAAAAACTTCACGTTCGCTCGGAACCTTGTCGCTCCATCGACCGTGCCGCCCGTAGGCTTCGGACAGGACAAATATACCGTCCTAACCGAGTGGCGCGGACCGGGAGCGAAGGTCGCAGGGGTCGATGGTCAATCATTTGAGACGGCGGATTCACTCGGGCTGACGGCCCCACGCGAAGGCGACTTTCGCCCGCGTGAGGGGAGCATCGTAGCGGCGACTGGAGCAGGGGCCATTTCGCTCGGGGAAACGTGGAGCGTGCCGCTGGCAGGGCCACGAGTCTCGGCAATCAGCGTCGCGACGGGGACCGCTCCGGTAGCTGTGAACGACACGCTTTCCGTCGCACGAGGACGGCAAGCGAAGGTCTTCGTGTTGGCGAACGACTCGGATGCGGACCGTGATTTGTTGAGCATCGTGGCGTTCACGCAGCCATCGCAAGGAAGCGTGGAATTGGAGGGGCAGGCGTTCGTTTATCGTCCGGGGATTGGGTTTGGCGCGGGAGGCGATTCATTTGAATACACGATCTCGGATGGCCTCGGGAATACGGCCAATGCAAGGGTGACGATTTCGCGAATCAATGCGCTGCCACGCACCGTGGGCGATGAAGCACGCGGCCCCGCCGGAGTGTCGCTGGATGTCGCAGTGTTGGCCAATGATAGCGATGTGGACGGCGACCCGCTCACGGTGTCGGCATTCACCCAAGGTGCGCGAGGGCGCGTAGAATTGGCGGGCAGCGCGCTCCGCTACACGCCGCAACCGGGCGCAGTGTGGGACGAATTTTTTTACACAGTGAGCGATGGAAATGGCGGCAGCACGACCGCGAATGTGATCGTGAGCTTTCTCTCCGCGCCGCCCATCGCACTCGCGGACCAAGCAGCCGTGCTTAATCGGGAGTGGACCAATATCGCCGTCCTCGCAAACGATCACGATGGCGTTCAAGGCGGCTCGCCGGTGGTGATTGTGGACGCGACCCACGGCACACAAGGCGAAGTCAGCATCAAGGAAGGCACGCCGTGGTTTATCCGCTATCAGCCGTATGCGACGTTCGCGGGGACGGACACGTTCACCTACACGATTCGGAATCTCACGGGACAAACGGCGACGGCGACCGTGACGGTGACAGCGACAACCGGAGGCAATACTCCGCCCGTCGCAGTGAACGATAGCGCGACGCTCCCCGTCGGCGGGACCGTCCTCATCCCCGTGCTGGCAAACGACTCCGACGCGAATGGGAACACGCTGACAATCTCCGCCTTCAGCTCGCCGCAGCGCGGGACGGCGACGAACCTCTCGGGGCAAATCCGCTACGTCGCAGGCAACGTCGCGGGGGCCGATTCGTTCACCTACACAGTCAGTGATGGCAACGGCGGCACTGCCACGGCGCGTGTGGATGTCACGATCACCAGCGCGCCGCCGCCGCCGCCGAATACGAAGCCCGTCGCAGTGGCCGATTCCACAAGCACGCCCTACGGCACCCCCGTCACCCTCTCCGTGCTCGGGAACGACAGCGACGCAGACGGGAACACGCTCACCATCACGTCCATCACCCAGCCCGCCAGCGGTGGAGTCGCGAGCATCGCGGGTGGAAAAATCATCTTCTCCCCGAGCACGAGCTTCTCTGGCAGCGCCGTATTTTCCTACACCATCAGCGACGGCCTCGGCGGCTCCGCGACGGCAAGCGTGACGGTAACGGTACAGCCCGCCCCCCAATCGCCCGCCGGTCGCTGCGGCGGATAGCGCCTCCACTTCTGCCGCGACTCCCGTGGACATCGCCGCCCTCGCGAATGACTCCGATCCCGACGGCAATACGCTCGTCATCACCGCTGTCAGCCAGCCGGCATCTGGGCAAGGCAACGCGACATTTACAGCATCAAAGCTCACCTTCACTCCCGCCACGGGATTCACCGGAGATGCGCTATTCTCCTACACGGCGAGCGACGGGCGCGGCGGCTCGGCGACGGCAAATGTCACCGTCACCGTCCGTTCCGCCACTCCCGCGACCGACATCGCCGGGGCCTACGAGACGAACCTGCTCGATGCCAGCAATGAACCCTCCGGTATCGTCACCGTCACCGTCACGTCCGGGCGAGCCGCAACCGGCAGCGCCCTATTCGGAGGAGTGTCCTACGCATTCACGGGCACCGTCACCACCTCCGGAATCCTTCAGGCAAACATCCCGCGCACCCGCCTAGAGCCCCTGAGACTGTCCCTCGCATTCACCGCAACGCCCGCTGGCGGCGGGCTGTTTTCCGGCACCATCGCAGCGGGCGCGGACACACACACCCTCGTCCCCGACTGCACACTCCTCGCCACCACGACCTCCGCGCTCGCTGGCAAATACTCCGCCCTCCTCAACCTCCCCGCCGGGCCTGGACTCCCCGCTGGCACAGGCTGGATGACCCTCGTCGCCGAACAAACCGGCACGCTCACCATCAACGGCAAACTCGCCGACAGCACTTCCTTCACCGCCGCCACCAAGCTCCGCAAAGACGGCACCTTCCAAATCTACGTCACGCCTTACACCGGAAAAACCGGAGTCCTCGCAGGCAGGATTTCCTTTGCGACGAGCGCGACCGCGGATGGCACCGGCACCCTCCGCTGGTCGCGCCCAGCAGCCACATCCGGCTATTACCCCAGCGGCTTTCGCACAGACGCCGCCGTCTCCATCTCCCGCTTCACCCCCGCGCCCACCGGTATCCGCACAATCATATTCCCCTCCCCCGCCCTCTCCACACTCACACTCACAGGAGGCAACGCGCCCGCCACCTTCCAGCGCACGTTCAGCGTCAGCAACGCCGACATTTTCACCCTACTCACATCCCCCGCCGACACCACCCTCACTCTCAACCGCAAAAATGGAATCGTCACCGGCACATGGCGAGACACCGCAGGGCAGACCCGGAACTTCAGCGGCATCGTCTTCCAGAAAAACAACACGGCTTTCGGCCACCACCTCGGAGCCAGCGCCTCCGGCACTTTCACATTAAAGTGAATTTGGGCTCCCTTTTTACCCACACAAAAGGAACGCATCTTGCATCGCTTCGGCGCACAGAATAACCAAACGCCCAACTTTTTATGAACATCCTCATCCTAGCCGCAGGCTACGCCACACGCCTTTACCCGCTCACCCTCACCAAAGCCAAGCCGCTCCTCGACGTAGCTGGCAAACCGATGATGGAATGGGTCATCGACAACCTCGCCCCCATCTCCGGCATCTCTAAAGTCTTCGTGGTCACCAACAACAAATTCGCCGCCGATTTCCAGACTTGGGCCGACGCCTACAGCAAGACCCAGCCGAAGCTCGCATTCGAGATCGTCAACGATCAATCCACGGGGGACTCCGACAAACTCGGCGCAATCGGCGACATCGACTATGTCATCCAGAAATACGGCATCGAAACTGAAGACCTCCTCGTCGTCGCTGGCGACAACCTCTTCTCCGAGAGCCTCGAAGGCTACGGCACCTTCGCCCGCGAAAAAAATATGCCCGTCCTCGGCGTCTATGATGTCGGCTCCCTCGAAGAAGCCAAAAAATACGGCGTCGTCGCGATCGACTCAGACGGCGTCATCTCCCAATTCGTCGAAAAACCCGCCGTGCCCCCGAGCACACTCATCGGCATCGCCCTCTACTACTACCCCGCACACGTCGTCCCGAGCATCCGTCAATACCTTGCCGCCGGCAATAACCCCGACCAACCGGGCCGCTTCGTCCAATGGCTCTACCCCCACACACCGGTCGCCACCTGGAGCGTCCCCGGCACATGGTTCGACGTCGGAAGTAAAGAAACACTGGAAGAGGCCAATCGCATCTTCGCCCAGCATGTAAAAGCATAGCCCCCGCTCCTCCGACGCCATAAATCAGCGCCAAGCCTGTCTCGTTCAGAGCGATTTACTAAAGCGCGCGCGCCTCACTAACAGTAGGAGAAAAAGGCCCGCGATACCGATGACCGCGAGAGCGGACATTGAACCGAACTCGCTCCTCTCTTTCGCAGGCAGCGAAGGCTCGGGCGCTGGTGCCGGCGGAATTGCCACAAGCACGGCTTCCTTTGGCTCAACGGGCTTCACTACGACGGATGGATCGCGCTCACCGTATGCCGCGAGGAGCTTGTCCCAGTCGGCATCAATAAGAAGATCCCAGCCGGGGTTCAACGCCTTCACTTCGCAGGAACATGCGCCGCAGAGGAACTGCATCGCTTCCGTGATTTGATCTTCGTCCATCTTCGACGCGGCCCATGCGCCGAGCGCGCGGCCCCGGCCAAAGACCGGCACCAGAATCGGCTCATCCATCGGTAGCCGCGCCCGCTTTGGCCCCAGCAAGCATGGCAAAAACGCGGCCTCAGCGGGATCGTTGCGGCGAATCACGAGCGTCGAAAACTTTACCGCGAGCGCCGGCCCGGGCCCCATTTTGCTTGTCGGGTCGTTCGGGTCGATTTTTGGAAGCGCGATCGCGTTTTCGAGATAGCGCAACCGCTTGTCGAGAGCGGCAACCGTCTCAGCCGTATCGTCGCCGACGACCACCCACACCGACGTGTCTCCATTCGTGATACGTCGGGCAATTTCCTTCCGCGACGGCGAGGAAACCAACGCTGCCAATCCGGCTTCATCGATAGCACCGGCCCACAGCGGTTCACCGTCGATGTGCGGGAAAAAGAGCCGCGCGTCCGTGGTCGTGGTTCCCGCTGCGTCACGGACAATATCAAGATTCGGCGCGCTGGCGGCTCCGAGCGAATCGATGAGGCGCTGTGGCGAAGGTGCCGCCGCGGGCACTTCCAGACGGAAACGGTCCGGAGCCCAGCGATCCAGCGCATAGCGAAAGACCGGCACCGAGCAGGGCAGCGCCGTGGACGCGGCCAGCAGACAAACGAGGATTGCGCGGACGATGGTCATTTTTTCTCGAGTCCATAGCGCGTGATGCTGCCATCGACATCGGAGACATACACCGCTCCACGGGCGATGGCCATCCCATCCCACACCGGCGGTTTGTCCATCTTCATCGAGTCCGACGTCTCGCCTGTGTCGGCATTCACCGCGTGCATCACAGCCCCGCGTTTACCGTCGAGCGCTGCGTCTTGTTCCGCGAGTTCACCTTGGATTGCCGGGTCTTTTTGCGTCATGCGCTCGAAAGCGTATTCCTCATCCACGAGGTCCGGCGGCCCCGCGAGGAAGACGGTCTTTCCCGCCATGGCCATCGCCCGTGTGACCACCGGCACAAAACGCTCCCACTCGTGTTTCACAAATGCTCCGCCACCGGCTGCGTTGCCGCCTTTCTTGCGTTTCCCGCCTTTCACTAAAGGCGCGCTCGCCTTGAACCATAGCGCCCCACCGGAGCCGCCGCGGCCTTTACCAGTTGCGACTCCGCTCGCGATTCCGTGGATGCCATTCGCCGTCACATCACGCGCGTCGCCCTTGTCGAAATTGCACGCCACCACCGCGTCTGCGGGCGGCCCGTCTGCGTCGTAACGTTTTACGATTTCCTCCGCAGACATCGCGCGATGCGTGATGGAAAAACCGTCCAGCAGCCCGGTGTATCCGAAGTCCTCGTCGTATTCACCGACACTGCCGCCGCTGTCTCCGCCGAGTTCCAGCGGCTGCTTTGGCATGGCCTTCAGCGGCGACGCCGCACCTTGCGCGACGAGCTTTCCATCGACGTAAATCTGCGCCTGTTCCGCGCCAAGAACAGCTGCGAGATGATACCACTTTTTCCCGGGCTCGATCGGCGCGGGCAGATTGTGCGGGAACTCCACTTTCACGAGCGCATTTGCCGAGCGAATCTCGAACACTGGCTTCCCTTCGTGCAACGAAAGCGCGTAGCCGTTTGCGGGACCGCCAAATGCGACAACCACACCGTCGCCGTCGTCCGGCAACACCCACGCCTCCACCGTCAGTCCCGTGCCGGTCGGGTCGAGCTTCGGGCTCTGCGGAAAGCGCACGATTGGCAACTGCGGCCCCGCCGCCTTCATCGCCGGTGCACCTTCGGCAGCTGGCGCAGTCACTTCATTCGCAGCATTCCGGCTCGCGGCGAATAGCTGATGCTCCATCGTCGTCGTCCATTTGTAATACTTCGATTCGCGTCCGTAGCCGTACACTTTTGCATCATCAAAAACGAGGATGCGGCCCGCCGGCGCGAACTTTCCGGCCTGATAGTATCCGTTATGTCCGCCCGCGAAACTCTTCCCGTAAACCCAATAAGCTCGGTGAAACCACGAGTCATCGAGGAAGCCCATCGGCGCGAAAATGTGCGAGTCCTCGCCCTTTTGCGCCGCACCCTGCGCGATGGCGTTGCCGCTCACCGGGCCAATGTCCACGCGTTTTCCGTCCGCGCCGATTTTCTGCGTGCGCAGGTAGGTCCACTTGCCGTCACTCGATAAAATGTCATTGAGTCCCACCGGCATTTGCAGCGTCTGCAAACGTTCCTGAATGTCCCGGCCATTCTCCGGATCGCGATCATTATAGACCTCCTCGACGAGCTTCTTCCCGGACAGTGCGTCGAGGCTGATGAAGCGCAATCCACCATCGAGAAAAATCGAGCGTCCCGCGACGAGGTGCACTTTCCCATCGGTGACGAGCACGCTGCCATGCACAGGCCACACGCTTTCGATTTGCTCAAACGCAAAGTGCCTGCGGTCCGCGGGCGCAGCCTGGAAGCGCCACACCAGCGCCCCGTCGCTCTCGCGCAGACAGTAAACGAAGCCGTCCATTCCGCCAAAATACACACGCCCTTCGTGGACCGTCGGCGGCGAATCAACCCTCGCACCCGCGGTGAAATGCCACGCCGCTTTACCCGTCTCGGCATCCAGCGCGTGGACCGTGTGCGCATCCACTTGCGCCACGTACACACGACCATTCGCGATCGTCGGCGCGCTGAGCTTTCCGCCGAGTTTTGTGCTCCACGCAGCGTCCATCGACGGGAGCAGCGATTGATTCGTAAAGCCGCTCCGCGACGCGTCGTGCCGATACGTCGGCCAATCCCGCACGTCCGCAGCAGTCTTGTTTTCAAAACCATACGCCGGCCCCTTCTCCAGCCGCGCTTCATCAGACGCCGGCTTCGGCCACGGCTTTCCGTTTGCGGGCGCCAGCGCATTCATCCCGTCCAGCTTCGCCTCCGGGTAGCACGCGCAATTGTGCGGCCCCGCATACGTCAGTCCGTTCGCCGGAATGACTCCGTAGAGACACGCGCCGCGCACCCAGTGATTGATGTCCCAACTCTGCTTGTCGAGGTCCACATACTCGATGCCCGTCCGGGACGGGATGATGAATTTCTCCGTTGCCTTCGCGATGTAACAGCGATGATGAAACCAGTAAGTCTTCACGTCCGGAGGGAAGCTCTTCTTCACTTCGCCAGTCAGTAAATCGCGCCCCGTAAAAACACCATCCTGCCCGCCGCTCAGCGTGCCCGCGTTCCACACCAGGCCGCCTGCCACGATAAGATCCTCCGGCGAACGATAACCGCTCTTTTGATGCGGCGCCTCCCACAGCCGTTTCCCCGAGACTGCGTCGAACCCCGCCTGCTCGCCATCTCCGCCCGCATACAAAATCGTGTCGCCCGTGATGAGCACGCGCGGGCCGTAGTTGAATTCAAACAGCTTCCGTTTCGACGCCGGCTCGCTCGCCCACTTCTCGTCGCCGGATTTCGCGTCGAGCAGCACGAGCTTGTCGCCATCGTGAAAAACCACCCGCTTTTCATCCGCTGCGAGCGTCAGTGGAGCGATCTTCGCATCGTTTCGACGCCAAAGCACCTTCCCGCCCGCTACATCGATTGCCACGAGATTGCGCGGCTTCTGGTCCCAGTTAAACTCCGTCTCCACGCGCTTCTGGTCGCCGGTATTCAGCTTGGGAGCAAACTCCTCCAGCACGTAGGGACGCGGATTCACCATCGCGTAAAGAATCCCGTTCACATGCAAAATCTCCTCCGCTCCTTTCGTCTCCGGCAGTTCGCGCAAAGTCACGCCCGTAGCCGCATCGAGCACACTCACGGGACCATCGATCTCCAGCGTCACAAACACCTTGTCCCCTGCCCCGACCAGCCGCCGCGTCAGTTGCGTCGGCCCCGATTTCAATGGCCACATGTGCGTCTGCCATTTTCCGATGTCGCGGCTCCAGAGCGGCACGCCGTTGTAAGCATCGCGGGCATTCAGTTTCCAGTGCGCCGGAAGCAGCGCCGAAATTCGCGAGCCTTCATCCATGATCGTGAAAAGCCGCCCGCCGCTCGTCACCTGCGCATTCGTGGAAGAAATCCGGTCATGATGCCGCGACCACCGCGGCGAGCCCAGCCATTGCAGCCGATCCGGCGGACCCACCACATCATCGTGCGATGTCGCATTGCCCTTCGCGTCGTAGAAATAGTGGGACCATTCATCCAGTCCCTTCGGCACCTGCTTCACCGACTTCTCGCCTTTCACGATCGCCACGCCGCCCGGCACCAGCACCCGCTGAATCTCATCCATCGCCAGCGCACCCGGCTCTTCCGCGATCAGCAAATTGACCACGCCGTCGATATACGGCAGCGATTTCCCATCGAAGCGCTCCGCCGCGACATCTCCGTAAATCCCCTTCCCCAACAGCGCATTCCTCGCCGCCGACACACGCGCCGGATCCGTATCCAGAACCTGCACCTGCGTGCCCGCGTTCAGCTTCAGCGCCGCAGCGATCCCCGCATCCGCCCCCAGGCGCACGACAAACCCGTTCTTAATCCCCGCCTTCTCAAAGAGCGCGCGCGCATCGTCCGACGGTGCTGCAAAACTTGAACCGGCGAAAGCGAGGGTGACGAGAGAGACTGGAAAGATGCGCATAGGATGTCTGAGGAAATAGCGAACAGAGCCAGCATTCGGACGTCGAGCAAGACTTCCACCTCAATGCGTAAACATCGCACAGACCTGTCCTGTCTGGAGGCCACTACGACACTTTTCACATTCCGTTTGCCTGCGTCGAAGTATCGTGTTTAATCACGATACATGCAAAATCATCCCACAGTATTGAGTCCTGCTCAGCGGCGGATTGTAGAGGCGGTTGCAGGGGCTGAAATGAAAGGCTCTGCGCCGTTTGTGCCGGACCTCGTGCAGCAGCTCGGATACGCCGGCGAGAGCAGTATCACGCCGACGCTGAAGATATTGCAGCGCGACGGATTCCTCGAAATCCAGGGAGGCGGGAGGCAGCGCGCATACCGCCTCCTTCGCCTGACGAAGAAGGGCCGTCAGGTACTCGGGCTTGGTGGGATTCCCGTGCTTGGAAAAATCACCGCCGGCCTCCTCAGCGAGGCGCTCGCGGAGCCGGATGAATTTCTCGAGGGCGATGCGCTTCTTCCTCATCGAAAGGGCGATTTCTTACTGCGGGTCACGGGAGATTCGATGATTGGCGGAGGCATTCTGGATGGCGATCTCGTGCTGCTGCGCCCCGAGGTCGAAGTGCAACAGGGCGAAATTGCCGCCGCGTATGTGGGGGATGGATTTGAAGCCACGCTCAAGCATGTGCATTTTGAAAAAGACGCCATTCGGCTACGAGCGAGCAATCCGGCCTATGCGGACATCCTCGTGCCGAAGCGCGAATGGCGCGGCGTGGCAGGCGTTTATCGGGGGCTCGTGCGCCATGCTCGCCAGTGATACACGGCTCACCGCCCTGCGGCAGGCACTCGCGGAGAAATTCCCGGCGACGAAGCAAAAGCCAGGCGGCATCCTGCGCACCGGCCTCGCTGATGTGGATGCCGCAGAGGGCGGCTTGCGGCGCGCTGCGTTGAGCGAGTTTTCCGGTCCGGGCGGCGCACTGTTTCTCCATGCCATGCTCAGAGCGGTATGCCGGGAGCGGTGTTTTGCGGCACTTGTCGATGCCGCGCGGACATTTGAGCCGAGCGATTGTCCGCCAGCGGCACTCGCACGCCTGCTCGTCGTGCTCTGTGCAGACGCGATGCAGGCGGTGAAATCGGCGGATTTACTGCTCCGGGACGGGAATCTTTCGCTCGTGATACTCGACCTCCAAAGCGTGCATCCACGGCAGTTGCAGGGCATCCCCGCGAATACTTGGCACCGACTCCAGCGACTAGCGGAGCAGACCACGGCGGCGGTTTTAGTGCTGACACCCAGCCCCATGATTGAGGCCGCACAAGTCCGCATCGCCGGAGCATCACGCTGGACGCTCGCGGCACAGCGGCGCTGGCGGCACGAATTGCTCGGGAGCGCCGCGTGGCGAGTATTTCCACGCCGGACGGCGCAGCGAAATCCCAGCGCGTGGGAAAGTGAACGTGCCACGGCATGAGGATGCGCCATGTTCACCGTCATCCTTCTGCCCAATTTCCGTCTGCAAGCGGCGCTTCGTTTCCGCGAGGAACTGCACGCGCAGCCCGTCGCGCTCATTGACGGACACGAGCCAAAATCCGGCGTGCTGGAAATCAATGCGGCTGCGGAAACTGAAGGCGTAAGGACCGGGCAAACCTCCACACAGGCCATCGCTCGTTGCCCGTCCCTCGCCATCGTTCCGCGCTCGCCCGCGCAGGAGCAGGCCGCGCAATCCGCGCTACTCGAAATCGCTGGCACACTCTCGCCGGAAATCGAGGCTACGGCGGACGGTTATTGCACCGTGAACCTCCGCGCTTCGCGGGAGAAAAACTGGCAGTTACTCGGCACTCGCGCCGTCTCCGGCCTCGCATCGCTCCGCATGTCGGCCCAGGCTGGCATCGCAGCAAATCCCGACCTTGCATTCATCGCCGCGCGACACGCCCGGCCTGTGCTAGTCGTGCAAACCCCGCACGCCTTTCTCGCAAATCTCGCACTCCACGAACTCAACCCTGCGCCCGACTTGCTCGCCGTCTTGGGCGATTGGGGAATCCATAATCTCGCGCAACTCACGAGCCTTCCGCGTGGCGAGCTGATGGACCGGCTCGGCACCGATGCCGCGCAGCTCTGGGAGCGTGCCGCCGGCCGCACGGAGCGCCCTTTGCGACTCGTGCGGATGGCGGAGGAATTTGCGGAGTCGTTCGAGTTCGAGCGCGAAGTGGAGACGGTCGAGCCCGTGCTTTTCATCGTGCGCCGGTTTCTCGACCAGCTCGCCGCGCGGCTCGGCAACGCATATCGAGTCGCCGGGCGGATGATGCTGACCATCACGCTCTCAAACGGCGGCACCCACGAGCGTGTATTCACCGTACCCTCGCCCACTGCGGATGTGGACGTGCTTTTCCGTATCCTCCACACCCACCTCGACAGCTTGCGGCTCGACCACGGCGCGACGGGCGCACGACTCCGCATCGAACCCACCGTCGCAGAACGACAGCAGTTCCAGCTTTTCGAAAGTCCCCTGCGCGACCCAAACCGCTTTGGCGAAACACTCGGCAGACTCGCGGCCCTCGTCGGGCAGGAAAATGTCGGCGTCGCCGAAGTGCTCGACACCCATCAGCCCGACAGCTTCCGGCTACACCCCCCGCGCTTTCACGAACTCACAGCCG
Organism: Chthoniobacteraceae bacterium; assembly: GCA_947471505.1. Taxonomy (GTDB): domain Bacteria; phylum Verrucomicrobiota; class Verrucomicrobiia; order Chthoniobacterales; family Chthoniobacteraceae; genus SXWH01. The sequence continues at coordinate 3,678 of CANIWM010000084.1, read as the reverse complement.
AGACGGATTCGCCCGATAGTTTCGCCACCGGCCTGCCCCTGCGCCGCTGGCGTCCCCCGGTATCCGCAGAAGTCCGCATGGTGCGTCACCGCCCGACGTTCATCGCATCGGAAAAAGTGCGCGGCTCCATCCGCGATGCGCTCGGCCCTTACCGCGCAAACGGTGGATGGTGGGAACGCGAACAATGGATCACGGAGGAATGGGACATCGAAACCGAGAGCGGCGGACTCTACCGGCTCACACGTACGGACGACGCATGGCGCATCGAAGGCAGCTACGATGAGCCGCCCGCATCACCGACCAGCCGCAGCATCGTGCCCATGAAACGCGCATGAGCTACGTCGAACTCCATGCCCGCAGCGCGTGCAGCTTCCTGCGCGGAGCCTCACACCCCGAGGCGCTCGCCACACGCGCGGCAGAGCTCGACATTTCCGCCATCGCACTGTGCGACCGCGACGGCGTTTATGGCAGTGCGCGGCTTCACACCAAAGCCCGCGAAAACGGCATCCGCGCCATCGTCGGCGCAGAGTTGACGCTCGACGATGGCAGCGTGCTCCCCGTGCTCGCAGAGTCACGAGAAGGATACCGCAATCTCTGCCAGCTCATCACCCGCGCGAAACTGCGAGGGACAAAACACGACGCGCCCGTGCGCTGGGAAGAACTCGCGGAATTTTCCGCCGGACTCGTCGCACTCACCGGCGATGAAGAAGGGCCGCTCCGCCGAGCCCTCGCGCGGGACGACCGGGCGGCAGCGATGGCGTGTGTGCAGGCACTCACTGCGGCGTTTGGAAAATCGAGCGTCTTCGTGGAAATCCAGCGTCATCTCCGGCGCGGCGAGGAGCGCGAAAACGACGCACTCCGCGATCTCGCCAGCGCCACCGGGCTCCCGCTGCTTGCGACAAACGGCGTGCTTCACGCCACCCGCGATGAGCGCGCCGTGCTCGACGTATTTACCTGCGCCCGGAATCACACCCACCTCGATTCCGCCGGGCGACTGCTCGCCCTTAATGACGAGCGGCACTTCAAGCCTGCACAAATGATGCAGCGCCTTTTCGCCGACATGCCCGAAGCCGTGGAAAACACCGCACGCCTCGCGGAGCGGCTCGACTTTACGCTGGAAAATCTCGGCTACGAATTCCCCCGCTACCGAGTGCCCGAGGGCGAGACGATGGACTCATTTCTGCGCAAGGTGACGATGGCCGGAGCTCGCTCGCGCTACTCGCACCTTTCGCCGCAAGTGCTCGCGCAATTGAATCACGAACTCGACCTCATCGCCCGGCTCGGGTTCAGCGGATACTTTCTCATCGTGTGGGATTTGGTGAACTTTTGCACCAGCGAGGGGATTCTCGTGCAGGGGCGTGGGAGCGCAGCAAACAGCGTCGTATGCTACTCGCTCGGCATCACCGCCTGCGACCCCATCGCGTGCAAGCTGCTCTTCGAGCGCTTCCTGAGCGAAGGCCGCACGTCGTGGCCCGACATCGATCTCGACCTCCCGAGCGGCGAACGGCGCGAGCGCGTCATCCAGGAAGTCTATCGCCGCTACGGCAAGCACGGTGCCGCCATGACGGCAAACGTCATCACCTTCCGCGGACGCTCGGCGATGCGCGAGATTGGCAAGGCGCTGAACTTCGCCCCCGAGATGCTCGACCGCTTTTCGCGCCTCTTCAGCAGCGGCGATTTCCCCCACACGCTCGACCTTGAATCGCAGGTGGAAAATGCGGGCATCCCGCGCGAGCATCCGCGCACGGCGGTTGCACTTTCGCTTTATCAAAAAATCTACGGCCTGCCTCGCCACCTCGGCCAGCACAGCGGCGGGATGATTATCTGCGAGGGCGCGCTCAGCAGCGTCATGCCGCTGGAAAACGCAGCGATGGAAGGCCGCGTCGTCGCACAATGGGACAAGGATGACTGCGCCGACTTGGGCATCATCAAAGTGGACCTCCTCGGCCTCGGCATGATGGCCGCCATGCAGGACACGCTGGAGATTTGCCAATCTCGCGGGCGTCCCGTGGACCTCGCCAGCATCCCGAAAGACGACACCGCGACCTACGATCTGCTTTGCCGAGCCGACACCATCGGCACCTTTCAAGTCGAGAGCCGCGCACAGATGGCGACGCTCCCGCGCATGAAACCGCGCACGTTTTACGATGTCGTCGTGGAGGTCGCCATCATCCGCCCCGGCCCGATTCAAGGCGGACTCCTTCACCCGTATCTCGCGCGCCGCGCGGGCCGCGAGCCTGTGGATTACATCGACGACCGTCTGCGCCCCGTGCTGGAGCGGACGCTCGGCGTGCCGCTTTTTCAGGAGCAACTTTTGAAAATCGCGATGGTCATGGCGGGCTTCACCGGCAGCGAAGCAGAGGAACTTCGCCGCGCACTCAGCTTTCACCGCTCGCATGAGCGCATGGACAAAGTGTGCGTGAAACTCCGTGCCAGCCTCGCCGAGAAGGGCGTGCCCGAGGACACGGCCCAGCGCATCGTGCAATCCGTCCAATCCTTCGCCGTGTATGGATTCCCCGAATCGCACGCCATCTCCTTCGCGCTCATCGCCTACGCGAGTTGCTGGATGAAAGTCCACCGAGCACCCGAGTTCTTCGCCGGGCTTTTTAACAATCAGCCGATGGGCTTTTACTCGCCCGACACCCTCGTAAAAGACGCGAAGCGCCACGGCGTCCGCATCCGCCCCGTGAACATTGCGGAGTCCGACTGGCTCTGCACCGTCGGCACGGATGATTCACTCCGCCTCGGCCTCTGCTACGTGCGCGGGCTGCATCGCGAGGAAGGCGCACGCATCCTCGCCGAGCGCACGCGCCAACCCTTCACATCTCTCGCCGATTTCCAGCTCCGCAGCTGCCTGGCAAAACCCGCTCTCCGCGCCCTCGCCAAAGTCGGCGCACTCAACGGCCTCGCCGAACACCGCCGAGCCGCGCAATGGCAGGTCGAGGTCTCCCGCGATACCGACGACCTTTTCGGCGCCTTGGAAACATCCACACAGCTCCCGCTCTCGCCCATGAGCCCCTCCGAACGCATACACGCGGACTATGCCGGGACATCGCTCACCACCGGCCCACACGCGATGGCGCTGCTCCGCGAAAAAATGCCGCATCTTTGGCGGGCATCCGATTTAACCGAAGCGCGCAACGGCGAGCGCGTCATCATCGGCGGCATGGTCATCTGCCGCCAGCGACCCGGCACCGCGAAGGGATTCCTCTTCATCAGCGTCGAGGATGAAACTGGCGTCGCCAACGCCATCGTCACCCCGCAACTCTTCGAGCGATACCGCCGCGTCATCGCCGAGGAATCCTTCCTCGCCATCAAAGGCATCGTGCAGAGAAATGAAGGCGTCATCCATATCAAAGCCGAGCAAGTCACCCCGCTTGCTTTCGGCGAACTCCCCGCACCTGCATCTCACGACTTCCGGTAACGCGGCATCCCGAGCCGGGTGTGATTAAAAGTGGAACAGCGCAAAGCGCAAAGTAGCCCGCGAGTCCCTTGTATGTTCGAGAAGTCTCTCGAACTTGGAGTGAACAACTGAAAGGGAGAGAGGACCGGCGGAAGGGATGCAACCCGACCGCCGGTGATGTGGGCAGCCGCGTAAGTCCCGTGCATACGCTCTCGCAATGAGAGCGTGATGCGTCGCGAAGCAAATCGGTGCCTGCATCCATTGCTCCAAACTCG
>CANIWM010000083.1 GCA_947471505.1 Chthoniobacteraceae bacterium | reverse complement strand
TCCCACCAAGATGCCCCACCGCCCGCCCCACCGGAGCAAAAAGAGCATCAGCGCGGGACGCCCCCCACTCCCTCGGCCTCCGCTACGCTCCGGCCTCCTCCGAGGCGGGCGTCCCGCGCTGATGCGCGCCCGTTTTTGCCCATTCCGCTTTTGTTCCGTCTCCATTCCGCTTTTGTTCCGGCCCCGACACGGCAGCCGCACCGTCCTCGACCATTTCCAATTGTGCGCCGTGCTTGATGAGGATGCGCTGGATGAATCGCCGGTTGATCTCGTGATCTTCTGCGATGAGAATTCGCCACCCAGCCAAGTCCAGAGGGCACTCTTGATCCGTAACGCTTGGCGTGGTGCTCGCGTTCGTAAAGCCCTCAAACCATCGACGGATAGCCCACTCGCGTATAGGTCGCTGGAGGACTGCCGTGTGGTCCATGCCCGAGATCGAAGCGGTGAGGCGCGATGAAATAATGACACATGGTGGTGCATCGGCACCAAGTCGCGATGGGAGTTCGGCTACATGGCCCTTCAGAAGGAGGTCCGAAGCGAATACGACATCAAACGGGGCGTGGTTTACCGAACGGCATCTCGTGACGCCCTCCGCCAGCGAGGCGACGCGGACGCAACTAAAGCCGTATGGACGCAGACTCGCCTCCAGAGCCTCGCCGGTGAGGCTATGGGAATCGATAATGAGTGCCCGCAGTCGTTGTATCGGCAGAGCCACTACTTTGGGAACTCCAAGCGGAATCTCGAAATGGAAGATCGACCCATGTCCCAACTCGCTTCGCAGGCCGAGAGTGCCATCCATTAACTGAATAATCTCGCGCGAAATCGCGAGCCCGAGCCCGGTGCCGCCGTGTCGGCGCGTGAGCGTGGAATCTGCCTGGGTGAAGGGTTGGAAAAGGTGCGGCTGTTTCTCCGCTGCGATGCCCACTCCGGTATCGAATACTTCGAACCGAACCCGTGCTCCACCTGGCGAAAATCCCTTCACACTCGCTCGAACGATGACCTCTCCGTGGTCCGTGAACTTGACCGCATTCCCCGTGAAATTCAGGAGCACTTGCCGCAATCGCACTGCGTCGCCAACGCACTGATCTGGGACATCTGGGGAGATGATTGCGGTAAGACCGATGCCTTTTTCTGCGGCACGCGGCGCGAGCAAATCGAGCACTTGATCTGTGATGCCACGAACCGAAAACGGGTCGGAGTGAAGCTCCAATTTTCGCGACTCGATTTTAGAGAAATCGAGCACGTCATTGATGATCTCCATCAACGCATCGCCGCTCTGCCGGACGCTCTCTACGAGCTCCCTCTGGCCGCGCTCCATCGGCATTTCGAGCAGAAGACTGCTGATACCGATGATGCCGTTCATCGGTGTACGAATTTCGTGGCTCATCATCGCTAGAAACTCGCTCTTGGCGCGACTCGCGGCCTCAGCAGTTTCCTTAGCCGCGAGCAGTTCTTCCTCCACGCGTTTGCTCTCGGTAATGTCGAACATCACGCCCTGCATACACGGAACGCCTCCCGGGCCGACGGGGATGACCGTCGCGAGGTCGCGGCACCAGACCTTGCGTCCGTCGCGCGCAGTTAGGCGGTACTCGTGTAGAAAAGGCTTTCCAGTCGCGACGCTGTAATCCTCCGCCTCGAATGCGCGCGTTCGATCTTCGGGATGGATCGTGTCGGAAAAGAGGCGTGGGTCCGCGATCATTTCCTCCGGCGAAATCCCGATGAACTCTTTGACCTGCGGGCTGACGAAATGCCACACCCCGTTTGGCCCCGCTTCGGCGATGTAGGTGACGGCGGGGAGCTGTTCGACGAGTGTCCTGAGCCGCGTCTCAGCATCACGGAGTGCCGCTTCAGCGTTTTCGCGCTCGATAAATTGTCCGATTTGGCTGCCGATAGACGCGAACGTTTTTAGGAACTCCGCATCCGGTTCAGTGATACGCTCGCCGAAGAACTCTAGCACGCTGAGCACCTCATTCCCCGCAACCAGCGGAAACGCGAGTGCCGACTGGAATTGCCTCGAACCGGGTGAACCTCCGTGTGGGGAAGGCGTTTCCCCTTCGACCCAAAGTGGACGTTCGTCAACTAGGACGCGCCCGACGAGCCCAGCCCCCGGCGCGAGGCACATTTGCGAAGTCGCGCCAAAGAACGCGGACAGCCCCTGCGCTCCTTCGCAGTGCCACGCCGAGTCACACCGGAGGATGCGCGAATCGTTGTGTTGCACCGACCAATAGCGCCCCGCCGTCCAGCCGAGTGTCTCGGCGACCGACGCGAGCAGTCGAGGGATCATCTTTTCCGTGCTTCCGCCGCTGCTGAGTAAGCGTGAGATATTATACACGAGATCGCGCCGCAGATCGTTCGCACGCCGCTCGGTGATGTCGGATGATATGGCGATAAAATTGGCCACTTTCCCGCCCTCATCGCGCACAGGCTGAATCTCGATGCTCACCCAAATCTTCCGGCCAGATTTCGTGTAATTCAGGATGTCCGTCTTGATCGGTCTGCCGTTCGCAATTGCTTCGCGCATCAACATGCTTGCGTTGCGACAAGTATCTGGCCCTTGCAGGAGCACGCCCGGTTTTAGACCCCGGGCATCGGCGAACGTGTAGCCCGTCATGCGTGTGAATGCCTCGTTGCTCCACACGGTGCAGCCGCACGCGTCCGTGATCACTACGGCGTTATCGATGCGAGCAGCGACGAGCGCAAGGTGGCGGATCTCGGTTTCACGGTCTGCGAACTCCTCAGCAGAGGAATCTCGGAATGTATCGTCGTCAGGGCCGTGCGTCATTTAAGTCGTTTGTCAGAGTCGGAGGGTAGCAACACCCGCGCCAACCGCCTCCGAGCCGACAATGCCTCGGCCTGACTAACCTAAACCGGATATTCCCAGCCTTTGCGGTAGTCGCGGCGCAGGAGCTTGTTGGCCTCGGCGTCGCCGGTGCACTCCCATTTGTCGGCGTCCCAGTGGATGCTGCGCCCGAGCTTCATGCTGGCCATGCCGAGCAGCGCCATATTCGTGGCGAGGGCGACTTCTCCTATGTCGGCGATCGGCTTTGCGCCGGTCTTGATCGCGCCGAGAAAATCAGCCCAAAGCTCTTTGATGTTTTGCTCGTCCGGCGCATTGAGTTTCGCGTCCTCGTGGAGGATGGGGTCTTTGTCGTTGCTGGGGTAAAACGTCCACCCGCGCTGCCAGCCCATGTGGAAAACGCCCTTCGTGCCGTAGAAATACGCCCCGACGTTTTCGCCTTTGTCCGTTGGGTTTCCAGCAAACTTGCGGTGCTCCCATTGCACGTCAAACTTGTCGAATTTGAACGTCGCAAGCTGGTGGTCGGGCGCGTCACTGGTCTGCTCGTTCGGTGTCAAAACGGGAGCGCCAGCGATGGGACGCCCGCCGCTGCTGAAGATGGTGGAAGGCGCACGCTCGCCGGTAATCCAAAGCACTTGGTCCAGCCAATGAATGCCCCAATCGCCGAGCTGTCCGTTCGCGTAATCGAGGTAGCTGCGGAAGCCCCGCGGGTGGATCGCACCGCGCCACGCTTGGTCCTTTTTGCGCGGGTCGCCGCCGTTGTAAGGGCGCAGCGGAGCCGGGCCGCACCACATTTCCCAGTCGAGTTCCTTCGGCACCTCAACGGTGGGCAGTGGCTTTTCTGCGCCTCCGCCGTAGTGGACGAAACACCGCACCATGCCGAGCTCCCCTAGCTTTCCGCTGCGGATAAATTCGCGCCCGCTCACATTATGGGGCGCAACACGGCGATGCGTGCCGACTTGCACGACACGGCCCGTAGCGCGAGCGGCTGCGACCATCGCCTTGCCCTCCAGCACCGTGTGGGAAATGGGCTTTTCTACATACACATGTGCGCCCGCTTTCACCGCCGCGATCATCGGCAGTGCGTGCCAGTGATCGGGTGTGCCGATGATAGCGATGTCGGGTTTCTCCTTCGCTAGTAGTTCACGGTAATCGCGATATTGCTTCGGAGTTTCGCCGGTTCCGGCGGTCACATTTTCCTGCGTGGCGTCGAGCTGGCGCTGGTCCACATCGCACAGGGCGACGATGCTGCATTCGGCGCTGGCCATTGCTTCGCGGAGGATGTTGTTGCCCCACCAGCCGCAGCCGACGAGCACGGTGCGGAGTTTCTTGCCCGACTTATCCTGTGCGCGAATGTGTGGCGCGAAGGATACTGCTGTGGCTGCGATGGCGGATTGGGTGAGGAAGGAGCGACGGTTGATCATGGTGGCTGCTTGTACTGGCAGCGGGGTTGTTTTGGGAACCACGAAGATGGGCTCACGCATCCAGAAAACTCCCCTCGCACAGCCGCGCATACGCGCCGCCGAGCGCCAGCAAGTCATCGTGCCGCCCGCGCTCCACGATGCGCCCGCGCTCCATCACCAAAATCTGGTCGGCGTGCCGCACCGTGCTCAGCCGATGCGCGATGACGAACGATGTGCGCCGCTGCATCAGCCGGTCGAGCGCTTGCTGGATGAGCCGCTCCGTCTGCGTATCCACCGACGCCGTCGCCTCATCGAGCACCAGAATCGGCGGGTCTTTCAGCAGCGCCCGCGCGATGGAGACGCGCTGCTTTTCCCCCACGCTCAGCTTCACCCCGCGCTCGCCGACCACCGTATCCAGCCCCAGCGGCAGGCGCTCCACGAACTCCGCCGCATTCGCATCCCGCAAGCACTGCCACATCTGCTCGTCCGCCGCATCCGCCCGGCCTAGCCGCAAGTTGTCGCGCACCGTTCCATTAAAAAGAAAGCTCTCCTGCGTGACCATGCCCACCGCCGCTCGCAGCGCGGCGCGCGGCAAGTCGCGGATGGGCGTTCCGTCCACACGAATCTCGCCGTCGTCGTATTCGTAAAAGCGCGTGATGAGGTTCACCAGCGTGCTCTTTCCCGCGCCCGTCGCGCCCACGAGTGCCACCGTCTCGCCGGGCTTTGCGCGCAGCGTGATGTGGCGCAGCGTCGGGCGATCTTCGTCGTAGGAAAATGACACGTCCTCGAACTCCACATCGCCCTTCACCGTCACGGCGGGCGCGTGCTCCATCGAGTCCGGCTCAGGCTTTTCATCGAGAATCTCGAACACCCGCTCGCCCGCTGCCCGCCCGCTCTGGATGAGCTGGTTGAGCGAATGCAGCTTCCCGATGGGGTCGTAGAGCAGCCCCGTCAAAAACAGCAGCCCCGCCAGTTCTCCGTTCGACATCCGCCCCGCGAGGACTTCGTGCCCGCCAAAGCCCAGCATCAGCACCCCGCCCACTGCTCCGAAGAACGACATGGACGGACTATAAAGCGCCCACACGCGCATGATCTGCAGCGCCGCATCCCGCAGCGCCCCGCTCACGCCGTCAAACCGCGCGTGCTCCTCCGCCTCCCGCGTGAACGTCTTTATCTGCCGGATGCCCGCGAGGTTATCGTGCAGCAGCGCATTCATCGCCGACGACGCCTTCCGTTGCACGCGATACCGGCGCGGCGCAGTCAGCGTATAGCTCAGCGCCCCCGCGATGAGAAAGGGCACCGGCAACATCGAGAGCCACGCCAGTTTCGCATTCGCGAAAAAGAGGAACGTCAGCGCCACCGCGATCTGCAACACCGCCACGACGCCCTGCTCGATCCCATCTATGAGCATCCGCTCCACCGCCGTCACATCCTCCAGCAGCCGCGTCATGATGTCGCCCGTCGCGCGGTCATCAAACCACTTCAGCGGCAGCTTCTGGATGTGCCCGTAAAGGTCGCTCCGCAGATCGAAGATCACCTTTTGCTCGAACGTATTGTTCAAAATCACCCGCAGCGCATTGAACCCATCGCGCCCGAGATAAGCCACCGCCGCCACGCCCACCAGCGCCCACAGCCGCTCCCCGCGCCCGGCAATGATGTCGTCCATCACAAGCTGCGTCACCTTTGGGAAAACGAACGCCAACAGCGTGGACGCAATTGCGCACGACATCGTCCCCGCAGCCATCCCCGGATACCGCCGCAAATACGCAAACACCCGCACGACCACCTTCATCGCACCACCCCGAGCATCAAAGAAAACATCATCTCTCTCCCTACCACCCTTCCCGATCTGCCGGAAAGCAACTTTTCCCGAGCGTCGTCCACTCGGATGGAATCCGGCTCCGTGCGAGGAAGCGAAACTTGCCCCTTGTCCCCGCCCTCTCCGCTCGCTCTCATCCCGTGAAATGATTCACGGGTTCTCACCCATTTTCGCGGCGATATTCGCTCTGCCTGCTGGCGCTGACGGCTGGAAGATCGTCTTCGTACTCGCGCTGCTCGCCGTCGCGGTTGTTCTGTTCGCGATGGAAAGACTCACGGTGGACATCATCACTTTCTGCGTACTCGTCCCGCTGGTTCTCACGGGCATCCTCACGCCGGAGCAAGCATACAGCGGCTTTAGCAGCGAGGCCGTGATTTCGCTGGCCGCCATCTTTGTCATCTCTGGCGCACTCACGGCTACGGGCGTGCTCGATCTGGTTGGCAGCAGGATTATGAAACTGGGCGGCGGCAGCGAGGCGCGCACCATTTTCATGCTCATGCTCATCGCGTGCGGCGTCTCGGCGGTGATGAACAATACCACCGTCACCGCCATGTTCGCCCCGGCGACTGTCGTGCTGGCTCGGCGCACCGGCATCAACCCCTCGAAAATCCTCATGCCGCTCGCCTTTGCCAGCATCCTCGGCGGCACGACGACGCTCATCGGCACGTCCACGAACATCGCGGTGAATCAGTATTTCAAGGACCACAAAATGACCGAACTGCGCATGTTCGAGATCACGCCCATCGGCCTCACCATCTGCTTCGTCGGCATCCTCTACATGATGTTCATCGGGCGGAAGCAGCTCGTCGCCCGCGCCGACGACAGCCTCACCGCCGAGTACGGCATCCGCGAGTATCTCAGCGAGATTATCATCATGCCCGGTTCCCCGCTCATCGGGCAGCGCAGCTACGATTGCGACCTGAGTATCCTTGAGTTCCGCATCCTGAAAGTTATCCGGGGAGCGGAGCAGTTACTCCCCGATTCCCGAGTCGTCCTCGAAGAACGCGACGTCCTGCTCGTTGAGGGAAAAGTCGAGAACCTGATGAAGGTGAAGCGGATCGAGGGCATCGAGATTAAGGCCGAGTCCAAGCTCGGCGACCTCGCGCTAAAAGGCGCGAAGTTCCGCATCGCGGAAATGCTCGTCACCCTCCAAAGCGAAGTGAATGGGCGCACGCTGCGCGAAGCCGACTTCCGCGCCAAATACGGCATCACCGTCCTCGCCATCTACCGCCACGGCACTTCGCTCGTGGACCGCATCGGCGAAGTCCCGCTCCGCTCCGGCGATGTGTTGCTCCTTCAAGGCCCAGACGAAGCAATCACCAACGCTCGCGAAAAGTTCGGCCTCTCCCTGCTCGATGAAGTGAAGCCGACGACCTACAACCCGAAGCTCGGTCTGCGCACCGTCGGACTCTTCATTGCGGCCATCTTTGCGAGCACGATCCCGTGCGTGCCAGGGGCGCAGGGTTGGTCTCCGCTTCCAGTCAGCGTGGCCTTCCTCATCGCGGCGGTTCTTGCGGTCTCCATCCGCGCTATCTCGGTGGAAAAAGCATACGAGTTTGTGGACTGGAAGCTCATCGTCCTGATCGGCGGAATGACCGCTTTTGGTAAAGCGATGACGGCGACGCAAACGGCCGACTTTCTCGCCAACACCGTCATCGGGCTCACTGGCTGGATGGGACCGTGGTTTGTCATGGCGGGTTTCTTTTTCCTCACGGTCTTGCTTACCCAGCCGATGTCGAATGCCGCCGCCGCGCTCGTCGTCCTGCCCGTCGCCATTAAGGCCGCCGAGCAGCTCGGCGCAAACCAACACAGCTACGCGATGGCCGTCATGCTTGCCGCGTCAGTGTCGTTCATCACGCCATTCGAGCCCTCGTGCTTGCTCGTCTATGCGCCGGGCAAATATCGGTTCCGTGACTTCGTGAAAGTCGGCAGCGGCCTCACTGCTGTGCTCAGCATCGTCATGCTGATTTTGATTCCTCTCATCTGGCCGCTCACGAAATAGGGGAAATGACGAATGACGAAGTTCGCCAACTTCGCCATTCGTCATTCCCCCTCCCCGTTGACGCGCGCCCCTTCACACTTTAGACCTCGGCCCGATGCGTATCGTTTTCATTCTCGCTCTCGTCATTCCGTCACTCGCACTCGCGCAAGCCGCTAAACAGCAGGGGCTCGCGGTCACTTTCACCGCGGGAGGGAAGTCCGATGCGACGACTTCGCGGCTCGCGGCGCTCTATGTGCCGAAGGGCGCGGCGGCCACTCCGTTCCTGCCGGTCGGGCCTTTTACCGCGACGTTTAAGGCGGACATCGCTTCGCCGCTGCGCGGGGAATACACGTTCGCCGTCGAGGTGCGCGGGCAGGTGAAAGTCGCCATCAACGGTCAGCCCATCCTCGATGCGGCGGGCGCGGCGGCGGCGCAGTATGCAGATAAAACGGTGCAGCTCAAAAAGGGCGCGAATGAAGTCATCATCGAGTTTTTGAACGACGGCGAGGAGGACGCGCTGCTGCGGTTTGATTGGTGGAACAAAGAGTTCCCGCGTGAGCCCGTGCCGCCGACGGTGTGGACGCATCAGCCCGATGCACAGGGCGCGAAACTCCGCGAAGGCCGGATGCTTTTCGCCACGCGACATTGCGCGAAATGCCACGACGCAGGCACGGCGGTCGCGGCAGATGGAACAGGAATGCCGGAGCTGCTGGCGACTGCGCCGAGCTTGCTGGAGGCGGGCGCGAGATTTCAGCCCGCGTGGATGGCGGCGTGGGTGGAAAATCCCCGCGCGCTGCGGCCCGATGCGACGATGCCGCACATGCCACTGACGAAGGCGCAAGCGGCGGATGTCGCGGCGTTTTTGGCCACGACGGGCAAGCCCACCAAAGTCGTCGAGCAGCCCGTGGACGATGTGCTGCTGGGCAAAGGCGCGGCGCTCTTTGGAAATCTCGGCTGCATCGCCTGCCATACGACGCCCGACGCGACGGAGCCCGACAAGGAGCACGGGCGCATCGGGCTCGGGCAAGTCGGCGGGAAATTTCACCGCGCTGCGTTGCTCGATTTCCTGAAGATGCCGGGGATGCACAATCCGTGGACGCGGATGCCGAACTTCCGCTTCACGGACGACGAAGCGGCGGCAGTGAGCGCGTATCTTTTGACGAATGCGAAGACGCAATTCCCGGCGGTACAAGGCGACGCTGCGAACGGCAAAAAGCTCGTCGCTGCCAACTGCGCGGCGTGCCACACGACAGGCGATGCTCCGATGAAAAGCGCGGCACTTTCCGCTATCGTTGCTGCGGGCGCGAAGGGATGTCTCGCGGAGAAGCCGGACCGCGCGCCGGACTTCGGATTCAGCGCAGAGCAGCGGGAAGCGGTGGTCGCTTTCCTCGCCACGGACTTGCGCTCGCTGAAGCAGGATACGTTTGCCGATTTCGCCGAACGGCAAATCCACCACAACAACTGCACCGCCTGCCATCCGCGCGATGGGCGGCAGAGCACGTTCCAGATGGTCGAGGGCGAACTTGCGCCGCTGCTCGCCAATGCGCCGCTGCCCGAGGGCCAGACGGAGGGCAACACGGTGCCGACGACGGCGATCCCGCAGCTCACATGGCTCGGGGAGAAATTGCAGCAGGGCTGGTCGGGCATTTTCATCGCGGGCGCAGCGCCGTATAAGCCGCGCCCGTGGCTGGCGTCGCGGATGCCGGGCTTTGGCGCACCGGGCATCGGCATCGCGAACGGGCTGGCGCAACAGCACGGCTTCCCACTCGCCGACATGCCCGAAAAGGCGGCGGAAAAAGAGACCGCCGACATCGGGCAAAAGCTCATCAGCGCCGACGGCGGGCTGAACTGCGTGCAATGCCACGGCGTGAAAGACGTGCCGCCCACGGCAGTGTTTGAGGCACCGGGCATCAACCTCGCCTACACGACCGAGCGCATCCGGCGCGGCTATTTCCAACGATGGCTGCTCGCCCCGCTGCGCATTGACGCGGATACGAAGATGCCGAAGTTCAGCGAAGACGGCGTGACCACGCAGCTCACCGACGTGCTCGAAGGCAAAGCCGCACAGCAGTTCGACGCCGTGTGGCAATATCTGCGGACAGTGAAATGACCGCCACCAAACGCACCGGCCTTATCTTCGTCTGCATCATTGTCGGGATGCTCGCTGTCACGCTGACGTGGATGATTCCCGAGGCTCGCCGCATCTCCCGCGACCGCGACCGGCGCTTGGCGGAAGGCCGCACGGGCGTGGACATGGCGCGGCTCCCAGCGGGCGGAATCACGATGGGCTCGAACGACGGCCCGCCCGAAGAACAGCCGCTCCACGACATCAAAATCAGCGAAATCTGGATGGACCGCACCGAAGTCACCAACGAGCAGTTCGCCAAATTCGTCGCCGGCACCAAGCACATCACCACCGCAGAAAAAGCAGGTGGCTCGTGGACCTTCCAGCCCGCCGACCCGTGGAAAAAGTGGACGCCCGGCGCAAGCTGGCGCGATGCGAAAGAGCCGAAGCTCCCCGTCGTCCACGTCAGCCACGACGACGCCGCCGCTTTCGCAAAATGGAGCGGCAAACGCCTGCCCACCGAGGCCGAGTGGGAATACGCCGCGCGAGGCGGTGAGCTGATGCTCAAATACCCGTGGGGCCGCGAGCCCAGCCCATCCGGGATGCGCCCCGCGAATACGTGGCAGGGTGCTTTTCCCACGAAAGATGAAGGCGCAGACGGCTTCCGTGGCCTGGCTCCCGTCGGTAGCTTTTCGCCAAACGGCTACGGCATCCAAGACCTCGCGGGCAACGTCGCCGAGTGGTGCAGCGATTGGTTTTCCGTCAGCTACTACGCGGAGTTACGCCCCAACCCCGACCGCGCCGCCCACCGCAACCCACCCGGCCCCGACACGAGCAGCGACGCGACATGGAAGCGCGTCCTGCGCGGCGGCTCCTGGGTGAGCACCGAAGCCGACTTCCGAGTCTCCGCCCGAGCCCGCGAAACCCCCGATTTCACCGCCGAGTGGATCGGCTTCCGGTGCGTGCGCGAAGTGAGGAAGTAGCGCACACAAGGCTTGAAGCCCGCGTGCCTGAGCGGTAGCGTCCGCCCATGCCAGCAAGCTCCGTTTTTCACTCCGACCCTGAAATCATGGGCGGCACGGTCGTCTTTCGTGGGACGCGCGTGCCGATGAACAATCTCGTGGACTATCTCGAAGGCGGATATTCGTTGAAGGAGTTTCTTGATCACTTTCCATCCGTCACTCACGAGCAGGCAATCGCCGGACTCGAAGAGGCGAAACGACTATTACTGGCGGCTGCCGCGTGAGAGTTCTTCTTGATGAATGCGTCCCCCGCCCATTGGCCCGCTTGCTCGTAGGGCATACCGCTCAAACTGTGCAGCAAATGGGCTGGGCAGGCGTAAAAAACGGAGCGCTGCTCTCGCTTATGACGGGGAAATTCGATGTCTTTTTGACGAGCGACCAAAACATTCCTTACCAACAAAATACCGCGACGCTGCCAGTTGCATTGGTCATCCTTGTCGCCCCGAGCAATCGGCTGGATGCGCTCGAACCGCTCGTTCCCAAGGTGCTCGCCATCCTTCCGTAGCTCCAGTCGGGGAGCATTACGACAGTGGATCGCTCCGGGTGAAGTTCAAGAGTTAGCGGCTCCTATTTAGCTCACCTGCGCAAACGTCGCCTTTCTCGCGGCGGCGAGCAGTTGTTTGGCTCCGGCGTGTTCGGGGCGGGATAATGTGGGGTCGTGCTCGAAGATGAGGAAGGCGTGGTTGCGGGCGAGCTGCATGAGGTCGAGCTGGGCGATGGGGTCGCCGAGGCGGAACGTGGTTTTGCCCGCTTGCTCGGTGCCGAGGAGGTTGCCCCAGCCGCGTTGGCGGAGGTCTTCTTCGGCGACTCGGAAGCCGTCCGTGGTTTCGACGAGCACTTGCAGTTTGGCGATGGATTCGGGGTCGTCGGCGCTGGTCATCAGCACGCAGTAGCTCTTGTGCCCGCCGCGCCCGATGCGACCCCGGAGCTGGTGGAGCTGCGCGAGGCCAAAGCGCTCGGCGTTTTCGATGAGCATGACGGTGGCGTTGGGCACATCCACGCCGACTTCGATGACGGTCGTGGCGATGAGCGCCTTCGCCTCGCCGCTGCGAAAGCGCGCCATGATTTGCTCCTTTTCCTCCGGCGGGATGCGCCCGTGGATCATCGCGCACGGCATCGGCGCGAGGAGCTTTTTCCATTTCTCAAACTCCACGGTAGCCGACTTCGCCTCCAGCTTTTCGCTCTCCTCGACGAGCGGATAGACGATGTAGCACTGCCGCCCGGCTTCGAGTTCCGTGCGGATGAATTTCGCGGCGTCGGGGAGCTTCGTGGGCGGGCGGATGCCGGTGATGATTTTGCCGCGACCGGGCGGGAGTTCGTCGAGGATGGACACGTCGAGATCGCCGTAAAGCGTCATCGTCAAAGTGCGCGGGATGGGCGTCGCAGTCATCACGAGCACATCCGGCGCGATGTCGCCCGCTTGTGCGCGGAGCTTGGCGCGCTGGAGCACGCCGAACTTGTGCTGCTCATCAATCACCGCGAGCCCGAGCTTTGTAAAACCCGCGCCTTCGTAGAGCAGCGCGTGCGTGCCGATGAGGATTTGCGGAGTGCTGTCGCCAGCAAAAAGCGGCGTCTCATTTCCCTCCCGCCGCGAGCCGGTGCGGAGGGCGACTCGGATGCCGAGGGGGTCGAGCAGGCGGCGGAAATTGAGGTAGTGTTGCTCGGCGAGGATTTGCGTGGGGGCCATGAGCGCGGCTTGGTAGCCGGCCTCGACGCAGAGGAGCATGGCGCTCATGGCGACGAGCGTTTTGCCCGAGCCGACATCGCCGTGGAGCAGGCGGTTCATCGGGCGGGGGAGCGCGAGGTCGTGCTGCACTTCGGCGATGGCGCGCTGCTGTGCGCCGGTGAGGGGAAATGGGAGCGCGGCGTGGAGCTGGCGCATGAGTTCGCCGCTGCCGCAATGCGCTGCGCCGGGCTCCTGCTGCTGCTCGCTGCGGCTGGCGGCGACGGAGAGCTGCATCCGCAGAAACTCCTCCAAAACGCAATGACGGCGGGCTTTTTCCAGCGACTCGTAGCTCTCGGGAAAGTGCATCTGCCGCAGCGCCCACGCGCGCGAAACGGGGTCGAGCTTGGGCGGCAAAAGTGTGGGCACGGCTTCGTCGGTGAGCTTCTCCAGAACGCTCCAGACGATCCAGCGGATGAGCCGTGGCGTGAGCCCTTCCGTCGCGCCGTGGATTGGCGCGATGCGTTTGAGGTGGATGCTTTCTTCGGCGTCGTCTTCCACGATCTCGAAGTCGGGATGCGTGATCGTCATGTTCGAGCCGCTGCGCTTCGGCTTGCCGTAGGCGACGACGCGCATCCCGTTTGCGAAGATTTTTTCCACCCAATGCGAGTTGAACCAGCGCAGCACGAGCCGCCCGCCGAATGCCGTCGGGTTGCTGTCCTCGATCATCACGTCGAACATTTTCTGCGAGCCTCCGAACCGCTTGAGCTGCGAGCGCGTGACTTCGCCGCAGACGCAGACTGCGCCTTCAGTCGTGTCAGTGGGGAACTTATCGAACTCCCGGCGGTCCTCGTAGCGGCGGGGAAAATGGAGGAGCAAATCGCCCACAGTCGCGAGCCCGAAACGCGAAAGCTGCCGCGCCCGCAGGTGCGGCACGAAGTCGAGTTCCACGAGCGGCGTATCCAAGTTCACGGCGGGACGCTACGCGACGCGCGGACAGAACGACAAGCCGCTCAGACGGGTTGCGGTGGAAAATACGTGCCTGCCGACTTTCCGGCGGCGGCGCGGAGCATCGGCCCGGCGGTCCTTCCGCTGGCGATGACGGTGGGGACTCCGGCGTTCACGGCGATTTGCACGGCGTGGAGCTTGGAGGCCATTCCGCCGACGCTGAAGCGGCCTTTTTCGTCGCGGACGAACTTTGCGACTTCCTCGAAGTCGTCCACTCGCGGGATGAGCTTCCCCGTTTCATCGAGGAGTCCCTCGACGCTTGTGAGCAGGACGAGGAGGTGCGCCTCGGCGAGCAGTGCGACTTCGGCGCTGAGGCGGTCGTTGTCGCCAAATTTGAGTTCTTCGACGGCGACGGTGTCGTTCTCGTTGATGATAGGGACGACTTTGCTCGCCAGCAGTCGGTCGAGCGTAGTGCGGACGTTTGCGTAGGCGATGCGGCTGTCGAGGTCGCCGTGTGTGAGGAGAATCTGCGCGACGGTGAGGCCGTGTTTTTGAAAATGCTCGGTGTAGCAGGCCATCAGTCGTCCCTGCCCGACGGCGGCGCAGGCTTGCCGTGCGGCGAGGGCTTCGGGGCGCTCTTTGAGGCCGAGTGCATCGAGCCCCGCAGCGACTGCGCCAGACGAGACGACGATGACTTCGTGCCCGTCTTTGACGAGTGTGGCCACTTCGCGAGTGAGCCGGGTGAATTGCTTTTGGTCTAGGCCGACCCCGCGCCGCGTAGCGAGGATGCCGGAGCCAAATTTGACGACGATCCGCTTTCCCACCTATTTCTTCGCGACGTTGGCGAGTTGCGTTTCGAGCTTTTCGACGAGCATTTCAGCGGTTTCGCGAGCGCGGCGTTCTTCGAGCAGGGCTTCCTCCAACTCGCGGACGCGCTGCTGGAGATTGATGCGGATGCTGCCGCGCGTGCCGGCCAAAGTGAGTTCTGCATCCGGCGCATTCACGGGCTCAACGACAGGCGGGATGAGGTCTTTCACCTGAAGCTGCGAGGCGTCTTTGCAGTTGGTAATGCACGTCTCGGAGGTGATTTCGCCCGCCTCCAGAAATTCGCGGATCGAGCCGACGGTGGTGGGGCCGTAGAAAAGTTCGTCGCTGACTTGGATGAGGTAGTCCATTTCCAGTTCGGGCACCATCGGCGCTTTCATCCACGTTTTTTGGTCGGTGGAGACGCGGTCGAGCGGTGAGACTTGTGCGTCGGCGGCCCATTGTTGGAGCTGATCAAAGGTGATCGGGCCAAATTGGGAGTCGTCGTGCGCTTTGCGGAGATACCAGGTGGATTCGTCCATAAATTCAGTGTTGTTCTTTTTTGTCGGGAGGGAGCGTAAGTTGTTGGCCCACTTGGAGCTTCTTTGGATCTGTGATGTTGTTGACCTTCTGGAGTTCCGCAACCGTTATTCCGTATTGCTTCGCGATTTTTTCCAGCGCCTCGCCTTTGACGACGATGTGGACCTTCGGGGCCGAACCGAGGACGCGCGGCACGGGTGCGGGTTCCGGATCAACTGTCGGCGCGGCGATGATTGCAGGGGTTGCTACCACGCCAGCGCGGCCATCGAGCTGCACGGTGAGGCGGGCGACTTGGGCGGAGAGCGCGTCAATCTTCGTGTTTTGCAGTTCCACGAGCTTGCGAAGCTGGGCGAGTTCCGCCTGCACAGTGTCCTGCGCGAATGGTGAGCCTGTGAAAAGAGCCGCCACCGTCATCACGGCGGGAAGCATTGGAATGCGAAGTCGCGGAATCATGTTGGGCAATGTGTCATGGACTGCGCTCGCAACGCAAGGCCGCGTTACTTAGTAACGGAGGTAAGTCACCAAGAATTTCGCGCTGTCGGCAGTAATAGCGTGGATGCCGCCCGATGGCGGTTCATCCGCGCCGGAGACGATGATTCCGGCCACGCGCCAGTCGCCGGGTTTCACCTCGGCAAAGACTGGGCCACCGCTCATTCCGCCTTCAAAAGTGACGGACGTATTATCGTAGTAAGCCTTGTAGATTTTCGACCAACTCACGGAGGGCTCTACGAAGAGCAGTTCATCCCCGCTGTGGGCGTCTGCGCCGTAGCCGAGGCAGATATTATAGGCATCGCCGGTGAGGAGTTTTAGGTCGAACTTCCAGCCTGCGTAGGAGCCGTTTGCGAGGAAGGATGCGAAGCGAATCCCTCCCAAGTCGCGAGCGAAGGTGTAGTCCGAATCCGCCCCGTAATTCAGCGCAGACCTCTGGTAGCCGCCGAAGACATACATCCGCGTGGCAAAGCGCTTTGTGGCGATGCTGTTGTTGTAGCGAGCGCGGTTGAACTCTAAATTCGTGCTCCAGCCGCCATCCACATCCCAGAGATTGTGCGCCGCAGTGAGCGCGCTCCTTTTATAAACAACGACCGCGCTCCCCTGATAATCCGAATCTCCGCTCGTGAAAATCACCTGCCCCGCCATGGAATACGGGAAAGTGGCCGTAAGCTCCGAGCCCACGGGAGCCGGGTTGGCGACATCCACTGCCGTCGCGGGCATCAAAGACACGAGGGCGAGGCTAAGCAGAGCGATGAGTTTTTTCATGATATGTGAGGACTACGACGCGACCGTAGCGCGTTTTAGTCATTTGTAAAACAACCTCTCCTGCGATTTGTCGCAAAAAACTACTCGATGAACGAGCAGACGTATTCGCAAATGCCCGCCGCAACCTCGATGTCGAAGCCGCTTTTGGCCGGGACATGGAAGTGTGTGCCCGCTGCGTAATCCGTCGTCGCCGCTGCACCGTCAAGCTTCACGGAGCAAGCGCCAGCCACGATTTCCATGAGCTCGGCCTTGTCCGTGCCAAAGTGAAATTTGCCGGGATAGATGAGCCCCAGCGTCTTCTTCGACCCGTCGGCGGCGAGGATGGTGTGGGAGACGACTTTGCCGTCAAAATAAACATTCGCCTTGGCGACTGCAGTTACGTTTTCAAATTGCATCCGCGCGAGGTAGGCGGCGGCGGCGGCGGGGTCAAGCAACCCCTTCACGCACTTTCGGCGCGAAAATGATTACCACGTTTGCCGCCACGATGAGCGCTGCACCGAGGAAGAACGACGTGGAGAGATGCTCGTTGGCATACGCGATTCCGGCCAGCGAGGAGAACCAGCCGGGTAAAAATAGCGCCCAGAGCGTCGCGAATACCGGCTCGGTCGCGTAGATGAGCCCGGCTTGCGTACTCGTCACATGCGGCTGCCAGCGCACCATCGTGGCGTAGGCGTAAGTCGTGCAAAACAGGGCGAGCAGCAGCGTGATGATCATCGTCGGCACCGAAGTGTAGGCGCACAGCACATCCGCCCCGCCGCCTGCGACCACCAGCGGCACGAGCAGTAGCCCTTTTACCGCAAACATCACCGTCGCGGTCCGCCGCATATCGTTGCCGTGAAAGACGGGGCGCTCCAGTGTGACGATCTGCCCAGTGAAAAGCATCGCGCTCAAAATCGTCTCCCATTCGCCGCGCCCGAGGTGGATTTTCCCCAGCTCCACCCCGCTCAAAACCGCGCACCCCGCCACCACGAGCCCCGCCGCCAGCACCACGGCCCACGACGGAAAACGCCGCCCGTGAATCGCCACATAGATGGGCACGAAGACGCTCGTGAACTGCGTGAAAAACGCCGACGTGCTGGCCGCGATGTAGTTCTGCGCATCCGTTTGCAGCAGCATCCCGAGCCCGCCGAAGAGCCCAAGCTGGAGCCCCTGCACGCACTCTCTTTTGCTCAGCCCGCGCAGCCTTCCACGTAAAAGCAGCGCCATCACGAGCGTGGAGAGCAGCATCCGATTCATCAAAATAAACGCCGCATGGAACCACTCCGCCCGCCCCGGCATCAGCGCGCCCTGCGCCAGCATCACCGCCTTCGCAGCCGGGAAGCTCAGCCCCCAAGCCGCCGTTCCCAATGTGAGTCGCCAAACGGCGGAGCGCCATAGCGGCGTCGAGTTCATCTGCAAAGACATCTGCCGCCGGTTGTCCACTGCCCGCGCGTGTGAGAGCAAGCCCGCAAACCCAAATGTTGGCGGACTCCTTTTGAGCAAGGGGCATCCAAGACGGAGAGGAGGGCCGATTATGTGGTAGTCATGGACTCTTCATCATTCACTTTTCCCGAACGCCTCGAACAACGCATCGCTCCGGCTGGCTTGGTCACCGTTACTTTTTCCAAAGGCTTGCTCACGATTGACGGAGGCGATGGGGCGAACCATGACGTCGTCATTTTGAGGACGGGGACGAATACCTACCGCGTCACGGGGGATGGGACCGATATTGGCGAGGTGGGCCAGACCTCGAAGAACTTGCGTGGGACTTTGAAGAATGTGCTGTTTGAGGGAGGAATTGGGGCCGATTCGTTTGAGGTGGTGGGTCTGGGCGGGGTGCAGAGCTTTCGCTTTCATGGAGGCGCTGGGGTGGATTCGTTGAAAGCGTCAAACTTCAAAACTTCGACGGGTGGATGGGCGGAAATTGCGCTCGGGGCGGAGGGTGGAATGGTGGAGTTTGATGGGAGCGAGACGACGATCCGGGGATTTCTCGATATGGACCTCGGCGGGGGCGGGACGGTGGATTTCCGTGCGGTGGTGACGAAGATTCATGGGAATGCGGCAATCACCGGCGGCGCGAATAGTGATACGGTGTCGCTGTCTGGGGACACTGTGCTCCTTAAGCGGAAGCTGACTTTTGACGGCGGAGAAGGAGACGATTCTTTCACAGCGAGCGGGAGGTCTTTTACAGCGGCGGGCTTTGTCACGATGCTGGGCGGGGGCGGTGCGAACACCTTTGAGTTTGCCGCCGCGCACAATCATTTCGGCGCAGTTTCGGTGACGGGAATCGTGGACATTGACCTCGGCGTGGGGGCTGGCCGTGTAACTTTTGCCGGGCAGAGTAATAGTATTTTGGCGGACTTGAGAATTAACCTCGGTGCTGGTGGTGGGCTGGCGGAACTGATCTCTGGGGCCACGACGATTCGGAATAATGTGGTGCTCTCCGGAGGCACGGGTGATGACGCTGTGAGCATCAGCGGGCGCACGACGATTGGGAAAAGTCTGTCGTTTTTCGGGAATGCCGGGGACGATCGGTTGAGCGCGACGGGGAGCCTGCTCAGAGTGACCGGTAGCACGAGCATGGACGGCGGAAGCGGGGCCAGTCGGCTGGAGCTAGACGTGGTGAGCCTCGCGCTGGCGGACCTCGGATTCGTGGGCGGAACGGTGAATGACTTGGTAAGCATCGTCGCAGATGGCGTCATCGCGGGGAATGCGAGCGTGCAACTGGGGCTGGATGGGATTGGTCCGTCGAGCGTGGTTTTGCAAAGCCGGGTCGGCAATGCGAACGGGCTGCAATTTGGTGCCGCCCTGACGATAGACATGGTCGGCGCGACGATTGATACGCTGACGATTGCGAACATCCAGGTGACGAAGGATTTTACAGCCCAGACCGGAGAAGACGTGAGCACGGTCGCGATTGCTAAGCTGAATGCGAAACGGGATTTCAAGCTCCAGACCGGCTCTGGCGCTGACGTGACGACCATTGATAACGTGAACGCGCGTGACTTTTACGTGAATACGCAAATCGGCGCAGACGAGCTGCGCATTGAGCGTAGTGCGATCTACACGGGCATCTCGCGTGTGTCGGGAATTGCGACGATTCTGACGGGGATCGGAGCGGATGAAGTGCGCATCGGCAACAGTATAGACCCTGCAAATCTGAGGATGTCGTTTACGGGCGCGATGACATTTGACGCGGGCGATGGGGCGAACATGCGCAACGATATCGTCGGGAGTAACTTCTTCGCGTTGATCCCGCAAATCCTCACAACGGGCGGCACTCTGACCCAGACCGAGGCGGTTTAGAGAATCAGTGCGGAAGCGGCTGCAGGGTTCAACATAGGGTTATTTCTCGTCCTCGTCGCCGACGTATTCTTTCGAGACCAGAGTTCCGGCCGCGTCCACGATGATCCGATACTTTCGTTTCGCTATGATTACCTCTGTGGAGTAAGTGGTTTTCTCATCCGAGCGTTCGATTTCGTTGATCAATCCTGCGCCCGCTTCTCGCTGGAGCGTTTGCTGGACCTTGAGGGGGACCGATTTGATGGTCATTAACTTCGGGCCATCGTCGTCGGACTTTAGCGCCTTTTTCATCACGCGACCCGCAGCGTCGAGGACGAGTTCGTAGTTTTGCCCGTCGATGATCAGGCCGACGACGTAGGTCGCGCCATCCGCTTCGTTCACACGCTTAAATTCGGAAATTTTCCCCGCGTCTCCTTTCTCTTTTGCGATGGCCGCTTGGACGGGGGCGGGGATGTCGATGGTGAGTTTCCCGTCGTCTTCGGCAAAGGCGAGCGAGGCGAGACAGATTGCGGTGAAAAGCGGCGTCACTTTCATGGAGCGCGGATAGCGGGTTGGTGCGCCGTTCGTCAATCTCCGAGAGCCACCTTCGCCCTCACTCGGCGGCAGGAATCCCGCCGCTTCGATACGCCTGCAAGAGGCTCACGGCAGCTTCAGCCTCACTCGGCGCTGCGCATATTCCGCAGCAGGCATGAGGACGTAGCGTGGGTTTGCGTCGGCGCGGAGCCAGCGGATGAGGGTCACTAAATCGGCTTCGGCCATCGTAGTGCAACCGGCGCTCGGTTTCTCTGGGCCTCGGCGGATGTGGAAGAAGATGGCGCTGCCGCCGCCCGCCACGGGTGGCTCGGCGTTGTGGCGGATTTCTACGAGCCAGCGGTAGGCGAAATCGCCGAGGCGCATCCGCTGTTTTTCATACCACGGCGGCGGGTTCTTCACGTCTATCGTAGTGTGGCGGTTGTAGTCGGGATGGGTGATGTCATCCGACCACACATCGGCAGCGGTGACGGTGTGAAATGGGTAGTCGGAGCCGGTGGGGAGGGCGCTGTCGTAGGTGTAGATTTTGCCGACTTTGAAAATGCCTGCGGGTGCGCGGCCATCGCGTTCTTTTTTGTGGAGGCCGTCTTCGTTTTGGCCGTAAAGCCCGGTGCCCCAAGCGAGGCCGCTGCGCCCGTAGAGGACGGGCCAAGGCTTGCCGATGGCGGTCCAGTTTGCGCCGTCGCGCTCATAACGCTGGAGCGTGCCGTGCGTGGAATCCCACGCGGGGGCGATGCTGACGATGAGCTGCTCGGCGGCTGGGCAGACGATAGCCACGAGAAGGAGCAGAAGGAAAACGGCATTGCCCAGCAGCAGCGTGCGGCGCAAGGTTGCTGGCGTGTTTCGTCGTTCAATTATTCCTATAGCGGTCATCATTGCGGTGACGTTCCTCTCTTACCAGCCCGCGATGCGCAACAGCTTCGTGTGGGATGATACGGCGCTCGTGCTGCGCGACCCGCTCGTGCGCCACTGGCGGCTGGTGCCGGAGGGCTTCCGCGAGTTCTTGTTTTTGGATGCGACGGCCAGTGCGTTTTACCGCCCGGTGCAGAGGCTGACTTTCACGGCGGACTACGCGCTGTGGGGCATCCGGCGCGCCGATGGAAAGCGGACGAATGCACCGGACACTGGCGACGCAAAAGACACGCGCGCAGTGCTGGCGACGCCGCAGCCCGGCTGGCACTTCACGAGCGTGCTCATCCACGCGCTCGCAGCCGTCGCGCTATTTTTCTTCCTGCGAACGTGGCTGGAAAGCGTGTGCGGTCCCTCAACTCTCAGCTCTCAACTCTCAACTTTTGCGTCAGCAATATGGGCCGTGCATCCGCTGCATACGAGCGCGGTGACTTACGTGAGCGGGCGGGCCGACCCACTGGCGGCGCTGTTCGTCTTCTCCGCGCTGGCGCTGGTGGCGCGGGCTCATGCGGGCGGCGGGCTGAAGTCGGGAGACCGCCCGGCAGCGTGGAGAATCATGGGCGCGGCAGTGCTGTGTTTGCTGGCGCTGCTGAGCAAAGAAGCGGGCGTCGCAGGGCTGACGCTGTGGCTGGTGTGGGTCGTGGCGCGCGGGCGCACTCGGCTGTCGTGGGTGGCTTTTGTCGCGAGCGCGGTGCTGGTGTTCGGCGTGTATCTTTCCATGCGTGACACGGCGGACCGCACACCGCCGCCGCACTCCTCGCGCACGACGACACTCGTCGAGCGCGTGGGACTGGTGACGCGCGCCGCTGCGGAATACACGCGCCTTTTCCTCGCGCCGCACGAGCTGCACATGGAGCGCGACATTTCGAAGCAGCCTGTCGCCCAAGCCGTGCTCGGTGGGGCGGTGCTCGCGGGCTTTGTCGCTTGGGCGATGTGGGCGCGGCGGCGTGCGCCGGATGCTGCGCTGGCGCTGGCGTGCGCGGGCGTGGCGTGGCTACCGGTGAGTAATATCTTCACGCTCAATTCCACGATGGCGGAGCATTGGCTCTACATCCCATCGGCATTCCTCATCGCGGCGCTGGCCTTCACGGCGCGGTGTGTGCAATGGCGATTCCTGCCGGTGGCGGCGGCGGTGTGGGCGGTATTTCTCGCGGCGCAGACTTGGGTGCAGCAGTCGTATTGGCAGGACCAGCGCACCTTTTTTACCACGACGCTAGAGCGCGCCGGACGGGGCACGCGGATGCTGAGTAGTCTCGCCGGGCTGGAGTTGGACGAGGAGCGGACGGCGGAGGCGAAAGTGCTCCTTAATGAAGCCACTGAGCGGGCTCCGAAGTTCGCGGGATTGCAGCTCATGAAAGCGAGCATCGCTCTCGGAAGCGGCGACACCGCCGGTGCGGAAGAGGCACTTACAAAGGCGGAGAGTGACCCATTTTTCGCATCGGACGTCTTGTTACAGCGCTCGCAGCTTCACCTCATCCTAACGGGCAAACCGCGCTTCGACTTCCTCGCACAAGCAGCCACCGCGTCGCCGCGCAACTGGAGGATGGTGCGCGCATATCCGCTGGCGCTGGAGGCGATGGGGAAGACCGCCGATGCTTACGCCGAGCTTCTCCGCACGCTCCACACGCACGACTACCGCGCCGAGGCGTGGCGCACGCTGGCGCGCTTCGGCGAGCGGCTCAACGACCGCGCCATCGCCCTCCGCGCATACGGCGAAGCGGCAAATCGCGATTGCCGCGATGACTTTAGCCGCGCCCGGATGGGTGAGCTGCGGGGCGTGCAGTAGGGCTACGAGGTGAAGACGAACGCTGGCTTGCTGCCGGTGACGAGCGAGAGCGCTTTCGCGAGGATGAAGCCGTCGGTGCCAGCGTCGAATGCTCCGTCGTGGTCCACATCGTAGCCGATGAAGCTGGCTCTCACGTCGGTGACTTTCTCCGCGAGGGCAAAGACACCCATTGTGTCCACGGAGGTGCCGATGGCTGCAATCGCTTCGGCCTGCACTTTGGACACGCTGCCCGCGAGGCCCGCCGTCGCACCAGTGCCCGCGCGCCCGACGAAGATGCCTTGAGCGATTCCTTTTCCAGCGACGAGATTCGTGTGAACTGCTGCGCCAAACGCGCCCGCTGTGCCGAGCGCATCGAACGCACCGAGCGCGGTCATGTCGTTCAGCACGCGCCCGATAAATCCCGCGACGCGGATGCTGCTGACGTTGCCGCCGAAGCCGCCTTTGCCCACCGCCGCGTTACCTCCATCGCCTGCCTCGATGAGCGAGATCGCGCTGTGGATGTCTTTGGAATTTGTGATGCCGGTGACATCGCCGCCTTTTCCGCCGAGCGCGCCAGTCCCCGAGGCGCTGCCGCCGTCGCCAGCGGTGAGCACGGCTCCGAGGCCGAGCGGTGCGTAGGGAAGATTCACGGTGATCGTCGCCAGCGCGCCGCCAGCGCCGCCTGCTGCGCGTCCGCCGCCGCCGTTGCCGGCTGTGGCGATGAGCCCAGCGTAGCCGAGCGGCGTATCGATTAAGGCAAACGTGCTCTTTGAAACAGAGCCGCCCGCGCCGCCTTTCGCAGTGGTGCCGCTCGTGAGGCCGCCGATGCCGCCATTGCCAGCGACGGTGAAAAGGAGAGCGTTCGAACCGACGGTCGCGCTCGCCACGCTGCCGCCCGCTCCACCATCGCTGAGGCCGCCGTCGCCACCTGCTCCCGCGTAGATTTCTGCCGCCGCGAGGTGGGTGTGTGAAAGGAATGCGCCGGTAGCCGTTGGCGCGTTTTGCGCGACGATGGAGAGCACGTTTCCGCCAGCGCCGCCTTTGTTTCCGCCTGCCCCGCCGGTGCCCGCTTGGACGAGCAGCGACGTATCTCCGAACTCGTGGGAGTCCTTGTCGTAGTCGGTGACGCCGGTGAAGACCGAGCCGTTGACGCTGCCTCCAGTGCCGCCGTCGCCAGTCGAACCACTGCCGCCATTTCCGGCGACGACGTGAGCGGCGATGTAGTGCGTGAAGTATCCTTTTGAGAGCGGTTCCACTTGGTCATGTGCGGTGGAAACCTTGAGCCCAACAACGTCGCCGCCCTTTCCTCCTGTCGCTCCTCCTCCTCCGTTGCCAGCGTTCAAGAGCACTTCCACGGTGGAGTCGAGGTTCGCATCCACGAGCGGATTTTCATCGGCGTCGATGCCGTCGTAAGTGCGGTCCGCGCCATCCAGTTTCAACACGATAGCCGAGAAGCCGCCGCCGTTTCCGCCGATGCCCGCAGGCGACTCGCCGCCGATGCCAGCCGTGAGCGTGACGGGGAAATAGCGCTCGTCGATTTCCGTGGAAGGCTCGTTTGCGAGGGTGAAATTGAACGTTGAGAAGCCACCACCCGCGCCCGCTTTTGCGCCAGTGCCCGCAGTGCTGCCACCAGTCCCCGCAGTCGCGAAGATGCCCGCCGCTTTACCCGTTGCACGAATGCTCGCGAAGCCGCCGCCCGCGCCGCCGCTGCCGCCTTTTCCATCGCCGCCGTTCCCGGCACTCAAATGAATATCTCCAGACTGCAGCTCGAGTTTTAGCGCGCTGATTCCTCCACCCGCGCCACCCGCCGCCTTTAGCCCACCTACTCCCAGCGCGCTGCCACCGGATCCGGCTACGATTTCGAGCGACTCCAAAGCTAGTAATCCTGGCGTGATGCCCGTGCCACTCGACGTCGTGATCGTCGCTGGATTGGAGACGCCGCCGCCGGCACCCGCTGGCCCGTCTTCGCTATTGCCGCCCGCGCCAGCCGTGAGTTGGATGGTCACGGCGTCGATATTCACGCCGGAGATCGAACCGCCTGCGCCGCCTTTACCGAGGACGTTCAGGACGTTGATGCCATCGCCGCCACGCCCCGAGAAAACGCTCACCTGCTTGCCGTTGAACGGCAGCACATACGGCTCAAAAGCCGCGAGGTTTTTCGAGTAGCCAAAAAGGTTCGCCGAGCCCGTGAGTCCCGCCAGCGCATAGCCGCCAACCACTTTTGCGACGGTGAATTGCTTGAACGGACTTTCCGATGGAAGGCTCGTGCCGAGTGCATACGGCGAGGTCGTGGCGGTGCGCTGATACACGTCGAAAGTTGCCGTCGTCGTGAGGTGGCTCACGATGAGGTTGTCGGGCACCAGCGGATCGCCATCCGGGACAAAGCGCACTTGTTGCAACGTGCCGTCCGTCGCCGCCAACGACACCGTCGAGTCCAACGTCATATTTCCGCCGATGGTGAGGCTGAAGACTGACAAGACGCGGTCCTTGCTGAGCGTGGCCAATTTGGTGCCATCGTCCCCGATGCTCATGCTCGCCACCGCACCGCCCACCGCGACCGGAGCCGCGCTGAGGATGCCGCCTGAGCTCATCCCGAATATCTGCCCGGATACGAAACCGACGTAAGTATCTCCCGCCGGACTCGCTGTGATCGAACTCGCTTCGGATGCGACCGAGACAACCACGGACGACGGTTGCGCGTTCTTTCCGATCGGGAGTTTCACGATCTGCGACTTGCCCTTATTGATCGCTGCGACGAACAAATTTGAACCCACGAGCTCCGCATACTTGGCGACGTATCCATCCGTGGAATACGAGTATTCCTCGGTCTTTGAATCGCCAGTTGCCGAGAGAAAATCACCGTCTTTGTCGCCCTGATAGATCGTCATCGCGCCCGAGTTCACGTAGGTGATCATCACGTTCGTGTTCTGCACGATGTCCAAGTCAGTCGCGAGCCCTGCTCCTTTCACGATGTAGATCGGGTCGAGGGAAACTGGATCAAGAGCCTGAACCACTAGGTTAAACCTAAAAACGGCAGTTGAACGGATTTTCAGAGAAAAATGAGCCTTGGACGGGTGAGTGATTTTCAACTGCTCCGCAGTTGGCAATTTCCAGAGTAAAATACCCTATTTTTCGGCCTCAAAAACGGGGTCAACTGCCGTTTTTAG
>CANIWM010000082.1 GCA_947471505.1 Chthoniobacteraceae bacterium | reverse complement strand
CGGAGGAGGATTTGGCGGAGGAGGATTTGGCGGAGGAGGATTTGGCGGAGGAGGATTTGGCGGAGGAGGATTTGGCGGAGGAGGATTTGGCGGAGGAGGATTTGGCGGATGCGCTCGCGGAGGGCGGGCTCTTCCACGGGGAAGACGAACTCGACTCGGCGGAGGAAGTTTCGCGACATCCAGTCGGCGCTGCCGACATAGACTTCGTTTTTCCCTCCGTTCTCGACGTGGAAAATGCGCGAGTGCCCGGAGTCCTTCGAGGCGTCAACTCAGTGGTTTGGCTGACGGATGAAGTGGTGAGCTGAACACTTTTAGAAGCGTGGTTTCCCATGCAAGGGGTTTGTTTTTTCGTTTTGATCGCAATGACCCCGTTTCCACGCTTGGCTGCTTGCGGATACGTGAGCGTTTTGGGTAAATTGGCGCTAGTAAAATAAGCAACCCAATGCCAATCTCACGCCATGGAAACCGACCCGAAGAAACTCAGGGAAATCATCTTGAATCAACCTACCGTCTCGTTTGCGGAAAAAGTCAGGGAGACGAAAGCCGTGCTGGAGGCGGACGCGACTTGGCGCGCGAGTTTGAAGAGCAAGTCGAGCGACTTGCCGCGCTCCCGAAAGCGTCAAACGGTTGCTTAGAGAAGCCCTTCGCAAGCGGACAGGAGCACGAGGTCTTCGAGGCAGAAGACCCAGATTTCATCTACCGTCTCACCCTCCACGGCACCTTCGGCGTCCTACTCCGCGCCGGGATGCGCATTGATAAAGTCACTCAGGCTTACGTCACTTTCCTCCATCTCACCACTGCCACGCCCGCCGAATACCTCCGCCGCCTCACGCTGCAAAATGACGTATTCGGCAACGTATTCGAGTTTGTTGGCATCCACTACGGCACGCACGGCGCGGCCATCGTCACGAGTCATCCATACATCGCGGGTGGTCCAGCGACGGACGACGAAATCGCGCAGTTCATGGAAGCCCTAGCCTTCCGCCGTGTGCCGGAGGAGCACGTACAGAACGACACGATGAACGCCTTCACTTGGTATCGAGCGACGGACGCCGTCCTCATCACCGATGCCGCACCGAGGAACTTCAAGAAGACAGGCGACGGGCACATTATCCCGATTGACCTCGTCGTGCAGCATTGGCCGGGGCTGGACGAGCGACTGGGCTTTTTTGGAGCCCAATTTAGCTCCTGACGCCGAGTAGAGCCAGCGGTTGCCCGCTGGCTCCCCCGCAGACCCGGACGTGCAGTTTTCCCGCATCCGGTTCTTCCGGTGGAAGACTCACCGGATAGCTCAGACTTTCGCCCGCTCTATCCGCCCGCTTTCGCTACCCGTTGCTGTTCTGTTTACGCTGTGCTCGATGCGCGGTGTCATCGCTGCGTTTCCCCTCAGCGTTCATGGTACGTCGTTTTTCTTTTTCATCGCCTGACCCGAATGGCACTTAGATAAGGGCCGAAATGGATGAAAATCAGAGTAAAATGCTGGATTCCACTTTGCATGGGCTCGATGGACACCCTCCACGTTTGCGCCGAGCAGATCAGGGGGAGATTTTCTCTGATGCTTTGCCCTCTGTTTCATTTCCCGCGTCCCTCGCGTCACCATTCACAAGCAATCCAAAAGAGGAAAACCGGGGAAAATGACACAAATGTTCAGGGCTTATCTAAGTGCCATTCTCGCCTGACCCGATTTCCAGAAATTACAGAGCAGATTTCATGTAAACATCTGTGATTTTGGCCCCTTCTGACATATATAGCTCCATAAGTTTCGCACCCCAACTCTGATATTCGCTATATTTACCTGGGCCGGTTCTATACATAACTTTTGCCATTTCTGCAACACCCTCGTTTGAAATCTTCGCAAGTTTTGAAATTTTATCATTTGAAAGCTTTGCAAGTCCTTCAATTCCACCAATATTTTTTGACGCCTCTGTTTTGTATTCTTCAATTAATTTTGGAGTTGCGGCCTTTATTTTTTCAGAATATGTATCTAAAATAGATTGATATGACGAGAATTGCTGTGTCTCTTTTCCGGCGAGGGCGTCCGCATGCTTCTTTGAACACGCGAATGACGTCAGCATGGTGAGCACCATGAGGATGATTTTGAATGGTAGTGGTGTGATGTGTTTCATGGTGTTTTGGTCGGATTGTTTTGGTGTAAAGTGAGGGTTTCCAGTGTTGGAATGGGCGTGGTTTAAAGTTAGTGTTTAAAGGCGGGTTGATTGCCAGCAACGGCAACGCCGCCTGAACTGGGACTTTACCAACTGAAGGGACTCAGCAACGTGTAAATAAGCGTGAAGCAAGAAAGAAAGTATAATGCCGTAATGCCACCAAAAACTGTCCCAATAATAGACATTATCCATCCTGCATTGAGAAGGCCGTATCCCTCATAGAGTCCCGAGTTTTCAGAATGCATTTTTCTTCCTTTTGCGGAGAGAGTAATCCCTATAATCCCAAGAATCAGGCCCCCGAAAGGAATGACGATAGAGCAAATCCCTAGCACAAGCACCGTAGTTGCATTTGGGAGAGGCTGTTTCTGATAATTATCCATATTATGTGTTTAATTAATTGATTTGTATTTATATCGCTAGTGCAACAAAAACAATACTAGAGCCAAGCAAAGCTGCACTCAAGGCGGTATCGAGATATAGTGCATTCCGTATTTTTGGCGCATACGATAAAATAATTAATGAGCAAAGTCGTGTTGTAATGAACAATGAAAAAAGTGTGACGCTTGAAAGTGATCTGAAAGACCAGTGGGGGTTTTCCCCATGCGCGATTGAAGAATAAGCTTCTGATAATTCTTTTGTGAGGCCACAAAAACAACAAGGAGAGCCGATAATCTCATTCCATCCGCACCGCCCCCATATTCCAGGGAACACTTTAGCTAAGTATGGGGAAGAAAAAGGCAATGTTATAAGATAGAACGAAAGCAAAAGCAGCGTATAATCTGCGGCTTTGTATGCTTTGAGTTTCCTGATATATTCGAAGCTCTCGGACATCTAGATAAAAGTCATTTATTTAAGGATTTCTGAAGTTCTCTCTGTAGCTCCTCTTGTGACTTTTTCAGGTCTTTCTTGAACTGCTCTTGCGATTCATTGAATACCTTATTAAATTCGTTTGTTGAGTTCTTGATTTTATGAGTCTCAGTGCCGATGTAAATAGTCCATATACCAATCACGGCCAAAGCCACTATGTTGAGTGATACACCCGCAATACCCATTCCGTGGGCTAATTGCTTCGACTGTTTTTGCTTTATATCGACTAACCCAAGGATGAGTCCGACGATTGCCGGAACTAATGCCCAGTAGTTGCACAAAGGAATCCAGCATACGAGTGCTGAGATTATTCCGAGTACCATTGATGCGATGCCCATATGTTATATTTTGAGATGTTTTGGTGAGTTGAACTGGTGGCGCGCATAAAGGCGTCTCCCCATTTGAGATATTTCAATCGGATTGCTCCGTTTTCGGAACACTCCATCCTCGGATTTTTGCAGATGGTCAAGCTCCATTTTCGGAGCAATGCCCAAAAAGAACCTCATAGGTCAGGCTGTTCGGCGCATGCGCACCAGTCGTGATTGGTCGCAAGATGTGCTTGCCGCTCGCTGCCAACGCATGGGCTGGGCTCTTTCGCGTGGCACACTCGCCAAAATCGAAGCGGGGATTCGGCGCGTGAATGATGGCGAAATCGCGTTATTGGCTTCAGTGTTGGAGGTCGTAGTTTCTGATTTCTTTCCGAATATTGTGGCCGGAAAATTCGACGCCGAAGCCCTTGAAGTTGCTCGTCATAGTGA
Organism: Chthoniobacteraceae bacterium; assembly: GCA_947471505.1. Taxonomy (GTDB): domain Bacteria; phylum Verrucomicrobiota; class Verrucomicrobiia; order Chthoniobacterales; family Chthoniobacteraceae; genus SXWH01. Next base: position 22,222 of record CANIWM010000082.1, on the reverse strand, counting down.
GGAATAATCGCTGGAATGCGATGAGTTCCATCTTTTCACTATGACTGCCCGACAGAGAAAATTACCCATTTCAGCCCTTATCTAAGTGCCATTCTCGCCGACCCTGTTTCCCCCGGCTTGTCGTTGCCGCTACGCGGCAATTCGTCAGTATCGTCTCTTTGTTTATGGCAGATGGCATCACTCTTCACTTCTTTCCCTTCCCTTTGCTCTTGGGCTTCGGGCGGAGGCGGCCGATTTTTCTTTTGCCGGGCTTTGCTTCACCGACTGCGAGGGCCATGAACTCGGATTGGCTGTCGCACTTTGCCTCTTGGTTGGCGCGGACGACGAGGGAGTAGCTGCCGTCGGTTTCTAGCCGCCATGCCTTTGTATTGTCGGCGAGTTGGCGGGTGAGTATTTGTCGGATGCGCTCGCGGAGGGCGGACTCTTCGACGGGGAAGACGAACTCGACTCGGCGGAGGAAGTTCCGTGACATCCAGTCTGCGCTGCCGACATAGACTTCGTTTTTCCCTCCGTTCTCGACGTGGAAAATGCGCGAGTGTTCGAGGAATCGCCCGACGATGCTGCGGACGGTGATGTTCTCGCTGATGCCGATGATTCCTGGCTTCAGGCAGCACGCGCCTCGGATGATGAGGTCTATTTTCACCCCGGCCTGCGAGGCACGGTAGAGGGCGCGGATGGTGTCGGGGTCGGAGAGGGAATTCATCTTTGCGATGATGCGGGCGGGGCGTTTTTTCTGCGCGTGTTCGGCCTCGCGGTGGATGAGCGCGAGGATGCGCTGCTGGAGCTGCCACGGGGCGACGAGGAGTTTGCGCGGCGTCTGGAAGCGGGCGATGCCGGTGAGCAGATTGAAGAGGCTCGTGGCGTCTTCGGCGAAGTCTTCGTTGGCGGTGAAGAGGCTCAGGTCCGTATAAACGCGGGCGGTCGTCGGGTTGTAGTTGCCCGTGCCGAGGTGCAAGTAGCGGCGCAGGCGGTCTTCGTCTTTGCGCACGACGAGCGCCATCTTGCCGTGGATTTTTTTGCCGACGAGGCCATAGACGACGTTCACGCCTGCTTCCTCCAGCCGCTTCGCCCACTCGATATTGTTGGCTTCGTCGAAGCGCGCTTTCAGCTCCGTGACGGCGGTGACGTGCTTGCCGTTCTCCGCTGCGAGCATGAGTGCGCCGATGATGCGTGGGTCGCCGCCGGTGCGGTAGAGCGTCTGTTTGATCGCGAGGACGTGCGGGTCGCGCGCGGCTTGCTCAAGGAAATCTACGACGGTGTTGAAGCTCTCATACGGGTGGTGAATGAGGATGTCGCGCCGCCGGATGGTGGCAAACAGCGAGGCGCGGTCGCGCACGCTGGCGGCGATGGGCGCGAGGAACGCTGGGTCGCGCAGCTCGGGCGAGTGGTCGCCTTCGTAGATGGCCATGAGGCGGATGGGGTTAATGGGGCCGTCTATAATGTAGAGGTCGTCTTCGGCGAGGCTGAGGGTTTCGAGTAGTTGCTTCCAGATCGCCTCGGGGCAATCGGCATCCACTTCCAGCCGGACGGCTTCGCCTTTGCGCCGATTGCGCAGCTCTTCCTCGACGGCTTGGAGCAGGTTGTCCGTGTCGTCCTCGGCGACGTACAGCTCGCTGTTGCGGGTGACGCGGAATTTCCAATGCCCGTGGATCGTCGCGCCGGGGAATATGTCGCTGAGGTAGTGCCCGATGATTTGCCCGAGGAAAATAAAGTCCATCTCGTCGTCCTCGCGCGGCAGTCGGACGAGCCGTGGGAGCACGCGCGGCACCTGCACCAGCGCCAGCCGCGAGCGCGTGCCGCCTTCCTCCTCGATGCTCAGCGAGACGACGAAATTGAGTGTCTTATTTGCGATATGCGGGAACGGATGCGAGGGATCCACGGCGAGCGGCGTGAGCACCGGGCGTATTTGCGTCTCGTAGTAGTTGCGGAGGAAAGTGCGGGTGGTTTCATCGAGCTCCGGGTATTCGAGAAAGCGGATGCCCGCCTTTGCCAGTGCGGGATGTAGCTCGCCGCGCCACAGCCGATACTGGTCTTCCACCATGCGGCGGACGCGCTTGGTGATGCCGCGTGCGGCCTCCGTCGCCGTGCGGCCATCGATGCTGCGCTCGACGATTTCGCTCTCCACCTGCTGTTTGATGCCCGCGACGCGCACCTCGAAAAACTCATCGAGATTCGAGCTGACGATGCAAAAAAACTTCACCCGCTCCAGCAGCGGGTTCGCGGGGTTGATCGCCTCTTCCAGCACGCGCTGGTTAAATTCCAACCAGCTCAGTTCGCGGCTCAGGAAGTGTTCGTTCGTAAAGGTCGTCATCTCTCCGCGAACCTACGCTGACCGAAGGCGATTCGGCGAGTCCCTGTTTTTTGACAATTCTGTGACGCTCTCGCGGGTGTTGGAACCTTCGCGTCCGCCATCTTTGATTCTAGGGGCGATATTAGTACAAAACTTACCCCGCCGAGGCTCTTACAGCCGACGACGGGGTTTTTGAAAGTTTTTGGAGGGGTCCTCAAGCGGGGCTTCCGGGGTGAGCGCGCCTGTTTAGAACACCCGGGCGCGAACCGTTTTCTGTCCCGATTGCAGTCGGACGCGACCGCTTTCGAGGAGGTCGGTCATCGCTGCGAGGGTTTCGCGATTGTTCCGACTGTTGGTGCTGACGGCGAGGATGAGGTCGCCGAGGGTGAGGCTGCGGTTTGTTGTTTTAAGGGATTTTTTCATGGTTCGTGTGAGGTGAGAGTTTGATTAAGCGACGCGAGCGCGGATTGAGCGGCCATTGTTTGTGAGGCGGACGCGGCCTGATTCGAGGAGGTCGGCGACGGCGGCGGCAGTTTCGGAGAAGTTCCGGCTTGCGCTGCTGACTGCGGCGACTAGGTCGCCGAGTGTGAGGGTTTGTTTAGCTGTTTTGAGGTTCTTGTTCATTTGTTGTTTTGGTTTGTTGTTGGGTCTCGTTGTGAGATAAAACCTTTTTAGCAGTCACCGTGCCACGCTTTGCGCTCGATGAGTTGTTCAACGAGGAAAAGCTACCGGATTCGCGAATGAGCGCAAGGAGAAGATAAAAAGTTTTCTTACGGAATGGTTGCATTGATTCAATAGAGGGAAGTCTATGCAAATAAGCACGAAGGCGCGTGCTGATGGGCTTTCTGGAGTGCGCCATTGTAGCAGGGGAAGCGGCGGTTTTAGAAATCAATTATCAACAAGTTATTCACAGCGAAATTTTTCTCGGAAATGGGCGAGCTCCCCATTATTTGAGGCGGCAAACCTTACAGGCGGGGCGACGCTGGCTTCACCGGGGCGAGGAAGCTCGGTGAGCCTTTAGCTTTCACTTTGCGGCGGAATACTTTGTCGCCGCAGGTCGCGTAGAGGGTGTCGAATTGCGCTCCGCCGAAGGCCACGTTGCTGACGCGTCCGTTCGGCGTGGGGATGATGCAGTTCACGCGGCCCGCTTGGTCGCAGACTTGGATGCCCATGCGCGTGGCGACGTAGAGGCGTCCGTCGCGGTCCACATCCATGCCGTCCGCGCCCGAGTCATCGGCGCTGTCGGGCTGGTGGAGGTGGAAGTAACGCTGCTTGTTGCGCAGGGTGCCGTCCGGCTGGATTTGGTAGGAATAGACCCAGTGCGAGCGCGCGTCGCCGACGTAGAGGAGCGACTGGTCTGGCGAAAGCGAGATGCCGTTGGAGTAGCGGATGGTGCCCTCATCTACGACTTGCTTTGCGCCGTCGGGCTTGATGAGCCAGATGCGACTCGTCTCGCCTTTTACAGAGAGCGGGTCGGTCGCATACACGTTGCCGTTGTGTGCCACGGTGAGGTCGTTGCCTTTGAATCCATCGGCGAAAACTTTCGCGACATTGTCGGGGCCGAGGACGAGCACTTGCGGCTCGGCAGTGGAGATGACGAAGAGCTTCCCATCCGGGCCGAATGCTTGGCCATTGCCCTTCTTCGAGTCTGCGAGGAACTCCGCTGCCTTGCCATCCGCCGAGACTTTGTAGGTTTTGCTCGTGGGGATGTCGTTGAAAAACATCTCGCCCGCTGCGTTGCTCGCTGGGCCTTCGGTGAACTTGTAGCCTTCGCCGACGAGCTGCCAGCTTTCACCGGGGAGGATGATTTCGTTGAGCATGGCGTTCTTCGATGCGCCGACTTGCGGCTCGGCGGGCCAGTCCTTCCACAGCCAGCGCACAGCATCGGGGAAAATCGCGTCGCCATGCTTGCCATTGTGGCCCTCGGTGCCCCAAGCGTGGTTCACCTCGTAGCCGGAAAATGCCAGCGCGCGTTCGAGGGTCTGGTTCGCCATCCACCAGTCGCCGCCGTAGATATTTTGGTCGTGGTCGCCGTCCTGCAAAAAGACGCGCAGTCCCTTCGGCTCGAACTTCCGCACGAGAGAATGAATGCCGTCGCCGCCGCGCAAAGCGACGTAAGTCCCGATGGTCGAAAACACCCGCCGAAACTCCGTGGGCCGCTCCCACGCGGCCTCAAACGCGCAAATTGCCCCGCTCGACGAACCGCCGATGCAGCGGTCATTCCCGCTCTTGCTCAGCACAATCGCGCGCCCGTCGCCCGTCGTCTGTTTCTCCACGAAAGGGAGCAGTTCTGTGAGGACAAATCGCGCGTATCCATCGCCGAGTCCGTCGTATTCGTAGCTGCGGTTAAAGCGATCCAGCGCAGCGCCATCCAGCGCCTTCACGACGCCGGGCGATGCCGCGACGTAGATGGTCACGGGCATTTCGCCCTTCGCGATCAGGTTATCAAAAACGGTGGACGCCTTGTGCTGCATCCCGTCTTGATTCACCCACACGCACGCGGGCTTCGCCGGGTCGTATTGCTTCGGCACATACACCGTCACATTGCGCGTCGTGCCGGGGAACACCTTCGAGTCCGCCAGCGTGAACTTCAGCACCTCGCCCTTCGGCACGCCCGGCACCTCCGCGAGTTCCGGCGCAGGTTTGTAGTCTTCGGCAAAGACGGGCTGGAGAAAGGAAGCGAGGGCGGCGAGAGCAAGGATGGGTGTTTTCATCGGCAGCGAGCGAAAGCGGAAGCGCGCGGCGGGAGCAATGGTTTAGTGTGTTTGAGGGAGCAAAAACTGCTCAACAGCCGGTGGATGAGACTCCGATGAAAACCTGTCCGTGCTGCTCCTTTTCTAACGAAGAAAGGTTCCCGACGTGCGTCTGGTGCAATGTCTCGCTGGTGGATGTCGCTTCGCGGGCATCGAGCGATCCCGCCGCTCCTGAGCACGAGTGGCGGGCGACGAATGAGAGGCGACGGCAGCTTTGCCGGAGCCAGCTTCGCTTTGCAGGCATCTGCTACGCGCTTTGCATCGTGGTCACGGCCTTTGCGGTGGGGCTGGTCGTGAGTCCCTGGGTGTTGAGCCTTTATTTGCTGGGCAGCCTCATCGTCGTTGGCGCGGTGGTGCGGGACATCGTTGGGCAGCTCAGCGTCGCGGTTTTACAAGCGAGCTGCACCGCTGCTCTGCTGGTCCTCTACGGGCCGTGGCACATCCTCATATTCTCGATGCTCATCCTTCACATTTTCCTCGCCGCGTTTTTTGGCATTGGGTCGAGATGATTTACGGGACGACGAGGTAGTGGAAAACGGCGCAATTTTTCAGGCGGGCTTGTCCCGGTATTGATGAACACATTGGAGGAGCGGAGCGATGTGCCGCTGGTAAATAGTGGGCCATGCGTAGTCTGCGAGGACGCGTTTGCGGTCTTGGTGTGCTTCGTTCTGCGCGAGCCAGGACTGGATGCGGGCGGCGACTTCGCTGGGGGATTCGCTGGGTGAGATGGGCAGGGCGTGGGAGGCTGCGAGCTCGGTGAGGGGCTCGATGGCGGCGTAGATGGTGGGGAGTCGGTGAAGGCGGGCTTCGAGGAGGGGGAGGCCGAAGCCTTCTTGGCGGCTGGGTAAGATGAGGGCGTCGGCGAGCTGATAGAGCGCGGCGAGTTCGGGGTCGCCGATGGGGAAGTGGTCGGCGGCGAAAATGGTCTCCGGGCCAGCGAGGGTGCGGAGTGTTTGAGCGTATTCGCGGGAGGCCGGGTTGTGGGGGTCGGGGGCTCCGGTGATGATGAGCGTGGCTGCGCCGAGGGCTTGGGTGATGGCGATGCTGGCCTCGACGTTCTTGCGGCGGAGGAGTCGGGTGGGGTGGAGAAGGATGAGCCGTCCGTCGAAAAGGTGTTCTTTTTCCGCGAGTGCGGCGATGGGGCAGGGGAGGCCGAGAATGCGGGCGGGGTCGATGCCGTTGGGGATGATGGTGCAGTTTTCCACGCCGAGCGTGTCGCGGAGTTGGCCGCAGCGGAGCGCGGAGATGGCGATAAATTCGACGTTGCGCGGGGGGCGACGGATGAGATCGGGGACGGGCGCGAGGTCGGGGTTGGCGGCTGCGACGTCGTGGGTCCATGCGATGAATCGGACGTGCGGGTGCGCTGCGATGGCGTCGTGGACTGCTTGGGTAAATGGGAGGTCGAACGGCATGGTGAGGACGTTGTGGATGAGGACGACATCGTGCGCGCCGAGGTCGCGGGCGTGGCATTGCACGGTGACTTCGTGGCCGTGGCTGGCGAGGAGTTGGGCGTGCTCTTCGATGATGCGCTCGACGCCGCCGACGACGGGTGCGGCGGTGTAGTGGACGAGCGCGATCTTCATAGTGAATGACGCATGACGCATGACGAATGACGAAGCCCGTTCGTCATTCGTCATTCGTCATTTCTTGATCTTCCCGCCCCACGAGAGAATGCGGGCTTTGCCTCCGGCGGATTCGGCTTCTTTAATTTGCCCGTTCTTGACGTAGCAGATGCTGAGGGTGCTCCAGGCGAGTTGGTCGTTGGGGCGCAGCTCGGTGTTTTTAAGGGCGGCGACGATCGCTTCGGCGTGGCGTCCGAGTTTCATCAGCCCCATGCCGAGGGCGTGCCAGCCGTCGGCGAAAAGCGGGTCGAGTTCGGTGCAGCGGCGGTATTTCTCCACAGCAACATCGAGGTCGCCGAGCGCGAGGTCGCCGTTGGCGTCGTCGAACAGCTCCTCTAGCTCTGGGCTCATCTAGCCTTTGTCGGTGGTGGGCTTTTTGAGGCCGAGGCCAGCGGCGTGGCGGCGCTCCTTGAGCCATTCGCGGAAGATCATTTCGGTGCGATAGCGCTCCTTCATGTTCGCGACGGCTCCGCTTTCTGCGACAAGGTCTTTTTCGTCGATCACCGGGCGGTTGTCCAAGTGGACGACCAAGCCGCCTTCCGTGGAGGTGATGAACTCGCTCACTTCACCCGGTGCGAGCTTTGCGGCTGCTTGCTGGATGGTTGCGGCGAGAGGTCCGGGGGCGGGTTTCTTTTGTGAAAAGGCGGGGACGATTTCGGCTTTCACGCCAGCGGCTTCGCATGCTTCTGCGAAGGATTTTCCGGCCTTGGTTGCTTCGACAATTTTCTTTTGGAGTTCCTCGCCTTTCTTTCGCATCGCCTCGTCGGCTTTCTCGGATTGGAGCTGGCCGGTGACGATGGCTTTGCATTCGTCGAAAGTTTTTTGCTTGGGCTCGGTGATTCCGCCCTCGGGGAGGAGCGCGACGTATGCGCCCTTTTTGCCGATGAGGTGCGCGCTGACTGGGCTCTCTTTCGTCAAGGCGAAGATTGCTTCGGCGATGTCCTCAGACTCTTCGAGAGCGGCTGGTGGTGATTGGTTCGAGAAGGGCTCTGTCTCCGCGACGGCGAAGGTGAATGGGGCTTTGTAATCGGGCACCTTTGCAGCCTCGGCCTGCTCGCTCTGTTGCTTGGCGATGAGGTCGTCGAACTTGGATCCCTTTTTGATCAATTGGGAAAAGTCATACGCTGCGTTGACGCATTTTTGCAGCGCGGTCGTCTGTTCGGTCGGGCTCGGCGGTTTTGCAGGATCTGCGGGTGCCGGCGGCACAAACGACACGAAACGCACTTTGCGTTGCTCGGGCGTTTTGAACTGCTCTTTCTGCTCCTCGTAGCGCTTCGTGAGTTCGTCATCCGTGACGACGACTCCCGCGGTGAAGTCCGCTTTTTTGAGCGCCGCGTAGCTCGCTTCGGTGAGTTGATTGCGTGCGGCGACGTCGTCCTGGATTTCGGTCGGAGTGACTGTGGCGGTGGATTTGAGAAGGTCCTTCACTTTCCGCATTCGAACGGCACCTTTCAAGAAAGTGTCGATGTTTTCCTTGCTGAATCCATTGGGCATCAACACGCGCTGGACCATCATGTCGAACATGCCGACATCGAACTTCCCGCCCTGCTGGAATGCGGGGATGCGGGCGAGCTCCTCCTCGACTTCCTGCTCCGTGGTGCCGATGCCCATCACGTCAGCCTCGTGTTCAAAGACGAGTGCATTGAAGATCGAGAGATCGCGTTCGTCCTCTTGTTGATGCCATCCGCCCTCCGCTGCCGTGGCCAAGGCCTCGTGGTATCCGCAGCGAAGCGCCATATAAACTTTCTCTTGGTTGCCCATCCGCTCCAGTTCCTCGCGGGTGATTTTCTTTCCATAGACCTCATCGACAACATCGCCTCCTTTTCGGTCAAAAAGGCTCCGGTTTCCCCAGAAAGCGAATGAAACGATGACGAGGGTCGCGATGACGACCATGAGAGGCTGACTCCAGCGGCGAAGGATATTTACCATGATTTTGTTGTGAAATTGAGGATTCCAGTTGCGTTCAAATAATCGAGTCCATAACGTCGGGCTCGTTCAACTAAACGATCAACTCAAGCTCGTGAAACTACGGTCCATGTCCGCCACCCGGCAACTTCTTTCTCTAACATTCGGCCTTCTGACGATGGCTCCCGCAGCCTTTGCTCAGCAGCCAGCCGCTGCGCCCGTGGGTAACGACTACGTGCGCTTCAAGCCCGCCACACCGACCAGCCAGCCGCGAGTCCTGCAGGGCGTGCTCATCGTGAGCGTCACCGGGGGGAAAGCTACGATTAAAGACGCCGCTGGTGAGATCGGGTATTCGATCGATACCATTGATGAAGTCCGCAAAGCCGCGCCGCAGGAATGGCTCGTCGGTTCCCGCGCTATTGAATCCGGAGAGCTCGACAAAGCCATCCCGCTCATCCGTGGAGTCGCCGAAAAATTTCGCGGACTCAACGTCCCTTGGGCACAGGATGCCGCAGCCTCGCTCGGCGGCCTCTTAATCACCACCGGTAAACTTGCCGAAGCCGAAAGCGCATTTGCCGCATTCACTCAAGCATATCCCACCGCGGGCGGGGCAGTCACCGATGTGGGCAAGGCCCGCCTCGCCGCCGCGAAAAAGCAATTTGGCGAAGCCAAAACACTCGTCTCTCCCATTGTCAGCGGCGCTCTGAGCAAAAAAACCGTGACCCGTGCCGAGAGCCAGCTTTTCGGCCAAGCATTTTATGTCATGGGCCAAGTCGCTGAAGGCGAAAACAAGCTCCCCGAAGCCATGGAGGCATACTGCCGCACCGTCGCATTATTCTACCAAGACCGCGCCACCGTCGCGGCTGCGCAGCAAAGAATCGACGATTTACGAAAGAAAGGCGTTGCCGTCCCGTAAGGGGATACACTACAGACGCCGCGCTGAAATTTTCCGAATCAATCTAGAACCTTCTGAACCACTCTCAAACTGAACCATGATTAAGAACAAAACACACCGTTTTCTTCCCGCACTCCTACTCACCGCCGCGCTCGCGCCGACCATCGCATTCGCACAACATGGTGGAGGAGAAAAGTCCATTATTGGTCAGATTCTGGAGGGTGGGCCGCTCATCGTCTTCATCTGGCTCTGTATCTTGGGAACCTCCATCATCATGGTCACTCTCATCATCCAGAACGCGATCAATTTTAAGAAAGACAAGCTCGCCCCGCAGCCGCTCGTGGATAGCCTCCGCCAGCTCGTCGGCTCCGGTAACTACCAGGAAGCGTGGGAAACCTGCAACGCCAACAAGAACTACCTCGCCAACGTCATGAGGGCGGGCCTTTCCCGTATCGGACGCGGCAAAGAGGCCGTCGAAACTGCAATCGCCGAACACGGACTCCGCGAAGCCACCCTGCTCCGCACCCGCAACAGCTACCTCTCCGTTATCGGAATCGTCAGCCCGATGATCGGACTGCTCGGCACCGTCATCGGAATGATGGGTGCATTCGCCGTTCTCGCCGGCTCCGGCGTGAGCGACCCGAAAGCACTCTCTGGTAAAATCTCGGAAGTTCTACTCGCCACAGCGGCTGGTCTCTTTATCGCGATTCCCGCATTCGTCTCCTACTACATCTTCCGCAACGTCTCGCAGGCTTCCATCGTCCACGCCGACGACATCGTCAACCAACTCCTCATTGATGTCCCCTACGAAGAACTCCCAGGAATGCATGTCGGCGACAACTACTCCGGCGCACCTGTGGCTCACCAAATGGGCGCGGCGCAACCCGCTGGTGGCGCTATGGCCAACTGCCCGATCTGCGCCGGTATGGTCGCCGTCGGCACCAGCCCTTGCCAACACTGCGGCTCTGTTTTGAGCTGGTAAACTAATCCGCCCAACACCATGGCGCATCTCACACGAGGACAAAAAGCGAAGGCGGCGACCCGCATGTCGCCCGAGGAAGACCCGGAATTTCAGATCGCTCCGATGATCGACATTCTGCTCGTCCTGCTCATCTTCTTCATGTCCATCGCCACCGATCAGGTGTTGCAGGTGAACAAGGATGTTGTGCTGCCAGTCGCGATGGATGGTCAGGATGTCGGTAAGGAAAAACGCTCCGAACTTATCGTGAACATCGTGTGGAATGAAATCGGACAGACTGGCGGAATCATCGTGGACGACAAAGCCATCGAAGCCGTCGCCCTTACTTCACGGATTCAGACCATGGCTGCCGCAAAAAGCGACGACTTCCGAGTCGTCATTCGCGCTGACAAAGGTGCCCGCTACGCCTACACAAAGGAAGTCATGCGCGCCGTCGGTGCCGGTGGCGTAGGAAAAATCACCTTCAGTGTCGTCGATAAAGAGGTGGCACCGAAAAAGTAATCAAACCTTAACCAACACTAGAAAGGACACACGAATATGGGCGGAGGAGGAGGAGGAGAAGACGGAGAATTTGGATTTCAAATCGCACCGATGGTGGACGTGGTATTCGTCCTCATGCTATTTTTCATGGCGACGACTGGAGACAAAGTCACCGAGAAAGAATTGCGCATCGCTCTACCGAGCAACCCCTCGGGAGCTGCGAGCGACATCATCAAAACTCCGATTGTCATCGACATCAGTTCGGAGGGAGTGGTCTTTGTGAATAATACCCAGATGGGCAGCGGAGCTAAAGACCGCGAGCTCACCCAGCTTCGCGAGCTTTTGAAGCGCTCGCTCGACGGGCAGACCGACCCCGACCCGGTTATCATCCGTCCTGCTCCTGACACCAAACAAGAGCGTGTCGTGGACGTTTTGAACGCTTGTGCCGCCACGAAAGTGGTGAAAAACCTGAGCTTCAGTTAGCCTTTCAAAAGAGGCTCGGTTGTGCGCCGAGCCGGTATTCATACAAGTTCCAAGTTTCCGGCCCCGCCCGCAGTTAAAGCCGCGGGGGACCGGAAACGTTAAACCTGCAACACTGAATACTACCAATGAGCACATCCGCAAATAACGAAGACGGCGAACATGGATTCCAGATTGCCCCGATGGTGGACATTGTCTTTGTCCTCCTTCTCTTCTTCATGACCTACCAGACGGTGAAGGAAAAGTATGTCGAGGCCACTCCTTCGGGCAGAGACAAATCTGAACTCGGCATCGCCATAGCCCCTATCACCGTTGAAATCTCTGCCGACGATACCGTGACAGTTAACGGCAAGATCGTCGCTACCCCGAGCGACCACCAATTCGCAGACCTCTCGCGCTGGCTCGACGGAATCCGGTCCACGAGCACCAAAGACGAGCCTTTCATCCTCCGCGCATCCGATCAAACCCGCCACGAGCGATTCGTCCGCGTCCTCGCAATCCTCAACAAAGCCGGGTTCAAGCACGTCAGTTTCTCATAGAGAATCACGCGGTAAAAGCGTGACCGGGGCGAGAGTTGCTCGCGGTAAAAAAAACACGACCTCCTGCTATTTCGACTTCGCCACAGTCCCCTTGGCCGCCTCCATGACCCGTTGCCTGTGGTAAGCCGTCACGCCCTCGGCAATCGCCGATGCGAGCCGCTCGCGGTAGGCCGGCTCTTTGAGTAGGCGCATCTCGGCGGGGTTATTCATAAAGCCACCTTCCACGAGCACCGCTGGGCAGCGCGTATGCCGGACTACGGCGAACGAACGTTCCTTCGTCCCGCGATCCAGAGCGCCGAGACGCGAAATCAGGGATTGCTGCACTGCTTGCGCAAAGGCGGCGCCTTTATCCGCAGGTGGTGGCTCCACTTTTCTCGAGGATCCACTGGCGATTTTCTCCGACGCAAAAAACGTCTCCACGCCCTCGCCGCTCTCCGTAGCGTTGTCGTTAAAATGAACGCTCACAAACAAAGCCCGCGCATATTGATTCGCCACCTGCGAGCGCTCATACAGCTCGATGAAGCGGTCGTCCCGACGTGTCATTACCACCGTGAAACCGCGTTGCTTGAGCAACCGCTTCAGCCTTAGTGCGGTATCGAGTGTCAGTGCCTTCTCCACCAGTCCACCACGCATCGCTCCATTGTCGTGTCCGCCGTGGCCCGCATCCACTACGACCACGGGAGTTGCCGATTCGATGGTCCCCGGCTCCGGCGAGAATGGTCCCTTCGGCACCATACTCCACAGCCAAAGCAGGAGCAAAATCAGGCCGGCATACGGCAACAAAGAGACGAAGCGAAAAGGCTTCCGAGGTGGTCCCATTCGCCTCATGCCCAAAGGAATCTCTGGCGGCAAAATACGCGGCGCAGGCAGCGGAGAAAACGGCGGTTTCTCCGTGCGATTACGGGTGCGGCGGCTTGGACTTGGCGGCGTAGGCGTCAATTTGGAAAGGCGCGCTTTGTGGAGCATCAGCGCAGCGTTTGCACTCTCAAAACACACGATAAGAGCACAGCAAAGCTGCTCATTCTTTCAGAAAAGACCTCACCGCCGGTCTTCTTCGATCTCCAGCAACACCCGCTCCCCTTTTTTCTCCGCAGCGGCGGATAGAAGGTTACGGAGCGCCTGGATCATGGTGCCACTGCGGCCCACGATGCGGCCGACATCGGTCGAGGCGAGGCGAACTTTGTAGATGGTTTTGCCCGGCACTTCCTCTTTTAAAATGAGGATTTCATCGGGGTAATCAACGAGTTGGCGAAGGACGTAATCTAGGAAGCGTTCCATGGTGCGGGCTTAGTATCTGGTGGTCGGTCGGTTCGTAAAGCGCCGAATGCCGCAAGCAGGATTGGACCCGCTTGCGGCACTCGGTTTTGAAATTTCTTCGGCGAAACGGCGCGAGCCGTTTACTTCGCGGCAGTCGCAGCGTTCGCGCGGCGAATCTGCTTTACCAGACTCTTCACCGTGTCGCTGGGCTGTGCGCCGCTCTTCACCCAGTAATCTACGCGAGCGAGATCAATGTTGGAGTTGAGGCCGGTCTTTCTCGGATCGTAGTTGCCGATGATCTCGATGAACTTCCCATCGCGGGGGCTCCGTTGATCTGCGACTACAACTTTGTAGTAAGGTGTGTTTTTAGTGCCTTCGCGGCGAAGTCGGATGACGACCATAATTATCTTTGTTTCGGTTATTGGTTTTGAAAAATCGGCCTCGGCTAGAAAGACTTTCCCCTGTTTACGGGTCGTGATCTTTTGAAGTCGAGGCGTCTCATTTCAGCATCCCGTGCCCCTCTGAGAAGCGCGAGATTGGTTTACTTTCTTCAGTGACGGTCTTGCTGCTTCCACTCTCTGAAACCCATCGTTCGCACGATGGCTTCGGGTCGCGAAATCTGCTTCTCGTCATTTTGAAGGGCGGCGACCTTACCGACGCGGAGGAACATGCCAAGGTTTTTTTCCATCGAGTTGAGTTTCTTCACGATTCTCATGGGCTGCACGGTGGATAAAGAAGGGCGGTCAGGGTTCGCGTTGGTTATCGGGCGCGGGCTTCTTGAGGTCTTTGGCGCTGCACGAGGGGCCGCATCCGCCGCCGCATCCGGTCTTTTTCCGCATCCGCAGGACGAGGTAGATGAGGGCTCCGAGGACGGCGGCAGCGACGAGGATTTGTTGGACGGGCTCGGTCATTGGAAGCCGAGGAGTTTGCCGCCTTGATAGACGATGAGCGAGCCGAGGTAGGCGAGGGCGGTCATGTAGGCGATTTGGAAAAGGGGCCAAGTCCAGCCGCCGGTCTCGCGGCGGACGATGGCCACGGTGCTGACGCACTGCATGGCGAGGACGTAGAAGACCATGAGGCTGAGGCAGACGAGCGGGGTGAAGAGCGGCGAGCCGTCGGGGCGTTTCTCGGCGCGCATTTGTTCGCGGAGCCCTTCGTTTTCCTCGTCGGCTTCTTCGATGTTGTAAATCTGGCCCATGGTGCCGACGAAGACTTCCCGTGCGGCGAAACTGGCGACGATGCCGATGCCGATTTTCCAGTCGAAGCCGAGCGGTGCGATGACGGGCTCGATGGCGTGCCCCATCCGCCCGCCGATGCTGTGGGCGAGGGCTTCGGATTTTGTAGCTTCGGGGTTTTCGGGCTTCGGGTAAGTGAGGAGCGCCCAAAGGACGATGCTGAGCGCGAGGATGACGGTGCCCGCGCGGCGGAGGAAGATGGTCGCCCGCTCCCACATGCGCTGTGCAATGCCTCGGATGATCGGTGCGCGATACGGCGGAAGCTCCAGCAGCAGCATGGGCGTCTCGCTTTTGAGGAGTGTCTTTTTGAACACCCACGCCATGACGAATGCGGCGATAAGCCCGAGCGCATACATGCAGAGCATGATGCCCGCGCGCTGGAGCGCCCCGGCTGCGGGGAGCATGACGGCGATCATCACGATATAGACGGGGAGCCGTGCGGAGCAGCTCATCAGCGGGGCGACGAGGATGGTGACGAGGCGGTCTTTGCGGTTCTCGATGGTGCGCGTAGCCATGACGCCGGGAATGGCGCAGGCAAAGGAGGAGAGCATGGGGACGAAGGATTTCCCATGCAGCCCGACGCGCGACATGAGTCTGTCCATGATGAACGCGGCGCGGGCCATGTAGCCGCTGTCTTCCAGTATCCCGAGGAAGAAAAAGAGGATGAGAATCTGCGGGAGGAAAACCACGACGCCGCCAACGCCCGAGAGCACGCCATCCACGAGGAGTGACTGGAAATTGCCTGCCGGAATCTGGTCGGCGGTCCAGTTTTTCAGCGCAGAGACTCCGGCATCGATCCAGTCCATCGGATACGATGCGACGGTGAAGATGCAAAAAAACATCAGCGACATCATGGCGACGAATGCGACCCAGCCCCAAACTTTATGCGTGAGGATCATATCGAGCCGGTCGCTGATGGTGAGCCCTTCGTTGTCCTCGCCCCGCCTATGTACGACGGCGGAGCAAATCGTGGCGACCCAGTCGTAGCGGGCATCCACGGGTGCCGAGATGGGGTCAATTCCCGCCCCGCGCAGGCGAGTTTGCCCGGCGAGCACGGCGGCGTATAAAGTGGGCGAGAGGTTCGCTTCGCGGAGCCCTTGTTCGTCGAGGGAAAGGTAGAGCATGGCTTCCATGCGGGAGCTTTCCGCAGGGGCGGCGGTGAGCCTCGCGAGATGGGCGATTTCGGTCTCGAAGACGATGGGGAATTGCGCCCGCCGCTCGGGCTTGGGCAGCGGGGTCCGGGAGACGGCTTGCTTTAGCTCGATGATGCCCGTGGCGTTGGAGGCGACCATCGGGATGACGGGCACGCCGAGCCGTTCCTTCAGCTCCAGCAGGTCAATCGTCAGCCCGCGCGCTTCGGCGACATCCACCATGTTCAGCGCGACGACGACGGGGATGCCGAGTTCCAGCATTTGCGCGACAATGTAGAGATGGCGGTCTAGGTTCGAGGCATCCACGACGGTGATGATGACATCGGGCCGAGGCTCGCCCGCGACGCGCCCGAGGAGAAGGTCGCGCGCCACCGCCTCGTCGGGTGAGCGCACTTGGAGGCTGTAGCTACCGGGGAGATCGATGAGCTCCATCGCCTCGCCGTGGCTGCCGAAAAAGCGCCCCGTTTTCTTCTCCACCGTCACGCCGGGATAATTGCCCACCTTTTGCCGCAGGCCGGTGAGCGCGTTGAAAATGGTGGACTTGCCTGTGTTCGGATTTCCCGCGATGGCGACGCGGCGAAAGAGTGCTTCGGCCATAAAATTACGTGAGGAGCTGGACTTGGATGAGCGCCGCCTCGGCCTTGCGCAGCGAGATGTGGCCACCGCGCACCTTGTATTGGACAGGGTCGCCCATCGGCGCGACTTTGATGACTTCGATAGTCGTGCCAGCCGTCAACCCCATCTCCATGACACGTCCCTTTTGCGCGCCGGGCAGGTCGAGAGCCGTGATTTTGCCCTTCTGTCCAGGGCTCAAACTCGCCAGCGAAACCGAGTCGTCCATAAAATTAAGCAGCGATGCGCTCGACTTCGATGTGCTCGCAAAGCTCCCGCCCAAGCGCGATGCGGGTCCCCATGATGACGCAAATGATGGCGGTCCCATCCGCGACTTTTTTCACCAAAACGCGGTCGTGAAACCCCAATTCCCGCAGTCGCAAACAGTGCGGGCAGTCTGGGCAAATATGCAGCACGCGGAGCTTATCGCCGCATTTCGCGGAAGCCAAAGTAGTCGTCGGAGTGGTGTGCGGCATGGAAGTTTGTGGTTGGAAAGTGCAGGTATTGAGATCCGTTCGCAAGAACTATCTGCGACTGAGTCCCAAAAACTTCTGGGTTTTCGAACAGGCCATCGGCTTCTTTTAAGGTGCGCGCCATTTTCCGCTAAAATCTCTTCGTAAACGAGCCGTTGGGGATTCACCCTCAGTAAAACGAATCCAATCTTCCATGAAACTACCATCACTCATCACCATCTTATTCGTAGCCTCCTCTATTTTGCCAGCTTCCGCTGTCGATAAGATCGACGAGTTTCTCGGGCTGAAATTTGGCGCAAGCCCCACCGTCGCGAAGACTGCAATGCTTGCTCGTGGGAGCAAACTCAAGGACGAGAAAACGCCGGATATGTTGAGGTTCACGGAGGGCACGTATGCGGGCCAGCAGATTAACGAGTTGGACCTTCAATTCTCCGGCGACCACTTTGCCGTCGCGACCGTGACGTTGAAATTTGAGACCGACAAATCTGATGAAAAGGGCTTGGCTCTTTATGACTCCATTCGCAAATCGCTGACTGACAAGTACGGACCACCGACCACCGCACCCTCTACCGCGCGCGGAAAAAATTTCATCGAAAAAGCCAAGGCGAGCGAGCTGGAAACGACTTGGCTGTTCAAAGACGCCTTGAAAGGGGACCATCGTTCCATCACCCTGCGCGTGCCGGGAATCGGGATGTATAGCTGGACTTTCAAAGTCATCTATCAGGATCACAAGGTGGGCGGCGCGAGCAAAGGGACGCCGCCGCGAAAGGACATTTGAATCGGCGGGCTTTCCGGTTTTTCCCCTACCCGCCGACGGCTTGGTATTTCCTCACGCCTCTCCGCCAGAGCGCGACGGCGGCGAGGCCCATGAGAACGACCCAGCCCGTCTGGATCGCCAGCCCTTGCCAGAGCGCCGGGCCCTTCACTCGCTCCATGAAGATTTGCACGGGGAAGTAGAGCTCGTAGGTGAAGGGTGCCCATTTTACAAAGCCGGAGAGCCACGGCGGCAGCATGTCGAGGGGGAAGATGCGCCCGCTCAGGAAGTATTCAAACGAGTAGGTGATGAAGATGATCGTCGAGATTTCCAGAATCCAAAAGGCCAGCATCGCGATGGTGTAGGCGATGAAAAACTGGAGCAGCGCCGCGAGCACCGTGCTGCCCGCGAAGGCCAGCCACGTCGCCGGATCGCTCGGCAGCCGGATGTGCTCGCGCAGGAGGAAAAAGACGAAGAGCACGCCGGGCGCGAGGATGGCCGAGTAAAGCAGGCGATTGCTGGCGTAGAGCGAGAACCGGTAGGCGAGGTAGTTCATCGGCTTCAGCAGCAGCGCGCTGAGCCGCCCGTCGCGAATCTCGGCGGCGATCTGCCATTCGTCGTCGGTGGGGGTGACGAGATTCTCCATGAGCACCGTCATGGCGAAATAGAGGATCATCCCGCTATACGTGTAGCCCACGATGCTGCTCTTGCCGCCCGAAAAGACCGACTGCCAAAGGTACAGCGTGCCGATCAGCGGGACGATGCCGACGACGGAGCGCATGACGAACGCCCACCGGTACACGAACGTATTCTGTATCCCGATGGCGAAGACCTTCCGGTATTTCGCGAGGGCGAGGGTCACGAAACGTTGTGCGGCATTTCGCCACCGTGCTCGCCAGTCACGTCCATCGTGCGGACGCGCTTTGCCTCGCGGCATAGCTCCACGCTTTTGCGAAGCTGGTCGCCGAGGCCGAGGGAGACAGGGATATAGGTCATAAACAGCTCGGAAGTGGAGGCATCGGCGGTGAAGACGTGGATGTTGTGTAGCCCAACGATACGGAGGAAAACGGGCTGCACGATCTGCATGTCGCGGACGCGGTAAAGCTCCAGCGTATCCGTGACCTTCGTGAGCACGCCGTGGGTGGTGACGAGACGCTCGGAAGTGAGTTGATAGTGCGTCGTGCGGATGAGCAGCCAGTTCCAAGCAGCCCACAGCGCAAGCGCCGCCGGGATGGCAAAAATCCAAAGCCCGAAGGTCGCAGGCTGCAAGAAGTGAAGCGCCACGCTGCCCACGAGACTGAGCGCCGTGAGTGCGTAGGACTTGAAGTTTTTCCAGTGTGAGGAAGTTCCCTTCCAGATGGTTGTTTCGGGCATGGCGCGGGATTTAGCACGGCCTGCGGAAATGGCGAGCGTGGTTTAGCGGACGACGAGATCGAAGACGCCGGTGAGCACTCGGCCTGCGCTGCGGATCTGCACCCAGACGCGGTATTTTCCCGGCTGGGGGAAGGCGTAGGGGAAGGTGAGTTCGTTCGTGGTGGGAGTGAGCATGGCGGCGGGCGATTTCTCGGGGGTGATGAGCTGTTGGGCGGCCATGGAGATGCTGCCTGCGGGGTGGAGGTGGGTGAAGACGGTGCCGTCTTCGCGGCGGATTACGCAGTGTCCGGCCATGCCCATGTATGTTTGAAGGGCGACGCTTTCTCCGGCGGCGGTGACGATGGCGAAGCGGAGGAGCGTGTCGCGGTCGGTGATGAGGTCGCCGGGGGTTTGCAGGAGGATGCGCCCGCCGCCCATGAGCGGGGCGGCGCGGGTGGTGGAGGCGGGGCCGACGTGCCAGGAATCATCGGGGTCGAGCGCGCCGGGCGTGGCGGCGTTGCCGGTCTGGGCGGGCGGGGAGAGGCACCAGACTTCGTTGGCCATTGTCCAGTCGGCTTGCGGTGCGTCGCCGAGTGGGGCGGGTATTTTAATGTGGCCGATGACGGTGTCGCTGCTGCCGCTCTCGTGGGTGGTTTCGCCGTAGAGAGTGTAGTCGCCTGCGGGGAGCGCGGGGAGGATGCCCTCGAAGGTGCGGAAGTCGCGGCGGACGGGGTGCAGGTGGGCGAATGCGCGGGAGCCGCTTTGCTCGACGAGGAAGAGGTGCATGAGTTTGCCGTGGTCGGTGACGAGCCCGGCCCAGGTGACTTCGGCGTCGCGCGGCTGGGTGAGGGTGAGGATGTGGCGGTCGCCCTCGGTGCGGAGGGAGGCTTCGACGGGGAGCGGTTTGCTGAGGGCGTTGCTGCGGAAATCGGCGTCCATTTTGCGCCAGCGGACGGTGCCCGCGTAGGTGGCGGCGGTGAGAATGATGAGGGTGATGAGTGAGACGAGCCTCCCCCGGCGAGGGGCTGCGGCTCCGGCGATGAGTGCGGCGGTGAGGATGAGGAAGATGCCCGCGACGGCGAGCCCGATGCCGAGCCCGGCTGGCATGACGGGGCGGACGAGCGACGCGGCGCGGAGTGGGACGTGGACTTCGCCATCGTCGGTGGCGATGCGGATGTCGTAGTTGCCCGCGCGGGAGAGCCACAGCGGGGCGTTGAAAAGCTCGCCTTCCACACGCACGGCGGCGATGGGCGCGGCGGCGGCTTCGGCCCCGGCAGTGAGCAGGACGGCGCGGACATTCACGGCTGCGGCAGCGGTGCGGATGTCTATCTGCGCGATGCCGGGGAGCGCGGCGGGCGGGCGGATGATGACGCGGACGGGGTGCGTGCCAGCAGTGCCGTCGAAGAACACATTCGGGCTGCCGATGTGGGCGCGGGCGCTTTGGGCAAAAAGGAGGAGGATGGCGAAGAGGATCGCTTTCATCGGGCAGTGCGGGTGAGCCACGCGCCGAGCCAAATGCCGATGCGGCTGGAGGCAGCGGCCAGCGCGACGCAGAGGGCGGCGTTTTTAAATTCGAGCACTTCGCCGGGCCAAAATGCCGTGCGCATTTCATCGCTGATGCGGAGGAGAAACGGCCACTGCTTCCCGCCGCCCGCGAAGAACCAGTTATCCGCGCCGGGCGAGAGGAGGAAGCCCGCAAAGCGCCATTGCACCACGGCAAACACGGCGAAAAACGCAAAGCCCACTTCGCCCGCCGAGCGCCAGCCAGCGTCCTTGCGAGCCGCGAGTAGCCAGTCCATCGCCAGCGCCGGGAGCACGATGAGCGGGGGAAAAGGCGGCGGCAGCAGATGGTCGCGCATATTATAAATCGGCCCCGTCTCCGGCACGCCGGGCACGAGCGGCAGCACCCACACCGCAGCGAGGTGGATGCCCATGCCGAGCAGCGCCGCCCGCGTCGCCGCCCACCGCCCACCGCCGGAAATCGCAGCCGCCGCGAGCACGAGTGGATAAGCCCCGCAGGCGAGCTGGTAAAAGAAGGCGTCGTGCTGGCGATTAGCGAAACCCTGCGCCATCGAGACGACGCCAATCAGCGCCACGACGACGCCCGCGCCCCATCGCGGCACACACCACCAAGCGCCGCACGCGATGGCAAAAAACGCCACCGCTTTCGCCATCTGGGGCGGATGCCAGATGCCCGCCGCCATCCCGTAGCTGGCCTGCCACCAACGGTCGAAAACGAACGCCACCACAAACGCCACCGCCCCCCAAAGCGCCACCCACGCGCCCACCGGAGCACGCATCCCTGCAAGCACGACGCCGCTTTCCCCCCGAACGATCATCCACACAGCGGCGACCGCAGCCATCGCGACGGCGACGTAGCTCATCACATGTGGCCCGCCCCAAACGAGGTCAATTCCCACGGTGGACTCCCAGCCAAAATCCCACAGCAGACTCAGCGGCACGCCCAGCGCGCCAAGAAGCAAAAGCCAGCGCGGCCGATTGCTCACCAGCGCCCCTCGGTGGTGAAAGTCGGAGCGCAATCGGAGCGGGGCTTTCCTAAGCCCCGATGCCACGTCAGTGGCAAGCGTGGGTTGCCGCATCGCGGCAAATGGGGCTTAGGAAAGCCCCGCTCCCATCCGTTTTCGTCAGTGATACCGAGAGCCCCGATTTCAAACGCATCCTCGCGCTCAGTCACACCCATTGTAAAAGTCCGAAGACTTTAGCTCCGACGACGACGGGCGAGCATCACGACCCCGAGGCCCAGCAGAGCAGCACTCGCGGGCTCTGGGATGACGGTGAAAGTGTTCCGCGCATTATTGCGCACGGTCGCAGGGTCCGTGGTCAGAGCGTAGTCTGCGACGTTTGTAGTGCTTGGCGCTGTTGCTAAGCCAGTGAAGCGAATGCCCTGAAATGCATTCGTTGGCAGCGCACTTGCAAAAGGCGCGCCGAAATTTCCATCGGTATCGTTCTGAGTATTTCCTGTATTGGTGCCGGTATATGCACCAAAAGCGACAGACCAGTAGATCGTCCCGCCGTTACTTTCAAACGTCACTTTTCCGCCAGTGAGGTACGAAGCTGGGATGGGTTGCGCCAGTGTGAAATCCGTAGCGTAGCTCGGCACCCCAGCCATGAGCGTGTTAAAGGCCGAAGTAGTCAGCAGCACATTGTCCCCAGCCAATCCATTGGGGGAATCCGTCACCATGTCCAGCAAGAGAACCGGGTTCGCCCCCGCAGCGTCCCAAGCGCGCACACGCCCATTACTGACGAAATTCTGCCCACCTGATCTGAGGCGAAGTTGAACCTAAAAACGGCAGTTGAGGGTTGAGGGCGAGGGGGAGCGGCGCGGGTTGGATTTCACGGTGGCGGCAGGTCGATGATGCTGCGCGCGGTGGTTGCGCGGTCGCTGTTTTAGAAAATCAGCGCGTTTTGTTTGGGTGGGGAGGG
>CANIWM010000081.1 GCA_947471505.1 Chthoniobacteraceae bacterium | reverse complement strand
TGAACCTAAAAACGGCAGTTGACCCCGTTTTTGAGGCCGAAAAATAGGGTATTTTACTCTGGAAATTGCCAACTGCGGAGCAGTTGAAAATCACTCACCCGTCCAAGGCTCATTTTTCTCTGAAAATCCGTTCAACTGCCGTTTTTAGGGTGAAAGACCCCGTCTGGCGGATATGCTTCAACGGCCCCGGCAACGGCATCCAACTCCGCGATGGCACGCTCGTATTCCCCGCGCAGTTCCGCCACGGCGGTGGCACTCCGCATTCGTGCTTTGTCTATTCCACCGATGCGGGCGACCACTGGCGTATCTCGTCTGCCCCGCTTCCTGAGCAGCCGCCGACAAGCGAGGCATCCATCGCTCAATGCGCCGACGGTTCGCTCCTGATGTCCATGCGCAACGAGAGCAAATCCGGGCTTCGCGCATGGGCGCGCTGGGAGTGGAAAAAGACCATCGCAGACGGCGCGTGGAGCCGTCCGTGGTTCGATCTGCCGGATCCCACTTGCATGGCCAGCCTCATCAGCCACCCGAAAGGCGCGCTCCTTTTCTCTAACCCCGCCGACACCAAAGAGCGCACCGCGATGACGGTTCGCTCCAGCAAGGACAACGGCCTTACATGGAACGCTGGTCGCCTCCTCGACCCGGGCCCGTCCGCATATTCCTCCATGACAGTTCTCAAGGACGGTAGCATCGGCGTCCTCTACGAATGCGGCGAAGAAAGCAGCATCTCCACCCTCACCTTTGCTCGCTTTTCGCTCGATTGGGTGAATGGAGCAACCGGCAAAGTCACGCCCGTGGTCGCTCCCGTCGCTGTTAAAACCACGAAGTTCACGCCCGAGGCCGACCTCATCATCATCAAAGAGCAACTCGCCAATACCGCTAAGCCCATGACTTGGGTGCTTACCGGCGGCAGCATCGCAAGCGGGTCCCGCACCACCAATGGCGTCCGATCCTACGCCGAGCACTTCTCCGAGCGCATCCGATCCGAGTTGGCCCGGAAACGCGACATCGTCATCAACAGCGCAGTCAACGGCGACACATCAAACGACATCCTCAGCGACTTCGAGTGGCGCGTCGCCCGGCACAAGCCCGATGTCGTCAGCATCAACATCGGCGTGTACGATAGTGCTCGGGGGGCCGAAGAGTTAGAGGTATTTGCCACTCACATCCGCGAACTCGTCCATCGCACTCGCGCCCTCGGCGCAGTCCCACTGCTTCACACCTCCAACACCATCATCCCGGATGGACGCCACAACGATCTTCCCGCTTTCGTCGCCGTCATCCAGCGCATTGCCAAAGAAGAAGGCGTCATCCTCGTGGACAATTGGTCCCATTGGCAGAAACAGCCCAGCGCAAAAGAGTGGCTCGCCGACAGCATCCACCCCAACGCCATCGGTCACGCCGAAATGGCCAAAGTGCTCTTCCGTGCCATCGGCATCTTCGATCCCAAAAGCCCTACCTGCCAACTCGGCGCGAAGTAGTGGGGCAGGGGAACGAGACGCAACCGGGGAGTGCTAGAGTAGGGATGTGAGATTCGCGCCGACGTCCGTAGCTGCTCCACTCTACGCCGCGAAGCTCTCGCCGCATGAGCAGTGCGCTTCGGCGTTTGGGTTCGTCACTTTGAATCCGCCCTTTTGCAAATCGTCCGAGAAATCTAGCACGCTGCCGCTGACGAAGAGCGCGCTCTTTGGGTCGATGACGACGCGCACTTCTTGCGACATGACCATGATGTCGCGGTTGGCAGGGCCGTCCACGAGGTCCATCTTATATTGGAGGCCCGAGCAGCCTCCGCCGATGACGGCGACGCGCAGTGCGCCGGTCGGGCGGCCTTGGCGCGAGAGGAGAGAGGCGAGCTTCGCGCCTGCTTTGTCGGTGAGCTTCACCAGCTTTTCATTGCCAATTTTGTAGTTCACAGCGGGTGCCGCTGTGTTTGCAGTCGTTTCACTCATGTGGGATGTCTTAATCGTTGAAGCACGCGAAAGCTACGAATCTCTCGACTCTCTGGTTTCAACGCTCAAATCTCAGCCATGCTCATTCGCCTTTTTCTGATCGCCATTACTGTTACCGCGTTTGCGGAGGACCGTTTCATTTCCAATCCACGCCAGCTCATTCTCGAAGGGAAGCGGAGCGGGGAGGGGTACTTCGATGGGGCGGGGAAGCGGCTCATTTTCCAAAGCGAGCGGGAGGCGGGGAATCCGTTTTATCAAATGTATGTGCTCGATCTGGAGAGCGGGGATACGGCGCGGGTTTCGCCGGGGCAGGGGAAGACGACGTGCGGGTTTTTCAGGCCGGGCGGGATCATTTTTGCCAGCACGCACGAAGACCCGGAGGCGGCTGCGAAGCAGGCGGCGGAGCTGGAGTTCCGGGCGAGCGGGAAGCAGCGGCGGTATTCGTGGGACTATGATGCGGCGATGGATATTTTCGCGTCGAAAGCGGATGGCTCGGGCGCGGTGAATCTCACGAAGTCGCCGGGCTACGATGCAGAGGGCGCGGTGTCGCCGGATGGAAAAGAGATCGTCTTTTGCTCGCTGCGAGGGGCTTTCCCGCTGGAGAAGCTCTCGGCGGAGGACCGGGCGCGGTATGAGAAAGCCCCGGCGTCGTTTGGCGATCTTTACGTGATGGCTGCGGACGGCTCGAACGTCCGGCAGCTCACGAAGACTCCGGGCTACGATGGCGGGCCATTCTTTTCGCCGGACGGCGAGCGGATCGTGTGGCGGAGGTTCGATGCGAGCGGGATGAATGCGGATGTTTTCACGATGAAGCGTGATGGCTCGGATGTGCGGCAGGTGACGAATTTCGGCTGCATGTCGTGGGCACCGTTCTTTCATCCGTCGGGGAAGTATGTGATTTTTACGGCGAACAAATTCGGGTTCGACAACTTCGAGTTGTTCATCGCGGCGGAGGGGAAGGAGCCGGTGCGCGTGACGAATACGCCGGGCTTTGATGGGCTGCCGGTGTTCTCACCGGATGGGAAAAAGCTGTGCTGGGCCAGCGGGAGGACGACGGATGGGAAGTCGCAAGTTTTCCTCGCGGACTGGAATCACGAAGCGGCGCTGACGGCGCTGTTCTCGAAGGCGGAAATCTCGCGCGATGATTTGCGCGAGGAGGTGACTTTTCTCGCCAGCGACGCGCTCGCCGGACGCGCCGTGGGCACCGATGGCGCGAAGGCTGCCGCTGACTATATCGCGGAGACGCTGAAGCGCGCCGGGCTCGCATCGCTGCCGGGCAGCGCGTCGTTTTTCCACGAGTTCGAGTTCAACGCGGGCGAGCGCGTGCTGGCAGATAAGAGCACGCTAAAAGTCGGCGATGCTGCGGCGACGCTCGACCGCGATTTTAGGCCGCTGCCCTTTAGCTCGAACGACACCGTGGAGGGCGAGGTGGTCTTCGCGGGCTACGGACTGAGCGCGCCGGAGTCGCAGGGGCAGCCGCGCTACAGCAGCTTTGAAGGGCTAGACGTGAAGGACAAAATCGTGGTCCTTTTCCGCTATGTGCCCGAGAGCGTGGAGGCTGCGCGCCGCGCACACCTCAACCGCTACTCCGGACTCCGCTACAAAGTCATGATGGCCCGTGAGCGCGGCGCGAAAGGCGTCCTCGTCGTCACCGGCCCGAACTCGCCCAACGCGGGCGAACTGCTCCCGCTCACCGGCGATGGAAGCAGCGCGGACAGCGGGCTCCCGGCGCTCAGTATCAGCGGCGAGTTTGCGGAAAAGCTGCTCGGCAAAAAGCTCAAGGCGCTCCAAACCGCGCTCGACGACGAGAACCCGCACGCAGAAGGCGGATTCGCCGTGCCGGGGGTGAAGGTGCAGTTCACCGCGGGCATCGAGCACATTAAAAAGAACGACCGCAACGTCATCGCCTGCATCCCCGGCGAGACGGCGGAGTGGGTGCTCGTGGGCGCGCATTACGACCACCTCGGAACGGGCAAAGGCGGCAATTCGCTGGCCCACGCGGGCGAGGAAAAACTCATCCACCACGGAGCCGACGACAACGCCAGCGGAACCGCCGCCGTGCTGGAGATCGCCCACGCAATCGCTGCCGGACCGAAGCCCAAACGCGGACTCATTTTCGCCCTGTGGAGCGGCGAGGAAATGGGGCTGCTCGGCTCCGCAGCCTTCGCGCAAAAGCCGCCGGTCCCGCTGGAGCAAATCGTCGCGTGCATCAACTTCGACATGGTCGGCCGGCTGCGCGACAACAAGCTGATCATGCAGGCCGTGGGTTCTTCGGCGGCATGGCCGAAGCTGCTGGAAAAGCGCAACGTCGCTGCCGGCTTCGCGCTCACCGTGCAGAACGATCCGTATCTTCCGACGGACGTAACGAGCTTCTACCCGAAGAAAATTCCCGTGCTGAATTTCTTCACCGGCAGCCACGACGATTACCACCGCCCGAGCGACACCGCCGACAAGCTCGACTACGAAGGCATCGAGCGCATCGCGAAGTTCGCCCGCGCCATCGTCAGCGATGTCGCGAACGCCGAAGAGCGCATCCCATTTTCCCGAGTCGAACGCGCCGACAACGGCGGCTCGCGGGACAATCTGCGAGCCTACCTCGGTAGCATCCCAGACTACGCGCAAGAGGTCGTGGGCGTGAAACTCAGCGGCGTACGCGGCGGCAGCCCGGCGGAAAAAGCGGGGCTCAAAGGCGGGGATACCATCGTCGAGTTTGCCGGGCAGAAGATCAAAAACATCTACGACTACACGTATGCGCTCGATGCGGTGAAGATCGGGCATCCCGTGAAAATCATCGTCGAGCGCGAAGGCAAACGCACCGAGATTACCGCGACGCCGGAAGCGCGGAAGTAGTGAGAAGATGGGGAGCAGGAAGCCCAGTGGCTCCCGAGAGAGAGAGCCGTATTTCATATGACATATATTGTATGATGTTTAATTGATATGACCAAACTCTTCGATTGCGATGGCATGAGACATATCAGCCTTGGATGAGATTCATCCCTAGCTCTCTTCTTTCGGGCGGTTTGGGTGGTATTTGTGAAGGATTTCGCCGAATTGCTCCCACGATTCGTGGCGAAGGTTGAGGAGTAGATTGCGCGATCCGTCGTAAAAGAACATCTCCCCGCAGCCGAAGCAAAGGAGGAGCGACATGCGAGTAGCACCGTTGCTCCAAGTGAGTGCGAAGTCGGGGTGAAATCCGCCGCAAAGTTTGGGACCGCTATAGGTGACATACGTGCTGGACGATGATGAAAGATGGACGAGGGCATCGAGGTCGGTCGGGGTGATCGGGACGGCCTTCTTATAGAAGTCGAACCGCTCAATGCGAAGGGTCTCCTTTGACGCCAGTTCGCTACGTAGGAGGGATGCTTCAGAGAACTGATGGGGCAGCCCTTCGTAAAGTGCGAATGATTCAGCGTTACGGATTTGCGATGCGAAAGGGCGAAATTTGAAGGAATCACGCAAGGAAAAGCGCGTTTCCCATCGGACGAACCGGGCGTGGAAAATACCTGCGATGCAACCCACCTCGACGAGGACGACGACAGTGAAGAGTATTGTGCGGAGTCGAGGGCGGACACTCACCCATGCTAGGGACGCTGTGATTCTCGGCAACCGGCACTCCAGCCATGCGACGGTTCGCTGCGCACGGAAGCCGCAGAGCACACCGACGAGAATCGAAGTGAGACAGGCGGTGAACAGCGGGAGAAGGCTGCGCTGTTCATCAGGATCGAAAGCGAGCGTGGAAGCGGGAGTCCATACCCAAAGGAAGGCCCGGTAGAACAATATCTCCGACTCAACATCCTCCGCCCCTTTGACTTCCAAAGCGAGTAACAGTAAATCCACCACTGCGACGGTGAGGAGAAGGTGGAACAATCCGCCGCAAACGAACCCCTCGAATGAGAATTGGTGTGGAGTTCGGAGCGGCGCGATTTTGATTGGGGCGTTCCCTATTTTGATGAGCAATGAAACGACGAATGCGAATAGCACGGGCGTTCCCACCATCGCAAATACTGCCATAGCCCATTCTTGAACAGAGTGGCGCTCGTCAGAAAACATCAGCTTGTAAGAGCAGAGAAGCGATGCGCCGAAAACGGCACTGAACAGAATTCGCCTACGCCCTCCAACAATTCCCAATACGAGAGTGCCTGCAATGACCGTAAGCAGAATTGCACCTGCTCGACCGTACAATCCGGCTCGTGAGGCGAAGAGCATCCCACCTACCCCTGCGGCAACGGCGGAAGCCGTCCCAACGACTGCCCAAATCACAGATGCCCGGTTCGCGTTCATTGGGCGGACAATGACCCCGCTGCCGACTTTGTTTCAATTGCAATAATGGGCTGCCAAGAGCCACGGCTTGGCTTTCGGGACTTATTTGTTCGCGCCTTCCTCGGCCTTGTTCTCAGCGCCTTTGATGTCTTTTACGGCATCCTTCACGGACTTCAGAATCTTTTCGATCTCGTCTTTCCCAAGTCCTGCACCTTCGAGTTGTTTTCGCGTCATCTCAACGATGCCCTCAAGATTGCCGCCTTCAAATGTGTGGGATTTCCCGTCGGCGCCGATGATGATTCCTTTTCGCTGGAAAATGGCTCCCGGCAATTTCCCCTTTATTTCCTCGATCTTGCTCTGGATGTCTTCGAAGTTGCCGAACCGTTTGTTGAACGGCCGTTCGGTTCTATGTTCCTCGGTTTCTGACAGAATGACTTTGACCTCTTTTTGTTCGCCCTTGCGGAGAATGCTCAACTTCACCTCATCTCCGGGTTTCCTCATTTTAACGAGGGTTCGGAGCTGCTCCGGATCGACCAATATTTGATCATCCAGCCGGAGCAGGATGTCGTGCTCCTGAATGCCGGCTTTCCCAGCGGGGCTATCCTCGGCGACGTGGTTCACGGTGATCCCTTCGCCCGGCTTTAGCGGGAGTTGTGCGCGCACTTCCTCTGATACTGCCCCTGGGGCGATGCCGATATAGGTGATTTTCTCCCGCTTGCCGGGCAATTTGGCTGGTTCGCCGTCTTTGCTCTCAAGAAATACCGTGCCTCCGCCATCGCCGAGCTTGAAGGTTTTGGTCTCTTTCTTGCCGTTCACGTCAATGGTGATGGTCGCGGTGCCGTCGGCATTTGTGATGACGGAGCTGGATGAGGATGAGGACTGCGCCGGTTTATCTTCGGCGAATGTCGGGATGGCGATGAGCGCCGTGGCGGCGCATGTAAGTATAGTGCGTTTCATTGTATGATGTTTTAGTAGATTTCGAGTTCTTCGGGCACGATTTGGCGGTGTGTCGTCTCTAAGCGGACGGATGGCACATTGGGGCCGGAAACAATGGTTTCAGCCTCGGTCCATTGGTATTCCATGACCTTGTAAGGCTGGCGATTAGGCCCGACCATTACGCCCATTTCTCGGGCTTGGAGCATATGGTCTTGGACGATCACCGGGAGCGATTTCCCAGCGGCTTTTGCGGGTGAGATCGCGACTGCTGCGGGCTTTTTCTCGTGGGAGAAATCGAGCACTTTGACGGTAATCAACGCTGCACAGGCAGCGGCACTGGCGGGCAGCACCCAGCGGCTCAGGATGTGCCAAGCGCGGCTGCGTTTTGGCGCTGCTGTGGGCCGGGCGGCGGTGAGGCGGGCCATCAGGTCGTTGCTCATCGGTGCGGGCTTCATCCGCATCAACAGAGCTTCTACGGGGTCTTGCGGGTCGCTCATAGCAGGACTCCTTTCAAGGTTCCGCGCAGCTCTTCGATGGCGTATCGGTAGCGGGATGCGGCGGTGTTGAGCGGGATGCCGAGCGTCTCGGCGATCTGCTGGAATGTGAGGTCGCCCCACAGTTTCAGCACGACGACATCGCGGTAGATGGGCGTGATTTCTTTCACGGCTTCCTCCAGGAGGCGTTGAGTTTCCCGCTGCTCCACATCGGGCGAAAACCACGGCTCTGACGGGCCGCTGGCTTCTTCGCGGATGGTGCGGCGGTCCGAGCTGCGGGCGAGGTCAATGGCGCGGCGGCGGATGGTCGCATAGACGAGTGCGTCGTCGGGCATTCGTCCGGCGCGTTGCCAAGACTCCACGAGGGCATCCTGAAGGACATCCTCGGCATCGGAGTCGGTGCGGGTTTGTTGTCGGGCGAAAAGGAGAAAGCGCGGTCCGTTTTGGCGGAGCCAGTCTCTCCATTCATCGGGCGTAGGTTCAGTTGGCACAGTGTTAAAAGCATCTTTGTCTGCAATCAGAGCGAAGGCGTTCGATTTTTTTGTCTGAAATTTCCGCGCACCCGTTACACATGCGGTATGAAAGATGAAAATATCATGGTCGTGCGCCGTTCGCTCATCGAGCAACTCGGCATGTTTCACGGGCTCTGCCTCGAAGTGAACCGCTACCTCCCTGCCCTGCTGGCTCGCGAGAACAACTTCTTCACCCCCCGTGCACCGGCGGAGACAAACCCGGAGCTGAAGCAAAT
The DNA here is from genome assembly GCA_947471505.1 of Chthoniobacteraceae bacterium. GTDB lineage: Bacteria > Verrucomicrobiota > Verrucomicrobiia > Chthoniobacterales > Chthoniobacteraceae > SXWH01. The sequence continues at coordinate 17,715 of CANIWM010000081.1, read as the reverse complement.
CATCCCCTACGTCCTCGTCGTCCACGGCGACTCCATTTTCCACTACGTTCGCGGCAAGAAATCCGGCGAACAGCGGCTCGTCGCCAAAGGCAGCCTCGGCATCGGCGGGCACATGAATGATGGCGATGAAGGGCTCTTTTCACTCGACCGCGACGCCTACAACACAGCCGTCCAGCGCGAAGTCGCCGAGGAAATGTTCATCGAGACGCCCTACACAAACCACATCGTCGCGCTGCTCAACGACGATTCCAACGAAGTCGGCAAAGTCCACCTCGGTGTCGTCCATATTTTCCGCCTCGCGGAAGAGAAAGCGCGTAAGCGTGAGAGCGTCATCACGGAGGCCGGATTCGTATCCATCGCCGAGCTGCGCAAGCGACGGGACGCGCTGGAGACGTGGAGCCAATTCTGCATAGACAACATTGACGAACTGCTCGCCCTGGCAGACGCCCCGCAATAGCTTCCGCGGACTTTGGAAACACTCGCCATCATCGCAGGGAACGGCACCTACCCATTCGCCATGGCTCGCGGCGCACGCGCGGCGGGCGTGCAGCGCGTGGTGGCCGTCGCGTTCACCGGCGAGACGAATGAAGCGCTGGCTGCGGAGGTGGACGCGATTGAGTGGATTCGCGTCGGGCAGCTCGGGAAAATGTGCAGCTTCGTCGAGAAAATCGGCGCACGCCACGGCGTCATGGCTGGCCAAATCGCGCCGAAGAATCTCTTCGATTTGCGCCCGGATTTTAAGGCGCTTTTCCTCCTCGCAAAACTCAAACGCCGCAACGCCGAGACGATCTTCGCCGCCATCGGCGAGGAGATGAAAAAGGCGGGCTGCGAGTTAATTTCCGCGACGACCTACATGGACGAACACATGGCAGGCGAAGGGCTCATCGCCGGGCCTCGCGTGAAGTCCCGCGTGGAGGACGACCTCCGCTACGGCTACGAGACGGCCAAGGAAGTCAGCCGCCTCGACATCGGCCAGACCGTGCTCGTGAAAAACGGCACCGTCCTCGCAGTCGAGGGCTTCGAGGGAACGAACGAGTGCATCAAACGCGGCGGCAACCTCGGTCGCGGCGACGCCGTCATGGTGAAAGTAAGCAAGCCCGGCCAAGACCTCCGCTTCGACGTTCCCGTCATCGGCCCGACCACGCTAGAAACCTGCGCCGCTGCGGGCGTCCGCGTCATCGGCGTGGAGGCGAGGCAGACCATCGTGCTCGACCGCGAGCGCGTGGAGGCGCTGGCCACAGAACATAAGATTTCCGTTTTCGGACTCACCTGAGCGACGACGAGTCTGGCTGGCCAACGGACGTGCGGTATCGGACAACCAGCGGAATGCGCGGTAACGGCGCAACGGCGACAGTTCTCGCATGAAAGCCATTCTCATTCTCCACTGTATGTTCGCTTTGACCACCGCTCCTCTGTGGGCCGTCACAGCGAAGAAGCCCGTCCCCTCCCCTGCCCCGCCGTGCTGTCGCGAGGGATTGCCGCCGGGGAAGTTTAGCGAGAAATCGCTCTACAGCCTTGATGCAACTTGGACCGCAGATGTCGGCAAAGAGGTGAAGCTTGCGGCTCTGCGCGGACGTCCACAAGTCATGGCGCTCTTCTTTTCAAGCTGCGAGCACTCCTGCCCGCAGATCGTGAGGGACATGAAGGCGATTCAAAAGGCGCTCCCGGCAAACATGCGCGAGAAGGTGGACTTCCTCCTCGTGAGTATCGATCCCGAACGCGATACACCCGCAGCGTTGCAGGCTTTTCGCGCTAAATATGCGCTGCCGATTGAGCACTGGAGCTTGCTTCGGGGGAAGACAGAGGACGTAAAGAAACTCGCAGAACTTGTGGGCTTTCGATACTTCCCGGGCTCTAGTCTGCAATATGCGCACTCACTCATGATCACGGTCCTTAACGCGGAAGGCGAGATTGTCTCTCAGCGGGTTGGTATTGGTAACTCGCCTGACGATTCGGTCGCTGCCTTGGCGCGACTCGTCGGACCAAAGCCCGCCCGAAAACCATGAAAGCGTTATTCTCATGCGCGATGATTGCATCTCTTCTCACGGCGGGTTGCGCGGGACTCAATGAACACAAAACGCCCGTATCGTTTGCTACTGTGCGTCCGGTGCTGGAGGAAAACTGCCTCCACTGCCACGGCGTGAACCGATTGGCGAACATGCCTTCTTTTTCCGACACTCACGCTCTGGCTAAACTCATCGGTCCCGGCAACTGGATCGTGCCGGGCCATCCGGAATCGAGTCGCTTCTATCAAGTGGTGATCTACGCCGACGAGCATCCCGGCGCGATGCCGCCCACTGGACACGCGATTTCCAAAGCCGAGATGGCAAAACTCAGTGCATGGATTGCAGGCGGAGCTTCGATACCGGAGGGTTCGCCGATCAAGCTCAACCCTCGTGGCCGTGGCCCTCGTTCGATGTAGGTTCAGGGGTCACGCGAGCAGCGACTGGATCACATGCCCGTGGACGTCCGTGAGGCGGCGGTCGATCCCGTTGTTTCGGAACGTGAGCTTCTCGTGGTTGATTCCGAGCAAGTGCAGCATTGTGGCGTGGATGTCGTAGACTTCCGTAGGCGCGTTGCGGTTCTGCGGTTTGTAGCCCCATTGGTCACTCTCGCCTGCCACTACGCCGCCTTTGATCCCGCCGCCGCACATCCAGTTTGTGAACACATACGGATTGTGGTCGCGACCTTTGCCGCCCTGCGAGCTCGGCATTCGGCCAAACTCCGTCGTCCACAAAACGATCGTGTCGTCGAGCAATCCGCGCTCCTTGAGGTCGCGGATGAGCGCCGCCGCACCATGCGCGAAACCTCGCGCGAGTGGGCCGTGGTCGCGCTCGATGTCTTCGTGGCTGTCCCAATTCCTGCGCGGGAATCCGTTGTCGTTGCCGCTCCAGATTTGAACAAAGCGCACACCCCGCTCCAAGAGACGACGGGCGGCGAGACACTTGCGCCCGAAGACGTCGATTTCCTCGGCAGCGTTAATGTCCTTGGGCCAGTTCTTCACATCGTTGCGAATGCCATACATCTCCAGCACCCGCGCCGGTTCCTTCGAAAAATCGAGCGCTTCGGGCGCGGCGAGCTGCATCTTCGCTGCGAGTTCGTAGCTGCGGATGCGTCCGTCCAGCCGCTCATCGCCCGGACGCGTCGCTGCATGGGAGTGGTTCAGCGCGGCCAGCAACGCGCCTCCTTCGCGCTCACTCGCCGGCGTGATGAAATCCCCGCGTTTGTCGGGAAAGAGATCCACAATCGGCGTCTCGCTACCGGGATAGATGACCGTGCCCTGATTCTGCGTCGGCAAAAACGCAGCGTCCCAGTTCTTCGTGCCATTCGACGCCAGCCCGCGATGATCCGGCAGCACGACGAACGTCGGCAAATTCTCGTTCATCGACCCGAGCGCATAGCTCACCCAGCAGCCCGCAGCGGGGAAACCGGGGCGATTGAATCCCGTCGTCTGCAACAGCGTGCCTTGCGAGTGAACGCCCGTTTTCCCGATGAGATTGTGAATCCACGCAATGTCGTCCACCACATCGCCGAGCGCCGCAACCGGTTCGCCGAGCATCTTTCCGGTTTTGCCATACGGCTTAAAATCCCACACCGGCTTGAGCCACGGCCCGAGCCCGTTTTGGAAGGCCTCCACCGACTCACCGAAGTCACTCGGCTTGCCATGATTCTTCACGAGCTCCGGCTTAAAATCGAACAAGTCCAAATGGCTCGCCGCTCCCGCCATGAAGAGCTGCACCACGCGCTTCGCCTTGGGCGGATGATGCAACACGCCGCTCGTCGGCGCGCCCAAAAGCGATTGCTCGCCAAGCAGCGCCGCCAGCGCGATCCCGCCGAGCCCGCCGCCGCTCTGCCATAGAAAATCCCGCCGCGAAATCGCAGCCTGCACGCGAGATTGGTGAAAAGGAGAGTTGTTCATGCCGCTCACGATAACCCCATACCGGGCCGGACAGTAGTCCCGCATTCGCGGGAGGCCCGATCACGCGATGAATTCCTCAGCCGCTGGCGTCGATTCACGCAGGATGAACATCGCGACGATCGCGTAACCCGCCGCGCAGACGAGTAGTGCCGTCCGCATTCCAGCCCATGTTTCTAAGCTGGCGGTGATGATACCGGAGAAAGGGATGATGGCCACGAAGCTCATGGCTGCCACGGATGAGACGCGCCCGCGAATCTCGTCGGGCGCGCGTTCCTGGACGACTTGGTTGGCGATGCCGAAGATGAAGTTGAGCCCGAAGGTGAGCAGACAGATGCTCGCGGCTGCGAGCCAGAAGCCGTGCGAGCAAGCGAGCCCGGCCATGGCGAGGACGGAGGTCGCCGCACCGATTCGCAGGACGGCGAGTCGGCGCTCGTGCGAGACGGATAAAAGGATCATCGAGGCGGAGAGTGCGCCGATTCCCGAGAGCGACATGAGCCAGCCCATCTGCCACTCACGCAACCCCAGCGTGCGCTCGCCGTACCATGTGAGGAGGATGATGACGAAGGGGGAGCAGAAGAACGAGTTTGCGGCCATCATGAGGATCATGCGGCGCGTGGGCGCGTCGGTTTTCACATGGTTCCAGCCGTGGATGAATCCGCCGCCGCGCTTGGCTTCTTCGGCTGCGGTGCCTTTGGCGCGCTTGGGGATGGTGAGTAAAACAAGCAGCGGGCCGAGGTAGGAGACGGCGTTGGCAAAAAACGCGACGGCGCGCCCGAACCCGGCGATCACCATGCCTGCCAATGCGGGGCCAAGGATGCGCGCGGCGTGGAAGACGGATCGGTCTATCGCGATGGCTGCGCTGAGTTTTTCGCGTGGGACGAGCTCCGGGAGCATGGCGGAGTAGGCGGGCATTTCAAATGCGGCGGTGATTCCCACGAGCATGGCCATCACGCCAAGGTGCCAGATTTGCACGGTCCCGGTGTGTACGAGCCAGCCCGTCATCGCGGCAATCAATGCTTGGACGGTAATCATCGCGAACAAAATACGGCGTTTGTCCCAGCGGTCTGCGAGCGTGCCGCCGAGCGGGCTGAGCAGCGGGATGATGGCCATCATCGCGGCGCTGATGAGGGCCTGTTCGATGGAGCTCGACGCTCGTTTCTCCACCTCAAACTGTTGCGCCTGCGTCTGCATCCACGAGCCGACCATGGACACGAACTCCGCGATCATGAAGCGCCCAAAGAGCCCGTGGCGCAAGATGGACGCAGAGGCGCGGAATGTGGACGAGTTTTCAGACATGAGCCGCGCAGAAGAAGGGAAACCCCGCCCCACTTGCAAACCGGAACGGCAAGAGGCTCGCATTATCGGAGCGGCGACAGGTGAACCGATGCTCGCGCTCTATTCCTCTAGCGAGCTGTTTGAATCGCCTACGTCGCGGCACCCTGTCTGCAAAGCAAACCGGTGTTACTTCGCGCCGAATCCAAACAATACTACGGGAAAGGTGCGAAGGAGTATCTTGGCATCGAGCCAAAGGGACCAGTTATCGATGTATTCGAGATCCAGCGCGACCCAGCGGTCGAAGCTCGTGATGTTGCTGCGCCCGCTGATTTGCCAGAGGCAGGTGATGCCGGGCTTCATGGAGAGGCGGCGGCGCTGGGCGGTGGTCTCGAATTTTTCTACCTCGTAGATGGGCAGCGGACGGGGGCCGACGAGGCTCATGTCGCCTTTGAGCACGTTCCAAATCTGGGGAAGTTCATCGAGCGATGACTTACGGAGGAACTTGCCGACCTTCGTCACCCGAGGGTCTCGGTTCACCTTAAATACAGGCCCCTGCATCTGGTTCATGCGTTGGAGTTCATCGCGCTGCATCTCCGCATCGGTGACCATGGTGCGGAATTTGTAGATGGTGAATGGACGCCCGTTTTTCCCGCCGCGCGCTTGGCGGAAGATCACGGGGCCGGGCGAGGTGAACTTGATGGCAAGGGCGATGATGAGAAAGGGCAGCGCTAGGAAAATGAGGAGGACGAGGGCGATGGCGCGGTCGGCGAGGTGCTTCGCCATGAGCGCCCATGAGACGCTAGGCGCTGCACGAAAGACGAGCATCGGGCGCGAGCCAAAGGCATCGAACTCGGGCCGCGCGATGCTCGTGCGGATGAAGTCGGCGCTAAGCCAAGCCTCGACGCCCTCGGTTTCGCAGGCTCCGATGTATTCGTTCAGCCGCCCCATCTCGCTGTGTCCGCCGACAAAGAGCACGCGCCCGACGGAGTGTTCGTGCAGGGCGGCGATGAGCGCATCTACGGGCTGGGAGAGGATGTCTATCTCCTGCGCGACGACGATTTCCATGACTTGCTCGGGGGAGAATGCGTTGCGGAAAGCGAAGTTGTCCGCCTTCGTCCCTACGAGAACGACGCTCTCGCGGAGAACGCCCGATTTCACCCGGTGCCGGTAGCGGGCGAGGGTCACCCGCTCGCGCACGAGGAGGGCGATTCCTCCCATCACCGCGAAGAGCGGCATCACCGCACGGCTGGCGACATCCTTTTTCAGAAAATACGCGCCCGCTGCAATAATGAGGCCGACGATGAGCGCGGAACGCCCGAGTTGTGCGAGGGACTTGCCGACCGTCTTGCGCGAGGGGTGCTCGTAAAAGCCGTAATTCTCCAGTGTCAGTGGGCCGAACGGAACGAGGACGATGAGAATCCACTGGAACGATCGGAAGTCGTCAATGTAGCCATCAAATATCCCCCACACCGGCCCTAGATAACGAATCGTATGCGCAGCCCAAAACGCCACTGCGAGGAGCAGTGCATCGATGATCTGGAGAAATTGTAAATTGAGTTCCTGTCTGCGACCAATCATGGACGGCGGTGTATTGAATGCGGTCTGGCACTATAGCAGATAACCAAGCGGCTCGGGCGAGAAATTTCCCTGAGAAATCGAGGTGACATGGCGTAGTCGTTGCTTAAATACACCATGCCCAACTGCCAAATTATATGAATTCCGGCCCCACCATCCAACTTTTGAGGATGCTTTTTGTCGCTTTCACAGCCTACCTCGGCTGCCAGATTGGGCTGCACATGTGGGACAGTCCGCGCCTTGGGACGAGTGGAGGGATAGCGTTTGGCCTGGCGATTGTTTTGGCAGACCGTTGTCTGAAGGGTCTCTCGCTCCGGATGTTTTCGTCGTCCACGTTCGGGCTCCTTCTGGGGTTCATCGCGGCGCGGCTTCTCCTTGCGTCGAACTTGCTCGCTGAGACGCCCGACCGCGAACAATGGCTCATCAGCCTCGCGGTGTATTCTACTTTTAGCTACATCGGAATGATGCTCGCCATGCGCGGAAATCGAGATGAGTTCGCGTTGATCATCCCGTTCATTCGCTTTCGTGAGCAAGAGCAAGCAGACCCGCCGGTCCTCGTGGATTCCAATATCATCATCGATGGACGCCTGCCCGATCTGGCCACGACTGGCTTCATCGGGAGCGCATTCATCATCCCGCGCTTCGTCTTGGAGGAACTGCAGACGCTCGCCGATTCCCATGATCCCGCGAAGCGTGAGAAGGGTCGCCTCGCCTTAAATCGCCTGCAAGAGATGCAGAAGACCCCGACGTTCACGATCTCCATCCACGAGACGGACCTCGACGCTTTCGGAGCCGTCGATTCAAAGCTAGTCCAACTCGCGAAGATGACCGGCGCACGCATCCTCTCCAACGACAGTAACCTGTGCACCATCGCGCGTCTGCAAGGCGTGAGGACGCTCAACCTGAACGAACTCTGCAAAGCCCTCCGGCCTCAACTCACAGCGGGGGACGAGGTGGAACTCACTCTTTCAAAAGAGGGACGAGACGCCCACCAAGCCGTCGGATACCTGCGCGATGGCACGATGATCGTGGTGAATCACGCGCGTATGCACATCGGACACACGGTCCGCATTTCCATCAGCAGCGTCTTGCAGACTTCGGCAGGTCGTTTGTTCTTCGCCGAGTTACAAAAAGCGGCGTAATTACGCGCCTATTTTCCCCGCGCGAATATCGAGCACTTGCTCTGCCAGCGGGAGGTCGCGAGCGAAGGTGATTTTGAAATTGTAGTCGTCGTTCGGGAGTAAAGACACGCGCTTGCCGAGCTTTTGCACGGCGGAGACTTCATCGGTGACAAGTTCATTGTGCGCCATGAGCGAAGCGTATGCTTGCAGGATGAGCGCAGTGGAGAAAATCTGCGGTGTCTGCATGGCCCAAAGCCCCTGCCGGTCCACGCTGTCAGTCACCAAGAGTTCATGGGACGCCCGTTTCACCGTATCGGGGATGGGCGATGCGCAGCACGCAGCCCCGTGAATGCGGGCAAGCCCGAGGCAGTCGGCGATCATTTTCGGCGTAATGAGTGGGCGCGCAGCATCGTGAATTGCCACAAACCGAGAGCGTGCCGGGTCCACGGACTTCAGCCCGTTCCACACCGAGAGGTGCCGCTCAGCTCCACCTTCTACGATCCGGGAAAATTTCGTCAGGCCCTCCTCTTTAACCAACTGCTCGACTTCTTTGGCGCGGTCTTCGCGAGTGACGACGACTAGCTCGTCCACGTCCGGGCATGCTTGAAATGCGGCGAGCGACCAAAAGATCACTGGCTTGCCATTCAGCGGGGCGAAGATTTTGTCGAACCCCATTCGGCGACTGCTGCCGCCAGCGACGATGATGGCGGAGACCATTTATGAAAGGAGTTTGCCGACGATACCGCTGAGCACTTTGCCATCCGCGCGGCCTTCCGCACGCTCGCCGGCGGCCTTCATCACCGCGCCCATCTGCGCCTTGCTCGTCGCTCCGAGTTCCGCGATGACGGCTTTCACCAACGCCTCGGATTCTTCGACGGTGAGCGGCTTGGGCAGATACGTGGAGATGATTTCCGCCTCGGCTTTTTCCTTATCGGCAAGGTCAGGCCGCGTCGCCTCAAAGGCCGCTATCGAGTCCTGCCGTTTTTTGAGTTCCTTGCGGATGATGGCGAGGCACATCGGCGCATCCATCGCCTCGTCTGCGAGCCCCTTTTCGATAGCCATCGCCTTGATCGCGCTTTTGAGTCCACGCAAAACCGTGAGGCGATCCATCGCCTTCGCGCGCATTGCATCTTTAATATCCGAATCGAGTTGAGCCAGCATGGTCATAGAGCCGCGAAACTAGCGGGGCGTGATGTTCCAGCAAACGTTTTCGCTACGAAAGCGCCCGCATCAGCGACTCAACGCGCGCTTTCACTGCGTCATCCATTTTCAGCATCTCGGGCCACGGGCGAGTGTAGCCTTCGGTGGCGAGTTTGCGCGTGGCGTCGAGGCCCATGTGGGTGCCAAGACATGGAATCGTGGGGCCGTGATCGAGCGCGTCGGCGGGGTTTTTTATAAAGGTCGTGTCGCGCTGTGGATCGGTGTTCGCGCACATGCGGAAGAGGACTTCGCTCGTGTTGTGGACATCGCAATCGTCGTCCACGACGACGATGTATTTTGCGAACATCATCTGCCCCATGCCCCACAAGCCGTGCATGATTTTGTAAGCCTGCCACGCGTATTGTTTGCGGATGCTGACGAAGACGAGGTTGTGAAACGTCCCCTCCGCTGGCAGCGCGATGTCGATGATTTCGGGGAAGTTCATCTGGAAGACGGGGAGGAAAATTTTCACACTGGCGGTGCCCATATAGAAGTCCTCCATCGGCGGAATGCCGACGATGGTGCAAGGATACACGGGCTTCTTGCGGTGGGTGATGGCGCTGATGTGGAAGACGGGGTAAGCGTCCACGGGCGTGTAAAATCCCGTGTGGTCGCCGAACGGTCCCTCGGCCCGCAGTTCGCCCGGTTTCACCCAGCCTTCGAGCACGACATCGGCATCGGCGGGGACTTCGAGCGGCACCGTCTCGCACTTCACTAGCTCGACGCTTTTCTTCCGGATGAACCCGCTGAACAGAATCTCGTCGAGCCCATCCGGCAGCGGCGCGGTGGCGGCGAAGATGTGCGAGGGATCGCCGCCAAGCGTGACGGCGACGGGCATCGCCTCGCCGCGTTCGTAGTACCGTTTGCCGTGGCGCGCGCCGACTTTGTGGACCTGCCAGTGCATCCCGGTCGTCTGCCCATCATAGACCTGCATCCGATACATACCGAGGTTGCGCTCGCCGGTGTCCGGGTCGCGCGTATGCACGCACGGGAACGTGATGAATCGCCCGCCGTCTTGCGGCCAGCACTTCAAAATGGGGAGGTCGAGCAGCGTCGGCAGCTCGCTCGCGGTGGCGGTGCCATCGAAGCGGTGGACGACTTCTTTGCACGGGCCGTCGCTGACGTGCTTCGGCTTCGCGTGGAGCAACGAGAGCCCTTGCATCGCCAGCTTCCATGCGCTCTTCAGCGAGGTCGGCGGCTTCGCTTTGACTAAAAGGCGCATCTCATCCGCGAGCTGATCTATCGACTCCAGCCCGAGCGACATCGCCATGCGTTTGCGCGAGCCGAGGGTATTGATGGCGAGCGGAGTGGACGACACTTTGCCGTTCACCGTCGGTTTTTCAAAAAGCAGCGCTTTGCCTCCGCCAGGCGCTTTCATTTCCCGGTCGGCCCACTCGGTGATCTCGAGTTCCGTGGCCACGGGGACGGGCACGCGGGTCAACTCGCCAGCGCGGTCGAGTGCGTCGAGAAATGCGGTGAAGGAAGAAAAGGCCATTCAATAAACCGCTTAGCTGGATTGTCCGCAGACCCTCTCCAGCAGTGCTGTCATGCGGGCGAGCATGGCGCGCGGGTCGTCGAGAAGGTTGGCGGCGGCTAGGCTTTGATCGAAGAGCTGCTCGGCGATTTGCGTGGCGAGAGCGGCGTCGGTGTGGCGCGTTTTTTCGAGCGAGACGACGAGCGGGTGCTCGGGGTTTAGCTCGAAGTCGGGCTTCGCCGCAGGCGGGAGGTCAGCGTCGCGGTTCATGGCTTTCATCATGCGGCGCATGTTCGTGGTCATCTCGCTGTCGCCGTTCTTCGCGATAGCGGGGCTGCTTGCGAGGCGCTGGCTGGTGCGGACTTCGCCGACGCGGTCGCCGAGTGTGGTCTTAATATACGTGGCGAGGTTTGCAGCGGTGTCGGCGTCGAGGCCGGTGGGCTCTTTGTCGAGCTTCACGTCGGCGTTTTCGGCGGAGACGAATTTCTTGCCGTCGAACTCGCGAAGGTGCTCCAGCACATACTCGTCGCGGGCGTCGCTGAGGAAGAGGACCTCCCACTTTTTCTCGCGGAAGACCTCGAAGAGCGCAGAGCCTTCGGCGGATTCGCGGGTGGCGGCGCTGAGGTAGTAAATCTCTTTTTGCGCCTCGGGCATCCGCGTCACGTAGTCGGCGAAACTGGTGAGTTTCCCCGCCTCCACGGCGCTAGAGTCGAAGCGGAGGAGCTTTGCGATGGCGTCGCGTTTGTCGCCCCACTCGATGCTGGCACCTTCCTTCAGGCAGTGGCCGTGCTCGCGGAAAAAGACGGCGTATTTCTCGGCGTCGGCCTTGGCTTCTTCGTCGAGAAACTTCAGCCACCGCTTCACGAGCACGTCGCGCAATTTGCCGAGCAGCGCGCTGTCCTGCATCGTCTCGCGGGAGACGTTGAGCGGGAGGTCTTCGCTGTCCACGACGCCGCGCAGAAAGCGCAGCCAGTCGGGGAAGAGTCCCTTTGCTTGCGCGGCGATGAGCACTTTTTTGCAGTAGAGATCGACGTGGTGATCTTCGTCGCGGCGCATGGTGAGCAGCTCGGTGCTTTTCGCCGGGGCGAAAAGGAGCGCGCGGATGGAGAGCGGCGCGTCGGCGGTGAAGTGGAGACGGTAGTGCGGCGCGTCGGTGTCGTGCGATTGGTATTTGTAAAACTCGTCGTATTCCTCGGCTTTCACCTCGCTCTTACTACGCGTCCAGATGGCTTGCACGGTGTTCACGGGCTTGCCGTTTAGCACGATCGGGAAGGAGACGAAGTTCGAGTATCGCTTGATGATTCCCTCCGCACGCCACTCGCTGGCGAAGTCCGCTTCCTTCAAATGCACGACGACTTTGGTGCCGCGCGCGAGGTCGTCTGCGGGCTCGATCTCGTAGCCGGTGCGTCCGTCGCTCGTCCACATCCAGCCTTGCTCGCCGGGGATGTGACTCTTCGAGAAGACGACGACTTTTTCCGCGACCATGAAGGCCGAGTAGAAGCCCACGCCGAACTGGCCGATGAGCGTCGCGTCCACTTTGCCGTCGCCGCTTTTGTCTTTGAGCTGCTGAAGGAATGCCTTCGAACCGGAGTGCGCGATGGTGCCGAGATTCTCGATGAGTTCATCGTGCGTCATGCCGATGCCCGCATCGGTGATCGTGATGGTTTTCGCCGTCTCGTCCGTCGCCACGGTGATAGTCGGCTCCACGTCGGCGTCGGCGATTTCTGTGCCGCTGGTTTTGAGGAATCGGAGCTTCTCGGAAGCATCCGCCGCATTGCTCACCAGCTCGCGGATGAAGATTTCTTTGTCGGTGTAAAGTGAATGGACGACAAGATCGAGGAGCTGCGCGATCTCGGCCTGGAATTCATGTTTCTCAATCGTTGGATTTGCCATAGGGCGGCGGAGAATAGGACTCCACAGCGCGATGGCAAGGATGACGATGAGTTACAAGAGACAATGTCCATTTACAGGCGGAAGAAGGGATCAATTCACGTAAGCCGCTTCATTCGAGAACAGGAGTGCTTGCGCGAGAGTCTGCCACGGGTTGAGGGCTTTGCGAGCGACCATAAGGCCGTCGTTCTTGATGGCAGCACGCCCGTTGTTGCGGTCTCGATTTTTGAAGCGCGCCTTGTAGTCGAAGTTGTTGGCTTCGACGTCTTGCGTCTCGATTTTGAGGAAGTTCTTGGCCAGAGCGTACTCTTCCGCGCGGGGGTTTCGCTGGAAGATGATTCGATAGAGAGCGCCCACTCGTGCGTCGTCGTTCTGAGCGGTGGTGAACTCGGGCCGGTCGCAGATGCGGCGGACGATGTCCACGGTCATCGGGCTATTCATGAGGAAGAGCGCCTGTTGTGGGACGAGGCTTTGGTTGCGGCGGGAGTTCGACATTTCGGGATTGGAGAAGTCGAAGTGCGCAAGCAACTCGGGCATATTGCCACGGTCAATGTAGCCATAGACAGAGCGGCGGAAGCTGTAGGGCTCGTCGGTGATGTTGATGGGCTTGCCGCCGATGGAGCGGTCCATTTTCCCCGTCATCGCGAGCATCGAGTCGCGCATGGCCTCGAAGTCGAGTTTGCGCACGTTTGCGCGCCAGAAGAGGCGGTTGCGCGGGTCAATGTCCTCGTATTCTTTTCGTGTGTGGCTGCTGGCCATATACACGTGCGAGTTGCAGATGAGGCGGTGCATCTTCTTCATACTCCAGCCGTTCTCGACGAAGTAGTTGGCGAGGTAGTCGAAAAGCTCTGGGTGGACGGGCTTTTCGCTCATGTTACCAAGGTCGTCCGGCGTGGGCACGAAGCCTTCGCCGAAGTGGTGCATCCAGATACGGTTTACTGCGACGCGCGCGGTAAGCGGGTTGTCTTTATTGGCGATGTGCATCGCGAGTTCAAAGCGACCACTGCCAATTTTGAATGGAGTCGCTCCACCGGGGCTGAGGAACTCTAGGAAGCGCCGAGGGACGATCTCTCCTTTGTTGTTCGCCATTCCCCGGATGAATACAGGGGAGTCCACGGCTTTTGGTTTATCCGCCACGACCATTGCGTGTGCAGGAGCGCCGGGATCGGTGAGCAGCAGCTCGTTATACCGTGCGAGGCCCCCTTGCACCGCGCCTTGGAGGCGGTTGGGCAGGCGGTCCACCATTGCCCGGAAGTCATTCATGGAGAGCCCGCCTCCGGGTTTGATCTCCATCGGGATTTGCAAGATTTCGCTCTGCGCGTCGGTCACGCCCCTTACGGTGAGCGAAGAATTGTTGGCTACTTCATCCAGCCATTCGAGCGAAACACGAGCTACGTTGGCGAATACTTTAGAATCATACATCGCCCACACGTCGTTGATCGAATTGAGCTTCGCGCCTTTGAATGCGGCGGCGACGATAGTGTTTACACGCTGCTTCTTATCTTTCCCCATCGTGCCGGTCGCGGCTTGTGCGATGATTGCCGGGGCTTTTTCCACCCACTCACCAGGAGAGAGTTCGGCGAGCCGGGCCATCGGGCCAAAGACGGGATCTTCCCGTCGACTCACGCGACGTTCAAGTTGGCGAGCCGTTTCGTCGTCCAATTTCTTGCTGCGGAGGAACTCGGCAAATGGCGAAAGTGGGCGCTTTGCTGCCGGGATGGTCAGGTCTGTATCGGGTGCGCGCTTGGATAGCGTCAATGCTTCGAGGTAAGTCGGGGACTTCAACCGAAAGCCTTCATTGATGCGGCCCAGCAGGCGATAGTAGTCAGTGCGGATGTTCTTTTCGAGACCGTCGCGCTTGGCGATAAAAGCGTCGAGTTCCTTCTGCGGCGGGAGCATCCCGACTTGCGGGCGTTCTTTGGGCTCTGTGATGCTGGAAAGGATGCCGTGGAGCGCATAATAGTCCTTCGTCGTGATGGGGTCGAACATGTGGTCGTGGCACCGGGCACACGCGACGGTCTGCGCGACAAACGCTTTCGAGATCGTGTCAATGCGCTCGTTGATTAGGTCGTTCTGATTCCCGAACCGCTCACCGACCGTAAGGAATCCCAGTGCCGCGAGATTCTCGCCATTTTTCCCTTGCTGATCCTTGGGCAGAAAATCCGAAGCAAGCTGATGGATGATGAAATGATCATACGGCATGTCCTCGTTGATGGCGTTAATCACCCAATCGCGATACGTCCAAGCGTGCGGGAAACGATACTCCGTGTTCCCGTTTGCATTGGAGCCCGCCGTGTCGCTGTAGCGCGCCGTATCGAGCCAGAAGCGCCCCCAGCGTTCACCGTAGGCGGGCGAAGCAAGTAGCCGATCGACCACTTTCGCAAACGCATCAGGCGATTTATCCAGTTTGAATGCGTCGAACTCCGAAGGTGTGGGCGGTATACCGACGAGGTCATAATACAACCGGCGGAGGAGCTCCTCTGGCTCCGCGTTCGGCGACTGCGTCATCCCCGCGTCCTGAATCTTCTTCAAAATGAACGCATCCACCGGAGTCTTCACCCACTGTGCATTCTTGATCTCCGTTGGCACCACTTGCTTTTTCACGGGCTGATACGCCCAGTGCTGGCGCGCTTTGTCCGTGAGGCCCGAGAGCTTGGATTTGATCGAGCCTTGCCCTTTTGGCCACGGAGCACCCATTTTCACCCACTCCGAGAGAACCGCCACTTGCTCGGCGCTGAGCTGATCTTTTGGCGGCATCTTCAAATCGGGGTCTTTGTAAGTGACCGCCTTCACCAGAAGCGATTTCTCCGCATCGCCCGCCACTAGCGCCGTTCCAGTCTCGCCACCTTTCACTATCGCATCGCGGGTATCGAGCGTCAGCCCGCCCTTATCTTTGCCGCCCTCCGCGCTGTGGCACCGGAAGCAGTTTTCGGCGAGCAACGGGAAGACCTTGTCGTTAAAAAATTTCGACTGCTCTGCCGTCGGCTCAGCGTCTTGCGCGAGAGCCGGGATTGAGATGACACAAGTGAGAATGAATGGACGATAGTTCATGGCGGTATGACGTTCGGAGTATTATCGAGTAAAACGGACTTCAATAGAAGCATTTTTCGTGGGAATGGGAATCAATTATTCCAGCCATGTTCGGTCTATTTGTGGAGTCATGTAGCAAAACTTCAAAAATGACACGCGCTGAAGCCGGAGTATTTTCGCGTCCCATGACCCGTTGCGGCGATTCGTCCCCTGCCCTCTCCGTATCGCGATCATGCTTTTCCCATTGCAAACAACGACAACGCCATCGCCTTCGACGGCCGCAGTTTTCCGGACGTCCCCATTTTCAAATCTTCCGTCAACCAGAACCCGAACCGCGCACTTACTCGGGAGCTTCCTGCTTCCGTTTGTTCTGCGCTTTGGGCGGGTCTTGCAATGCGAGGTCGTGAAACTCTGCGGCATGCTTGTTCCACGCCGCTTCGAGCTCTTTGACTTTTTCTGGCTGCTCCGCGGCGAGGTTTTTTGTCTCCGAACGATCTTTGCTGAGGTCGAATAGCTCCCATGGCGATTTGTGGTCGGCGACGAGCTTCCAGTCACCGATGCGGATGGCGCGGTGAACTTCGTGGTTCCACCAGAGGTAGTCGCGCTTCACCATGCCATCTTGGGCGAAGTCGGGCACGAGGCTTTTGCCGTGGATGGGCGGCACGGCAAGATCGGCTACAGTCGGCGGTTGCTTGGCTCCGGTGAGCGTGAGCACGGTGGGGACGAGGTCGATCAAATGTCCGGGATCAGCGCGAAGTTCACCGCGCGCAGTGATCCCGGCGGGCCAAGAGATGATGAGTGGCGTGGCGATACCTCCCTCGTGATTCCACGATTTGTGCAAGCGGAAGGGCGTGTTGGCGGCGCTGGACCAACCGGGACCGATGCCGAGGTAGCTGTATGCGGAGCCGATGGGTGCGGCGGGGTCATGCCCGAGACCGCGGATGATTTGCTCGGCGGACGCGCCGTTGTCAGAGACAAAGACGACCATGGTATTGTCCGCCATGCCCATCGTTTTGATCTGTTCGAGCACACGGCCGATTTCAATATCCATGCGGTGAATCATCGCTGCGTGAACGGCCATCTTTGCCGCCTGAAAACCCTTCTCGCCCGCCGTCAGGCTGTCCCACGGGACCGCGTGGCCGACTTCATTTTCGCCGATGCGTTTGCGCAGGACCTCTTCGGGGAGGTTCCAGCTTGGCTCGGTCGCCGGGGCAAGCGGCGATAGTTCGCAATTCAGGATGCCCAGTTTCTTCATCCTCGCCAAACGCTCCGCGCGAATCGCGTCCCAGCCAGACGTATAGCGGTCTTTGTAAATCGCGATGTCCTCCGGTAGCGCCTGAATCGGAAAATGCGGGCAGTGAAAAGCGAGGTATTCAAAAAACGGCTGGCCGGGATATTTCGCCGCGTGCTCCTTGAGGTGTTTGACCGCGTAATCGGCGATGGCGACGGTCGAGTAGTAGCTGCCGTCCACCCCGCCCGCAGGCAGCTTCACATTGTCCTCGGAGTGCCCCTGTGCGGAGAAAAACCCTTGGCCGTTCCCGCTCTCATACGAATGCTCAAAGCCGTTGGCGAGCGGCCTGCCGTCCACGTGCCACTTGCCGGAATGGTAGGAGTGATAGCCGAGCGGCTTGAGATACTCCGGCAACAACTGCGCCCAGCGCGGACGCACTCCATTCGCACCGGCGGCGCCGTAAACTGCGGGCAGTTTAAGGTCGGTCGTCTTATCCCGGCGGACCGACTGGGCGTAGTAGCCAGTCAAAATCGCCGCCCGCGAAGACCAACAGCGCGCGGTGTTATAGAACTGGGAAAATCGGAGCCCGCTCGCTCCAAGACGATCCAGATTGGGCGTCTGAATCTCGCCGCCGTAACAACCAGCGTCCGAGAACCCCATGTCGTCGGCGACGATGAAGAGGATGTTGGGCTTATCGGCGGCGGTAAGTCTGCCCGTGAGAAGTGTGAGTAAGGCGAAGGCGAATATTTTCATAAATAGAAGAGTGCGTGGCGAAGGGTTTACCATTGTGCGCTCGAATTGGGCGCGGGTGCCAGATCCGACTGGATCCATGTAGCGTCAGGCGATGTTCATTTACCCTAAAAACGGCAGTTGACCCCGTTTTTGAGGCCGAAAAATAGGGTATTTTACTCTGGAAATTGCCAACTGCGGAGCAGTTGAAAATCACTCACCCGTCCAAGGCTCATTTTTCTCTGAAAATCCGTTCAACTGCCGTTTTTAG
>CANIWM010000080.1 GCA_947471505.1 Chthoniobacteraceae bacterium | reverse complement strand
CGCGCTGATGCGCGCCCGTTTTTGCCCATTCCGCTTTTGTTCCGTCTCCATTCCGCTTTTGTTCCGGCCCCGACAGTGTCGCCTTGTTCGCTGACACGACATCACGCCAGCGAATCGAACCCCTCCAACACTGGCCCGAGGTCGATGAACTCGTTCACCGCCGTCTTGAGTCCCGCGCCTAGAGTCTGCGCAGTGGATGCTGCTTCGACGCGGATTCCGCGCCGCCGTAGTTGCAGCGCGAGGTGGGCAAAATCGGCGTCACCGGTAATGAGGACGACTACATCGGGCCGCATCTCGACGGACAACTCCACGGCATCAATCGCCATCATCACATCCACGTTCGCCTTGTAGTGCGACTCCGCGCTCGGCGAGCCATCTTTCGCCACGACGAGAAAGCCGTGCGAGCGCAGCCAGTGGAGAAACTTGTTCTTCTTATCCCGCTCCGATTGCCAATCCGGCATGGCCGGTGGCAAACCCGCGTAAACGACCATCTCAATGAGCTCGCGTGTGCCGACGAGGTGATCCCGAAGCGCCAGCCAATCGAGCTTCCGATTGGCCGCCTTCGCGGAACTGGTGATGTTCGATTCATCGACGAGGACAAGGACTCGCCGGAGTGGAGCTGGATTGGTAGTTGGACGCTTCAAAGTCCGCTCAACATGGGCGCTCCTCCCGCGGGAGACGAGGATGATTTTGCAGCCCGGCTAGATTGGGGGGAAATGGTAGCGCTAACGGGATTCGAACCCGTGTACCAGCCTTGAGAGGGCTGTGTCCTAGGCCTCTAGACGATAGCGCCGTTTTTTAAGAGGGCGCGGAACCTATGAGCCCGCGCGCTGTTCGGCAATCGGAATCTTCGACTCTTTTTCGCCCTCACCCGTTCAGCTTCAACATCCGCGAGACGAACCCGGTCCTCGCGTAAAATGCGAACGTCTTTGCGCCTTTGCCGGAGCCCTTTGTGCGAGGCTGCACGAGGTTGCCCATCCAACCGGTAAGCTCGCCGCCTTCGCGCAGCGTCTTGCGCACGACTTCGTAGTCCGCCTGCACTTCGCGGAATGTCTCGCCGTCGCCGAGGTCAAAGCCGCCCGTCTTCAGCAAGAGCGACGAGTCGTCTTTCTCGCTGGTAAAAACGCGGGCACAGATGAGCAAGGCGCTCAATTTGTCGAGCAGATGGCTGTGCTCGAACGGCATCTCCAGCACGTTCTTCGGATCGATCATCGTAACGGCCATCGTCTCTTTAACACTCCATCGCCCGAGGAAATCGCGGACTACGGGCACAACCTTCAGCTCAAACGTGCCGAAATCCGGCTCTTGCTTCGAATCCTGCGGGTGTCCGAGCAACCGCTCCACTTCCATCCCGGCCCAGCCCTTGTTTTTCTTGCCGTCCTTCCACACCGTCACGCCGTGCGCATCGGCGAGCGGGCGCAGGTCTTTTCCGAGAAAGGGCTGTAAACGGGCGATGGCTTCGTCACGAGTCATGCCCGCCGAGATGCCAGAACTTTTGCGAAATGGAAACGACAGATTCTTCGCATGAGCCTGCTGGCGATGATCATCGTCGTGGTCGAAAGCTCAGCGCGGCAACCAATTTGCGAAACACACCTGCGCTCGGAGATGCAGTGTGCCCCGTGCGGCTCAGCACAGCGACCTCACGTTCGACGGGATCGCCACGCAGGAGCACAACGGAACAGTTGTCCGGGCACTGCCGGGTCGCGAGTCTGGGTAAAATGGCAACGCCCAAGCCGGCACCGACGAGGGAGCGAATCGTTTCCAATTCGCTGCTTTCACACGCAATACGGGGCTCGAATCCGGCGACTCGGCACGCGGCCAATGCGGTATCTCGAGCCCGGCCTTTGTAAAGAATGAAGGGTTCACCGTTGAGCTTGGCGAGGCTGATGGAGCGCTGTCTCGCGACAGGATGAGACTTCGCGACAATCACAACGAATGGTTCCCTAAATAACGGATGCTCCTCAAAATCACCGCTGCTCGTGGGTAGCTGCACGATACCAAACTCGACACGTCCGCTTTCGACCGATTGAGCAACGGCTTCCGACGTACCTTCAAAGAGGGCGAGTTCGACAAGGGGATGCAGCTTGCGAAACGCGGCAATCACGGAAGGAAGCAGGCACGCGCTGACAGAGGGTATGGCACCGATTGTGAGCCGTCCGCCGCGTAGTCCGACGACATCATGCACCGCTTGCCTCGCAGCGTCGGCGCGCTCCAGGAGGACCTCCGCGTGAGCGCGAAGAGTCTCCCCGGCAGCGGTGAGCACGGTTTCGCGCCGACCTCGATTAAAGAGCGGCGTGCCGAGTTCCGCTTCGAGCTTCCGGATTTGCTCACTCAGCGCTGCCTGGGCCAAATGCAGATGTGCAGCAGCACGGGTGAAATTTCGCTGCCGAGCGGCTTCGAGGAAGTATTTGAGTTGGTAGAGTTCCATCGGTATTTCCGCCCATCATCATCGGAAAGCACTGTTTTACCAGCCACAAGGAAACTGATTTAGTCGTCCGCCATGAGCCGACTTTGCGTCCACACCATCACCACCAAGCCCCTTAACCTCGAGCAATGCCTCGCAGAGTTTCCAAGGCGAGGGGTGACCGGGATCACGATCTGGCGTCAGGCATTGGAAGGCCGCGACCTTGCTACGGTGAAGCGCCAGACGGCGGATTCGGGGATGGAGGTGGTCAGCTTGTGCCGTGGTGGCTTTTTCCCATCGGCGACGACTGCCGGGCGACAGGCGGCGATCGATGACAATCTGAAGGCCATCGAGCAGGCGCACGCGATCGGGGCTCCGCTCATTGTCTTGGTTTGCGGCGCTGTTCCGGGGCAGAGCCTCACGGAATCGCGAAAGCAGATCGCCGAGGGCATCGCGGCGGTTTTACCCACTGCGGAGCAGGCCGGCGTGAAGTTGGCCATCGAGCCGTTACACCCGATGTATGCCGACGACCGCAGCGCGGTGAACACGATGCGCCAGTCACACGAGATTTGCGACGCGCTCGGCTCCCCGAAGTCGCTCGGCATCGCGGTGGATGTCTATCACGTGTGGTGGGATCCGGAGTTGAAGGAGCAGATCGATCTCGCCGGCCGCACCGGACGCCTGCACGCGTTCCATATTTGCGATTGGAAGACGCCGACGACCGACCTGCTCAATGACCGCGGCCTCATGGGCGAAGGCTGCATCCACATCCGCGAAATCAGCGACTGGGTGGACGCAACGGGTTTCACCGGACATCGCGAAGTGGAGATATTTTCAAACAAGTGGTGGGCCGGGGACCAAAGCCAGTTCCTCGATCAGATCGCCTCCAGCTACACGAAACTCTACTCGTAAGTCTTTCTCACGACGGTGCCCACGAGGAGCGAAGGCAGAGCCGTATCGGGTTCGGGCTAGGATGAACGCGCTCTGGCACGGTAGTGGAGGCGGGCTGTTGCGGCACAAGTCGGGCGCGGTGCATCATTCACCCCGCCCGCGCTGCAAATCGGAACCGCCGAACTCGCCAACTGGCGCGGCGACACCAAGCGCCAACTCGCCGCCGCCCTCGACGAATTCGCCATCCTCTCCCGAGCCATCACCGCGGAAGAAGTGCGCGCGATTTACGACAGTGGGAGGCCGTAGATTCGAACACAAGGGCCCGTCATTTCCACTACCCTGCCCCGAACCCCAGTCGCCCGAAAGATGACGCAGTTCGAGTTTCCGTGCGCGTCGTTCCACGAGAATACCGTCTCCAATTTCCCCCTCCGCTCCGGTCGGTTGCGATGCTCGATTGAGCGCTTCGGCCTCGCGCTCAATCTCTCAGCCAACATGAACATCCACGCACTGCCTACAGAAGGTGATCGATGTGGTGAATGAGGCATAAAACCAAGGATTGTACGGTTCTCGCCAAAATCGGTCTTTCCATTCGCGAGCAATTTCATCCAACTCTGCACCCATGATGAATATCACACGCACTGCCTACGGCACCTGGAACGGTGGCCGCTACATGAACTTCGGCGAAGCCATCGAAGAATCCCGCTTCGACGCCTGCATCCGCCGCGCTTACGAAGCCGGCATCCGCACCTTTATGACGGCGGACGTCTATGGCAGCGGCGCTGCCGATGAAGCACTCGGTCGCGCGCTCAAAGGCGTGCCGCGTGACACTTACTGCCTCGTCGGGATCATCGGCCACGACTATGCCGCCGCTCGCGACGGCTCGAAGGGCTTCCCTCGTTTCACCGACCCGCGCCTTCGCCAGCCGCGCGATTTTCCCGACTACGTGAAGATGGCCACCGAGCGCCAACTCCGCTCCCTCGGCACCGACCGCCTCGACTGCCTCATGCTCCACAACCCCGACAGCATCGGCTACTCGCAAGACTCGGTGTGGAAGGCAATGGTCGGCGTGCAAGACCAGAAAATGACCGACATGCTCGGCATCGCCCCCGGCCCCGCGAACGGCTTTACCCTCGACATCATCCTCAGTTTCGAACGCTTCGGTGCGCTCATGGATTGGGCGATGATTATCCTCAATCCGCTGGAGCCTTGGCCCGGACAAATGGCCCTCGGTGCCGCAGAGAAACATGGCGTCGATCTCATCACCCGCGTCGTCGATCATGGCGGGCTGTTCCACGACGACGTGCGCCCCGGTCACATCTTCGGCCCTCGCGACCACCGCACCTTCCGCCCCGCTGGCTGGGTGGAAAATGGCAGCGCAAAACTCGACGCCATCCGCTCCATCGCTGAAAAGCACGGACTCACCATGATGCAGCTCGCCAGCATCTGGAACCTCAGCCAATCGCCGGTAAAGAGTGTCATCCCCACGCTCATCCAAGAAGTCCCGCAGACGAACGGCGTCACGGTGAAAACCATCGAGGAGAAAATCGCCGAACTCGCCGCCACGCCCAACATCACGCTCTCCGCCGACGAAGTCGCCCACATCTCCGAGTTCGGGAATAACAAAGGCTGCATGGACCTCAAAGGCGGCAACCCGAGCTTCACCGGCGACCCCGCGCCCGACCGCTGGGAACTCACGCCCGACCTCCTCGATGTCGCCGCTCGCTGGGGCATCGAGCCCGTCCGTGACCTCGCCTGCACCCACACCGCCGCTTAAAACTTTATGTCCCAAACCAACGTCAAAATCGGCATCATCGGAGGCGGTCTCATGGGCCGCGAAATGGCCAGCGCATTTGCCCGCTGGTGCGCTATGACGGATGTCACCATCCGCCCCGTCCTCACCGCCGTCGCCGATTTGAACCCCGCCACGCTTGGCTGGTTCGACTGCATCCCGAGCTGCACCCAGCGCGTCACCGACTACCACGAACTCCTCGCCAACCCGGAGATTGACGTCGTCTATGTCGCCGTCCCGCACAACCTCCACGAGAAAATCTACTGCGACGTCCTCGCCGCCGGCAAAGACCTCTTCGCCGAGAAGCCCTTCGGCATCGATCTCCCCGCCGCCCGCCGCATCGCCGCAGCGGTAAAAGCCAGCGGGCGCTTCGTCCGATGCAGCTCCGAGATGCCCTTCTTCCCCGGTGGCCAACGCGCATTCGCCACAGCCGCCAGCGGCAAAATCGGGCGCATCCTCGAAGTCGTCTCCGGCTTCCACCACAGCAGCGATCTCGACGCCACCAAGCCCGCCAACTGGAAGCGCCTCAATGCCACCTGCGGCGAAGGCGGCGTCCTCAACGACCTCGGGATGCACGCCTGCCACCTCCCGCTCCGCCTCGGCTGGAGCCCCTCCCGCGTCTTCGCGCAACTCCAGCGCGGCTACCCGCAAAGGCCCGATGGCAAAGGCGGCAGCGTCGCCTGCGATACGTGGGACAACGCACTCGTCCACGGCTGGACCAGCGTCGGCGGGGAGCAAGTTCCCCTTCGGCTGGAAATGAAACGCCTCATGCCAGGCGCGACAAATACGTGGTTCATCGAAGTCCTCGGCACCGACGGCGGCGTCCGCTTTAGCACCGCCGAACCCAAGACACTCTGGCTCTTCGAGCGCGGCAAAGAGCAGTGGTGGAAACGCACCGACCTCGGCTTCAGCACCCAGTTTAAGACCGTCACCGGCGGCATCTTCGAGCCCGGCTTCCCCGACGTCATCCAGCAAATGTGGGCCGCCTATTTAATGGAACGGGCAGGCGAACTCGGCGACCGCTTCGGCTGCGCCACGCCCGACGAAGCCGTAGCCTCGCACGAAATCTTCGCCGCCGCCCTTGAGTCCCATCGCATCGGCGCGAGCGTGGCAGTTTAAAAAAACGTAGCTCGACATTCCAATGTCGAGTGACGGCTGCGGAAAAGCAGAACCTCCTCTCTGATGGAGACGTCCAAACTCGACTTTGGAAAGTCGAGCTACGCTGCGCCTCCGACTTTTGCACCTACGTCTTTGGTAGAAGATAATTGCGCTGTTCGGGAACATCGGGCATCTCGCGCGGCATGATTGCCCGTCTTTCTCTTTTCACCGCGCTGGCGCTCGCTGGCTGCGCGACTTCGCAGCACCCGTTTGCGCCGATCTCCGGTGGACGCACGGCAACAGGCCAAGTGCGGTATGAAGGCGGCGGGCGCAGCGTGATTGGGGACTTGGTGGTGTCGCAAGGCGCGCAGGGAGGGCGGCTGGAGTTTGGGAAAGGCGCGGGCGTTTCGCTGCTGCGCGTGCTTTCAGACAAGACGCACGTTCGCTTTGAAGGGCCACTCGCTCGTGGGGCGCGGGAGCTGCCGCGCGGCGCGAAGTTGCCGGGGCATCTCGTCGTGTGGGGGCAGCTTGCGGAGCGGCCTGTGGCGGGCGGCGCGGGCTCATTTGAGCACGATGGCGAAAAGGTGACCTATCAACTTTCGCTCATCCGCTGATGCGATTCTCAGACCGCGTCGCGCAGTGGATCGTGCATAAGCCGTGGACGATTTTTTGGATCGTTGTCATTTTATTTCTTGGAGCAAGGGAACTGGTGCAACGTCGCCTGTCGCTCAATAGCGACGTGCTGGATATGTTGCCGGGGCACTTCGAGAGCGTGGCAATTTATAAACTGAATGACCGAGAGTTCAGCTCCGCGCGGGATTTGGTGTTCGGGCTGCTGGCGGACTCAGACGATGTGAAAATGGACGCTTACTCGACGCACTTCGCAGAAGCCCTGGCAAAGGAGCCGTGGGTGGTGCGGGTGATGGAGCGTTCGCCCCTGGAAGCCCCCGGCGGGCTGGAGGAACTGCGCGCAGTGGCGCTGCCTCTGATGCTGAACCAAGAGGACATCGCGCCACTCGTAGCGGCACTCCAGCCGGAAGCCATCACGGCGCGGCTCGCGCGGCTGCGGGCGAAGCACGATGCGGGATTAGGCACGGCGGTAGCGGAATTGCAGTATGACCCGCTGGGTATCGTTTTTCCCGCACTAAAGGCGGTACGCCCAGGTCGTGCGGAACCAAAGGAAGACCCGCGCTTCCGCTTCATCATGGCGCATTGCAAGCAGGACAATCTCGACGAGCCCGCGTGCAACGAGACGATGCGAAAATACGAGGATTTCAAAAAGCGCGTGATCGCTGCGTGGCCCGCCGAGAATGGGCCGCAGCCGCAAATCCTCTGCACAGGCCGGACCGCATACGTCTCCGAAATGGCGGGGAAGTTGAAAGGCGACATCTTCAGCACGGTGAACAGCAGCATCTTGCTGGTGGCGCTCACGTTCTATGCGGGGTTCCGGCGGTGGCGTCCGCTGCTGGCGATCATCCTCGCGCTGGTCGTGACTTGCGTGCTGGCGATTGCGAGCGGGGCGTTGCTCTTCGGCTCGCTGAATATGATCACCGTTGGCCTGTGCGCGATCCTCGTGGGGCTGGGCGTGGATTTCGCGATGGTGCTGTATGCGTTTTACCTCGCAGAGCAAGCGAAGGGGATGTCGCACGAAGCGTCCATCGCGGGGGCGCTGCGGGTTCATGGCTCGGGGATTTGGTTTGGGTCTATCACCACGGCGGCGGCGTTCTTGTGCCTACTGTGGAGCGGCTCGGCGGGCTACCGGCAGCTCGGGGTTTTGATCGCGTGCGGCATCATCATCGCGGCGATGGCGATGATGACGCTGTTCTGGTTCTTCCTCGGCCTCCGCCTGCTGCCGTGGCTGCGCAAAGTGCTCATCGCCTTGGTCGTGGTCGCGCACATCGCAGGCGTCGCGTGGGTGGTGCGGAACTTCGACGTGCTGTGGACGCCGACGAGCATGAACTCGATCCTCGGCGGGCTCGGCCTCGCAGCGGTGACGATGCTGGGTGCCCACTACCTCTGCCGCCTCGTGCCGCTTCTGCCGCCCATCGCGATGTCGCGCCCGTGGCGCATCCTTGGGCCGGGCTTGCTGGTGATGTGCGGGTTCGCGGTGACGGCATTTTTGCCGGGCCGGAATCTGCCGTTCGACCTCAATCCGAGATCGCTGGAGCCGCTGCACAGCAACGCGGGCCACGCGCTCCGCACGATCATGGCCCGGTTGGATCCCGACCGCATCGAGTCCGTCCTCGCCGTCATCGAAGCGCCCACGCAAGAGGAACTCTCCGCGTCGTGGGCCAAGGCTGAGAAAGCATGGATGCAGCTCATCGGCGAAGGCGGGCTTTTTACCTCCGTGAGCACGCCCGCCGGTCTCGCCACCTCGCCCGCACGCATGACCGCCAACGCCGCAAGCCTCGGTGCCCAAGTGGACCTCGTCGCGAGCCGGGCTGCGTTCGACGCTGCGCTGAAAGCGAACGATTTCCCGCCAGAGCAGTACACCGCCGCTGCGGGCGTACTCGACGCGCTGACTGCGGCGGTGAAAGGCGAGTTGAATGTCGTTGATTGGCGCAAGAATCTCCCGCCGAGTAGCGCGTGGTGGTTTCTCATTGATGGCAGCCTCAGCCGGACGCACCCGCTCGGAATCGGCCACCTCAAACCCGCAAAAGCCCCCGCCAACGAAGCCGACGTCATCGCCCTCCGCACCGCGCTCCAAGTCCCCGGCGTGAAAGTCGGGCTGTCTGGCTGGAGCCTCACTCTGACGGAACTCGCAGGCTGGTCCGGGCGGAAAATGCAGCAGCTCACCCTGCTGATGATCGGCATGAACATCGTGCTCCTCACCATTCTCCTCCGCGCGTGGAAGCCTGTCCTGATCACGATGCTGGGCCTGCTGCTCTCCATCGGCGCGATGCTGGCGACGCTGCAATCGCTGGGCATCAGCCTGAATCTTTTCAACATCCTCGCCTTCCCTCTCGTGCTCGGCGTGGGCGTGGATTACGGCATCTACATCGCCCTCGCCATGCGCTCCGGCTCCGCAAAAGAAGAGTTGGCCACGCTGATGAAGCCGCTCCTCCTCAGCGGCCTGACGACATGCGTGGGCTTCAGCTCCCTCGCATGGGCAGAGAACCCCGCGCTGCGCGGCCTCGGCCTACTTTGCGGCATCGGCGTAGGCTGGTGCTTGTTGGCGACATTCATCTTCGTCCTGCCCGCGTGTGCGCTGTGGGCGAATGGCGAGCGTAAGTGACGTCATTTCAACTGCCACTTCTTCCGCAGCACCCATTCCGCGCTACCGATGAGGAGCACGAGGAGGAAGAAGAGCGGCGAGGCCCACAGCTCGCCGTCAATGGTCGTGGAGACGCGGTCTGCCTTGGCCGAGATGGCTGCCGGGAGCTGCCACAGCGTCTCCTCGCGGAAAAATGCGCCGCCGCTGGCATCGGCCATTTGGCGCAAGAGCGTCTCATTCATCGCCGTCTCGCCGCTCTCGTAGCGCGGCACCGTGACGCTGAACTCCAGCACGGTGGCCGCGTCGCGCTTGGTCGAAAAGTGATACGTCCCCGGCGTGGACGCGACGAAATCCCCGCGATACATCCCCGGCTGGTCCGGCACGGCGCGCAGGGTGACTTCCTGCGGCGTTCCCTTTTCCACGACAAAACTGGCGGGCACCGTCGGGTCGCGTAGCGGGGTGAAATCGGCGTTGTATAGCCGCCCAGAGACGCTCACGCGCTCGCCTGCGGCGTAGGTCTGCTTGTCCACCAAGAGCTGCGTGAGCTTGCTGCCGCCGAGTAGGTGGTGCAGCCCGAGCTTCTGCGCGAGTTGGCCCCATAGCAGGGTGTGAAATCGCTCGCCGGTATTCCGCCGCCAGCGCCAAGTGTTGTCCGTGCCCATCCACATCACACGCCCCAGCCCGAGCTGATGCTCGGCGGCGATGACGAGCTTACCGTGACGGTTTGCGCGCGAGTTGTCCGCATCCACCAGCAGCACTTGCGCGGTGGGCTTAGCGCGGAGGACGCGCGCCACCCAGAACAGCTTCCCGAATTGCCGCCACGCCGCCACGTTCTCCGTCTCGCTCTCGCTCAGTTTGAAGATGGGATGCGCCCGGCCTTGCGCCGTAAGCTCCACACTCGTCCCCGCATTCGGCGCGAGCTGTGCGGCAGCGGGGTCCAACTCCACGGGCAGGAGCTTCTCGAACGCAGACCCCATAAACGACGATGGTGAAAACCTCGGCCCCGCGACAAACAACATGCAGCCCCCGAACCGCTGGACGAACTCCTCCAGCGCCGACATCTGCGACGCCGAGAAGCGCGTCGGCGACACATCGCCGAGGATGATCAGGTCGTACTTTAAGAGTTCCTCTTTGGTCTCCGGCACCTTCGGCAGAAACGGTGAGTTGGGCCCCTCCGCGATCCCCGCGTCGCCCTCCAGCAGCACCGTCTTCAGCTCGATACGACGGTCCCGCAACAGCGTGCTCTGCAAGTAGCGATACTCCCAGCGCGGTGTCGTTTCCACGTAGAGGACTTTCACCTTGGAGTCCACGACGCGGATGCGCTGCGCCGCCGCGTTATTGTCCTGCGAAGCCTCATCCGCACGAGGTTCCACGCTCGCGCGCAACTCGTAGTTGCCGATGGCTTTCGGGGTAAAAGGGACGCTCACCAGCGCAGATTCATCGTCGCCAAATTGCACCTCTTTCTCCGCCACCACCGCGCCATCCCCGCCATCCGGCAGAGGCACGAGCCGGAGCACGACCTTCGCATTTTCCCCGCGCATCCCCTGCCCCCGCACGCGCACCGTCACCGGCAATTCATCGCTCACAAAGGCCACCTCCTGCGTCGTCAAATTCCCCACGATGATGTCGCGCGGCGACGTGATGCCGACGCCGTAGATGAACAGCGGCACGCCCTCCGAGCGCGCCAGCTCCGCAGCCTCCAGCGGCGACGTACCAAAGTTGCTCGCGCCATCCGTCGCCAAGAAAATCCCCGCCAACGCCTGCCCGCGTTTGCGATTCAGCAGCTCGCGCAACGAGTCGCCCAGCGCCGTCGCCGTCGCCTCCGGCTTCACCGCATCCAGCCAAGCCGCCGGGCGCGTGGGCGACGACTCCATCGGCACTTCGCTCAACGTCTTGCCAAAGGAAAACGCCGCCACATCCAGCTCCTTACGCAGCGCCGACCACAGCTCCAGCTTCGGCGCATTCAGCATCTCGCGCATCACCTCCCCACGAGGCAGCGCCTTCACGGCCTTTGCGTTCGTGGCATCCAGCGTCTGCTCCAGCCCTTTTTTCAAATCGAGCATCCCGCGCGCAATCGCCGCCCGCTTCAAGTCCGCCGGGTCAAATCGTGGGTCTGCAATCTTCATGCTGGCGCTCGCATCCACCAGCGTCAGCAGCGTGCGGCGAATTGTGCTATCCACCGTGAACGCCAGCACCGGACGCAGCAGCAGCAAGAGCAGCAGAGCGAAAAGAATCATCCGCAGCGCAGTGAGCACGCGCCTTTTCACCGGCGAAAGCAGCGAGCGCGCATCCCGCCCATACGAAGCCCAAGCCAACACCGCCAGCACCACGGCAAGCGCGACGACCCAGCCCAGCCACGCGCCATTGCGCAGCGCAAACTCGACGCCAGAAACCCGCGAAGCCCCTTCGACTTTCAGGCCACAGAGCTTGAGCAAAAAATCCGTCACGCGGCGAGTATCTGTCCTAAATTCATCGCCGCGCACAATGCCGCCTGCGCTGTGGGTGTCAATTCAGCCAAGCATTCCGGGAAACAAAAAACGGCACCGACTTTTCAGCCGGTGCCGTCTTTGTGAAAATGAGGATTACTTACCGGCAGCCTTTTTTAGCGCGGCGGCTTTGTCTGTGCGCTCCCATGTGAGGTCGGGGTCGGTTTTTCCGAAGTGTCCGTAGTTTGTCGTCTTGCTGTAGATGGGGCGCAGGAGGTCGAGCTGCTTCACGATGTCGGCGGGCTTGAAGGAGAAGACTTGCAGCACGGCTTTGAGGATGACGTCGTCCGATACGGTGCCGGTGCCGAAGCTGTCCACATGCACGCTGACGGGCTGCGGATGGCCGATGGCGTAGGCAAACTGCACTTCGCAGCGCGAGGCGAGCCCAGCGGCGACGACGTTTTTTGCCACCCAGCGGCCCATGTAGGCGGCGCTGCGGTCCACTTTGCTCGGGTCTTTGCCGGAGAATGCGCCGCCGCCGTGACGTCCCATGCCGCCGTAGGTGTCCACGATGATTTTGCGCCCGGTGAGGCCGCTGTCGCCCTGTGGGCCACCGACGACGAATTTGCCGGTCGGGTTGATGAGATACTCGGTGTCTTTGGTGAGCATCGCTTTTGGCAGCACCTTCTTGATGATCTGCTCGATGCAGAATTTCTCGATGACCGCGTGCTCCACGTCGGCGGAGTGCTGGGTGGAGATGACGACGTTCACGATGCGCGTGGGCTTTCCGTCCACATACTCGACGGAGACTTGCGACTTCGCATCGGGGCGGAGCCACTTGGCGAGCTTGCCCGCCTTGCGGATGCGGGTGAGTTCGCGACCCAGGAGATGTGCATACATGATGGGCGCTGGCATGAGCTCCGGAGTCTCGTTGCAGGCGTAGCCAAACATGATGCCTTGGTCGCCTGCGCCTTGCTCGGCGTGCTTTTTGCCATCGGCCTCAGCGGCATCGACGCCCTGCGCGATGTCGGGCGATTGGATGGTGAGGTAGTTGTTGATGAAGAGCTTGTCGGCGTGGAATACGTCGTCGTCGTTCGTGTAGCCGATGCCGCGCACGGCGTCGCGGATGACTTTGCCGATGTTGATGACTTCGTCGATGGGCTTGGTCGTGCCTTTCTTTTTGTCCTGAAGTTTCGGGATGGTGATTTCACCACCGACAACGACCATATTGCTCTTGGCGAAGGTTTCACAGGCGACGCGGCTCTTGGGATCAATCGCGAGGCAGGCGTCGAGGATGGCGTCGGAGATGGTGTCGCAGACCTTGTCTGGATGGCCTTCGCCGACGGATTCAGAAGAAAAAATATAGCTACGTGACATAAATAGAGATGTGAGTGTTTTTGCTAAAATCCCGCATCCCTACAAGGTCGGCGGCAAATCGGCGCGGAGCGGTTTATTGAAATTACAGCATCCGTCAACGGCGATTTCAGAAAAGAAGGCACGAAGTGCGAACGAATGATGGAATAGCGGTTGACCGGCATTGCGCTTTCCCGTAACGAGCGCCCCTCAATTTCAATCCTCATGGGTAAACAATACAACAAAACCGAAAAGAAGAAACGCCGCGAAGCCTACATCGAACGCAAAAAAGTGAAGGTGAAAGCTGGTCTGGGCAAAGCCAAGGCCGTCAAAAAACCAGCAGTGAAAAAGAAGGCCGAGAAGGTCGAGAAAGCTGCCGCCGAGTAGCTCTCTCCTGTTTCTAAGTAATTTTCCGAAGCAGCGAATCGTGACGAACGTCGCGATTCGCTGCTTCGTTTTCATGCTTCATGCGCTTCCTGCTCGTCGATGCTCATAGCGTGATTTTCGGATGGCCGGAACTCTGCGCGCTGCACCGTCGGCATGCGGAGGCTGCTCGCGAGCAACTCATCGCCCGCCTTACGGCCTATCAGGACACGACCGGGACACGCGTGGTGATCGTTTTCGACGGGCAGGGGAAAAAGAACACCTCGGAGAAGCTGCCATCGGGCGTTCAGGTATTCTATTCCGCATCCAAAAAGACCGCCGACGATGTGCTAGAGCGTCTCGTAGCGAAGTATGCGGGCGAGCACGACATGACCGTGGCCTCCGATGATACGCTCGTCGCCCAAACGGTGATCACGTTTGGCGGGATGGCGATTTCCGTGAACAGCCTGCTCGAAGACATGGAGCGCGCCGACGCCGAGCTTGCCCGGCAACTCCGCAACTTGCGGAAGCCCCGCTAACCGCAGCGATTTGGCGACGTAAACTGCCGCTCGCCGGAGTCGAGGGGGATGAGGACGGGTTCGGCTTCTGCGGTGCCGGGGGTCAAAACAGCCGCTCGTAAGCCGCCGCTGAGCGCGCCCACGAGAACTGCTCGACTGCGAGAGTGCGGCTGCTTTCCCCCATCGCGCGCCGCTTCATGCTATCGGCGATGAGGGGGCGTAGCTGGGCGGCAAATGCTGCCGGGTCGCCGGGCGGAACGAGGAGGCCGTTCGTGCCGTGCTGGACGAGTTGCTCGGTCCCGGCGATGCGGGTGGCGACGATGGGGAGACCGCTGGCGAGGGCCTCCAGGACGACGTTGGGCATCCCTTCATCGTAGGACGGGAAGACGAAAATATCCGCGCTGCGGTAGAGCGCGGGCAGTTCGTCGCGCTGCGCCCAGCCGAGAAATGCGACGCGCTCCGCGAGCCCGAGCGATGCGGATAAAGCGGTGAGGCGTTCGCGTTCTGGCCCGTCGCCCGCGATGCGCAGCCGCCATGCGCCCGGTATCTCGGCGAGGGCTCGCAGGAGGACATCCACGCCTTTTTGCGCAGCAAGTCGCCCGACGAAAAGCAGCTCGCAGCAAGCCCGCGCGCTGGCCACGGCGGGGGAGAAACGTGCGGTGTCCACGCCGTTGGGAATCTCGGGCACGGGGAGCCCCGGCATGAAGTCGCGGGCGAGTTTGCAGAGGCCGGCGCTGTTGCCTACGACGGCGCGGGCGTTGCGCCAGATGAGGGCGGTGAATGGGTTCGTGAGGGCGTGGAGGCGGGCGAGGTTCTTTGCATCGAAGCCGGGCACGTCGCCGCCGCGCAGGGAGACAATGTAGGGCACGCCGCGCAGGAGTCGCAGCAGCGCCGCCGCCGGTCCGCCGGGGATGGAAAAGAAAGCGATGACGATGTCCGGCTTTGGCCCGCACATGACGGCGGCGCACGATGCGGCCATGACGGCGCACATCTCGGGCACGCTGCACTGGCCTTGTTGCGCGCGGGGTGTGGGGAGTCGGCGCACGGTGTAGCCGTCGCGAATCTCCCGTGCGGGCAGTCCGCGGAACCCGCCCGTGAGCACCTCGACGGCGTGGC
Organism: Chthoniobacteraceae bacterium; assembly: GCA_947471505.1. Lineage (GTDB taxonomy): Bacteria > Verrucomicrobiota > Verrucomicrobiia > Chthoniobacterales > Chthoniobacteraceae > SXWH01. Next base: position 11,122 of record CANIWM010000080.1, on the reverse strand, counting down.
CCGCTGCCGCCCATTCGCGGGCGAGGCACGCCGTGGCGTTCCCCGCGCCGCCACCGAGCGGCGGGAATTCGTAATTGATAATGAGCAGTCGCATGGACGCCGCGACCATTGGCGAACGGGTGGACTTTCTCCAAGCGGAATCCCCCGTTTTGCTTTCCGCAATGGACAGTTGCCCGGTTTCCGCAAATGCTCCGCGCAATGAGCAAACTCCAACTGAATATCGAAAACGCCGTGAAAGATCGCTACGCCGCTGGCGCACAATGCTGCGAGCCTGCGCTCTGCTGCCCGGTGCAATACGATGCGAAATACCTGAAAGTCATCCCGCAAGAAGTCATCGAAAAAGACTACGGCTGCGGCGACCCAAGCCAGCATGTGCGCGAAGGGGAGACGGTCCTCGATTTAGGCAGCGGGACGGGGAAGATTTGCTTCATCGCCTCGCAAGTGGTCGGGCCGAAGGGTCGCGTCATCGGCGTGGATATGACGGACGACATGCTGGAAGTCGCCCGACGCAATGCGCCCATCGTGGCGGAGCGCATCGGCTTCTCGAACGTGGAGTTTCGCAAAGGACGCATTCAGGATCTGGCGCTCGATTTAACCAAGCTCGACGCTGCGCTAAAGAGCGCGCCGATCGCGGGGGCGGATGCTTTCCTAAAGGCCGAAGGGCTCGTGGACAAACTGCGCGCGGAAGAGCCGCTGGTGCCCTCGGCCAGCGTGGATGTGGTGGTCTCCAACTGCGTGCTGAACCTCGTGAGCCCGGAGCTGAAGCCGCAGCTCTTCGCGGAGATTTTCCGCGTGCTAAAAGGGACGGGCCGCGCGGTGATTAGCGACATCGTGGGCGATGAGGAAGTGCCGCTGGAGCTGCAAAACGACGCGGTGCTGTGGAGCGGCTGCATCAGCGGCGCGCTGACGGAGACGGGATTTTTGCAGGCGTTCGTGGATGCCGGTTTCCAAGGCGTCCGCATCCTAAAGCGCGACGCACAGCCGTGGCAGACGGTGGGCGGCATCGAGTTCCGCTCGGTGACGATCGAGGCGTTCAAAGGCACCGGCGAGCCATGCATGGAACTGAAACAAGCGGTGATTTACAAAGGCCCATTCAGCGAAGCAGCGGACGACGACGGCCACGTCTATCGGCGCGGCGTGCGCGAGGCGGTGTGCGGGAAAACTTTCGATACGCTGATGCGCGAGCCTTACGCCGGGATGTTCGAGCCCGTGCAGCCGCTCGTGCCCGTGGTGCTTGCGGCAGCGGCACCGTTCGACTGCGTTGCCCGCGAGCGGCATCCACGCGAGACGAAAGGGATGGACTACGACGCGACGAGCGCGAAGACGGAGTGCTGCGACGGCGGCGCGTGCTGTTAAGCCAATGAACGCGCTCTACGTCGCCGCACGCCTCTCCCGGCGATTGCTGCCGACGACGCTGCCCGTGTGGATGCGAAAGGCGCTGCCTTTTCTCGACGGCAACCTCGGCGCTGCCGACAGCGCAGCGATGGTTCGCCTTTACGAAAAGCGAATGGCCGACCGGAAGCCCGCGACTTGGCCGCAAGGGCTGACGGTCCTCGAAGTCGGCACCGGCGCGACCAACGGCTCGTGCTACGAACTCGCCGCACGCGGCGCGGCAAAGGCGATCTCCCTGGAGCCTTTCGTCGCGCTGAATACCGACGCCGACGCGGCGCAAATGGCAGGTCGAACAGAGCTGGCGGCTCGCGTGCAGCGTCTTCTTTCCACGAAGGAACTGCCGAGCGGGAGCGTGGACTGCATCCTCTCCAACTCCGTGCTGGAGCACGTCTCCGAGCCCGACGCGCTCTTCGTCGAACTAGCGCGACTGCTGCGTCCGGGCGGGTTCATGCTGCACATCGTGGACTACCGCGATCACTTTTTCCGCTACCCGTACGAGTATCTCAAGTGGTCGCGAAAAGCGTGGGACCGCTGGCTGAATCCCGGCGATCTCCCGCGCTGGCGAATCACCGACCACGTCGCCGCCCTTGAGCGCGCCGGGTTGCGCGTGGAGGTGCTACTGGCGAGGCAGACGCCCGGCTGGGATGCTGTGAAACCGCACGTCCACGCCGAGTTCGCCCATTACTCGGAAGAGGCTCTGGCGACCGCGTTTGGCGTTTTGTGGGCGGGGGTTTGATGAACGACCTGCCTTCAGGGGGCTCACGCATCTAAATTTCTCTGGCGGATTCACGGGAGACGCGAAAGGAGGGGCGGTATCCTACCGCCCTGCGGCCCGTAGGGTCGCCCAAAGACTTACGCTTTCATCAGGGAAGAGGACCGCTTCATGGGAACCACTTCGTGGTTCAGGGCGGTATGATACCGCCCCTCCTGCCGCGCTTTGCGCGCCTTCATCAGAAAAATTCAGATGCGTGTGAGCCCTGCACCTACTTCCGCGTCGCGAGATACTCCACGATGTCGCGGAGTTCGGTGCGGGTGAGTTGGTCGCGGATGGTTTCGGGCATGGGGGATGGGGCGCTGATTCGGTTTTTGATGTTCGCGGCGACGACTTTCACGACTTGCGGTTTCCCGGCGGCGTCGGCGGTTTCTACGCTGAGTTGGCCGTTCGACTCTTCGAGTAGCCGGCCTGCGACGGTGCTGCCGTCCTTGAGTTCTAGGACGACGATTTGGAAGCCTTGGGCGACTCGGGCGTTGGGGAAGATGATGGATTCTAAAATGGCAGTGCGGTCGAGTGTCGCGCCAATCTTGGTGAGGTCGGGGCCTACGAGGCTGTCGCCGCCCTCGGCTTTGTGGCACTTGAAGCACTGGGCGGTGGCGTGTTCGCGGAAGGTCTTTTTCCCCCGCTCGGCGTCGCCGCCCGCGAGGGAGAGCTTGTAGTTCGCCAGCTTGTCGGCGGCGGGGAGGGAGGTTTTCCACTGCTGGATTTTCGCCGCGAGACCGGGCTTCTTTTTCCCCGCTTCATAGACATCGAGTTGGACTTCGGGCGGGAGCTTCCCGGCGATAAGATCGTCGAGCAACGTGCCGAGCAGCTTCTCGGCGGCGGGAGTGTTGCTTTCGGCGAGGGCGAGCACGGCTCCTTGTTTCTCGATGGCTGCGGAGTTCGAGGAAAGGACGGTGCCGATGGCCTTGAGCGCGCCATCCGGGTCCACGGAGATGAGCGACTTCAGCGCGGCAGAGCGCAGCTTGGCATCCTTATCCTTGAGCGCTTCGGCGGCGGCTTTCGGGAGGCTTGGGCTTTTCAGTTTCGCCATCGCGAGCAGTGCGTCGGTGCGGGCCGCTTTGCTGGCTTTTTCATCCACCACTACGGCAAGCAGCGCGTCACCTGCGCTGGTAATGTTCAACTTCGCAACGGCCACAGCAGCCGCTTCGGTGACGCTGCCCGGCGCTCCGGCGAAAAGGCTGGCGGCGACAGGCGTGAGCGCGGCCACGGCGGCATCGGCGGGGCGGGCGGGGAGGGGCCGCCATTGATAAGTGAGACGGTCTTTCGGGTCGGGATTCGCCCATGCGGCGAGGGCGACGAGCGCCTCTTTCCTGCCGGATTCGCGGGCGCTTCCATCGGCAGCGTAAGCGGCGAGCTTCTGCGCGTTCTCGGGCGTGCCGAGGCGATAGTGGGTGTTGATGATCCGCAGCAGGATGTTCGGGTCTTTGATACGCCGGTCGCCCAGCAGCCCAGCGAGCGCGGGCATGGCCTCCGCGATTCCTACGTCGTAAATTGCACGGGCAACTTCCAGCACGACGCCTTGGTCGGCATCCGCGAGGAACTCCGCCACCAGCGGGCTCTTCAGCCTGCGGAGGGCGATGACTGCGCCATTGCGAATGGACACGTTCCCATCCTTCGCACGCGCCGCCAGCGTTGCCGCATCGGCGCATCCGACGAGCCCCATCACTGCGCCGTGGCGGAGGATCGGGTCTTTGTCCGCATTCTCCGCCAGCATCGCGAAGAACGCCTCCACCGCCGCCTTATCCCCCGTCTTCCCCAGCGCCAGTGCTGCGTAGAACCTTGCACGCGGATGCGAGTCCTTGAGCAACGCCAGCAGCGGCTCCGTCGCGCCCTTAGCCCCACGGTCGCCCAACACGCGCGCGGCCTGCGCGCGCACCTCACCGTCGCCATCCGAGAGCAGGCCGATGAGCGTCGGCATCGCGCCGAGCTGCCCCAGCCCCCACACGCCGTGGATGCGCGCCAGTGTCCCCTGCCCTTTCGTCGCCGCATTCGTCAGCGGACCGACAGCCGATTTCCCCACGAGTTGAAACTGCGCCGCCTGCCGCACCCGTTGGTCCTCGTGGCCCAGCAGCTTCTCCAGCTCCGCATCGGGCCGCGCCGTCATCCCCTCGGCCAGCAGCTTCTTCACTTCGGACTGCTTCGCCACATCCGCCTCGGGCGACGTGAGCTTGAAGATACGCCCCTTATTCACCCCGCTCCAGCCCTCCACCCAATCCAGCACATACAGCGCGCCATCCGGGCCGAACTCCACATCCGTCGTCAGCAGTCCCTTTACTAAATCGCGACGCTCCTTCAGCTCATACCACGCCCCCATCGGCACGAGCGTGATCTCATGCACCACGCTGCTGCTCGCCCCGCCCCGGAAGTCGCTCAGGAAAAACTTCCCCGCGAACTTCTTCGACAGCCCCGTCCCCGGATTATACGTCAGCCCGCTCGGCCCATTCGCGAGGTTCGCGATAGGCGGGATGATATACTTCGCCTTCAGCGACTCCTTCTCATCCCACAACAACTCCCGGTTCCACGGTCCCCGGTCATCCAGATATTGATACGTCATCCGCCACCCGCAATCGCCACCCTCGACGAGTTGGACGAAGCGCGCACGGTCCCCCGCATCCGAGTTATTATCCCCGGTGAAAAGATTCCCGTATTCGTCAAACGCCAGCTCCTGCGGATTGCGCACGCCCGTCGCGAACACCTCGAAGCCCGTCCCGTCTGCATTGCACCGCATCACGCAGCCCGTGTCGCTCACCTCCGACTCCTTGCCCTCCTTGTTCTTCACATTCATCCCCCGGTCCCCGATGGTAAAATACAACTTCCCATCCGGCCCGAAACGCAGCCCGTGCATATCGTGCCCGCGAAACGCGAACTTCACCCCGAAGCCCGACAACATCCGGTCCTTCACATCCGCCTTTGCATCCCCATTCGAGTCCTGAAACCGCCACAAGCTCGGGATATTCGTCCACCACACCTCATTCCCCCGCGCCAAGATACCCGCCGCCGTCCCATCCAAAGGATCGCGGAAGCCATCGGCAAAAACCGTGGATTTATCCGCCTTCCCATCGCCGTCCGTATCATCCAGCGCCACGATGCGCTCCTCCTGCGTCTCGAACGCCTCCTTAAACTTCGCCGCATCCGGGTAAAATTTGCGCATCATCCGCAGCCGGTCGTCCGTCGTCCGCGATGCGATGTCCTCGTTCAGCCAGCCCATGTGCCCCCGATTATCCACCACGCCGCCGATGGTCGTCTTCCCATTATCCACCCGCCCCTCCTGACGGTAGCTCTCGCTCACAAACCAGCGCCCGCGCTCATCCGGCGAAAACGCCACCGGATTTGCCAACATCGGCTCGTGTGCCCAAAGGTCCACCTTCAGCCCGCCCTCCACCTTCACCGACTTCAGCGCATTCCCCGCATCCTTCGCCCCCGCCTTCGCTTTCCCATCCCCTACAGCGAGGATAGTCCCGGTCAGAATGAAAAAGGCGTGAGCTATTGGTACGAGTCGAGTCATTTTATAAAACAAGCGAAGAGAGAAAGCGCGCATCTCCCTCGGACTTAGCACGTTCTTCCTTTAATTCCTTATTATCGAATCGGGAAACGCTTCCGTAGCGCCCGCCAAACCCGATTTTGCACCGCGTACATCGCTCGGCGCGCGACGGGCATCCTGTCATCGTAGCCGTTCAGATGCAGCAGGCCGTGAACGACATATAACGCGAGTTCTTCTTCCACGGAATGCCCATGCTCTTTCGCGCTAGCTGCCGCCGTCTGCGCGCTAATAACGAGTTCGCCGTGATCGAACGTAATCACATCCGTCGCCCCCGCGATGCCCATGAACTCGATATGCACGCGCGCAATCACCGCGTCCGAGACGATGGCGACTTCCACCTCCGCCAGCTCGCGCAGCGCAAAGCGCCCATCGCCCGAATGCGGCACGCACGCATCCAACGCCGCCGTGCTGACCGCCCGGAGCCAGCCCAGCTCGACACGCACGGCGCGCTGTTTATTGGCGAGAGACAGCTCCATTATACAAACGTGCAGTCGTCATCGAGGCACCGCTCCAGCAGCTTGACGTACTTCGAGCGCGGAATCTCCAGCGTGCCGAAGGTGAGCAAATGCGGCGTCGTCCACTGCGTATCGAGCAGCGAGTAGCCGCGCTCGCGCATCCGCATCACGAGAGCGTGCAGTGCAACCTTCGACGCATCGGTGGCGGCGTGAAACATACTCTCGCCAAAGAACGCTCCGCCCAAGGCCACGCCATACAGCCCACCCACGAGTTCGCCAGCCTGCCAGCACTCCACGGAATGCCCGTAGCCCAGCCGATGCAGCTCCACATAGCTGGCGATAATCTCGTCATTGATCCAAGTCTCCTCCCGCACCGAGCACGCGCGCATCACGCTCTCGAAGGCTGTGTCTATGCGGATTTCAAACGGGTTCTTTTTCAGCGTGCGCTTGAGCCCGTGCGGGATGTGAAAGCGGTCGTCGATGGGGATAATCGCGCGCGGGTCCGGCGAGAACCACGAGATTTCCCCATCCGCCATCGCCATCGGGAACGCACCCGAGCGGTAAGCATAAAGAAGAAGATCAGCGGCAATCATGGGCGGGTCGTGTAGGAGGATTTTCGGCGGGTGGCAATTACTGCGCTCAGGCTTCGTAAATCTCGGCGAGCGGGAGACTCACTTCGATGGCGGATAGGGAAAGTGCGTCGGTGAGTTCGTTGTAGAACGTCGTTTTCCACCCCTCGCCCTCGCGAGTGTAGATGACCACCTCCACGCGATCCGGCTCGACGAGGATATAATGCTGGAGGCTTTTGCAGGCGAGGTAGGTGTCCTTCTTTTCCGTCCGGTCAATACGCGCTGTTGAGGGCGAGAGGACTTCAAAGATCACCACGGGAGTTTCAATCGCTCGTGCGGCGGGATCGAACGGCCCGCATGTCACCGTCGCATCCGGGTAATAGTATCGCTCGTCGTGAGCTTGGGAAAAGTGGACGGCTGCATCCGAGCCGAATGGGCGACACTGCTTGCCGCGCAGCCGGGTGCCGAGTGCCAGCAGGATTTTCTGCGTGATGATGCTGTGACCGAGAGTCCCGCCAGCCATCGCGTGGACGACTCCGTTGAGATACTCATGTTTCACGTCGGACTGCTCCTCGTCGTGAAGGTATTCCACGACGGAAACGAAATGACCAAGGTTCGATAGTGCGCTCATGCGGTGCAGGATACGAAACGGGAACTTGATTTGCAAACGCCGCGTTACGGCGTGCGGAGGATGAGCCGCAGCGCGTCCAGCCGCAGGCGCGTGGTGGCGATGGCGGTTTGAAGCGCGGCTTTCTGCCCTCGCAGAAGTTCGATCTCTTCGGGGCGGACGTGGTCGTTGATGGAGCGCAGCGTTTCCAGTCGCTCGATCTCCGCATCGAGCTGCGTGCCCACTTCGGCAGTGGCGCGTGTGATGAGGGCGGGGAGCTGTTTCGCCGCGAGGGCTTGCGCGGCGGCGAGCATCGCGGGGAGGAGCTTCTGTTTCATCGGGCCGCGATCCAGCAGGCGGAAAATGTCGGCCTTTTCCAGCTTCGCGGCGGCGAGCTTTTTGTCGGCGGATTGGTCGGCGAGTGTGTGGTCCACGACGATGCGGATAGGGAACGGCGGGAGGAAGCGGTCCATGTGCAGCGCGGCGGGCGCGGTGCATTCGGCGACGGCGAGAATCTCCAGCAAGATGGCCTCCGTGCCGCTGCCCTTCGACACGCCAAACGCGCTGTTGCCGCCGTCGGAGCACAGGAGCAAATCCAGCGCGCCCGTCATGATCGGGTGGTCGCCGGACATGAGCACGAGGTCTTCGCGGCTGAGAGCGCGGGCGCGCTCAAACGTAATGGTAATGCCCTCCTCCGGCAGCGCGGGGAAGGCGTCCGTGAGGAGATGTCCGGGCTTCAGCAAGTATGCCTTTGCGCTGTGGTCCTCGACTTGCACGCCGAAGTGATCGAACAAATCCACGCAGAACTCCGCAAACGTCGCGTCGTCATCCGCCGCTCGGATGTGGCGGATCGTCTGCGCGGCGATGGCGGGTTTGCAGGAGTTTAGCTCCAGCAGGCGGTCGTGCCCGCGCTCCAGTTTGCGCGTCACTTTCGCGTGGAGGTCTTTGGTCTTCTTGATCAACGCGGCCAGATTCTTCGGGGCGCTGAGTTCCTTGCGCAGCGCCGTCGCGATTTCGCCCGCGCCGTGCGGGTGATGCTCGAAGGCGGCAAGCCCTTCGTGATACCACTTCGCCAGCACTTCGCCCGTCGTGCCTGGCAGAAACGGGACGTGGATATGGATGCTCGCCGTCTGCCCGATGCGGTCGAGCCGCCCGATGCGCTGCTCCAGCAACTCGGGGTTGTCCGGCAGGTCGAAAAGCACGAGGTGATGCGCGAACTGGAAGTTCCGCCCCTCGCTCCCAATCTCCGAGCACAGCAGCACGCGCGCGCCGTCCTCCTCGGAAAAGTAAGCGGCGTTGCGGTCGCGCTGGAGGAGCGTGAGCCCTTCGTGGAAAACGCCCGCATTCACCGCGATCTCGCGCTGGAGCAGCTCGGCGATTTGCTCCACGAGCTTCCGCGTTTTGCAGATGAGCAGCACTTTCTCCTTCGCGTGCTTTTTGAGGAAAGCGGCCAGCCACTTCACCTTCGCCTCCGTGTCGTCGTCGCCCGGCAGCTCCACGAGGTGCGCCTTCCGCTTCGGGAAGCCCGTGAGCGCCGCCCGCGTGTTGCGGAACATCACGCGGCCTGTGCCAAACGTATCCAGCAGCTCAGCGACGAGCCCCTCGCGCGGCCCGTCGAGATGCGCAGCGACGCGCGGCGACTGCGAGGAAAAGAGCTTCCGGTCTGCCGCGCTCAACGACTCTCCCGCCAGCAGCCGATCTAGTGCGCGGGCGACTTGCTCGTAGTGCTCGCCCTCTTCCATGAACTTCGCGAGGTCCGAGTACCGGTCGGAGTCCAGCAACCGCAGCCGCGCGAAGTGCCCTTCCGGCCCGAGCTGCTGCGGAGTCGCCGTGAGCAGGAGCAGCCCCGGCGTTTTTTGCGCCAGCGCATCCACCAGCAAATACTGCGCGCCCGCTTTCTCCGGCGACCACTCCAGATGATGCGCCTCATCCACCACGAGCAAGTCCCAGCCAGCCTCCACGGCCTGCTGCGCCCGCTTTGCGTTCCCCGCGAGAAACGCCACATCGCACACCACGAGCTGGCTATCGAGGAAGGGATTCGCCTCGCCGTCGTGCTCTACGATGGACGCGCAACGGTCCTCATCGAAGATGCTAAAGAGCAGATTAAACCGCCGCAAAAGCTCCACGAACCATTGGTTCACCAGCGCCTCCGGCAGGAGGATCAAAATACGCGCCGCTCGCCCCGTGAGGTGCAGCCGATGCAGGATGAGCCCCGCCTCAATCGTCTTCCCCAGTCCCACTTCATCCGCCAGCAACACACGCGGCACGAGCCCCGCCGCGACTTCCGTAGCGATGGACATCTGATGCGGCAAAAGGTCCACGCGCCCGCCGACAAATCCGCGCACCGGCGATTGCCGCAGCTCGCACCGCCGTCGCAGCGCCCGCACGCGCAGGTCGAAAGTATGCAGGTCATCCACTTGCCCAGAAAACAGCCGGTCCTCCGGTTTGCTAAAGCTCGTCGTATCTGCAAGCCGCCCCTCCGGCACCTCGCCCGCAGCCGTGCGATACACGAGCAGCCCCGCCTTTTCCTCCACCGCCACGACGACGGCATCCGCGCCATCGCGCACGGAAATCGTATCGCCCACGACAAAGCGCACGCGCCGCAGCGGAGCGGAATCCGTGGCATACTGCCGTCGCTCATCCGCCGCCGGAAAGAAAACCTCCACGCGGCCAAACGCGCATTTCTCAATCACCCCGAGCCCCAGCTCCGGCTCGCTATTACTTACCCATCGTTGTCCGTGTGTCATAAAAAAGGCGCGGAACGTAGCCGCCTCTTGTTCGCCGACAAGGTTGATCTCCGCCACGCCGTCGCCTACACCCACAGCGATGAAGAAACTCCTTTTACTCGCCTGCCTCACCGCCACAGCATTTGCCGACGATGTCGCCGTGCTGGAGTTCAAGTTCGCTGGCGAAAAAGCCCTGCGCACCGTCGCCATCGAGTTCTACGAAAAGGACGCGCCGCGCACCGTCGCGAACTTCAAGAAGCTGGCGCAAGACGGCTTTTACAAAGGCTGCGCCATCCATCGCTCCATCCCCGGTACCCTCGTGCAAATGGGCGACCCGCTCAGCAAAAAGAGCGACCGCACCAAAGTCGGCACCGGTGGCCCCGGTTACACGCTCCCCGCCGAGATTCACCGCAAGCACGCAAAGGGCACCGTCGCCGCCGCTCGCCTCCCGGATAAGCTGAACCCGCAGCGCCAGAGCAACGGTAGCCAATTCTATATCACCCTCGCCCCACAGCCCGCGCTCGACGGCAAGCACACGGTCTTTGGCAACGTCATCAAAGGCATGGAAGTCCTAGAGCGCGCCGCCGAACTCCCCGCCGACCCGAACGACTACCCGAACGACCGCATCGAGCTGCGCCGCGTCCGCATCGTCCCGCGCGAGAGTATTTGAAGGCCGGACCGGGTGTGATTAAAAGTGGAATGGATCGAAGTCGCGGCAGCGACAAGGAGCGGCGACATTCTTGTCGCTGTCCTGAAAGCGCGAAGCGCCCAATTTCGAGCACCGTGCAGTTTCCCAGAGCCGTGCGTATCTGATTAGGCGCTTCGCGCTATGGGGACAGCGACAAGAATGTCGCCGCTCCTTGTGCGCTTCGCGCAATTCCACTTTTAATCACACCCGGCCGGACCAGAGAGCCGAAAGGAGTGTTGTCGGGGCCGGAACAAAAGCGGAATGGAGACGGAACAAAAGCGGAATGGGCAAAAACGGGCGCGCATCAGCGCGGGACGCCCGCCTCGGAGGAGGCCGGAGCGTAGCGGAGGCCGACGGAGAGGCGGG
>CANIWM010000079.1 GCA_947471505.1 Chthoniobacteraceae bacterium | reverse complement strand
GCAAAGTGGCGGCCTGCACACCGACAGTCGCTCCATGCCGCTGAATAACCTCACCGCCGGAACGATGTATCAAATCGAAGCCCGCGTCATCGGCGGCAGCACCGGCTACAGCGATTGGAGCGACCCGACCAACCACATGAGCCTGTAGGAGAGCCATAAAAGTAGTCCCCGACTTCGCTCGGCCCAAACGCCCGCAAAGCGTTCGCGCCGGCGGAGTCGGGGACCACATCTCCACAAACACTGCACGCGTTTTTCAGTTTTCCCGTTTTCCCAGCATGAAATCGCAATCTTCCATTGACGCATCTGCTCACGACGAGTCCTTCGCACCCAAATACACCATGCAGAATTGTTCAAATCCTCAATCGGCCGGGCTCGAAGGCTACATCCGCCGACACTCCCACGATGTGCGAAACTGTCTGGCGGCAATGGACCTGCAAACGATTCTGCTTCAGAATACTTCGAGCGGTTTGGGCGAAAACAAACACCTCTCCAGTCTGCGCAGGCTCATTGTGTGCCTTGAGGAATTGCAACTACGCATTGGGCTGCGGTTTCGGGTTCCGACTACAGCGGCAGTAGCCCTCAGTTCATTATTTGAGGAGTGCCAGTCCCGAGAGCGGGTGAGTTCGGCGGACAAAGAAGTCGTATGGGCGTTTGACGGCGACGACTGTTGCTCACTAGCCGACAGGCAGGCTGTGTGCGTCATCATTGTTGAAATCGCAGACCACTTTTTCTCGCTCGGCGGGGGCACCATTAAAGCATTCGCGCGTGGAGGGGATGCCTGTTTCCAGATGCAGCGTTCATGCGACAACGAATCGGCGCAACGCACGCCCGCAATCGATGCTGAGGTAAATGGCGAGTTGATCTCAGTCGTGGCGCGTTATGGCGGCACGCTGGTGTTAGGGCCGGACGGGGTCGATCTTGTAGTGACATTTCCTCAGGCTCCTGTAGGTGGTTCGGGCACTGCGGAACGATGATAGATTTTTTCTCCAAACTATTCGACGCCTCCGATTACCCGCCCCGGTGGACTTGCGGTAGGTGGACCGCTTCGGAAGGCTGGCTTCACATCCTTTCCGACCTGAGTGTCTGGGCAGCGTATCTTGCGATACCGTTGGTCCTTGTTTACTTTTTGCGGCACAAGAAGGACCTGCCGTTCCGCAAGATCTTCCTCCTCTTTGGAGCGTTCATTCTGCTCTGTGGGACGACGCATTTGATGGATGCGATTGTTTTCTGGTGGCCTGCATACCGGCTCTCCGGCTTGATCAAACTCGCTACCGGGATTGTCTCGTGGGCTACGGTTGCCGCGTTATTCTCGGTATTGCCGGAGGCGCTCAGGTTGCGCAGCCCGGAGGATCTCGAGCGGGAAATCGCAGCCCGCAAGCAGGCCGAGGAAAATCTCACGTGCGCAAACGCCGCGCTGGAGCAAAGGGTGGAGGCGCGGACGAGGGAATTAACCAAGGCGGTGACGGACCTGCAAACCTCGGAGATGCGATACCGGCGGCTCTTCGAAGCTTCGCAAGACGGCGTGCTGTTGCTCGACCCCGACTCCCAGATCATCATCGACGCCAACCCCTTCATGACCCAATTGCTCGGCTATCCCTGCGAGAAGCTGTTGGGGATGAAGTTGTTTCAAATCGGGCTATTTAAAGACGAGTCCGCGAACCGGGAGATGTTCACGAAGTTGAACGCGACGGGACAGACCCGGTACGATGATCTCCCGCTGGTGAGCAGTGATGGCCGGACGCATGAAGTCGAGGTCGTGGCGATTTTGTATAATGAAGCGGGTCGGTCAGTCATTCAGTGCAGCGTTCGCGACATCTCCATCCGCAAGAATGCGGAGATCTCAGCCAACCGGCTTGCTGCGATTATCAATTCCTCCGCAGACTCAATCATCAGCACGGATCTCAATGGAATTATTACCAGTTGGAATCAAGGCGCGGCGCAAATCTTCGGCTACACGGCTGAAGAGATGATCGGGACTTCGATTACCCGGCTAATCCCGCCGGACCGGCTCGACGAGGAGAAGCACATTCTTGCGAAGATTTGCCGCGGAGAGAGAGCGCAGCACGCGGAGACGGTTCGACAAACGAAGGACGGACGGTTGATTGATGTTTCTGTCACGGCGTCGCCGGTGATGGACGCATCGGGCAAGGTCATTGGTGCCTCAAAAGTCGCGCGGAATATCACCGACCGAAAGCTTGCGGAGGCTGCTCTGCGTGAGAGCAATCAGCGCTTTCGCGGGACGTTTGAGAACGCTGCGGTCGGCATCGCCCATGTGGCTCCCGATGGGCGTTGGTTGCGCATCAACACACGGATTTGTGAAATCACCGGGTATGCGCGGGAGGAACTGCTCAGCAAGACGTTTCAAGAGATCACACATCCCGACGACCTCGACGCAGATTTGTCCCAACTCAACCGACTGCTCGCCGGCGAGATCGACTCCTACACGATGGAGAAACGGTATGTCCGCAAAGACGGCACCACGATGTGGGTGAATCTCACAGTGAGTTCGTCGCTCACTCCCGAGGGTAAAACTGACTATCTCATCGCGGTCGTTGAAGACATTTCCCGGCGCAAGCAAAGCGAAGCTGAACTTCGCGCGAGCGACGAACGTTTCCGAACCCTGTTCGAGTCGGCACCAATGGCGGTGTTTTCGTGCGATCGGGACGCAGTGATCCAGCACTACAATCGCCGGGCTGCGGAGCTATGGGGGCGGGAGCCTGTCTGCGGCGTGGAGAAACATTGCGGATCGATCAAACTGTGGTTGATGGACGGCACTGAACTGCCGCTCTGGCAGAGTCCGATTGTCGAGGTTCTGCGCACCGGGGTTCCGGCGTTCAATGTGGAGGTCTTTATTGAACGCCCGGACGGTGACTTACTGCCAGTCATGGTCAATTTCGCCCCGCTGAAAGACCAGCACGGCGTGACCACGGGCGCCATCACGACGTTTTTCGACACCATCGAGTTGAAGCGAGCCGAAGCAGGGTTGCGCGCCAGCGAGCAGCGGGTGCGCCTCGCCACCGAGGCGACCGGAGTTGGCATTTGGGAATGGAATGTGATCACCAACGAAGTTCGCTGGGACGCACAGATGTTCCGGATTTATGGCGTCGCACGCACGGAGAATGGCTATGTAACTTATCAAACATGGGCCGATGCCGTCCTGCCGGAGGATCTCATTCGGCAGGAGGCGGTGTTGCGGGAATTGATACGGACCCGGGGAACCGGCAACCTTGAGTTTCGCATCGTGCGCGCCGACAACGGCGAACGACGCACGATCCTGTCGGTCGAAACCGTTCGCACCGACCTTGAAGGCAAGGTGGAATGGGTCGTAGGAACCAACCTCGACATCACCGAAAGCAAGCTGGCTGCCGACAAGTTGAGGGAGGCGAAAGAAGCCGCCGAGGCCGCAAACCGCAGCAAGGACCGCTTCCTCGCCGTTCTCAGCCACGAGCTTCGCACCCCGCTCACACCGGTGCTCATGACTGTAGCCTCTTGGGAACACGACCCGGATTTGCGGACGGACGTCCGGGAGGATATGTCCATGATTCGCCGCAACATCGAGATAGAGACCCAGCTCATTGACGACCTGCTCGACGTGAGCCGGATCGTGAACGGGAAACTGGAGTTGCGAACCGAACCCCTCGAACTCAACGCCGCCCTACTCCACGTCTGTTCCATTTGCCGCCCGCAGTTACTCGGGCAGGAGGTCCACCTCGCGCTCGACCTCTCCGAAGAGGCGGGGTTCATCAACGCCGACCCGGCGCGCTTCGAGCAGGTGATCTGGAACGTCCTCAAGAATGCCGTAAAATTCACCCCTCGGAACGGCAAGATCCATGTCTCAAGCAAGCGGCTCTCGCAAACGCACGTCGAAGTCCGCATCACCGACAGCGGAGAGGGCATCCCTGCGGACATTCTGCCGCGAATCTTCGATGCGTTCGAGCAGGGCGACGCCCGCATCACCCGGCAGTTTGGCGGGCTCGGTCTGGGCCTCGCCATTTCGAAAGCGCTCATCGAACTCCACGGCGGCAGCATTCGCGCCGAGAGCCCTGGGCGGGGGAAAGGCGCTACGTTTATCGTCGAATTGCCCGGCACTCAGGTGAAATGCGCAGGAATCGAAAAGCCCGCCGAGCCGGAGCGCGTCGAGACTCCGGCCTTGCGCCTCCTGGTCGTCGAAGACCACCCGGACACTGCACGAGCCTTGAAAATCCTCCTTTCCCGCGAAGGATTCTCCGTCACCACCGTCGGCACGACCGCGAGCGCGCTTGCCATCGCGAGGACTCAGCCATTCGACATTCTCGTGAGCGACCTCGGCCTTCCCGATTCCACCGGATATGAGCTGATGACCAGAATGCAGGACGTCCAGTCGCTCCCAGGGATCGCGATGAGCGGATACGGCATGGAAGAGGACGTGCGCAAGAGCCTCGCAGCCGGGTTTTCCGAACACCTCGTGAAACCAGTGAAGATTCCACAGCTTGTCGCGGCCATTCAGCGACTGGTCGCGGCACGGGCTGGCCTGCTCCCCTAAAACTGGTTCAGTATCCGCTACGGGATTGAAAGGGGGGCTTGCGCGTTACGCGTCGGCACGGGCTTTCGGAGCTGCTCGAAGCGCATTTGCCAGCGGAGGACATCGTGATGGCGAACCCGTTCAAGACGCGCATCATCGCGGAGGCGCAGGTGAGCCCCGCTCTTTTCGCGCTATTCGTTCACTACATCGATCACTTTGCGCAGGCGCGCGAAGTTCCGCTTTTGCGGGGTGAAGACGAGGCGGGGAGGTCCGCGATTTCTGGCTCGCCGCGTTCTTCGTGGAAACCGGGTCAGGTAAGAAAAACGAAATCGATTCCACTCCGAAATAAACGACACGAACCACAATGACGCGCAATTTTATGGCGGGGCGGTCCTGTCTGAATCGCCGCGAGCTGAATTCGGTGGGCCGGTAAATAGACAATTCTCTCTTACCTTGGCCCTTGCGCCTCGTTCCAATCGCGTTACGGTGCGGTACCGTCCACCTTGAGAAACTCCATGTTTAACCTTCTCCGAACCGTCATCCTATTCACCGCTGTCGCCGTCACTGTGCCCGCCCAGGCGGGGCGTTATCCCGTGTCTGGGACACAAACCTTCACGATGCCCGACGGCGCGCCTACTTTTACGGATGGCTCTTCCGTGGGAACTTCGCCTGCGATTTCGTTGGATATCTTTACGAATCGCCTTCGGATGCAAGTCTCGCCTTTTTCAAACCCGACCGCATGGAAGCTCCCGGTTTTGGATGGGACGACGGCTATTCAGGCGTTCGATGCGACTTTCACGGTGGCGATGGTCAAGGATTCAGCTTCAACCATTCCGTCAGGCGGATGGGCGCTGAGTTTTGGCCCGATTCCGAGTGCCACCAGTTCGCTCGGTTCGGGGGACCTCGGGTTCGCGATGAACGGAGGAATCGTCATCAGCTTCGATACGTTTGCCAATACGACGAACGATGTCCCTTCGATTGAGGTGTACTGCAACAATACGAGCGTCGGGAATTTTCTCTCCACCGCGTTTGTTCCCACCAACACGGTTTCCGGGGGCACGTTCACGCTTACGAATCCTGTGACTGGCGGAACGACTGCAGCTATTGCTTACAACGCCACCACATCCCAAGTGCGGTCGGCAATGGCGGCAGTGAGCGGGTGGGGCACGGTAACCGTCACTGGCAGTGCAGGCGCGTGGACCGTGAATCACGGCGTCGTAGGCAGCTATGCGGACCCGACTGGAAATGGCGCGGCGCTCTTAGGGCCAACGTCGGGGACGTTCATGACGCCGGGGCTCGGAGGCGTCGTAGTCACGAACACGCAGGATGGATCACCGACGGCGAACGAGATTTGGACCATTGGGCGCGTCAGCCGTGGCTTTCGCTACGACACGACCCAGAGGGCTGTGTCTGTTCACTGGGACTACGATGGGCTTGATGTGACTTACAATGGGCAGGTGATTTTTAACAACCTGCCTACTCCTGGATTTTCTCCTGCGGGCGGCCACCAGTTTGCATTCACATCGACCGGCCTAGGAACATCTACGGCACCGGCTCCAGGGGGAACTCCTCATGACATGTATTTGGATGATGTCGTGATCGCCACCACGCCTGCGGGGCCGGCGAATACGGGGGTCATCATCAGCGAGTTCATGGCGGAGAATAAGTCCATCCTTGAAGACGAGGATATGGACTCGCCGGACTGGATCGAGATTTACAATGGGACCGCCGCCGCCGTGAACCTCGGGGGAAATAAGCTGACGAATGGCACGCTGACGTGGACGTTCCCGAGCGTCACGGTCGCAGCCTACGGGCACCTCGTCGTCTATGCCTCCGGCAAAAACCGGACGACTAATACGGCTCTGCTGCACACCAACTTCACGCTCCCAAAAACCGGCGGAACGCTTTCGCTCCTTTCGGCGGCAGACGCGACGCTCAGCACCTACACTTACCCAAACCAAACCGAGGACATCAGCTACGGCACGAAGTATCAGGGCGGAGCGGTCGGCTTCCTCGATACTCCGAGCCCTGGTGCGCCGACGCTTTATACCTACATCGTAGCGCCCAATGGCCCGGCGGAAGACACCATCTGGTCGCGCGAAGGCGGCATCATCACGGGGGCCACGCCCATCTCGATCACGGCACCGCTGGTGCCGGGTTCTGTCGTCCGGTACACGACGGACAATACGCTGCCATCTTCGGCAAGTGCGCTTTACACCACAGCATTTAGCGTCGCGACCCCTACGAATCTCCGGGCGCGCGTCTTCACGCCGAACTATCTGCCTGGACCGGTGAGCAGTCGTACATTCCTCCAGATCGACGCCTCGCTTTCCGACTACAACACCTCCGGGCAGCCGTTCAAATCGCACCTGCCCGTGATCGTCATGGACAGTTTTGGCATTGGAGTGGATGGCGTCACGGATAGCTCCCAAGCTCGACCGCATCGCTACACGTACAGCGTGGTGATTGATAAAGACCTCACCGGTTTCGCCAGTATCACATCGCCGACAGTGGACTTTCAGGGGCGCAGCGGCACTCATGTTCGCGGCGATAGCTCCAGTGGCTTCGCGCAGAAATCGTATGCTTGGGAGACATGGGACAACCTCAACGACGACAAAAAAGTCGCCATCCTCGGGATGCCTGCCGAGAGCGATTGGGCACTCTACGGTCCGTACACGGACAAGACGTTCTTCCGCAATTTCATCATCTACCAAAAGATGCGTGACCTCCACGGAGGTCGCGATGGCTTCGGGATGCGCGTAAAGCTCGTCGAACTCTTCTACAACCAAGACGTCGGTCAGGCTGTGAGCTACAACGACTACCGTGGCGTCTATGTCCTCATGGAACGCATCAAGGTCGGCAAAGACCGTGTGGACATCGAGAAGCTCAATAACCTCGTCAGCGACCCTGCGTTGATCACCGGCGGCTACATCTTCCGCCGCGACCGCACGAGCGCCGATGGCAATACCCCGTTGCCCGATGGGATGCACTCTCACACGCCGAATTCGCTCAACGCCGCCCAGACCACCTACCTCACGAACTACATCAACTCCTTCCACAATGCGCTCTACGGCGCGAACTTCGCCGACCCCGTCCTCGGCTACGCGCCCTACATCGACCGCGACTCCTTCATCGACAACTGGTGGTTTGTAGAAATCGCCAAGCAGATCGACGGCTACCGGCTCTCCACCTACTTCACCAAAGACCGCAACGGCAAAATCGTCGCCGCTCCGATTTGGGACTACAACCTCGCGCTCGGCAATGCCGACTACCTCGCCGGTGATCAACCGACCGGCTGGTATTGGAATCAGACCGACACTTACTGGTGGGCCCAACTTCGCCTAGACCCCAACTACGAAGCTCGCAACTGGGACCGCTATTGGGAACTGCGGCGCGGCGTCTTTGAGCAGACGTCGATTCTCGCTTACATCGACCAGCTCGCCAGCGTCGCCCTCAACGGCAGCACCACCCCCGTCACCAATAATATGAGCCTCAGCGCAGGCCAGCCGTCCACTTTGGAAAACGCCACCATGCGCCACTATCGGAAATACCCCATCCTTGGCACCTACGTCTGGCCCAACGGCGCAGGCTACGCACAACGGCTTTACTACAACAGCAATGGCAACGCGACGACCGGTGAGATCGATTGGATGAAGAACTGGCTCGTGCAGCGCTTTGCATGGCTCGATAACCAAAACACCAGCGGAACCGTCATCTACCGCCCACCGCTTTTTTCAAACTACGGCGGCAATGTTTCATCGGGCACCTCCGTCACCATCACCCCATTCACCGGCACAGCCCCGAGCGGGTTCACTTATGCGTCTGGGACGCTTTACTACACCACGGACGGCAGCGACCCAAAGGCGGGAGCAACGCCGCCTACCGAGTTCACCCTTATTTCTGGCTCTGGTGCCGCGTGTAAATGGCTCGTCCCTTCTGCGAGTAACGGCGGCACGACGCTTACCGCTGGTGCGGGTGCGGACCAATGGACCAATTATACTGACCCCACCAACATCGCCAACTGGACCAGCGCCACCACAGGCATCGGCTACGACCTGAACCCCGACTACCTTTCCCACTTCGGAGCAGGCGGCAATACGCAGTCTCAGATGTACAACATCAACGCGACGTGCTACCTCCGCGTCACCTTCAACATCCCCGACCAAGCCACCCTCAACAACATCGCCACCCTCAAACTCGGCATGAAATACGACGACGGGTTCCGTGCCTACGTCAACGGAGCCATCGTCGCCGGACGCGCCGACACCGACCCATCTGTGACTTCCGACCCCGCGCACGCACTCTGCCCCGTTGCCCGAGACGAGGCCGCAGCCGTGCAGTTTGAAGACATCGACATCACTGCCACTGGCCTCTCCGCCCTTCGCGTCGGCACCAACGTCCTCGCCATCCATTGCCTCAACGGAGTCAACAATACATCGAGCGACCTCCTCATCTTCCCCAAACTCACATACTACCCGCCCGGCGGCGGCGGTGGTGGCGGCGGAATCGCTTACACCGGCCCCGTTAATCTCACCTCGTCCAGCACCGTAAAATCCCGCCTTCTCGCCAACGGAGTGTGGTCCCCCATCACCACGGCAGAGTTTGTCGTCAATGCCGCTCCCGCCAGCGCCAGCAACATCGTCATCTCGGAAATCCACTACAACCCACTCCCCGCCGCCGGAGCTGAAATCACCGCTGGCTACGGCGACAACGATTTCGAATACGTCGAGCTCACCAACGTCGGCGCGGGCAATGTGGACCTCACCGGCTGCAACTTCACCGTCGGCATCAACTTCGACTTCGACATCGCCGACCCCGGCACCCTCACCCTCGCCCCCGGCCAACGCATCCTCGTCGTCGCCAACCTCGCCGCCGCCACCATGCGCTACGGAGCCATGCCCGGCGTAAAAGTGGTCGGTCCATTTGGCGGAAGCCTCAGCAACAACGGCGAGACCGTGACCCTCGTGGACATCAACAACGCAGCCATCGCCAGCGTCACCTATGGCACCACCGAGCCGTGGCCTGTCGGCGCAAACACCCTCGGCTACAGCCTCGTGCTCAACAATCCCGTTAGCGGAGCCACCTACGGCGCGACCGCTTGGCGCACCAGCGCCCAGCCCGGAGGCACCCCCGGCGCACCCGCAGGAGCGGCATTTTCCGGCAGCCCCGCAGGCGATACCGATGGCGATGGATACAGCGACTACCTCGAATGGGCGCTCGGCAATCCGCAAAACTCCCCCGGCACTACCAATCGCCCCGGTGCATCGCTCCAGACCTTCACCGTCGCCACCGTCACCAGCCCGTATCTGACCTTCAGCTACCGCCGCAACGACGCCGCAGACGGGGTCAATTACACCGTCCAACTCAGCAACAACCTCACCTCGTGGGCCAGCGACGCCTCCGCCGTCGTCTATGTCGCCACCGTGGCGAACGGCGACGGCACGTCCACCGTCATCTACCGAGCTGCCCAGCCATTCAACGCCGCCACTCCCCAATACATGCGGCTCCGAGTCGCCCCGTAGTTAGCTCGAACCGCCCGATAGCGGGGCCTCATACCATCCCGTAAAACTAAACAGACATCTGACTTTTCCGCGAAGCGGTTCGTTGAGGGATGCGCCATACAAGCTGGTGTTCTTTGTCCACGGGAGCATTTGAACATCGTCCTTCGCCCTCTTTGAGCATGATTGGCGAGGGAAGAGGGAAGGGATCGGCCGAGGCGGTTGCGAAGCCGCTCAATGCGCAGCCTGCGACTAATAGCGAAATGACTTTCATGGAATCGTGGCTCGGACCTTACATCACCTCACCACCCGCAGTCGCACGAAAAACTTCACCGCCCCGAGTGGCGGGGTGATGCGCCATGTGTCGCTGACGATTCCGGTGGCGACGGGTGTGCTGTTTACGAATGCGGCGTCGGCGGGGGACCAGGGGGCGGTGAGGTCGGTGGTGGCTTGGAGCGTGTAGGTGATGTCGTCGGCGGCAAGGACGCGCTGGTGAAGAAATAGGAATGTGCCGGCGGGTTCGCGGGTGATGCTGTAGGCGGTGGGGCCGGTGGCGTTGTTCGTATCGCTGGTGCCGAGAGCGTATTCGAGCAGGGCGTTGAGACCGTCGGCGTCGGTGTCGGCGGTTGGCGTGCCGGTGAACGTGATGGCGTCGGTGTTGCCAGGGTTTCCGTTTGTGGTGAGGCTTGCGCGCCAGTTGGTGCCGATGGTGTGATCGGGCGCGGTGGTGCCGGGGATTTTCAGCACGATGCTGTTGCCGATGAGCGCGGTGAGGTCGGGCCAGGGGGCTACGGGCTGGTAGGTGAAGCTGCGGATGACGGCGTCCTGCCCGTAGTTGAGCGTGATAGTGTCGCCGCTGTTGTTGAGCGAATCGTTCGGGCCCCATCCGGCGACGGTGGGCAGCGCGGTGCCGTAGCGGCTTTGAAATACGGCGAGGTTTTTTGGAACGATGACGCGTGCTCCGGCGGCGAGCGACATGCTGGGAAATGCGTAGTCCACTCCGCCGCTGATGGTCACGGGCGTGAGATCGAGCGCGGTGGTGGTGGAGAGATTGCGCAGCTCGATGAACTCGTAGTCGGAGCCGCCGTTCGGTTTATACATGAGCTCGGAGACGACGAGGTTTTGCTGGTAGAACGACACGTCGGGCGCGCCGCTGACGAACTGCACAGGCGCGCTCCAGTGGCTCCAATGCCCGGCGGCGTCGCGCATTTTCACGCGGACGCGGTAGGTCACACCGACTTCGAGCGGCTGGGCGGGGAGGGTGATTTGGTTATTAAAAACGGGTAGCTCGGCGCTGGTCCATGTGTCTTCGATTTCGTAGCGCCAGCGTTTGCCGTCGATGTGTCCGGTGAGTCCGGGCCAGCGGACTTCGGCGATGCGCCATTGCATTGCGGAGAAGGCTTGCGCGTTCGGGCTGGAAAATGCGGACGTCTGAAACGTGAGCGCATTGATGGCATGTGCGCCGGGGCTGAAGTCGGTAAGCGTCGGGGTATTCGGAATCTGCTCCGCGGTGCCTGTGGTGTTCAGCGTGTAGAGGTCGCGCTGATTGAGGGTGAATTCCGTGAGCCGAGCGCCGCCATACACGTCGGTGGTGATGAAGTCCTTCACCCACTTCACCATGCCCGCGAAGTCTGCGCTGGCCAAGGTGCGCACGTTGTTTGGCGCGAACGGTCCGTTGCCCATGTCGCCTATGGTGTAGGGCGTGAGGTAGAATTGGCCGAAGTTGTTTCCGTTGCTGCGCGGCTGCTCGGGGTTGAGCGGCCAGTAGTCCCAGCGGCGTCGATCGGCCTCAATGAAACCCGCGGCGATCGCGCCACCGTTTGGGATGATGCGCGGCGCTTCGTCGGTGATGAGCGAGACATATTCGTCGATGAGCTTCCACGCCTGGTCGTTGTTAATGAGCAGGTCCTGCAACTCGCGGGCGCGGTTTTGGAATTCGATGCGCAGCGCGGTGTGCGCGAGGCCGCGCCGGATTTGCTCGTACGGCGTGGAAGGCTGGCCGGCTGCCGCTTGCGTGCCCTTTGGGCCCCAGCGGTCGAGTTGCTCGTAGAGGAGGTCGCAATCCCACGGCTCGATGTGCCAGCGCCCGGTGAGCGGGTCGCGGAAATAGACGACGTTTTCCTGGTCGCGGATGTCGGTGCCGTTCACCGCTTCGACGACGGTGCGCCACGAATAGTAGCGCGGCATGTCCACGTTTGCGCGGAACCACGCTTCGTTTTGGTAGGTGCCGACGCTGCCCGCGGTGCCTTTGTTGTAGCCGGTCGTGGCGCTGAGGAAGCTGTTCAAATCGCTGAGGTCGTCCGGCTGTCCCGCGCCCTGGCCGAGCAGATGATTCCCGCCGCTCTGCATGCGGAAGATGTTTCCATCGGGCAGCCCGTGCTCATCTTTGAAGTGATTGTCCTGATTCTCAAACGCCGCGTAGATGCCGTAAAAATCGCCGTCGAACTGCGAAGCAGGAGCCTCCGCGGCGTCGTCGATGATTCGCCATTGCAAGTAGCTCGTGTTCGGCGACGGCACGCCAGCGAGGTTGCTCATGCGAAACTGCATGGCTTCGTCGAGCCCCGCGAGACCGCGATTCCATGGTGCCCACGGCGACGGCACGCTGCTGATATTGAGCGTCTCGATGGTCGTGGTTTTCGTGCCGTAGTCGTCGGGCATCGCGAGAAGCTGGCCGGGGTTGAACTTGAATTTCCATTTGTTCTTTCCGGTGTTGTAGGTCGAGCCCTGCCCCTTGATGCGGTAGTGAACGTGGTCATACACGACGCCATCGACGACGAGCGCGCCCTCGAAGCGGAAGACGCCGTCGTTGTAGGCGCTGTTGTATTGGCAGGCCTGCACGTCCGCCGTTTGCGAGAGCAAATGCCATGGCCGCACTTTGCGCATCGTCGCGGTGGAAAATGTCGTGGCGCCCGTGACTCCCGGCTGCACCGCCGCAGTCCACGCAGGCACGCCGTCGTAGCAGAAATACGCGAAGTTCGGGCACGGCTCCGTCGCGAGCGGAAATGTCGCGCGCTGCCCGAGCTGGTCGGTCACCGCGATCCGGTAGCGAATGAGCCGCCGGTGCTGCTGCACGCTGGCGGGAACGACGGCGGAATACGTGCCGTCGTTCGCAGCGGTGGGTGTCATCGGGATGCTCGTCCAGTTCGTGCCAAACGCGGTGTCGGTGATGCGGATGAAATTGCCCGGCTCCACGATTTGGTATTCCACCGCTGCGGAGAACACGCCATCGAGGTCGGTGACTTTTGCAGTGATGGTCACGGGCGCGTTCGACGGCACCACGGAGGTCGGCGTGAGCGATGCAGTGAACGTGTGATTTACCTGCCGCACGATGGGCGGTACATTCACCGTCGCGCCGATGTTTGCAGTGCCGGGCGTGGGTGTCGCCGCGCGCCATGCGCCGCCGAGTTGGTTGTCGAGCCCTTCGTTGAGAAGTTGCATCGACGGCCCGCTGCCGACGCTCGGCCAAGGGAACGAAAGTCCATAATCCACGGTATCCACGACGTTGCCGAGCGCATCGACGAGCTCAATGGTCTCGCCGTCATTCTTGAGAGAGCCGACCCACGGCCCAATCGCCACCGCGCCAAGGCGCGAGAGCAGCGTTGCGGGATTCTCTGCGACGACGAGATAACCGCGCGGCGGAATGCTGGTGCCATTTGGGAAGGTAAACGCGACGCCCTTGGTGAACGCCCATCCGCTCGCGTCCACGGTGGAACTGGTCGGATTGTAGAGCTCGATGAACTCGGTCGGATAAGTGTTCGAGTCAACCGGGTCGCTGTGGATTTCGCTGATAACCACGCGGGGGTAAAGCACGCCAGAACCGTTCGCCGCGCCGGGAGTCGGCGTGGTAAAATACGCGAGCGCCGTCGCCGTGCGTTCGCCGGTGAGGCGGGCATCGATTTTGAAATCAACATCGATGGCCGCAGCGTTGAGTCCATGAATGGCGAGGACGTTTGAGCCATTTAGCAAAAGCCCGGCGTGTTGCGAGACGTCGATGGTCTCCGTGAAATTCGGCACGGTCACGCTGGCCGTCGCGGCGCTGTTGAAGAGCGGCGTTGCCGGTGCGTTGCGGCGGGCGATTTCGGTGCCGTTGAGATACGCGATAAAGCCGTCGTCGTAAGTCATCCTGAGTGTCAGCGCCGCGAAGTTTGCGCTCGCAAGTGTAAATGGCACCCGGATGAACGCGCCTGGGTTCACATTAAACATCGCGGCGGAAATGTCCGACGTGACATTGGTCCCCGGCACCGTACGGAAGCGAAACGTACCGGCGCTGTATCGCGCCGCCGGCCCGCCGTCGAGTGATGCGGGGAATGCGCCGGCAGTCGCGCCGTAGCGACTCTGGCCCACGAACGACAGCGCACCGCCGCCGCTCTGTGTGACCGTGAGGCCGTTGCCGTTGCGCTCGGCGCTCGTGAAGCCGTGCGCATTGATCGTGTATGCGCCGGGCGCGAGAGTGATGGGCGTGATGGCCTTGAAACGATTGCCGTTTGTGAGCGTGCCGGGCGAGCCCTGCGTGTATGTGGTGCTCGCCAGAACCGCCGTGCCGGTGTCGTCGCCGACGTTTGACGGTGTGCCGTTCTCGTTTCTCTGCCAAAGTTGCACCGTGAGCGTCACGCCTGCAGCGATGCCATTCGACAAGTCATCGAAAACGCCAAGCTCCGTGATTTGCACCGCCTGCGTGACCACGAAGTCCATCCCGAGACCGAGGCCAAAATCCTGGTTTCCCGGAGTATTTGCGGGAGTCGAGAGCGCCGTCGTGAGCGGGCCGAAGTTTTGGTCGAAGCCCACGCTCTGCGTTGCCCCGGTCCAGGTGGCGTCGGCAAAGCCCGTCGCCTGCCAGCCGGGAATCTCCGCGCTGGGCACCTTGTACTTCACCGCCGCGCCGCTGCCGACGAGCGGCTCCGCTACCCGGCTCGGCACCGTTCCGCGGCCATAGCTGATATTTGGGAACTGCGCTGCATAGGTCGGCGCAAACTCGCTCACAATCCCACCCGGCCCGACCAGCGCGAGATACTCGCCCTGGTCCGCGAGGCGGAAGTTGGTGTGCGGATTGCCCGCGAGGTCGGTGTAGTTCGTGGTGAGTTGACCCGAGCAGAAAACGAGCAGCCGCCCACCAGTGACTATGGTGCGCGCGGGAAACGGCCATTTTGCAAGGTTCGCACGGTCATCGGTGAGGAAGTATCCCGTCGTATTGATGCTCGCGCCGGTCGGGTTTTCGATTTCCACCCAGTCGTTAAACGCGCCGTTTCCATCCGCGAGACTGCTCACATTGGCGGCCATAAACTCGGAGATTCGAAGGTCGTTCGCCACACTCACCGCAACGACTGTGCTCGCGCTCGCCGTGCCGTCTGCGTTTGTTGCCACGAGCGTGTATGCCGTGGTGGACGGCGGCGTGACCACGGTCGAGGTTCCGGCGATTGGCGCGCTGTTCAGCGTAAGCGAAGTCGCGCCGTTCGCCGTCCACGAAAGCGTGCTGGAGCCCCCTGCCGTGGTGATAAGATTTGGCGAAGCGGTGAATGATGCGATGCTTGGCGGCGTGGCGTAGCTACCGGTGAAGTTGTCCGCATTGATCTGCTCTCCGCTTGCGTGCTCGATGAGCAAATTGACAGGCTGCCCCGCATTGGCACCGAGCACCGATGCGCCGGGCAACAGCATGCTTCCACTCAGCGCCGTGTAGCCGGTCGCATTCGCAGGCACACTCACGACAAGCGGACCCGCGACTGTCGCGCCGCCCGTCGTTCTCAACGTGAACCGAAGCGAGCCGGAACCGGTCGTCCGCCCGCGAGCGGAGAAATTCACAGTCAGCGTAGCTCCCGGCTGCGCGGACACCGCCACATAACCCGCAAACTTCAAGTCTTGCGCGATGAAGCCGCCGCCGTTGAAGAAAATCACATTCGCTCCATCCGGCGCGAAGCTCAGCGGCAAGTCGGGATTGAAAGCACCCGCCGAGCCGTTCGAGGTCCACGAGGTCGTGTTCGCCGAAGTGAACCCGCCCTCACCGAGCACCTGCGCCTCGAACGAACCGTTGGCAAAGACCACTGTCTGCGCGGCGCGGAGCGGCAGGCCCAGGAGAAGAAGGAAAAGGATGCGGAGTATTATGGCAGGAAAGTAGGACAGGTTTCCAACCTGTCATCGGATTGTCGGTGTGTTTAGGCTTTCTTGGGTGGGGCGCCGGGACAGGTTGGAAACCTGTCTTACTTTGATTTGCGCCTCCGCCCAGCCAGCATCGCCAGCCCGCCGAGCAGCAGCACAGCGCTGCCGGGCTCCGGGACGTTGAGGACGATGTCGGTGCCGTCGGGGCTGATTGCGAGTTGCATTTCCTGCCCTCCGATGAAGCCGCTCACTCCTGCGCCGAGGCTGCCGGTGATGGCGAAGTCGGTGTCGAAAAGCGTGTAGCTCGACGCGCTGAATCCGCCGATGTCGGTGAACACGAAGTCGCTGAATTCCAGCAGGCCTGCACCAATGTTGAGCGTGCCGGTGTTTAGCACGAGTTGGTCACTCGCACCGGGTGCGGCGAGTTCAAAGCTGAACGCGCCTGTGTCAGCTGCGGCAGCCGAGATGTCGAGCCCGCCTGCGGCGTCGAGTGTGAGTGTGCCCGCGCTGGAACCGGGGGCGAGTTTTCCGCCGGTCGCGATGGTGATCGCGCCTTGCGTAGTGATGCTCCCGTTTCCGCCGAGGGTTGCGCTTGCGGTCACGGATGCCGTGCCGGTGAGGCTGCCGTTTACGAGTAGTGTGCCTGCGCCCACGGTCGTTGCACCGGTGAAGCTGCTCACGCCGGAGAGCAGCAGCGTGCCGTTGCCGGTCTTTGTCAGCGACGATACGCCGCCGTGATCGAGCATCTGCGATGAAATCGTGAGGTCGTTTGCTGCGGTGCCGTCCGCGACATCCACGGTGCCGCCGGGCGAGCGGAATGAAATCGCCGGTGCATTGATGAGCGAAGCCGTGTTTCCGGTGTGCGAAATCTGGCCGTTGATGATAAAATTGCTGTATGTGTCGTGGTTCGCGTTCAGTGCGCTCACGGTCCCGCCACTGAGCGCGAGGCTGCTGATATTGTGCGCGTTTTGCGTTGCGCTGGATGCGACGAGTGTCCCACCCGCTTCGACGTTGATCGTCGATGGCATTGCCGCGCCGGTACCGAGGCCGTTGTAGCCGCCGAGCGTGAGAATCGAAAGCGTCGCGCCGTTCTGAATGGTCACAGGCTGTGCCGAGAGCGGGCTCTGAATGTTGTCGCCGACTTTGTATGCCTCCAGCACGCCTGCGGAAATGACGAGCGGCCCTCCATAGTCTGAGCCGAGTCCGCTCACGCGCATCTTGCCGGGGCCGGTTTTGGTAAAGCCGTGGACGCCGGGACCGTTGCCACGCAGACGCCCCGTGACGTTCAAATCCACATCCGCGCCCGTCTCGCTGACGTTTACCGTCTGGTTGCCGGTAAAGCCGAGATCGGCGCTCCATGTCGAAGGATTGTCCTGCACGGTTACTCCGCCGTTCACGATGATGTGTGGGTAGCCCACGTCTGGATTTCCGCCCTGCGCGACCGTGCCGCCTTTCAGCGCTACACTGCCGACGTTGTTCGCGTTCGCTGCCGTATTTTCGAGGCTCAGCAAGCCGCCGTTTTCGATCACCCAGTTCTGCCCCTGAATCGTGTTGTATTGATTCCCCAACGTCCGCACCACTCCTCCTGCGCCAATCGTCACTGTCTGCCCACCGCTTAGTTTTACGCCCGCCGCAGTGTTGTTCAAAACGAGCGTCGAGCCTGTGATTTCGTATCCGCCCGTGGTCGTATAAAGGCCGACGTTTGTCGCGGTGACACTACTGCCGCCCAGGATGCTGATTTTTCCAGCCCCGACGAGATGCCCGCCGATGGTTCCCGTCGCATTGGTAAAAGTGATCGTCCCCGCGTTCACCTGCGCCGTGTTTTCCAGCGTCGCGTTCGAGACACTCAACGCAGCGCCGCTGGTGGTTGTCGCCCCGCCAAACGCCGCAGTTCCGGCGTTGATGGCGATGGGATTATTCATCGTCACGGTATTTTGAAAACGCACTTTGCCCGCGCCGGTTTTCACAAAACCGCCGACGCCGCCGCCACCATCGCCGTTGGTCACCGGACCGAGGACGAGCAAATCGTCCGCGCCCGGCGTGTCCGCGACGTCGAGCGGGAGAGCCGCACTGGCAAACGACAACTCCGGCACATTGATCGTCGAGGGAAAGTCGCTCGCCGTTATGAATCGCGTAATGAACGTCCCGTAGGTCGGCTCCGGTGTTCCCGTGTTAATCACGCTGCCGCCTTTCAAGATCAGCCCGCTAATATTGTTTGCATTGTTCACCGTGCCCGCCGCTTCCAGCGTCGCCCCGTTCTCCACGGTGATGCCGATGTTTCCGCCCGGTATGACGAAGTTATTATACTGATTGCTCGTGAGGCGGAATGTCGCGCCCGCCTTGATAAGAAGTGGCATCGGAATTTGGTTGCCGCCTGTCCGCGTAACGTCGAGCACCCCCGATTCTACTGTTATGCCGCCCGTCACGCTGATGATCCCGTTTCCCACCGTGAGCGCACCCGCGCCGCCTTTTACAAAAGTCCCAGCCCCGGTCACAGCTTTGGTCCAAGTCTGCGCCGCAGAGTTCTCCACTTCGATCGAGCCACCCGCATTCGCCGTCAGCGTGCCTGTCACCACCGCCGCATCCACTATGCGAAAGCGCCCGCCGCTATTCGCCGTCACCGCCGTCGAGGCGAGACTGCCGGTCGAAGCGAGTTTCAGCAGACCGCCGTTCACCGTAACCGCCGGCGTGAACGTATTCACTGCCGTCAGTTCCATCGTTCCCGCGCCGCTCTTGGTCAGCGCCGAAGGTCCCGTGATGATCTTTGCCGATACCAGCAAATCCGTCGCAACCGACGTCGTCGCGTCGTCCACAGTAAAGGCACCACCGCCCGCGTTGAGCACGAGCGTCGTCGAGCTAATAGTGGAAGCCGCCGAACCGCCCACCGTCACCGGCCCACGCAACAGCCAGTTGCCAAAGGTGCCATCATTCGCCGGCCCGGCGGGACCATTGACGGACGTGAGCGTCCCGCCATTCAGCGTCAGCCCCGCGCCACCCGCGATGTTGTGCGCATTGTTACTCGCCGCATCCGCAGAGAGCGTCGAGCCCGCGTTGATCGTGATTGGCCCCGACGGAACGCCGATCACGTTGAAGCCCGTCGTCACCGAAATCGTATAAGCCGAGCCCACCCCGCCAATCGTCAGCTCGCCCGCCACGATGCCGCTTCCGAGAGTCACCGTCTGCGTCCCCGCAAACGCCCCGCCAAAAACCGCTATGTCATTTGCAGTCCACCCCGCCAGCGGCGCGGACGTCACACCATTGTCCCAATTCCCGCCACTTAGCCAGTTCATCGGCGAAGTGGAAGTATTGTCGCTGGCGGAGTTGATGATGCTGTTATTACCATCCCAAAACCAAGTCGCCCCGCGGGCAGAAACGGTGAATGAGGAAATGGTGGCGATACTTAGGGCAAGGATACGGCGTTTGTTCATAATGGAGTGTCGATTCTGTGGCTGGAAAGTAACGCGTTTGTGAGAGGCGACAATCGCAAAAATGGCACGGTGAATTACTGCATTTTGTCACACTACGTCACGGCTTATGGCCTCACTGCGCGGAGGCGCCAGAAGGCTGCGCCGCTCGTCGCCGGAGCGGTGGAGCGGTAGGTCTCGGTGAGCCATCCGGTTTGCGGATCGGTGCTTGTCTGGAGCGTCATGCTGGCGGTTGCGTCGGTCCAAGTGGTGAGGTCGTGGGATGCTTGGAAGGTAACCGTGATGCCGGGAATCGCTGCGCGGCGGATGGTGACTTGGACGTATGAGTCGGGCTGTTTTTGTGCGACGACGGCGTCGCGTCCGCTGGCCGAATTGCGAGGGTCGCTCGCGGTGGCGAATTCAGCGAAGTTCGTGAGGCCGTCGGCGTCGGGGTCGGCGAGGTCGCCCGAGATTGCCGCGTTGGCAAGTTCGGCGACTGTGAAATGGACGCGCTGCCACTCGGTTTGCAGCGTCGGATTCTCGCCGGGAGTTGGCGCGGCGAAGCTTGTGCGCCAATTCGCAGCGGAGTTTTGCACGCCTGCGATGAAGACGAGTGAATGGCCCGTGCCGTCCGCATTGATCGGCCAGGGCGCAGCGTCGGTGTAGGCGATGCTCGTAATCGGCGCGGCGGTGGAATCGGCGAGCGAAATGGTTTCGCCGTTGTTGCTCAGTTCACTGCCGTCTTCGAATTCTCCGGCGATGATCGACGCGAGCCCTGCGCCGTAGCGGGCGAGAAATGCGGCGGTATTGCGGACGACGAGCACGCTCGCTCCGGCTGCGAGCGTGCGGCCTGCGGGGAAGGTGAACTTGACCCCGGCGGTGAAATTTACGCCAGTGAGATCGAGTGTCTGCGACGTGGTATTGGTCAGTTCGATAAACTCGAAAAGTCCTGCGCTGGTGTGTCCCGCGTTGAACTCGGCGGTGGTCGGGTTTGCAGGGTTGTAGTCGAATTCGCTGATGACGAGTTCGCCCGCGTTCGCGGCATTTCCAACGATGAACGTGACCTCCTGCAACGGGCTCCACTCGCTGGCACTCTTCGCGCGGGCGCGGAGCGTGGTGGTCTGCGTGAGCGTGAATGAATTCCCCGTGCTCGCAGTCGGCGCGATACTGCCGCCGGTGACGCGCGGGTCCACTCCGCCGAGCGTGAAATAGTTCGTCGCACCGGCTGTCGTGGAAAGTGTCACGACGGTGCCCGACGCCACGACGCCCCCGTAGATGCTTGGTTCCGGCGGATTGAGCGCGGGGTAGAGCGATGCCGCGCGGAGTTGCGAGACGACGACGGCGTTGCGGGCAGCGAAGTAATTTGTCGCGTCGGTGACGGTGCGTGTGGTCCACGCGCCTTGCACGGTTTTCAGCGTGCCGCGATAGTCGCCCCAGCGGGCGCTTTCCGCGTAGAGTCCGGGCTGAATCTTGGCGCGAAGGCCGTTCCAGCGGGCCATGTTGCGGGCGGTGGAGTATGGGCCGTCGTGGAAATAGTAGCGATACGCGGTGTCGGCGAGGCGCATTTTATACTCCGCGTTTTGCCGCAAGCCGACGTCCACCTGCCCCGGCGAAGTGAGCCACCACGGATGACTGAACCCCTCGGGCGGCGTGACCTTGTTGGCGTCCACGCTAAAGCCCTGAAAGCCAAGATCGTTGTCCCACGTGATGAAGCGCCAGCCGGGCGTGCGCGTCTGCACGTTGTCATAGACGGTGAAGAAATTCCCCGGCCAGTCGCCGTTGGCATGGTGGTATCCGTTGAGGACGTACCCGATGAAATTGTCCACATCGAGCAGGCGCTTGTAGCCGACGTTGCGCGTGCCATCGGGGTTATTGCCCTGCACTTGCTGATACGCGGCGGTGGTGGAAAAGCCAGCGCTGCTCTGCGACATGAGTTCGTTCCACTCCGTGAAATCCCCGGCATCGAGCCGGTTGCCGCAGCAGAGGTTCACGACATCGTATTCCTCGTTCTCACCGCCGAGCACGGTCTCCGCCCAATGTTCCTGCGGGCGCTCGGTGGGATTGTAGATGCCCCAATACATTCCGTTGATAAACACATGCGCATACCGATGCCGCGTGGCGGGATGACCGCTGTCGAGCTGTGCATCTTTCGCAAAGCCGTCGGCGAGATACGTGGCCTCGCCATAGAGCGAGGCGAGCCACGAGTCGCGGGTGTTGCTGCGCAGCGCAATGCGCTTGAATCGCGTCGGGCCGTCCGGACCGAAGAACTCGTGATGCAGCCAGTTCGGGCCGTATTGCGAACCGAAGAGGAGCATCATATTGAGCTTTGGCGAGACGTTCAGATTCCGCGACGTAAGGCCCATGATGTGGATGCCGCCATTGATCTGAAACGTCTCGGTGCCCGAGGCGGTAATCATCTCGACCGAGCACGCTCTTTCCCAAGCATCGCCGCGCGCGCCGGGGTGAAGGTAGATGCCGTTTGCGGCGTCGAAGAGGTCCGCAGCCGGAAGCGCGATGGAGATGACGGGCAGCGCCTTGATGGAGTTCGCAATCGCCGTTCGCGCCTGCGCCGTGGAGTAGGCTGCATTGCCAGCCGCAGCCGCGTAGTTCGGGCTGGCGATGTCCACCATTCCATAATCCGCCGGGGTTCCGCCGCCCGCGGTGTAATCGGTCCACGTTCCGACCGGATAGCCGGATGGCGGGGCGTTTGATTGCACGGCGACATCGTTTGCGAAGAGGTAGGACTGCGTGTCCACGTTCGTCGATTGCATCCCCGCAAAATACGCCATCGCGCGGACGACGCTCGTGGTCGTGATGGGAATCGGCGCGGTGTAAATCGTGCCCGCCGTCTCGCTCGGCGCAGAGCCATCGGTCGTGTAGCGAATCGTCGCGCCGGGCGTCGCGCTCGTGATCGTGAGCGAGAACGGCGCTTCGTAAAATCCGCGGTCGTGGCTGAACGTCGTGTCGGCGACGTAGCCGAGCACCGTGGAGGTTCCGTTCGGCCCGCCGGGCGTCGGAGCAGGAAAATAGCGGACCGTCGCCGCATCGGTGTCCACCGCACGAAGCTGCGCGCCCATGAAAAACTCCGATGTCGCGGCTGCGTTCAGCCCGTGAATCGCGAGCAGATTCGTCCCAGGCACCAGCAGCGAAGCGGAAAGTGGAACGCTCTCGCGCTGGGTCGCAATCGCGGTGGCGGCGGAATTGTGCAGCAGTGTCGCCGGCGAATTTCGCGCGGCGACTTGCGTGCCATTCAGCCAGACCGTGCAGCCGTCGTTGTAAGGCAAATCGAGTAACAGCGTGTCGTACGCAGCCGGATTTGCCACGGCAAAAGTCACACGCATCAGCGCCGACGTATTCACGCCATTCATCGCGAGTTGGAGGTTCGTTCGGACGAACGGATCATTCGGTCCGGCGAATTTGAAAGTGCCCGCCGCGTAGCGATTCACCGGACCGCCATCGATGTTCGTGGGGAACACGCCTGCGCCGCCATAACGCGCGGTTCCGACATACGCAATTCTTCCACCGCCGCTATTCGTCTCCCAGCCCGAGCTGGAGTTTCCGTTTAGCTCCGACGCGCTGTAACCGTAGGCCACAATCGAGTAAGAGCCGGGCGCGAGCGTTACGGGAGCCGCGAGCGGCTTGAAGCGACTGCCCTCCAAAAGCGTCCCCGGCGAAGTGGTGAAAAACGTCGTCGTCGCGAGCACTGCGCCCGCCGTGTCGTCCGCAAAATTCGTCGGGGTTCCGTTTGTGTTCCGCGCGTAAAGCTGCACCGTGATGTTGCTGCCGAGCCCGTTTCCGCCGCTGTCGAAGCAGCCCAACTCCGTCACGAGCACGCTCTCGTTCACCACGAAGTCCATGCCGAGTGTGCCGCCGTAATCCTGATTGCCCACCGTCCCTGTGAGCACCCGATAAGCGACCGTCCCGCTCGCGCCAGAAAACGCCACCGAGCCAAATCCCGCCGCCGCTTTTCCATCCGTCCATCCTGCGGTGGAAAACGCCACCGCGCTTCGCCAAAGCGGATCCACCGCTGCCGAAGGCACGAGCACCTTTGCCGCCGTATCGAAGTTCGTGAGTGAAGTCACCGGTTGTGAGACACCGTAGGAAACATCCGTCTTTTGCACCGGCACCGGCGCGGGGAACTCATGCGCCACCGAGCCATCCGGCCGCAGCAACGAAAGCACCTCACCCGCGGAATCGAGCTTGAAGTTCGTGTGCAAATACCCCGCCGGGTCGGTGTAAGGCTGCTGCAATTTCCCCGAAGCAATCACCACCATGAACCCGCCCGCCGGAAGCGTCGTGGACGGAAACGTCCAAGTAGTCGTCGAGTCACGCAGCTTCCATCCTGACAAATTCACCGCCGAAGCCGTGGGATTATGAATCTCGACCCAATCCTCCGCCTCCGCAAGTCCGTCAAAAAGCACCGCATCATTCGAAGCCCCAAACTCCGATATGATCACATCCGCCCGCGACGGCAGGAGGAGGGCTAGAGGTGAAATTAGTCCGAGGACCCAGATGCGGGATGTCATAACACGAGGGCGAATATGTTTGGTTATTGAGAGGTTGCATATGGAAATGTCGAGTCGTGCGTTGCTTGCAATCCTCCACGATTTTTCCAATCAAGAGCGTCACATGAATCCAAATCCCGACCCATTCCGCGAGAGCCGAAGCCAAGATGGCGTTCTAAAGTGTCCGTTTCACGGCGAGGATATCACGATGATCCTGCGTCACGAGGATGTGCGCAAGGCAGCTAAGGATTGGCAGACTTTCAGTAGCGACGCTCCGTTTCGCGTACCGATTCCATCGGAGGAAGACGTGCGGACGATGCGGCAGCTTCCCATTGAGACAAATCCGCCGGAGCACGGCGAGTATCGTGAAATCGCCGAGCCATTCTTCCGCCGCGCAAAGACCCCGGCGATGATCGCGCAAGTGGAGGCGCTAATCGACGAATTGCTCACCGATGCGATGCAGCGCGACTCCGTTGAAATCGTGGGCGACTTTGCTCTGCGTCTGCAATCGCGAGCGCTCACGTATCTGCTGAACGTCCCCGAGAGCGAGGCGGAGACGTGGATTAGCTGGGGCACGCACGTTTTTAAGGTCGCGGGTGGGTTGAAGAAGGGCGCGGCCCTAGAGGAGTATCTCCATGCCCAGTTCGACCGCGCTACGGCAAACCCCGGCGCGGATTTCTTTAGCGCGCTGGCCACTGCGACGTTTCGCGGACGCCCGCTTACTCGCGATGAAATGATGGGCTTCGGAAATCTCACGTTCGCCGGCGGACGCGACACCATTATCTACACGGTCTCCGCCGTCCTGAGTCACCTCGGCCGCAATCCCGACGCGCTGGAATTTCTCCGCGAGGACCCTGCGCGCATCGTCCACGCGAGCGAGGAGTTTTTTCGCGCGTTTATGCCGCTCACGCAAATTGGGCGCGTGTGCCCGGTGGATACCGATGTCCACGGGGTGACGGTGAAGGCTGGCGAGCGCATCGGCCTTTGCTGGGCTTCCGCCAATCACGACGAGACGGTCTTCGACGCACCGGAGGAGGTGCGCCTCGACCGAAAGCCGAATCCGCATTTGTCATTCGGGTTTGGCACACACCTCTGCCTCGGTGCGCCGCACGCGCGCCTGATCCTTCGCACGCTTCTTAAAAAATGCACCGAGAGGGTCGCCGCGATTTCCGTGCTGGAAGAGACGCCGCATGTCGAACGGGAGGCGCGCTACGAGCGCATCGTCGGCCATGATTCGCTGACGGTTCGCCTTACTGCGCGCTGAGCTGCACGCGACGCCCTCGCCTATCGGCTACGGGCGTAATAGCCGATCGCAAATTGCCAATAGCAGATATTCCCCTCCCGCTGACACTGCTTGATTTCCACTCGGGAAAACGCTCAACCCACCGCCATGCAACACGCTGACGAATTCCGCAACTGGGTGCTCGATCCCATCCGCACGAACGATGAACTCTTTACCGCCGAGCGGCTCGTGGATTGGGGGCACCGCATTTGGTGCGGTGTTCACGAGCAACACGACCCGCCGGATTGGGAGCGGGATAAGCGGGAGCGCAAGGAGCGCGCGGGCAATCCTGCCTACCGTGCAAAAATCAACCCGCTTTGGGTCGAGCACACGATTGAAGTCGCGGACCGGCTGACGAATATGACCTGCTTGTTCAGCAGCGACCGGCATGTGCGCGATGTGAAGGTGTTCCGCTTTTTCCCCGCCACTGAAAGTCTGGCCCTGAACGACGTGGAGATGTGTGACCTTTCGCCGCTGGCCGGGCTGGGGAATCTGCGCAGTTTGCAGTACCAAGAACCGCGCGTCGCTTTCTCGGTGGGCGCGGAGGATTTCGCTGGTTTGGCCGCGCTCTCGCGGCTGGAGACGCTCACTCTCACGCTCGTCGCACCGTGGCCGGACTTGTCCGCATTGGCAGGGCTACCGCTCGTTTCCACCTTTGCGTTTAATGGAAACATTCTCGCGTTGCGGGATGTCGCGGCGATGCCGGGCGTGCGCGTGGCGGTGTTGCAGGCAAACTTTCACACCAAGACACCCGTGCGCGATTTGCGCGACATTCCCGAGATGCCACAGCTCCAGCGGCTGAATCTGGAAGGCGCGGCGCGGCTCCGAGGGATCGAGCGTTACCCCGAGCTGGTGAATCTCGAGCTGGAGGGACCGTTCAGCGATCTCTCGCCGCTCGTGTGCCTGAAAAAACTCACCTCCCTCACACTCAAGGGCGAGCAGTTTGTGGATTTGGCACCGCTGGCAAAGCTGCCGGAACTTCGCGAACTCGTGTTTGTCCGCGAGCGCCCGTTTGACCTCGCGCCGCTGGCCGAGTCCGCATCGCTGCGCGAGGTCCGCGTGGAGCGGTGCAACATCGTCCGCACCGAGCTGGCCGCGCTCAATGTGGGGCTCGTCCCGTGGGATGTGGACTTCTTCGCACCGCAGCCGCGTCCTTTGAAACCACTGCGCGCGCTTTGCTACAGCCCGCAGTCCGAGGAGGTGAAAAAATTGGAGAGGCACCTCCAGAAGGACGAAGCGCGGAATGCGCACTATGGCGACGACGCAGCGATGCCCTTGGCGGAGTCGCGGTGGTTTGCCGCCCAATACCGCACGCGACTCTCCGAGCTACTGGGCTGGGCGGAGCCGACCGGGAGCGACATGCTCGGCTACTACACTCCGGGCGACGGCCATGTATCCATCAAGCGCTACCGCGATGTGATGCGGATGCCGGAAATCCTCCAGACCCTCCGGCAGCTCATGTCCGAATGCCGGTTTCGCTGGAAGTTGATGATCGACATCGAGCCCCACGGCGACCTTTCGGACGACATGGACGAGATTCGCAAACGCCACGAGCAGGAGGAAGGCGACTGGCTCTGCCGCGTGCGTAGCCCCGAGCGAGACAAGGAAGATCATGAAGAATTCATCCGCAGACGCCGCGAGCTCTACGCCCGCTACGAACGCGAGCACCGGCTAAAACTCATCGAGCAAGCTGGCGGCGAGATAAAGCCCGAAGACTTCCGCGTCCCCACTCCGGCGAAAACCGCGCAGCCCGCAGACGAAGACCTCGATGATGACGAAGCGGAGACCGACGAAGACGACGGCGACCTCGCCGAACCACCGCCCGGCGACGAAGGCTCCGATCTCGGCCGACAGCTCCGGTGCATCGTGCATCTGGAAGAGGATTTCCTATGGGTCACCGCCCGGATGAAGGACGACGCCGAGTATCTCCTCTCCGTCCGCACCGAAGACTGGCACGCCCTCCCCGAGCCCCCGGAAAAGCGACCTTGCCCGAGGTAGGGGAAGCGCGGTGGCAAAGAGTCCAAAAAGATCATCCCCAGCGAGTAAACTACCGGAGCGGGGCTTAGGTCTGCGCCTACACTTTACTCGCGTTCCCTCGAGTGAGTGAGCATAACAAACCCCGCCCATGACCACCGACACACCACCGCCGCGCCGCAAGTGGCACTTCAACCGCTGGCTCATCGTGCTCACCGCCGCCGCGCTGGGCTGGGGCGGGTGGGAGGCTTACGCCTTTCGCTCCGCGCTGGCGGAGGCAAAGGCGCTGGGGTGGGCGGTGCAATACACCGACCCGGCCGAAGAGATTCGGGCGAACTGGAAGGCGGCTTTTAAGAAAGAGACTTGGCTGGATGGTGTGACACGGGTGTACATCCGGACGGGCGAAGAGTTTGAACAGAACCTCGCCATCGTCCATCGGCTGAATCCGCTGTCGCTGGGCATCGACAAAGCTCCCTCGTTGCGCGACCTCTCCGCACTCGAAGCCCTCACGCGACTGCAAGTGATAAGCATCTTCGGCGGCGGCACCCACCTTACGAACGTAGATGCCCTCAAAAACTTCTCCGCTCTGCAACGTATCTATCTCGTTGACTGCACAGGGCTGACGAATTTGCCCCCCCTCAAGAATCTCTCGGCTCTGCAAGCGGTCTATCTCGTCGGATGCACGGGACTGACTGATCTGGACGCATTCAAGGACATCTCCGCCTTGAAACTGGTCGATCTCCGCAATTGCACAGGGCTGACGAATTTGGACGGCCTCAGGAACCATTCCGCCCTCGAGGTGGCTGACATCCGTGGCTGCACGGGGTTGCCGAATGTCAACGTGCTCATGAACCTCTCCGCCCTGCAATCGATCTGGCTCCACCGTTGCACGGGGCTCACGAAAGAGAGCGTCGCGGCGTTGAAGGCGGCGCTGCCGAAGGCGACTATCCACTCCGACTACAAATAAGCACAAACACGGTGCGCGAATGCATGGAGCACCGAAGGTGCGGCGACATCCCAGCCTAGGGCAACGCCCTAGGTTACGGCCGCACAACGAACGAGCCCTGACGGGGCGGCTCATCTTGGAGCGCCCTCTCCTTCGGGATGCGGCATTAGTCTCTCGGCGAGTGCTGTTTGCGTCGGAAACCCGCTCGTGCGGAAGCGGGTTCCTCACGCAAGGAATCCGCTCCCTGATGCAAGGAAGCCGGTTCCTCACGCACGGAAGCCGCTCCCTGACGCAAGGAGGCCGGTTCTTCAGGCACGGAGGCAAGTTCCTCGGGCGCGGAGGCAGGTTCCTTACGCAAAGAAGCTGGTTCCTTTTCACAGGGAGCGGCTTCTTTTCGTCGGGAAGTTTGAACGTTTCGCGGGGGGCTGCGGTCGGACTGTGCGACCTTCGCCTTGTTTCCGGGGCACACGCCTCGGGGGCGATGGGAGTTTATTATCCTAAAAACGGCAGTTGACCCCGTTTTTGAGGCCGAAAAATAGGGTATTTTACTCTGGAAATTGCCAACTGCGGAGCAGTTGAAAATCACTCACCCGTCCAAGGCTCATTTTTCTCTGAAAATCCGTTCAACTGCCGTTTTTAG
>CANIWM010000078.1 GCA_947471505.1 Chthoniobacteraceae bacterium | reverse complement strand
GCACCGGAATTACCGGGCGGCCACGTCCATTGGCGTGA
Source organism: Chthoniobacteraceae bacterium (assembly GCA_947471505.1). GTDB lineage: Bacteria > Verrucomicrobiota > Verrucomicrobiia > Chthoniobacterales > Chthoniobacteraceae > SXWH01. The sequence goes on along the minus strand of CANIWM010000078.1, from coordinate 28,855 downwards.
AGCAGTGCCCCCGAGAATCATCAAGAACCTCCAGAAAACAATATTATCAAGCGCCGTAAGGCTGGCGGTGTTTGATGAATCGGTCGTTAGATAAAAAATTTAAATAAATATTGCCGGGGACCAAAAAACTGGTAATTATTCCAACAGCCAACCATTTCGCCCACATGAAATCTTCTGCAAATCGTCTCATCGAAGTTTTAGAATCCCGTATCGCGCCAGCGAGAATCATCGTAACTGGCGTTCCTGATTCTACCCCGAATGCCAATCCAGATACAAATTACGTCGATAGTATCGAGCACGACTTCGTAAATACAGAAGACTCTCTGCTGGACCCGATTTCTGCGGCCGTCGGCGGAGGTCTCCCCGGGGTTGCCGATACCTTCTATCTTCGATTATTCGCCGGGGACCGTTTGCAGGTCTTCCGCCAAGGGGATGGCCCTCAGGATTTTTTGATCGTTCAATCGGGCAACCTCGTCGTGTTTTTTATTGATCAAGAGAATGACGAAAGGGTACGCGATAACGAAGTTCAGGAGTCTGAGATCGTTGGGATTGCAGCCGGAAATGGTGCACGGTTTGAGCTCAAAGCAGCGTTGCCAGGCGACATTGTTTACAACTTAGACGAGCAAGGGGGGACTACCGGCCTCGCTAATGGTTTCGATGATCGGTTGATCATGAGCGGCGACATGCTCCCAGGGATCAACGTTAATGGGTTTACCGTGGGTAGCTCTGTTGGTTCCACGATTTTGAATGCAGGAATCCCAGAGCGCGTTGGGGGAAAGGTGATTGCCAGTGGTAATATTAGTAACCTCATTATCAGTGGCGACGTAGGGGCAATTCTCGCTGGTGGTGCCGGCAATAATGAAACCTTCGACTTTTTCCCGAAGTATCTTGGAGTCGGAGGCGCTATTGTCGATACGCCCGGCGGGCAAGGGGTCTTCAGCTTTTCCCCAGCTCCAGGTAAAGTTGGTAGTTCGATCAAGAACATTTTGGTGAACTCTGTTACCGATCGAATTGAAGCGGGAATTGGCGGAGAAGGGGCTGCGGGCGGCTCGATGAACAAGATCATTGTTCGCCAAGACTCGGACGGGTTTGAATTGAGTGCGGGTGACGGCGGGGCGGCAGGGCCGGTGAAAAAGAACGGTGGAAAAGGCGGCGCGATTAGCGGAGTCGTCATCGCGGGTGCCGTTGACGCGATTCAGAACGATCTGGTGCAGCTCAATGCTGGTGACGGTGGTGACTCGACAACTGGGGTCGGCGGTGCTGGGGGCAATGTATCGCAGATTTTCGTCGGCTACACGGTGCTCAACGGTAAAAATATACTCAGCAACGGTATTCTTCGGGACAATGTATCCATTACGGCGGGAGCTGGTGGCGATGGCAAGGTTGGTGGAAAAGGCGGTTCAGCGAGTGCATTGGATATTTTGACATCCACTCCAGAAGGAGCTGGAGACGAGATTTCGGTCCGGGCCGGAGATGGTGGCGATTCCGTGCTCCCGACTGGCGGGAAAGCTGGTATTGGCGGCTCGATTTCGAGTTCAGTGTTACGGAATGTCGAGGCATCCATCGGGGCAGATATTGGGGTGCGCGCCGGCGATGGCGGTTCTTCCTCTGGATTAGGAACATCGGCTGCTGGAGGGTCGATTAGTTCGCTCAGCATACTGGGGCGGCAGATACAGGTTGAGGCAGGGGATGGTAGCGACGGAAAAGTCGGTGGAAAGGGTGGAAACGTATCGAATATTACCATTGAAAATCGGGAGGGCGTCTATGCAGATGCGATCGTTTTCAATGCTGGCATCGGTGGCGACGGTAACGCCGGAAACGCCGGTGCGGGAGGTAATATTTCGGCAATTGTTGTCACGAATAGCGACGTCAACGTGTTCGAGATCAATAGCGGAATTCAAGGCAACGGAGGCGCAAGCGTCCTCGGGCGCGGAGGTGCGGGTGGCAAGGTCACGGATGTTAAGGTTTTGGATACAGATGCCAACGCGACGCGTGGTTCACTGACGTTGAATGTCATGACCCTCCGCACTGGTGAGGGAGGCGATGGGGAGAAAGGTGGAGGCGCGGGCGGTTTACTGTCGAATCTTTCGATCGTGGGGCAAAATATCGAACCCTCATTTCTGGCTGGAGATGGCGGTTCGGCCACGACTAAAGGAAAGGGCGGCGTAGGAGGGAGTATTTCCGCAATTGAAGCGGCGATCTCGGGCGTCGTTCGCAAGCTCGTGGGCGGTATCCCAAGCAACGTGTCCGCTTCGACATTCATCAAATCTGGTGTCGGTGGTGCCGGTGCGGGCATCGGAGGGGGCGGAGGTGCGGGAGGAAATGTGGCTACGGTGAGCGTGAATACTCCAGGATTCGGCTCGATTATAGCGGGAGCCGGAGGTGCGGTTTTAGGCACTCGTGCAGCGGCTGGGCGTGGGGGAAGCGTGCTTCTTACCGGAGTGTTCGCGGGCTCTGGTGAGGGGCAACTCATCGCTGGAGACGCCGGGCTTGGTGGAACTCGTCCCAGTGTGGGCGGCACGATTGCGGGGACTACGACGAGCCTGTCCGGACTGTTCGCCGAACTGGACCTAACGATTCGCGCTGGTAATGGAAGTGCCGGTGGCGCTGGCGGTTCCATCATGAATCTAGGCTATGGGAGCACGGCTGCGACGCTAGTTCCAACGCCCAATGGGAATATTATTGTTCAAGCGGGCAATGGCTCTGCATCGCCCGATGGGAAATCGGTGGGTAAAGGTGGATCTATCGTAAACATCGGCGGCGCCGTAAACAATGCCAACGGCACCACGGTAATTCGTGCTGGTGATGGCGGTAGCGCGCTCACTAAGGGAGCTGCCGGCGGGTCGATTACGGGCCTAGGTTTGCAGCGAGGTGGGAGCTTAGGTGTCGAATTTACGATTCGAGCTGGTGATGGTGGAGACGCTCCACAGGGGAAAACGGGAGCAAACGGAGGGAGTGTTTCAGGTGTGACCATAGTGGATGTTTCGACCGACGCAATCTTTCGGCACATTGCTGCTGGCGACGGTGGCGATGCGTTAAAGAAAGGAGGCACCGGTGGCAGTGTTTCACAAGTCAACGTCCTCGGTCACGACATCGGCGTTCGTGCTGGCGAACTCTATGGATTTAACACCATGGGAGGCATCTTCGCCGGAGCCGGAGGGCTCGCAGAAAAAGAGGGCCAGAGCGGAAGTGTCACGGTAATTAATGCGGATGCGATTTCAGCCATTGTCGCAGGAAGGGGGGCGACGCCAAAACTCGCAAATAAGGTCGAAAACATCTATCTGAACGACACAAAACTCCTTAAGGAGTCCACTGGTGCGTTTTTGGCGAGTCTGCCGGGTAGCCAGCAGGTATTTGAATTTACCGGCTCGATTTCATCGACTGAAGTGGCCGCAGGTACCGCCTCTAGCGGCGAACTTCAGTCTATCAATTTAGCGGCCGTTCGTGCATTGCCGCCTGGGACTCAATTTACTCTGAGCTTCCAAGGGGAGACGACCGTGGCGCTATCGACAGCAGCCACGGCATTAGAAATTGAAACTGCCCTCAACGCGCTTGCCACAGTGAAGGCCACTGGTCCTGGTGATACGGGCACCGTTACCTTGACGGGAACCGATCCGGCGTTTGATATTACCTTCACTCAAAACGGAGATCAGATCGGCCTATTTGGAGCCTTAGTCGATACGGAACAGACCAATCCGCTCGCCCTTACTGCGACCGCTGCGCAGGTTCAAACAGAGCTGAATAGCTTGCCATTTATCAACGCGATTGGTGGTGTCACGGTAACGATTTCCCTCCCTAGTGGTTATAATATCACCTTCAATAACCCCAATGATCAATCGCAGATTATCGGTCAGGAAGTCTTTGACGTTACCTCGACTGACATTCAGCCCGGCGTAGGGAACACTGCACTAACGGTTGTCGAGGCTACAAATCTCGCAGGGAACGAGACACATTCTTTCCGGCCCATCGCGCCTTTCAAATTTAGTATTTCCTATACTGAAGGAGCGGTGACCGAAACGACTGGGCAACTCTCGGCCGATGCAACTCCTGCGGAGGTCCAACTCGCTCTGGAGGCACTTTCGACCATCGATCCCGGCGAAGTTACGGTGACAAAACGCCTCGCTCCGACAGCGCCAGACGGAACGTTTGATGTGAAGTTTGAGGATCTGATCGATCACCCTGCGCTTCAAGTCGTGATGCTTGCCGACAGCCTTACCGTTGTGGAGGCGCTTCCCGGAGCCCTCGAAAACATCGCGAAGGAAACGCAATTGATTCACATCGACCCGATGGGTGATGGGCTTATTACGTTCTCATTCGGAGTGGATAGTTTTGCCCTCGATTTGGAAGCCGGTTTTACACTGACCCAGTTATCGAACCAGCTCAACTTACAGCCAAGCATCATCGCGCAGGGCGGCGTTGTCGTTACCGATTTGGGGCTCAATACCTACCAACTTGTATTTGGGAAAGCGGGCGATCAGCCCAATATCAATGTTCAAGAAGACGCATTCCCGCTCGGCTACGCCCTCGTTACCCAGCAAGGAGATGTGGCGACTCAGGAAGTTCTACGGTTTACCAGCTTAGCAAACACGAGCCATGAATTTGGTTACGGTGGACAAAAGGTTGGACCGCTATCTCCAAGTCCAACCAACGGCAACGGAGGACTATTCTTCACCGCCGCTGAAATCACGGCAGCGCTAAACTCGCTTCCCGGTATTGCGGCTGCGGGCGGCGTAGCCGTAGCAGGCAGGCCGGACAATTCGTTCCAGATCACATTCCTTCAACCCGGCGACCGGACTACATTGAATGTCGGACAGGACGTCACCCCTGGCTTCCAGCAGTATCGAGGGATAGCGACCACGATTCAAGTTGGAGTAGGCGATCCGTTAAATATCGCGGAACGCCAAGTTGTCGAATCCGATGATACAGGATTCTTTTCGCTGACATTCAATGGAGTGACTTCCTCCTATCTCCCGGCGGGTGCATCGCTTGTGCAGGTGCAAGCAGCGGTGGACTTTCTTCTTGCGGGGACTCCGGATACCGTTGTGGTGTCTGGGGGCGTTAATTTGAATTCATACATTCTGGAATTCGGCCAAGTTGGGCCGAGAACCCAATTCATCGTTGAAGGCCTAGACATCGTCCAGGCGGTCGATGAAAAAGTGAAAGGTGCAAACGTTTTAAGTCAGCACGAAGTTCAAGTAGTCCAATACGACGGTTTAGGAGAATTTGCGCTCAACGCCCCCGTTTCGTTTACAGCAGAAGAGTTCGCCAAGGGCGGCGATTTCACCTTCGAAACGCAGACACTCGGGCTTGCGGGCATTCAAGCACTTCCTGGTGGGCAGTTTTTCTTGAGCTTCCAAGGCGCAGATACAGCGGTTCTTCCATCGAACGCCAGCGGAGCGGCAATCGAAGCGGAATTGGATGCTCTCGCGCCTATTCAGGCGATTGGAGGGGTCACGGTGACGGCTTTCTTGGGAGGGCGGTTCGACATCGTGTTCAATTCTCTGGGCGATAAAGACGGCGTGATTACGGGAGTTGTCGAGGGAGGCGTATCCACTCCTCTCCTCACTTCTGCGACCACTCTAACAGAAATCCAGGACGCATTAAACGCGCTTCCTCCGATCGCGGCGGTGGGCGGAGTTACTGTCGAACAGCCTAATGTAGGCTCTTTCAATGTTATTTATAATCAACTCGGACAAATGCCAGACATTCAGGCTTTCTATCAGGTTCGGGAGATTCAAGAGATCAACTTCTTGAATGCGGGTGAGTTCACCATTTCGTTTGGCCCGAATCCGGCGGACACTTCTGCGAGTCTAGCCGCCGGTTCGTCGCCCGCTGTCGTTCAGTCGGCATTGAATGCGATTCCTTCTATCCAAAATGCAGGTGGTGTGACGGTGTCCGATGGGCTCAATAGTAACTACGCGATTCAATTCAATAACGCGGGAGACCTTCCTTCGGTGACGGGTCATCAGACTTTGGATCTTACAAACTCGACCATCATTGAGGGCGCTTCGGCAGTTTCGGAGGTCCAAAGAATCGTGAAGACGCGGCGATTTGTGTTTGATCCAGCTAAAATTGTTGAGGGTAATTTTGTCGGTGCTTTTTCCGATGCGTCGGAGATCGATGCTCGGACGTTCAAGTGGGTGGACTCCAACAACAACGGACTCTACGAGATCAATGAGGTTCCTCTTGACGGGTTGGTGGCGTCCAAGACGTTCAACCAGGCATTGGTTAATTTTACACCTGAAGCTCGAATTACTGGAGGCTCGTTCACATTCTCGGCGACCGATGGGACAGATACGGTGTCAGAGATTCAGTTTCTCACGATCAAGGCCGACAGATTCACGTTGGTGTTCAATGGCGAACAGACCATTTCACTCCCAGGAAAAGCGTCGATTCTCGCAGTTCAAAAAGCATTGAACGCTCTCGCTACGATTCAGGCTACTGGTCCAGGCGGAATCAATGGTTCTGTAACGGTAACTTCGGCTGCTCCAAATGCGTTCGAAATATCGTTCAACTCTCCTGGTGATAGGCCTCCAATTATCGCTCCCTTCTTCTACGATTATAATAACATCTTTTAATCAAGCTCCAATGAATATGAAAAAGCTATTGCCTCGCACGAACACTATCGAATCCCTAGAAGCTCGTATCGCGCCCGCAGCTCTGGTCACTTATCCAAAGCCAATTGATGCTGAGTGGATTCCGTTGGCGCTGGGAACTCCGGTCCAACTATTCGCAGGACAAGGGTTGGGGACCTTGGGTGATAAAAAGGGGAGTTACTTGCTTTTCGTCGAGAAAGGCAGTGCGATTGTGTTCACGCAGGATTACGATGGAGATGACACGTTCGATGCGAATGAAATTACGGGCATCGCTGCTGGCGATGGGTTACGGCTTATTTCATTCGTCGATATTCACGGGGATATCGTAACGAACCTCAAGGAAACCACAATTGTCGAAGATCGCGGGGGTGTGCTGATAAATCGAGTAATTCTCACTCTGAGTGACTCTGATAACAATCCCTCGAATGATACTCAGGGATTGAAGGGTGATGGGCGAGTTTTGTTAAATAACACGATTGAAAAAGTCGAACTGCGCCCGCTGACACTGGCTGATATTCCCGATCAGAACGACGATGGTGTGGTAAATAATTTCGACTTGGATCTCCGGCAACCTCCACGCAGCACTTTCTCGGTATATGGCTCTATTTACGCCGGACGTGGATTCGGGGCTGATGATGGGGGGTTGATTTTCAATCCGACTGGCGTGGACGCCACAGGAGGGACCGCGGCACCTGCAGTTCAGAACTACGTCCCTATGGTGGACTCGATCCGCATTGGAACAGCAGTGAGCGGGCAATACTACACTTTTGGAGTCTCTGGTGAATACCGGGTCGGCAACTTGTTGATTGGAGACAATCTGAGCGGCAATATGGTGCCATTTTTACCGCCGGTTGGCTCTGCGGGTGGTAGTATCAATACCGTCAAAACGATGGATGATAGTCCATTCAATATCGGATTTCTTATTGCTGGAAACGGCGGAACCGGCGGGGCTGGAGGAAACATTTCTAATGTGACGATGACTTCAGACGATACCGGTGGGTATCAACTGGTTGCTGGTAACGGGGGCACGGGAAGAACAGGCGGCGACGGTGGATCAATTATCAATTTTTCGGATAAGGGATCATTTACGGGATTAGTTATTCTCAGCGGCGGCGATGGAGGAATCGGCACTATTGGTAGCGGAGGAAATGCGGGTTCCAGTGTATTTACTACATTGAACCTCAAGGGGAATGTCCATGTCGATATGGGCGATGGGGGGCGTGGATTTACAAATGGTGGCAGCGGGGCAAGTCTGGCCGCCGGAATTTTTACGGAACCGGGCACTCCATTGACGAAGACACTGAACGGATGGGGAACAACGCATTTGCCTGACACCAGTAACGGAGCGTATTCGGCACGCCTTGGTGTCACAGCTGCTATCGACTTCAATGGGGACGGCGAAGGCGATTTCATCTATTCTACGAGCGACGCATCACAACTCGTGGTGATGATTTCTGATCCGCTTCCAGATACTGACCCAAATGACTTAGGATGGCTCAAATTCAAGAATCGCGATGGATTAGATAACCAGGGTATCTATTTGAGCGGGCCAAGAAATGCAAAAGCATTATCGGTCGGGGATGTGAATGGAGATGGCCACCCTGATATTGTCGCGGCATCCCGTGACTTTGGTGGAACTGGAGATTTGGTGGTATTTTTGGCAAAGTTCGAGGACTTGAATAACGATGGCATCGTATCGAGCGACGAGGACCTCAACGGAAATAACAAAAACGATTTCATCGGATTTTACGAAGCGCGCCACAGTACCATTCCAATCTTTGGTAGTAATTCGTTTGGTTCGAATGACCTTGCTATTGGGGACTTCGACGGGGATGGACGTCCCGAGATTGTTGTCGCTGCTCACATCAATGCGGTTTACATGACGGCGGACCTTGAATTGAATCCTGTCACAGGTGAGATGGAATACACGGGGCAGTTCTATTACGATTACGGCCGGAAGACTGTGAAAGTCGATGGCCTGACCTACCAAGCGGAGTTGAAAGTTTCTGCGTTCCCTGTGACTCCGACCACATTGGGAGCGAATGCGTCTGCGGTCTCGACGCCGTACCGTCCCGTGGTTCTTGAGGCGACGACTATTCATGGAGTGGGAGACACGTATGATGTGATTGTCGCGTCTGCTTGGGGTTGCGATACCGCAATCACGTTAGACTATTCGGACAGAACCCCGAATCCATTACTACCCCCATCGCCACTTCCGGTTGGAGTTTATAACTTGGGCGTCGTTGACCTAAACCGCGCTGTGCCGCCGATTCAATTGGAACCATTCCGTCTTTACGATTTGACGACGGTTGATTTTGACAATGACGGAGATATGGACGTGGCTGCGATCTCGCTCGACCAAGGAAATCACCAAGGATTCATGAATGGATCCGAGGGGGATGGAACTGGGAGTGGCGCGGCGGCTAGCGGAGGTGGAAGCCAAGCTGGGAACTATTTTGAACCAGTCCCAGGCTTGCGAAGTCTCTACACGATTCGTGCAGGGGACGCGGATGGCGATGGCCTCGATGATTTGATTCTGAGCCACGAGGTCGGTGCGCTTCTAGTGCAGTGGGCACCCGGGCCTGACGCTGCCGCAGTGATCGGCGCTATTACCCCCCCGCCCCCCGCAAGTGGCGGCGACCAAGGCGAAAACGAAACAAATCATAGCTTTGCGGATCCCGTTTTCCTTAGTGTGAACGATCCGATTCCGGCGAGTGTTTTCGGAGTAGGCTGGAGCGATTACGGCACCGTAGCGTTTGGAAGTGTCGTCATCTCCCCATTGATCTATGCCCCCGAAGTCCCTGACGTTCCTTACTTGGAGTATAGCTTGAATATTTCCGCTGGAAATGGGGGCAGTGCATTGGTCGGAAAGGGCGGCGCGGGCGGATTTCTCGGAGGAACTAGCACTCTTACAAATCTCGTTGATCCAGTTACAGGCTTGCCGGTATTGGATCCATTTACGGGGATTCCAGTGGTGCAATTGATTGGTGCGATCCAAATCAGCCCAACCGTTACGGTCCAGATGCAGGCTGGAGTCGGTGGAGACGGATTCACTCATGGTGGCGGTGGTGGAAGTATTACTGGCGTTTCTATTTATGATGGCGGGGCATTGATTCTTAATCACAGGCTCGCCGCCGGTGATGGCGGGCGTGGTGTCTTCGGCACGGGCGGAAGCGGTGGCAGCTTGATCTCCAATTCACTTTTTGCTGGCGTAGAGTTTGTCGCTGGAGACGGTGGCGTAGGAAAGATTGGTGGCGCGGGTGGGTCGATCGTAGGAAGCCATGCGTCGTACGATGTCTATAACTCGAGTGTCGCGGTGCTCGCGGGACAAGGGGGCCTAGGAACGCTTTCCGGAGGAAAAGGAGGAGGTATTATCGATTTCGTGGCTCGCATTCCGGATCCGCGCAATCCCGGTGAGCCGGCGACAAGTGTCCCGCCAGTTCCTGCTCCGCTGCAACACTTTCTCTATTACCAAGCGGGCGATGGTGGAAGTGCCGTGACGGGTAAAGGTGGCGATGGAGGCAGTGTCACAAATAGTAGTCCGAATTTCGGGCTTCAGTTGATGGGAGAGCTGATCGTCTATGCTGGTGACGGCGGTATTGGGAATTCTGGTGGAAACGGCGGTAGTATTACCGATTTCTCGATATTCCCAGACGGACGTAGCAATGATTACATGCCGAAATTCGTGACACTTCTTGCCGGAAACGGCGGTAACGGATTTACCGGCAAAGGTGGGAATGGGGGAAATCTGACAAATATCAATGCATCTGGCTTGTCGAGTGAGACCTTTAGTACAAACGACATTCAGAGCGTCTATCAAGTCTATCAGCCCGCTTCACGATTCCATTTCAATCGACTCATTGCAGGTGCGGCAGGCTCAAGTGCTGGTAATGATGGTGGAATTGGCGGTTCCGTGAGCAATGTGATTGCGTTTACGCCGCTTGGTTCATTCGCCGTGGTTGGTGGGGCTGGCGGTGACGGCTTCCGCAAAGGCGGGCTAGGCGGGTCTGCGCTGAACATCCGTATTGATTTTGGCGCATCGTCGATCTCGAAAGCGCTAATCGCAGCCGGTGCTGGCGGGGATGCGGCTTCGTTCATTGTCAACCCGATTGATACTACCGCGAATCAAAGGCCGAACGCCTTCGGTGGACGGATTGGAAATGGTGGCAACGGCGGTAGCGTTATTGGTGTCGTGCAAAAGGGCGCACTTGATTCGCACATGGATTTGATCGCCGGCGATGGCGGTAGCACGATTCACTATGGGACGATCCTAGATAAGAAGGGCGCCGTTGGAGTCGGAGGTTCGATCCGGGAAATTAATCTCGCATCGAGTTTGGGAAACATGTCTCCGGCCGTAGCTCTAAAGAGCTATAATGATGTGCTGAATGGTGAGACTTTTGCGCAATTTGTGCAGACCGATCTCATTGATGAAGCTCAACCGATTGGTGTGCCAGTCGGAACAAAGGCACTCTTGGACGATGGGTTAGGGAATGTCGGCATCGTTGTTGGTGCGGCTGGACGGAATAAGTCGTTCATTCTGGATCCGGTTAATAACCCGACAATCTATAAATCCGCTCCCTCTAAGGTAGGCATCAATGGTTCGCTCGTGAATGTATACGCAAGAAATCTTGTGTCTGCATTAGCCGGAAGTGTGGATCGGGTCGCCGCGATTCAGGTTTATCAGTCGGTCACAATCACCAACGAAACAGGTTCCAATAAGAACCCTCGCCTGATTAGCGTTTCAGGCGGGCCGGGGACCATCGTTCAAGACTTTGCGGGAGCAAACGGTTTACCGACCACTTCGCACGAGCCTGTCCTCGAGGGAATTAATGTGGACGGTGCAATTGTTTCACACAAATTCCTTAATGGCCGGGGAACGAAGATTGCGCCGCCACGGAACGGATACCTCCGCTAGTGTTTTCTCCGTCGGCATAAGAAATCAGGGGCGATATTCGAGGCTGCTTGGGAAAGTAGCTTATCCGTTCGTGCTGCTTGCGGCATCCACGAGGCGCCGGATAAGGTCTTCCCACGTCAACCGTCCGACGGGGCCATTTGCCCCTCGGACTACGGCGACGGTGGTGCGGGCGGCGCGGAGTTTGGTCAAGACGCTGTGGGCGGGTTCGTTCGAGTTCACGGTGACGACGCGACGCGTGTATGCGCTCACCTGGACGTCGCGGCGACCGGCCATGAGCACATCGAACGCGCTCACGACTCCGATGATCGTGTCTTTTTCATCGCGGACGAGCCAGCGGTCCTGGTGCATATCGGCGCTCCGCTGGAGGAGCTCTGAGAGCGGGGCACTGGCGGCGATCATTCGCGCAGGGTCGAGGGGGACCATCACATCCTTCGCTGTCTCGCCGCGAAAATCTACGACGTTGGAGATGAGTTCGCTTTCGACTTTCGTGAGGGAGCCGGAGCGTTCGCCCTCTTCGGCGAAGTATTTGAAATCCTCGCGGGCTAAATAGAGGCGCTGCTGCATGGCGGTATCCTTGCTGCCCATGAGCCGCTGGATGGCCTCGCCGACGATGTGCATGGGCGCGAGCAGCAGATTCGCAATGCGCAGCGGCTCGGCGAGGGCGGCTAGGGCGCGGTAGGGGAAACGACGAAAGAGCGACTTCGGGATGAGCTCCAGCCCGAGCAGGAAGACGGGGAGGTAGATGCCGAGCGCGATCCAGTATCCGTTCGCGCCATAGGTGGCGACGAGGTGCTGGGTGACTAAAATAAGCGCGGAGATATTCGCGAAATTGGTGACGATGAGCACCGTGACAAGTAGTCGGTCCGGGCGCGAGATGAGCCGCTCTAGCTTCAGCGCCGCAGGGTCGCGCTGCTTGGCCTGATGCGCGAGGCGGACGCGATTTACGGAGAAAATTCCCGCTTCAATCCCGCTGAAAACAAAGGACACCAGCAGGCAGACGGCGATAAATAGGAGGACCATCTACTCGTCCTCCTTTCGAGTGAGTTGCACTTCCTCCACGCGCTTGCGGGAGACTTTGCGGATGGTGGCGCGGAGTCCGCTGAGTTCGATCTCCTGTCCTTGTTTGGGCAGATGGCCGAGGTGATTGAAAATGAGCCCGCCGATGGTATCCACTCCGGCTTCTTCAAATTCGACGCCAAGTTCCTCGGTGATGTCCTCCAGCCGTGCGTGGCCGCTGGCGAGGAGGACGCCGTCGCCGATGCTTTCGAGGTAGAGCTTCGCATCCGAGTTCGGCACGGCGTCACTGATGATCTCTTCGACGAGGTCCGACATGGTGACGACGCCCTCTACGCCGCCGTGCTCATCCACGACGATGGCGACGTTCTGCGGACGCTTGAGGAAGCTCTTCAAAAGCGTGATGGCCTTCATCGTGTCGGGAATGAACGAGGGCACGTCGAGCCGCTCGGTGTAATGCTCCGACGGGTCGCGCAGGAACGCCGCAACGTCCAGCACACCCTCGATGTCATCAGGGGTTTCGCCATAGACGGGCACGTAGGCGAAGCGCTGCTTGCAAAGCGCGGCGATGGCGTCGGCGTTGGAAAGATCGTCGGCGAGCGCGAACATATCGAGGCGCGGCGTCATGCAATCGTGGGCTGTTTTGTCGCCGAGCTTGATGATCTCGGAAATCATCTCGCTCTCCGTTTCATGCAGCGCGCCCTGCTCGGCGCTGAGTTCCACGAGCGTATCAATCTCGTCCTCGGAGAGATGGCGCTGCTTTTTCAGCGCAGCCGGGAGGATGGCCTCCGCCACACGCTCGGCAAAAGTTTGCAGCAAGCGCGCTACCGGATCGAGCAGCGGAGTGAGCTTGTGAAAGACGGGCACGCCCAGCCGAGCGACCTGCTTCGGTGCGCTCAGGGCGATGAGCTTCGGCACGAGGTCGCAGACGAAAACGATCAGCGCGAGAAGGATGAGCGCCAGCGCCCACGGCGGCAGGTCGAGGCGTTGGTGCGACTCGATCAGCGCAAGTGAGCCGACGAGCAGCGGTGCATTCACCACCGCATCCGCGAGGAGAATGCTACTCAGCAGCCGACGTGGATTTTCCAGCATCCCCACGAGCGTCGTGGCGAAGTGGCTATGACTCTCGCGGAGTTTTTCGAGTTGCGAAGGCTGGATAGAAAAAAGCGCCGTCTCCACCGCAGAGATAAACGCCGAGGCGACGGCGAGGAGGACGAGAATCGCGAGCAAGAGGGCGTCGGGCGTCATCGTATGGCGCGCGAAGCGGCTGCTCTGTCTGTCGTTGTTAGGATTTCGGGCCGAAGCCCACACGTATCTTGCACTGCGGGGCGGAGGATAGTGGGTGGCAATGTTCCGGCGATGAAAAAAAGCGCGGCGGACTCACTGGCACTCCGCCCACTGCGGGCCGAGGCCGAGGCGGGCGATGTGGCTTTCGATGAAGGGGCGGTCCACGTCCGTGCAGGCGAGCATGAAGCGGATGTCGCGGGGGTGTTTCTCACTGCCGCCCTCGCGGTAGTATTCGAGTTTCTTGAGGATGACGTATTCGGCGGGGGCGACCCACATCCAGTCGCCGTCTCCATAATCGTGGCGAATGCGGTTCACCATTGCCCAATGATTCAGCGGGCTCCGGCCTTGCACGAAGACGTCCGCTTTGAATCCCGAGTCGTGGTGAATGATGTTGAACTGGCCTCGTTCGGCTCGGCGCGATTCGATGAGGATGACGTCGCGGGGTGGGCAGTAGTAGGATTCTATAGGGAACGTCTTTTCGAGCCGCAGCGCGTCGGCGATGGGAAGCTCCAGCACGATGTCTATGTCGAGCGTGGTGCGAATTTCGCCGTAAATGCCGGACGCGACGGAGCCGGTAACGAAGTAGCCGAGCCCGAGCGTATTGAGCGGGCGGATGAAGGGTGCGTAAAACTCAGGAAGCGCCATGAAGCATGTGTTGGCGGAGTGCGGCGGCGATTTCGGCATCGGTCCAGTCGGGGTGTTGTTTGCGCAGCCAGACCTCCTTGGACTGCCGTGCGGCGGTGAGCATCTTTGCCATGAGATGCAGCTTTTGCTGTGGCGAGAGGCGACGAAGCGCGGCGATCTGCGCGGGGTGCAGAGGTTCGTCGGTGTGGTTGGTGCGCGTGGGCATGGAGTGTGGGTAATCGGGCGCGGCGAGTTGCGCAAGTCTTGCACTGCGCGGCGAGGCGACGCAGGTTCCCCGGCGATGAAGAAAGGGGAACGTATCGAGGCTCTCGTGGCCGCACTGCCGACGGGCGACACGGAGTGGCATCCGTGCTACGCGGGGTGGTTTCGGTGTTTTAATGCGGGAGACTATTTCGAGGCGCACGATGTCTTGGAGCATCTGTGGCTGGAGACGGAGGGGCACGACCATGCGTTTTTCAAAGGGCTCATCCAGCTTGCGGGGGCATTCGTCCATTTGAAGAAACAGCACGCTCGTCCGCTGCACCCGAAGGATGGGAAACGCCTCGCGCCCGCTGCTCGGCTCTTCGCGCTGGCCGTCGCGCACATCGAGCCGCGTGCGCCGTATCACATGGGGCTGGATGTCGCTGCCGTCTGCCGACTCGCTCGCAAATCGCGCGATGCAATCTTGCGCGGCGAATACCGTATCAACCCTTGGCGTCCCGACGCGCTGCCTGTGATTTTGCTCGATGAACGTTGATGTCGCGGTTCTCGGCGCAGGCGGCGCAGGGCTGATGTGTGCAGCGACGGCGGGCTTCCGTGGCCGTAGCGTCGCCGTGCTGGAGCACAACGAGCAGGTGGGGAAAAAGATCGCGATCAGTGGCGGCGGGCGGTGCAATTTTACGAACCTCGGCGCGACGGCGGCGAACTACCTTTCCGAGCGGCCCGACTTTTGTAAATCGGCGCTGGCCCGCTACACGCCGCAGCACTTCATCGCGCTCGTGGAGCAATACGGAATCGCCTACCACGAGAAGAAACTCGGTCAGCAATTCTGCGACGGCAGCGCCCGCGAGATCATAGACATGCTGCTCGCCGAATGCCGCGAGGCGGGCGTGAAGGTCGTCTGCAATGCGCGCGTCTCGCAGGTGGAAAAAGGCGAGCGCTTTGTGATTCACACATCGGCGGGCGTGGTGACGGCGGCATCGCTCGTCGTGGCGACGGGGAGTTTGTCGTTCCCGAAGCTCGGGGCGACGGACTTCGGGCATCGGCTCGCGCGCCAGTTTGGGCATCGCGTTACGCCGCTGCGACCGGGGCTTGTGCCGCTGACTTTTCCAGCGGCGTTGCAGGCGATGCACGAGTTGAGCGGGCTGGCGCTGCCCGTCGTCGCGCGCTGTGGCGGTGCGGCTTTTGAGGAGGCGCTGCTCTTTACCCATCGCGGGATCAGCGGCCCGGCGACGCTGCAAATATCGAGCTTCTGGCGCGAAGGGGAGACGGTGCTGGTGGACTTTCTCACGGACCCAAAGTGCGAGCGCGCATTGCTGGCGGCCCGGGCGACGGGGCGGGAGTTGGCGGGCGTGCTCGTGGAGTTTATGCCGCGCCGATTTGTCGAGGCGTGGTGCGCCGCACACGCGCCGAAGAAGCCGCTCGTGCATTACACGAAGAAGGAGTTCGACGACATGCTGGCGCTGCTCCGCGCGTGGCCGTTCCCTGCTGCGGGCACCGAAGGATACCCGAAGGCGGAGGTGACGCTCGGCGGGGTGGACACGGCGGGGCTTTCGTCGAAGACGATGGAATCGCGCACGGTGCCGGGGCTCTATTTTATCGGCGAAGTCGTGGACGTGACGGGCTGGCTCGGTGGCTATAATTTCCAGTGGGCATGGGCCAGCGGGCACGCGGCGGGCGGGGTGGTGTAGGCGCGCTACTTGGCGAGCACGTCGTCCCATTTGCCAATGCCGATGACCGGCAGTGCGAAGCGAAACGCTGCTTCTTCGGCGGGCGTTCCTGCGGCTTTGAAGCATTCATACATCGGGCGCGGCGTGTCGGGCGTGGCGATGCTGTCGGCCTTGCGCCGCCAGAGCCCGAGGTGCAGCCCTCCTTCGTATTGATGGTCCACGTGGCGGTGGAGGATGAAGGCGTCTATCGCCGGAATGCGCGCGATTTTTGCCCACGCGTAGCAAAAGCCCGCTGCCTGGAAGCGGTCGCCCGCTTCGTTATCGGTGGAGTGGAAGCCTTGCTCGCTCAGGATAATGCTGCGGCGTGTTCCGCGAAAGAGCAGCTCGGGGCGGGCGAAGAATTGATCGAGTTGCTCAAGGTTTTTGAATGTGATGCGTCCTGCGTCGGGCGTTTGCGGCGCGGTTTTATCGAGCCAAGTGCGTGGGTTACCGAGGTCTTCAGGGTAAGGGTGATGCGCGAGGTGCCAGTCGAAGTCGCCGCCCGCCCTCGCTTGCCGGGCGAACTCTTCGATGAGGTAGCGGCCCGGCATCGAGATCCAAGGATCTTTGTCGGGGTCGATGGTCCAGAAGTGCGTGAGTGACATGTACACACGAGCAGTCGCGCTGGTTTTGCGGATGGCGGTATTTGCGATTCGCATCTGCCGGACGTAGTCGGCGACAAACACGTTGCGCGGCATCCGGCCCACGTTGTGCCACTGCCAGTGGACGTTCACTTCGTTGCCGATGATGTAGCCGGCGACGCGCCCGTGCTCGTCGTTTGGCCGGGAGTAATAGTCGGCGAGGAACTCCATCGTCGCGCGCCAAAGCCGCTCGCCGCGCGGCGTCACCGTGTCGAAAGCGGCGATCTTATTGGCGAGCTTTGCGTCGCGGGCGGGGTGGAGGATTGCGGTGTTCATGGCTGGGTTGCCGGTCTCGTAGGCGAGGATGATGAAATAGACGCTGATGCCGAGGTCGCTCATCTTTTTCACCGAAAGGCTGTCAAGGTAGCTTCGGCGAAACGCGAACGTCTCGCCCTCGCAAAGCCAAGTCGGGTTGCCGGGCTTTTTCTCCAGATCGATGAGCGCGCCGAGCGAGACGTTGACCCCGGCGTGCCGGACGCCGATGGCGATGGCATCATCTACCATCTGCACTTGCAGCCCCTTCTTGCTGTCGGGCTTTGGGAAAGGCCGTGCGTCCTTCACCTCGCGCTCAAACACGCTGGCAAACACGATGCCGCCCGCCGGCACTCGCCCGAGAACCGGGTGGGGAACGAGGACCGCAAAGCCGCTCGCCGAGCGGTCGTGTGTGCCGTCAATCACGGGCAGCGAAATGTCGGTGCCCGCGTCGCCTTTCCACACGACGGGCGTACTCGCCGCCTCCGAGAGCGACTGGCGCGGCGCGAGTTCGACGAGTTCCATCGGCCCGGTCACGCCCTTCGTCGAGACGAGCACGCGGTCGCCTTTCACGGAGACGCTGGCGATGCCCTCCACGCCGCTCTCCAGCACGCCGATGCGCGCCACGGTGCAAGTGCCCGGCGGATCGAAGCGCAGTCGCCAATCCTTCCCCATCGGCGGGAGCACGACGGAGATTTCGTTTCGCCCTTTTTCGATGCGGAAGAACGCCGACTGGCTCTCGCGATCCGCATCTTTCGAGGCAAACACTTGTCCCCATCCGGCGGTGTCGCTCCGCAGCGTGGCGGTGAAAAGGAGCGGCTGCGTGGAAGTGAAGTCGCCGCGCGGCCCGTGGAGAAATGGATCGCCGCCCGAGGCGCGAACGATGAGCCCTTCCTTTGTTGGCTCTAATGCCGAGATGTCGTGCGCGGCACTCCAGCCCTGCGCAGCGGCGCCGCCGGTGAAGTCCACGACGGGTGGAATCGCGAACGAGACAGCGGCGATGAAAAGGAGCGAGAGTCGAAAGAGCGTGAGCATGGCCCTGACAATCGGCGAGGGAAGGAGATGGTAGGCGGAATTCGTCAGGGCTGAGTCTCAGAAAGTAGCCGCTTGCTGGAGAGTAAAACGCCGCTAAGGTGGGCGGCACAATGATTTTGGAATTCCTGGACCTACGTCCCGCGTCACACTCATATCTCTCACGGCTCTCGTCCGAAGGTTGCCAGCACTAGTTCTCCGTTTCCTATGCTCTCTTGCTCTACTTGTTGGAACTCTGGTCGGCACATTGACGGTGCGCCGATGATTCAGGAAATCCTCGACCTCGGTTTTCAAAATATTGAACTCGGCCACGGCATCCGGCTCTCACTCGTCGATGGCATCCTCAAGATGCACGAGAAGGGCTTGGTGAAGATTTCTTCGCTACACAACTTCTGCCCGCTCCCTGTGGAAATCACACGCGCCTCGCCTGATTGCTACCAGATCAGCGCGGCCAGCCAGAGCGAGCGCGAGCGGGCAATCCGTCACACGTTTCAGACGATTGATTTTGCCAAGAGGCTCGGCGCGAAGTTCGTCGTGATGCACCTCGGTAGCGTCCCGATCGATGATTACACGACGAAGCTCGTGAAGATGGCTGAAGTCGGAATGATGATGACGAAGCAATTCGTCCGCACGAAACTTGAAGCGGTGAAATCGCGCGAGTCGAACCAAGCGAGCCCTTTTCAACGCGCCAAAGAGAGCCTGCGCCGCATCACGGACTACGCGGGAGAGCGTGGCATCAAGCTCGGGGTCGAGAGCCGCCACAGCTATGAAGAGATTCCCAGCGAGACAGAAATGTTGGAAGTTCTCGCGGAGTTCCTGCCACCGACGGTGGGCTACTGGCACGACTTCGGCCATGTGCAGGTGAAGCACAACCTGTCCTTTCTCGACCACGTTTCATGGATGCAGAAAGTCGCGAACCGCCTCATCGGCTGCCATCTCCACGATACGAAATGGCCGGGCCGCGACCACATGGCGCCCTTCACCGGCGATGTGGAGTATGAGAAACTGCTCCCGCTTCTCCCGCCGGATATGCTGTTCGTTTTCGAGATGAGCCCGCGTCGCACGCCGGAGGAAATCACTACGAGTCTCGCAAAATGGAAGGAGCGGTTCCCAGCGTGGTGCTAAATACGAGGAAGGTGCTCCATTGAGAAAAGCGCTGCTATGGACGCTGCAAGTCGGCCTCACCGTCGGGCTGCTGTGGATGGTTTTCCACGATCCCGCGAAGCAGCGGGCGCTCCGCGATGCGATCACGCAAGCAGATTGGCGCTGGCTGGTGGCGGGCGTTTGCGCCTACGGGATGTTTGAAGTTCTCGCCGGGGTGCGCTGGCAAATTTTGCTGCGCGTGCAGGGCATCCGCATCTCGTGGACGCGCATGTATGGGCTGCTGATGGTGGGGCTTTTCTTCAGCCTCTTCATCCCCGGCGGCACGGGCGGCGACTTGGTGAAGGGCTACTATCTTTTGAAGGAAGCGCCCGTCGGCAGGAAGACTTCCGCCGCGCTCAGTGTGGTGATGGACCGTCTGCTCGGGCTGCTCGGCGTGGCGATTCTCACCGGCACGATCACCACGCTGCGGTGGGAGTGGCTCACGAGCGATCCTGTGGCGAAAAACTACATCTACACCGGCATCGGCGTCCTCGGAGTGTGTGTGTCCGGCATGGCGCTCGCGGGGATCGTTTCGGCACTTCGGCTCATCCATCGACTGCCGGAGAAACTGCCGGGCCGGAACTTTCTCGCGACGCTTAGTGGGGCATACGCGCTGTATGGGCGGGCTTGGCTGGCGACGCTCGGGGCCATCGTAATCTCCATCGCGGCGCACTGCGCGCACTACACCACATTCGTCTGCGCGAGCCGCGCGATGGATATGTCCGGCCCGCGCAAACCGAGCGCGCTGGAGCTTTACTCCGCGCTGCCGGTCATCGAGACGGTGGCCGCGCTGCCGATTACACCGGGCGGACTTGGCACGCGGGAAAAGCTCTTCGACGACATGCTCACGAGCCTCTGCGAACTGGATGATGGGATCGCCCCGAGCATCTCGATGATTGGCTATTTCTGCATCGCGTTTTGGGGTGTGGTGGGCGGCATCTTTTATCTGTTCTATCGCCCCAGCAAATCCGAGCGCGCGGCGGCGCTCGCGGAGACGACTGCGCAGCTTGGCTCAAAGATTCCCGGCGCATGAGGCGATCTTTTAAAAATACCGCGATTGGCGAAGCCCAAGGAGCGGCGACATTCTTGTCGCCGTCTTTTAGCGCGAAGCGCCTGATCTCTAAACCGTGCGAATTCCGAGAGCTGTGCGAAAGGGATTGGGCGCTTCGCGCTATAATTACGGCGACAGGAATGTCGCCGCTCCTTGTATGAGCCCGCGTCCCTTCGTCACTGCGAACTTCGCGATGACCGCCGATGGACGCATCAGCACAAAGGCTCGTACGCCCAGCGATTTTTCGAGTGCTGCCGACAAGCGCCGCCTTTTGGAAATCCGCGCCGCGTGCGACGCCGTCCTTGTGGGTGCGCGCACGCTGGCCGCAGATACGATGACGCTGGGACTCCCCGCAGACGATCTCCGCGCTGCGCGGAAAGCGCGCGGGCTCCCCGACATCCCGCTGCGAGTGGTCGTGAGCAATACGGGGCGGCTCTCGCCGGAGGCTCGCGTGTTCACCAGCGGACTTCCGCCCGCCGTCGTCTTCTCCACTCGCCGGATGCCGACGCGCACTTGCACCGCGCTGGCCGGGGTCTGCGATCTTTTTCTCCATCTCGCAGAAAGCGTGAACCTCGCGGCGATGATGGCGACGCTGCGCGAGGAGTATCGGGTGAAGCGCCTCGTCTGCGAAGGCGGCGGCACATTGCTCAAAGCACTTCTCACCGCCGACCTCGTGGACGAGCTGCACATCACGCTCTGCCCGCTCATTTTTGGCGGAGCCAAAGCGCCCACGCTCACCGGCATCGCGGGCGATTATCTGCCCGCCAGCGTGCAGCTCAAGCTCGTGGAGCTGCTGCCCGTGGGCAGCGAATGCTTCACGCGCTGGCGCGTGCTGCGAGCGGCGGTCTAGCTGTGGATGATGAGCTGGATGTCGTCGGGTAGCTCCGAGGCGACTCGCTCGACGACGTTGCCTTTCAGCAGTCGGGCCATGGCGCTGCGATGAGGCGAGCCGAGCATGAGATAGTCCGCACCGAGCGTGGCTGCGAGGTCGAGGATGGTCGCCGCTGGGTCCATGCTGACGGCATAAACGGGCTGAACGGCGACGCCGACTTCTTCGCCGAGCTTTAGAACGAGGGACATTACGGCGGCGGCCTGAGGGTCGTCTTGCCATCGCTGTTGCTTGCGCA
Source organism: Chthoniobacteraceae bacterium (assembly GCA_947471505.1). Classification (GTDB taxonomy): domain Bacteria; phylum Verrucomicrobiota; class Verrucomicrobiia; order Chthoniobacterales; family Chthoniobacteraceae; genus SXWH01. The sequence continues at coordinate 7,245 of CANIWM010000078.1, read as the reverse complement.
CGCCGCTGGTCTGCGCGGCTCCGAGAAAGACGGCGATCTCCTTTACGTAGAGGACGCACAGCGAGGCGTTGCGGAGCTTTGCTTCATCGAGCGCGAAGCGAAGAACCGGTGTCGGGCCACGTGCGGCGACCATGATTTTTTGCCCTTCTTTGAGCTGAGGTCGGAGGCGCTCGATGGCTTCCGGGCTGACCATGTCGGCGACTTCTTTGGCGACGGTGAGAGTTCTGATGCCGGTCAGTTTGTGCGAGTAAGCACGCAGAGCGAGTCCGCCACCGATGACGACGACTGCGAAGAAAAGGGCGGTCGGTTTTGTGTAGGCGATGGTGAGTTCTGCGCCCATGAGGACAAAGAAGGTGAGCCCCATCAGCGCTCGCTCGACGATGTGCATCTCGAGCTTTCGATTCGTGAAACACGCACCGAGATTCACCGCAATCGCGCCGACCACGCTGATTTCGTACAGCTCGGCGAGGGCTTCGAGGTTACTGGTGAAACTGAGGATCAAAATGGGCAGCCCCGCAGCCAGTGCGAGCGGGAGATAGGGCACGCCGTGATTGTTTAATTTGGTGAGGGAGCGCGGCATTTCGCCGTCCTGTGCCAGCATGTAGAAGACGCCGATGACGGCGTTGATCGCTGTATTTACCGCGCTGAGCAGCAGCACGCCGAAGACGATGCCGACGACCCAGGCGAGCGCTTTCCCGGCCACTGGCCCCCATAGAAGAGTGCCGTAGTGCTCGCCGAGGAAGCGGAGCATGTAGTCTTTGTGCTCTTCGAGGTGCGCGGCGTTTTCTGGCGTGTCGCGGAGGGAGAGCATCGCCCAGCCGAGGATGATGGTGGCGACGATGACTTCGATGGCGACGATGAAGAGTGCCTTGCTCGCCGTCTTGCCCACTCGCGGCTTTTCTGGGTCGCTGCCGGGGTCGAGCGACATGACGCCCGTCATACTGGCCACGGCTTCCACGCCGCTGAGTGCGAGGATCGCTCCTGTGAACCATATCCACGTTTGCGCAAACGCGCCGTGCGTGGCCTTCGGGTGCGCGGCGAGGAAGCTCGGGTCGGCAAGCGCCTCGGACGGCCAGCGGAGCGAGTGCGTGGTGAGAAAGGGAATGGTGATGCCGAGGAGCAGCACGACGACGATGACCGTCGGCACGGCCATGACGATGGACATAGTGCCGCTGTGCTTCGGGCCGAACCAATTGACCGCGCCGAGCACCACGATCGTGCCCATCGTGGCTACGGCGGTCCATTTCTCCGGCACGCCGAAATAGCTCATCGCCGACCAACCGCTGAGCGCCGCCGTGACGAGGAAGTTCGCGATTAAAAGCAACGCGCCCACGGCTGCGAGAAGTCGGCTCGATTGCCGCGCAGCGGAATAAACGCCGCCGCCATCCGGGAAGCTTCGACAGACGATAGAGTAGCTATAGCCCACGATGGCGGTAAGCACGCAGACGGCGATGATGACAGGGAGCGATGCGAACCCAGCGGCGACGAATGCTAAGCCGATGACGTAGGCTTTCGACGTGCCCCAGTCGCCGTAAAGCAGCGCGGCGGCGCGCTTCCAATCAACATTCCGTGGACGATTTACTTCAAGGGATGGGCCCATAGGTGTGGTGTATTAAATGAAGCGCCCGCCGAGCGGCAGGCGCGGCGTCTCAGATGCAATCCACTCGAAACGCGGGAGTATTCTGAGGAGCGTGTGCAAAGGCAGGCGGGAGGAGAAGGTCGGGCTCAAGACTGGGGCCAGCCGATGGCTGGACGATGTCAGAAGTAGTATTCAAGTGTTGCGGAAGATGGTGTGATGAGCCGTTCCCTGTCAAGTTGCGTGGCAAGATGGGAGTGGCTCCGGGCTTGATTAAAAGTGGAAAGTAGCCCGCGAGTCCCTCGCGGCTGAACATCACTCGCGAAGCGACCGATTATTGAAGTGTCGCTTCGCGAGTGGCGAAATGCCGCGAAGCTCGCGGGCTACTTTTAACCGCTCCGCCGCGGCGCTAGCCTGCGAAGACCACTTCCTGCACTTCGCTTGGCTGGCCGGTTTCTTCGTCGTTCACCACGCCGATGGCCATGTATTCGCGCACCTCGGGCGTGCCGGGGATGGTGAGGGGCCTTGTGTCGTAGTAGGGAAATTTGCATTTGCGCTCGGCGAGGAGCGTCCACCCTGGCGCGCCGCGCAGGCGGACATAGACATTGACGGCCTCGAAGCCGGGTCGCTTGACCATGATTCTCACGCTCCCGCGCTGAACCTCGGCGCGGAGCCGTGGACGTGCATCATCGAGGTTGAGGTTGTGATTGATGGGATCCCATTCGAGTTGCTTGATGATGCCGGGGCCGCAGCCGGGATGCGTCTGGCAGCGGTTGATGAAGGCGCGAATAATGGGCAGTTGCGCCTTTTTCACGTCCGGCAGCGTGGCCTTGAGCCGCTTGACCATTTCGAGCATCTCCACGAGGGGCCTCACCGTCGCCTTGAACGCCCCCACCGCCGCGAGGAACTCGGTGCGTTCGCTCTCTGGCGCGCCGATCGTATCGGCCAGCGCCTGCGTCATCTCCTGTTCCTGTGTGGTGAGCCAATCGAGGAGCCCGTGTGGTGATTGTGGAAGGTAATCAGTGTTCATGGCAGTGGTAAAATGCGTGAAGTGGTGCGTAGGTGGGCTCTTTGTAAATCACAAAGAGGTATTGTGATAATAGAAAGAGGCAATGTTTCCTGCAACTCGATTTGTTGCTAAAAGCAGTGACGTCTTTGTTTACAGGAAAGAAACAGATGATAAAGAAAGTAAACTCTTTGTGTTTCAAAAAGAATCCAGTGGTGATAAAGGCGTGGCGAGCAGGACTAGCGGCAGGCTCTTTGTAAATTAAAAAGAGGCCATTTTACAGAGTCGATGACTATTTTTTGAAGCAAAAGAGTCTAGTCGGCAGATCAGACATGCCGATTGTCACACCACAGAACCGGATCGTAACATCGGGGAAGGGAACGGAAGTCTCACACCAAGGCACTAAGGCACAAAGGGTTCCAGTTCGCTGGGCGCTCACTCTACCAATAAAGAGACGCAAGCAACGGCAAATCGGAGCGGGGCTTTCCTAAGCCCCGGTGCCACGGCAGTGGCAAGCGCGGGTTCGTCCCGATGGATCGGGACAAACGGGGCTTAGGAAAGCCCCGCTCCCATTCGCGTCAGCTTCAATCGTGGCGCTCAGGATTAAGGGCTCGGAGGGGTGTCATTGTGCGTTGAATCTGGATCGCAGTGAAAAGAAATGGGTTCGGCAGCCACCGTCAGAGAAACGGAGAGGATGTCGAATTTCCCGAGCATTTCGGCGCAGGCTGGGTGGTGAATATCGCCGAAGCCTTCGGCAAATTCGCGAGCGACGGTGCATGAGAGGCAGGCACGGGCAGTGGCGTTTTCTCGGAGAAAAGCGTGGGCTTTTCCTGAGCCGCGACGAAGCTCGCGCTCAAGGTCCATGAGGAAGCAAGGTGTCGAATAGGAAGTTGCTCACGACCAATGGTTGTCAGCGGGCAGGTCTTGGCGCTGGGCTGCTTCGAGGCGTTGGGAGACGGATTCGTCTGCTGCGGGGATGCGGGAAAGCGCGGAAAGCAAGTCGCCGCAGGTTTTCGAGCCGTTTTCCCAGTGGGCGCGCTTGATGACTTTGGAAAAGGAATCCTTGGGGCCAAGGAGGGCTGCGCTCAGCCGACGATATGCGTCGAGGTCTATGGAAATGGTCTCGGTTGCCATGTGGGGAAAATGCACAGGGGATGTGGGGCGCCAATCTGTTGATACGGATTGTGCTGGTCACTGTCTTCGCAGCCGGGACGGGCTGTGTCACTTTCCGGCAAAAAACAAACCCGCCCGCAGCCTTTCGACTGCGGGCGGGTTGTGAATGTTGATTCAGCGCTTGCGACCAGTTACTTCTGACCAGTCACAATTCACAGCGAACTATGCGCTGGCTGGCGGTGTCGCTGGCGCGGCTGGCGCCGTTGCGGGTGCTCCACCGGCGGCTTTTTGTGCGGCTTCGTCGCGGTCTTTCATGGCGGCGCGGCGGCTGAGTTTGACTTTGCCGCGTTCATCGACGCCGATGACTTTGACGTAGATCATGTCGCCGATTTTGACGACGTCTTCGGTGCGTTTGACGCGGAAGTCGGCGAGTTCGCTGATGTGGCACATGCCGTCTTTGCCGGGCAGGACTTCGACGAATGCGCCGAATTCCTTGATGTTCACCACGGGGCCGTAGTAGGTCTCGCCGATGGTGAGTTCCTGCGTCATGCCTTTGATGATTTGCTTGGCGCGGGCCATGCCGTCGGGGTTGTTCGAGTAGATGCGGACGCTGCCGTCGTCGTCGATGTTGATGTCGCATCCGGTCTCGGCGACGATGGATTTGATGTTCTTGCCGCCAGGTCCGATGATGAGGCCGATTTTGTCGGGGTTGACTTTGATGGTCTCGATGCGCGGGGCGTAAGGCGACATTTCGGTGCGCGGGGCGGCGATGATGGTGTCCATCACGTCGAGGACGCGCATCCGGAGTTCGCGGGCTTGGCGCACGGCTTCAAAGAAGATGGTGTGCGAGACGCCGGGCAGTTTGAGGTCGAGCTGGAAACCGGTGACGCCCTCGCGGGTGCCGCACAATTTGAAGTCCATGTCGCCGAAGTGATCTTCGCTGCCGAGAATGTCGGCGAGCGTGGTGTAGCGCTTGAGCACGTCGCCTTCGAACTCGGTGACGAGTCCGACGCTGATGCCGGCGACAGGTGTCTTGATCGGCACACCTGCATCCATGAGGGCGAGGACGCCGCCGCAGACGGAAGCCATGCTGGTGGAGCCGTTCGATTCGCAAACTTCGCTGCTGATGCGGATGGCGTAAGGGAAGTCTTCGTTCGACGGGATGACTGGCGCGATGGACCGTTCGGCGAGTGCGCCGTGGCCGATTTCGCGACGGTTCATTCCGCCCATGCGTCCGGTTTCGCCGACCGAGAACGGCGGGAAGTTGTAGTGCAAGATGAAGCTCTTTTTCGTCTCGCCGCCGGTGTAGCCGTCGAGATCCTGAGCTTCTTCGGCGGGTGCGAGGGTGGCGAGGCAGAGCGCCTGCGTTTCGCCACGGGCGAAAAGCGCGGAGCCGTGCGAGCGTGGGAGCAGTCCGGTCTCGCCCGAAAGTGGGCGGATGTCGTTGAAGCCACGTCCGTCCGAGCGCGTCTGCTTGTCGAGGATCGCGATGCGGAAGGCTTTCTTTTGCAGGTAGTCGAACGCCTGGCTGATCTCGAAGGGCGTCGCCTCGGGATACTTCGCCTTGATGGCCACGCCGACCTCGTCCTTGAGCGCGTTGATCGCCTTGATCTTCGCGACCTTGCCCGGCGCGTAGAGCGCGGCATTAATGCGCGAGCCCGCGACTTCGTAAGCGACTTCCATCACTTCGTCTTTCACGGTGAAGAGGGGCATTTCGCGCTTCGTGTTGTTCACGAGGGCGGCGAGTTGCTTCTGCGCTGCGATGATTTTCTTGGCTTCGGCGTGGCCGAATTCGAGGGCTTTGATGAAGTCTTCTTCGGGAATCTCAGCGCCTTCGCCTTCGATCATGATCACGTCGTTTTCCGTGCCGACATAAACGAGGTTCAGGTCGCTGAACTCGCGGTCTGCCCACGTCGGGTTGGCGACAAATTGGCCGTTGATACGGCCGACGCGAACTGCGCCGACTGGGCCTGCGAACGGGATGTCCGATACGCAAAGCGCGGCGGAAGCGCCGTTGATGCTCAGCATGTCGGGGTCGTTCTGGCCGTCCGCGCTCATCACGGTTCCGACGATCTGCGTATCATAGAGATAGCCTTTCGGGAACAGCGGGCGGAGCGGGCGGTCCGTCATGCGGGAAGTGAGGACTTCTTTTTCGCTCGGACGACCTTCGCGCTTGAAGTAACCGCCGGGGAACTTGCCCACGGCAGCCGCTTTTTCGCGATATTCGACGGAGAGCGGGAACCAGTCCTGCCCTTCCTTGATTTTCGTCGCGGAGACTGCCGTGACGAGCACGATGGTCTCGCCGCAGCGGAGTGTCACGGCACCGTCCGCGAGTTTCGCGAGTTTGCCGGTTTCGATGATGATTTGTTGACCGCCGATTTCGACGGATACGTTATGGATGCTCATGTTTATAGAGAGCCCCGCCGGTCCGTCGTCTTTAAGCAATGATCCCTAGCTCGTAGCCCAAAAGGCACTGCCATCATCCGCTTCCTCTGCCGCTGCGCGAAAAGTGCGGAGCAGCAGAGGAAGGAGGTGAAAGTTGTGCCCTTGGGGCTAAGACTAGAAACCGCGTTCGGCGAACCGAGAGGCAGTTTTGTTTTGTTTGTTTTGTGTGCTCCAGCGGCCCACCGCCCGGTGTCGGCGTGGAGTGGAGCGGGTATTTTACTTACAGACCGGGTGAAAAAAGCAGACGCCCCGGTAGTTGCCTACCGGGGCGGTGCTTTAGAAAGGAATACCGCTACTTACGCAGGTTCAGCTCTTCGAGGATCGTCTTGTAACGAGCCGGTGCTGTGCGCTTCAGGTAATCCAGATGGCTGCGACGACGCGCGACCATACGGAGGAGACCACGACGTGAGTGATGGTCCTTTTTGTGGAGCCTGAAATGCTCGGTGAGTTGGTTGATTCGACCTGTTAGAATCGAGATTTGCACATCCGCGCTACCGGTATCCTTATCGTGTAAGCGCAGAGTTTTTGGTGCTTCAGTTGCCATGTTATTTTTGTGTGTATTTGTGAGTTAAGGGGGCGGGACGATAACGGGATGAAAATGGAGGGCAAGGAGATATTGGTGGATAAAATCGATGGAGCTCAAAGTGTCCCGATTAGTGCCCAAGATGTGCGCCTGCCTGTGCGGCCGCGCGTTGATTCGCAATCGCTTGGAGTGCCGCGATGTCTGGGGCGGAGAGGCCATTCGGCAGAGTCATGCAGATCAGCCCGTATCCGAGTCCCTTTAGTCCATTTTGCCAAAGCAGTTTTCCATCTAAATCGAGGCAGTAAAATTTCCCAGCACTGCCAGCAAAGATATTTTGACCGTCGCAGAGGACGGTGACGAACCTTCTGCCCGATGGCAGTTTCGTGCGCCACACCTCACGGCCTGATGCACGCTCGAAGGCGACGACTGAGCTTTTAACCTAAAAACGGCAGTTGAACGGATTTTCAGAGAAAAATGAGCCTTGGACGGGTGAGTGATTTTCAACTGCTCCGCAGTTGGCAATTTCCAGAGTAAAATACCCTATTTTTCGGCCTCAAAAACGGGGTCAACTGCCGTTTTTAG
>CANIWM010000077.1 GCA_947471505.1 Chthoniobacteraceae bacterium | reverse complement strand
TTTTGCTCCACCCATCGGGTTCGTTCGCGTGCCGCTCGTCTATGATCGCTGCAATTTCCGGTAGTCCAAGTTTGAGTTTCACTCCCGCCATTTCGTTTTTTTGCCTTTTTACTCTAAAATGTCACTTTAATTATGAAATTTAGTATAAGCGACAAGGCGAAAGGCGCCGAAACCACCGCTCGGGCTGGCGAAGAAAACAAGAACAGCCGTGGCACAAAGCACGTCGCCAAACTCGTCCAAGCCATCGAGCAATGCGCCAAGTTGCTCGGCATCCCCTTCAAACTCGTCGCTCCCGCCGATGCGTCGAAGGCGGCAAAAGAATCCAGCACGGCCATAGATAAAGACCTCGCGCAGGCGTTCGTGCTCGATGCGAACGACCAACTCGAAACGCTGGAGCGCGCTCTCCTCGCTTGGGAGAAAGGCGACAACGCCGAAGATCAACGCCACGCCGCCTACCGCGCCTACCACACGCTCAAAGGCGCAGCGAACAGCATCGGCCTCGGTGCCGTCGGCGCGCAAATCCACCACGTCGAAGCACTCCTCGATTCCGCCGGGACTGGCAGCGTGGCGCAAACAAAAGAGATGTTCACTTTCCTCCTCACAACGGTGGATCATCTCCGCAGATTCAGCACCGAGCTAAACGGCAACCCCGATGCACACTGGGCTCTCGATTGGGCGCAGATCGTCGCGGCGCTCATCGCACCCACGGAAGCGAAGCCCGAGCCGAAGCCAGAGCACGACTTCGAGGGCGAGCTACTTCGCGCATTTGCGCTCGACGCCCGCGACCAATCGCAGCAGCTCGAACAAGCGATCCTCGCATGGGAGCGGAACAACAATCCCGCCGAGCAAATCCAAGCCGCCTATCGCGTATTCCACACGCTCAAAGGCGCGGCAAACAGCATCGGCCTCCAAAGCGTCGGTGCCAATTTTCACGCCATCGAGTCTCTGCTGGACCGCATCAACCTCTCCGGCCAACTCCAGCCGCGCGAAGAAATCGTCACATTCTTCCTAGCCAGCGTGGACGAGCTCAACAAGTTCGCCGCCGAGATCACCCGAAACTCCAAAGCCGTCTGGCCGCACGACTGGCAAGCCGAAGCCGAACGCCTCGCCGCTTTACTCGGCGACGGCGCGGAAAGCGCGGAACCCATCGCCCAGCCTATCGCCCACGATGCCGCACCGGCGCAGGTGGACTACATCCGCGTGGAAGCCGCCCGCATCCGCAAGCTGCTCAACCAGGTCGGTGAACAAGTCGTGGAGCGAAATCGTTTCGGGGCGAAATTGACGCGCGCCATCCAGCTCCGCCAACTGCTGAGCAGTAACCGCCAGCGGCTCATCCGGCTCGTGGAGAACTTTCAGGACCAGTTCGAATACAGCTCCGCCCGCGCCCGCAGTGGCGGCGGTCTCAACGCGCTTCGCAGCATACTCCCGCTACCAAACAGCTCGGCCATAGACGACTTCTCGGAGCTCGAACTCGACCGCTACGACGAGTATAATATGATCTCCCGCCAGCTCACCGAAGTCGCCGACGACCTTGGCCAGGTGACATTGGAATTAGAGCGATTGATCGATTCCTTCCGCACCGACGAGCAGCGCTTCGCCTCGAACTCCAAAGTGATGCAGCAAGACATCACCACCCTCACCTCGCAGCCGATTGAGGGCCTCTTCCGCCGCCTCGACCGCATCTTCCGCGACGCCGTGCAGGCCGAGCAAAAAGAGGCCACGCTCCGCTTCGAGGGTGCCCACGCCACGCTCGACCGCAACATCATCGAGCGCCTCTACACTCCCCTGCTCCACCTCGTCCGCAACGCCGTCGCCCACGGCATCGAAGCCCCCGAGCAACGCGAAGCCGCAGGCAAACCCCGCGAAGGCACCATCACCATCAGCGCCGCCCAAAGCTCCAACCAGATCATCATCACCCTCCGCGACAACGGGCGCGGCGTAGATGCCAGAAAAGTTCTCGCCCGCGCAAAAGAGCGCGGCCTCATCGCTGCCGACGTGACGGAACTTGCGCCGGAGAAAGTGCTCGAAGTCCTCTACTCGCCCGGCTTTTCCACAGCCGCCGAAGTCACCAGCATCGCCGGTCGCGGCGTCGGCCTCGACGTCGTGAAGAAGGAGATCGAGAGCATGAACGGCTCGCTCGCCATGGAGACAACCCTCGGCGAAGGCACCGTCTGGCGGCTCCAGCTCCCGCTTTCCCTAGCCATCTCCGAAGCCGTCATCGTCGGCCTCGGCACGCAAGAGTTCGCCATCCCGCTCAACTTCGTGACCTCGGGATTGCTGCTCAACACGAACCGCATCTTCATCCGCGACGGCATCGAGTATTACAACGTCGCCGACGAAGACTTCCGCCTCATCCGTCTCGCCCGGCTCTTCGGCCAAGACGAAGAAACGCTCGACCCACGCGGCGTCATCCTCAACGTCGGCGACCAACGCTGCCTCCTCCTCGTGGACCGCGTCCCCGCCCGCCGCGAAATCGTCGTCAAAGGGCTCGACCCACTCCTCGCCCGCCACGCCTTCCTCGAAGGCGCGACGCTCGACGCCGACGGCCTCCCCGTCCTCATCCTCTCCGCACCTGCGCTCCTCCGCTACGCCGCCAGCGTCGCCCGCATGGACGCCACCAAAACCCCCGTTCGCGCTGCGCGCAAAGTGGACCGCAACACAGGACGCCTCACCGTCCTCGTCGTGGACGACTCCCTCTCCGTCCGCACCGTGCAGGACAGACTCCTCGGCGAACTCGGTCTCGAAGTCATCCTCGCCAACGACGGCCACGACGCCCTCGACAAGCTCCGCCTCCGCGAAGTTGACATGATTTTTACCGACCTCGAAATGCCGCGCATGAACGGCTACGACCTCATCTCCACCGTCCGTGGAAACCCCAACTGGGCCGACATCCCCATGGTCCTCGTCACCTCCCGCGCCGCGCAAAAGCACCTCGATTAAGCAAAGCAGCTCGGCTGCAACGGCTTCCTCATCAAGCCCTTCACCCAGCAAGACCTCATCTCCCAACTCTCCGCCCACTCAGCCTACGAAAGCCACAAGGCCGCGCTGAAGTAGGCCACAGGAAAAAATATCTTGAACGTTTTTGCACGACCTGAGTCTTATCCCGGCGTGTCGTCTCGCTCGCCATTTCTACGTTTTGTTTTCGCGCTCTGCATTTTCGCAGTGCTCGGGGCGCAGGTATTTGGCGTGACGAGTCGCTTCGTCTGCGACTGCTCGGGGCGGCAGGAAGTTGTTAAAGAAAGTAGCTGCTCTGGCCCGCACGATGCGACGTGCCACACGGATGGCGCGCAGCAGGGCAACGGTGATCAAAAGCAGCACGAGCTGGAAAAGGAGACGCTCACCGGCACATCCGCGCCAGTGCATCACGTCGTCATCCCATCGGCAGTGGTGCTCGCAATTCTCCCCGAGCTTTCGATTTTCTCTCCAGAAATGTTCTCCGCGCCAGCGGGCTATCTTTCCGATGCCCACTGCTCCCCGCCGTTGAGCGTCGCTCTCGCGCGGACTGTCGCTCTGCGTATTTGATTCCCCGCGCAGTCGCACTCGCGGCTGCACTTTCGCCCACTCACGCGCACCCGCGCCGTGATGTCCCGTCTCTCATTTACTCACTCACACCATGTTTTTACGCACCATCATTTTTTCAACCATCACCCTCGCAGCCTCGGCCCAAGCCAGCGAACTCTCACTTTCCGTCGAGAACGCTGCCGCCTACGCCATCCGCCACAATCCCGCGCTCTCAGCAGCTCGCTTCCGTATCGAAGAAGCACGCGGACGCCTCGATGCAGCGGGGCGACGGCCCAATCCCGAGCTAGAGTTTGACCTTTCGCAAAACGTGCGCACGCCAGAGCACGGCGGCAGCGTTGCATGGATGCAGAAGTATCCCCGCACAGCCCGGCTCGCTTTGGAAAAAGGCGTCTCCCGCGCACAACTCGCCGCCGCCGAAGCGGAGGTGCGCGACGCGGAGCGACGGCTCGCTGGGGAAGTGCGAACGGCTGCGGTAAACCTGCTCGCTTTAGAAAAAGAGCGCGGTCTGCGAGGGCAGCAAATTCTCAATAGCGAAGAACTCACCGCCTTTATGGTCAAGCGTGTGCAAAGCGGCGAAGCGTCTGCCGTGGATGCCGCGCAACTCGAGCTGGAGGCAAAGCAACTTGGCACGCAAGTGCTCATGCTCGATGTGGAAAAGGCGACCCTGCTCGGCACACTCCGCCCGTTACTCGGCGTCGCTAGTCGCGATGCCATCGCCATCACCGGAGTCCTCGACGAACCCAGCGACGTAAAAGGAAATAGTGCGACCATCGCCGCACGCGGCGACTACCGCGCAGCACAAGCCAACGCGGAAGCCGCGCGACAAGGCGTCGAGTTGGCAAAGGCAAACAAATGGGAAGACATCACGGTGGGAGTCTCCGCATCGCACGACCGCTCGGAAGATGCCCCCGACGGGCTCAGCCGCGACACAATGTTTGGCGTGAAAGTGAACATCCCCTTGCCGCTCTGGAACAAGAACGAGGGCCAAATCCGCGAAGCCACCGCCGCCGCGAAGCGCACGGAAAAAGAAGTCGAAGCCATCGCCGCACAGATTCGCGCCGAGGCCGCTGCCGCCCGCAGCGAGATGGCTGCGCTGGCAAAGATCGTCGCTGACATTGATAAAAAGCTCATCCCCGCAGCCAAGCAAATCGAAGAACAACTCCGCGCCAACTACGCCGGAGGGCTCACTCCTCTCACAGAAGTGATCCGTGCTCGCGGAAAGCGATTCGAGATGGAGGCCCAGCGCCTCGACGCCCTCCGCGACTGGCACCTTGCCCGAGCCAAGCACCAGACCGCTATCGGCAACACACCCACTTCCAAGAAATAATCATGAAACGCATACTCACACTCACCTTCATCCTTTCGCTCACGGCACTGCCGATGCGCGCCGCTGTCACTCCAGAGGAAGCCGCCAATACCGTCATCCTCGACGAGACGGGCGAGAAGAACCTCAAAATCGAAACCGTCGAAGCGGAGGAGACGGACTTCGAGGAAACCGTCTTCGCACTTGGGCGCATCGAAGTGGTCCCCGAGCGGCGCTCGGTCGTCGCCAGTCGGATTCCCGGTCGCATCGTCGAACTGAAAACCACGCTCGGCACGATGGTTCAGGCCAATGCCGACGTAGCACGCCTAGAGAGCCGCCAGCCCGGCGATCCTCCGCCGAGCATTTGGCTGAAAGCGCCCACCAGCGGCCTCGTCACCGAGAGCGCCGCACGTATCGGCGAGCCCGTGGACCCCGATAAGGCACTGCTCGAAATCACCGACCTCACCGAGGTCTATGCCGTCGCTCGCGTCCCGGAGCACCTTGCGAGCAAGCTCAAGCCCGGCTCCGTCGCGCACATCCTCGTCGCCGCGCAATCGGCGGAAAAATTCGACGGCACGTTGCTGCGCTTCGGCACATCGGCGGACAAGGCCAGCGGGACGATTGACGCGATTTTCGCCCTGCCGAATCCCAGCCTCACGCTCCGCCCCGGGATGCGTGCCGAGTTCTCCATCGTCCTCGGCAAACGCGAAAACGTGATGAGCATCCCGCGCCTCGCGCTGCAAGGCGACGCGACCAGCCGCACCGTCTATCGCAAGCACTACGACGCCGCACTCAAGCACACCTACGTGCGAGTGCCCGTGCTGACTGGCGCGATGAATGATCGCTTCGTAGAAGTCACCAGCGGCCTCATCGCCGGCGATGAAATCGTGACCACTGGCGCATACTCCCTAGCCTTCGCAGGCAAAGGCAGCGTCTCCCTCAAAGCCGCGCTCGATGCCGCCCACGGCCACGAACACAACGAAGACGGAAGCGAATCCACGCCCGCGCAAAAGGCGGCTGCCGCTGCGAAAGGCGGCGGTGACGGACACGAGCACGGCGGAAGCGCCTTCGGCGGACTCACCATTTTTTCCCTCGCAGGAAACGGCCTGCTGCTCGTGCTTCTCGTCGTCGCGATGTTGCGGAAGCCGAAGACGGATGAAACGGCAGCAATCAAAACGGAGGTGCAGCCGTGAGACGTAACGAACTACTTCCACGGATTGAGAATCCGCACACCAGATCGCTCGAAGTCCGCGACGTTGCGCGTCACGAGCGTCATATTTTCCACCAGCGCAGTCGCGGCGATCAGGCCGTCGGCAGCAGGGAGAGGTTGATGCGGCGTGATTCGTCCCCATCGCTCAGCGATTTGCTCTGTGATTGGTCGGATGTGTTTAGCGAACTCGTGCATCGTCCGCTCCATCCATGCCTCAAGCATATCGGCCTGAAGCGGATCGTTGATGCGTTTCTGTTCGATGCCGCGCCGGATTTCGCCAATGGTAATCACGCTCAGGAACATTTCATTCGAGCCCGTCGCTTCATACCACTCGCGCAATCCCGCGTTCATCCGCTCCTTTTTTCGCACCTCGGAGATGACGTTCGTATCGAGAAGGAAGAAGCTCAGAACACAACCCTCCGATGGTCGGCGTCATCACGGGGACGGTCCAGTGGGATGTCCGCACCGCAGTCGCCTAGCGCCAGCAAGTGCGCCTTGAAATCCTCGCCGGGCCGCAAATGTTGCTGGCCGTACCGCATGTCGCTGCGGTCGAAATACCAACCCGGCAGATCGTCCACCTCAGACATATCGAAAACCTCTTCTGGCACGCTTGATTGCCTTGGCTTCGGTGCGGGCTCCGAACCGAGCGCCTTCTTCAGAACAAGCAAAAGCTCCTCTCCCTCAGAAATGCCATGCGCTGCCGCGAGGCTCTTCAGCCGCTCGGTTATCCCGTCCGGTGCGTTATGGATGATGATGTCGCTCACGCCCCTACTCAGCCACAAAACAGACTTTAACTCAACCCTCATGATGCGCCCCGTTTTGCCTTCCTTGCCCAATGCTCAATAAACTCATCTATTTCGCCCTCCACAATCGCGTCGTCATCATCGGCGCATCGTTGCTCTTGCTCATCATGGGGTTTCAGGCGGTGAAGGAGCTGCCGGTGGAAGTCTTGCCGGACCTCACAAAACCGACAGTCATCATCCTCACGGAAGCGGCGGGGCTTGCACCGGAGGAGGTGGAGACAAACGTCACGCAACCTATCGAGAGCGAACTCATGGGCGTCGCGGGACTCACGCGCATCCGCTCGGCTTCCGACGTGTCGCTCTCGCTCATCTACGCAGAATTTGCGTGGGGCACAGATATTTATAAAGCGCGGCAGTTTGTGCAGGAGCGGATGCAGGGCGTCCGAGAGACACTGCCGGAAGGCGTGTCGCCATTCCTCACGCCCGTCGCGTCGCTCATGGGCGAGATTTTGCTCGTCGGCATCCGCAGCACGGATGGCAAAGTTCCGCCGATGGAAGTGCGCTCATTGGCCGACTGGACGATCAAACGCAGGCTGCAAAGCATCCCCGGCATCGCCGAAATCCTGAACATGGGCGGCGGCGTGAAGCAGGTGCAAGTGATGCCCGACCCGCACCGCATGGCCGCGCACGAAGTCACCTTCGAGGAACTCAAAACTGCCGCCAAGCAAGCGGCGGGCAACTCGACCGGCGGGTTCATCAACACCGGCCCGACAGAAATCATGGTGCGCAATCTCGCCATGACCGTGCAACTCGACGACATCGCCCGCACCGTCATCAAAAAGGTCAACGACCGCGCCATCAGCATCAGCGACGTGGCGAAAGTGGACTGGGGCATCGAGCCGATGCGAGGCGACGCCAGCGTGAACGGCACGCACGGCGTCGTGATGAGCATCACGAAAGCGCCCGGCTTTGACACCCTCGCGCTCTCCGCGCAAATCGAGGCCGCACTCAAAGAACTCGCGCCTGTGTTACCGAAGGGCGTCGAGACCGTCGTGCTCTTCCGGCAAGGCGACTTCATTGAGCACGCCATCGGCAACCTCAAGGAAGCCATCCGCGACGGCGCGATCATGGTTACGCTCGTCCTCTTCCTTTTCCTGCTGAACTTCCGCACGACGTTCGTCTCGCTCATGGCGATGCCGCTCTCGTTTGCCATGACGCTGCTCGTCTTCAAATGGCAGGGCATCTCCGTGAACTCCATGACGCTCGGCGGGCTCGCAGTCGCCATCGGCATGGTCGTGGACGACGCCATCGTGGGCATGGAAAACGTCTGGCGGCGCTTGGGCGAAAACGCCTCGCTGCCGAAGCCGCACCCACGCCTGCAAGTCATCGCCACGGCTTCCACCGAAGTGCGAAACTCCATCTTCTACGCCACGGTGCTCATCGTCCTTGTCTTCCTCCCGCTGCTCGGCCTGAGCGGAGTTGAGGGCAAACTCTTCGCCCCCATCGCCGTCGCCACCATCATCTCGATGATTGCGTCGTTCGTCGTCTCGCTCACGGCGATTCCTGTGCTGTGCTCCATGCTCCTGCGGCCCAAAGAAGGCCACGTCCACAAGGACGGCGCGTTTGTCCGGCTGATGAAATGGACGCTCGAAAACACGCTGCTGCGCCTCGGCCTTGCGCAGCCGTTCCTCCTGCTCGGCGTCGTCGGCCTCATCGTCATCGGCGCGTTCATGCTCTACCCGCAGATGAGCAAAGACTTCCTGCCGACGTTCCGCGAAGAAACGGCACTCGTCTCCGCTACCGCTGCGCCTGGCACATCGCTCGACGAGATGAACCGCATCAGCGACGTCATCGAGGCCGAGTTGCTCTCCATCCCCGAAGTAAAGAAAGTCGGGCGACGCCTCGGACGCGCCGAACGCGGGGACCACGTCGTCCCCGTCAGCACGGCGGAGTTCGACGTGGACTTCCGCGAAGACCCGACCACGCACAAGGGCGGCGCACCCAAAGGCCGCTCCCGCGCCGAGATTCTCGAAGACGTGAAGAAGAAGGCGAAGGGCGTGCCCGGCACCTTTTGCGTCGTGATGGGGCCGCTTGCGGACCGCATCGGCCACATGCTCAGCGGCGTCTCCGCGCCCGTCGCCATCAAGGTCTTCGGCCCGGACCTTGATAAGCTGCGCACCATCGGCACCGAGATACAGGCCGTCGCGAAAAAGATTCCCGGCTTTGAAGACACCAAGCTCGACCAGCAATCCAGCATCCCCCAGCTCCGCATCGAGCCCGACCGCGACCGCGCACGCGCCTACGGCATCACTCCCGTCGCGCTAAACGAAACCGTCTCCTCACTCGTCGGCGGCGAAAAGCTCGCCGAGCTACGCGACGGCCAGCGCACCGTGGACCTCGTGATGCGCCTCCCGCTCGAATGGCGCGAGTCGCCCGAGAAACTCGCCGAGCTGCCCATCGAAGTCCACGACTCCGACGGCGACGGACACGTCCAGCGCCTCCCGCTCGGCCTCGTCGCCGACGTGCGCGAGGCCAAAGGTCCGAACGTCATCAATCGCGAAAACTCCCAGCGCCGCTTCGTCCTCTCCATCAAACCCACCGTGCGCGATGTAGGAGTGCTCGTCGCGCAGCTCCAAAAAAGCGTCGCGGAAAAAGTGAAACTCCCCGAAGGCTACTTCGTCACCTACGAGGGCGAGTTCCAAGCGCAGCAAGATGCCACGCGCCGCATCGTCCTCCTTAGCTCGATGATTTTCGTCATCATCGCCTTCTTGCTCTACGGCTACTTCCGCACGCCGTTCTTCGCCGCGCAGGTCCTCTGCGACATCCCGCTCGCCCTCGTCGGCGGGCTCGTCTTCACCTACTTCAAATTGAACAACATCTCCATCGCCACGCTCGTCGGCTTCATCGCCGTCGCGGGCGTCGCGGCACGCAACAGTATCATGCTCATCTCGCACTACCTCCACCTCATGCAGCACGAAGGCGAAAATTTCACCAAAGCGATGGTCATTCGCGGCACCAAAGAGCGGCTCGTCCCGGTCTTGATGACTGCGCTCGCCGCCGGCATTGGCCTCATCCCTCTCGTCCTCGCCGCCGACCAGCCGGGAAAAGAAATTCTGCACCCCGTCGCCGTCGTCATCGTCGGCGGGCTTGTCACCAGCACCCTGCTCGGACTCGGAGTCACGCCCACCGTCTTCTACACCTTCGGCAGAAAGGCCGCGCAAACCGCCATCGAAAACGAAGCCCCCGCCTCGCACTAAAACTTTCCCGCAGAACAAACAAACAAAACAAAGACAAACACATGAAAACACACATCCTCGCGCTGCTCAGCAGCCTCGCAATTACCGCCTCGGCACTTGCCCACGGCGAAGTCGAACTCGGCCCCAACGGTGGCCGCATCCTGGAGTTCAGCAAAGACGAAACCATGCACGGCGAAGTCACCGTCAAGGACGGCAAGTTCGTCATCGCCCTGCTCGACAAAGACAAAAAGCCCGTCGCCCTCGCCGAACAAACGATCACCGCAAACGGCGGACCGACGGGCAAGGCGGCAAAGCTCGAAGTCACCAAGGCGGACGGCAAATTCACCATCCCCGCCGTGAAGCCCGGCGAGTGGCTCATCCTCCAATACAAAGACAACGCGAAAGCCAAAGCCATCACCGCCCGCCTCGAATACAACCTCGATAATTGCAGCGCGTGCAACGCCCCCGAGTGGCTCTGCAAATGCGCCGCGAACAAGGCGAAGAAGTAACCCAACCCGTTCAACGGGGCGGCGGCTCGCTAGGCAGCGCCGCCGCCCCACGGCGAAGCGCAGGAGCCACCGCCCGCGTGCAAATGCAACTCCGCGCCTCACGAAAGCCTTGCGCAAGTTTCGGGTGAAGACTATAGCCCGCCCGTGCGCCAACTCACTCTGCGAATTTTGACCATCGCGTGTGCCATTTATCTCAGTGGCACACACTGGCTCATTTTGCAGGGCACGGCCTGGACGAAGATGCTCGTCGAACGCTCCCAAACGATGGGCATCTCGCAGGCCGTAAAGACCACCTTTGACGGCGAACACCCCTGCGCGATGTGTAACTCCGTGAGCAAAGGCGTGAAGCAAGAGAGTCAGCAAACCGGCGTGCTCCCCAAAGGCGCGAAGCTCTTTGAAGCCATGCTCCTCGCCCCAAAAGTCGCCGCCCTGCCCATGCCCGTGAGCACCACTTTCGCATACCCTTTTGCCCCCCACCTCCCCGCGCTGGCTCGCGCAGATGCGCCGCCGACTCCGCCGCCTCTGGCATAGTCGGGCGAGCTTTGCATCATTGAATCGCCACGCACTCGCGTGGTCCCGGCTCCTGCCATCGCAGCGAGTCCACTTCAGGCAAAGCACGCCCATTTCACCGCCCGTTCCGGGGAACAACCGGAACATCCGAATTTCCATCGGGGGGCGGGCAGAGCGCGTGTCGTGCGCCTAGGAAGCGCGTCACTGCGGGCAGATTTTACCCGCCGATGTTCATAGACCGCCACGCCTCTACCGCCCTCCGACCCCCGACTCACCCACCACACAGCAGAGCCATTTTTCAAAATGAATATCACTCGTCCAGAGCGCACCGCTTTCACACTCGTAGAGCTTCTCGTCGTCATCGCCATCATCGCCGTGCTGGCGGCGCTCATCATGCCCATGATGTCGCGCGTGACCCAGCAAGCCCGCACGCGAAAGTGTGCGAACTTCATGCGCGAACTCGGCATCGCGGCGATTCGCTACGCTGGCGATCACGACATGACGCTGCCCGTCACCTCCCACCAGCGGCGGAAAGGCGGCAAGTCATGGACGCTTACGTTGCAGGAATACGCGGAGGGGAAAGTCACCTTCCGCTGCCCGTGCGATGAGGACACCGAGCGGGCCTATTCGTATGTGATCAATGATTTCCTCACCCCCAATCCCTCCGGTGCGCCAGACATAGATTTCTCAAGACTCCTGAGGCTGGAGAAGCAGAGCGAGACCCTCCTCTTTGCCGAGGCTTCCCCAGAATACAAGAACACCGACCACTTCCACTTTACGACCTATCGCGGGATGCCCATCCCGCCCTCAGAGTTGCAAGGTCAGGTCGCGGTGGAGAGGCACCTTGGCAGTGCCAATTACCTCTTCGCCGATGCTCACGTGGAGACGTTGAGCTGGAAGCAGGCGCAGGTGCTCCTGCGCCAGCCGGGGAGTCGATTCATCGACCCCACGGCTGAATCACCGACAGAAGAAACAAACACATCAAACAAATGAAACACATCAAACAACACATCGCCCTCGCGACCATCCTCGCGGCGGCATTCACCACCACACACACCGCCCGCGCAGTCCACACCTACGCAGGCGCCATAGACACAAACGGCACGCCCGGCATCCAAGCCGGCGACGCCCTTTCCTTTGTCGTCAACTCCGGCGTCAACGCTGGGCAAGTCGTCACTGGCGCAAGTTTTGGCTTCCAGCCCATGTCGCTCGCCATCACGGGCGCACAAGCCGGGTTGTTCTTCTCGAACAACATCTCCTTCACCGGCCTCGCCGGGACCGGGCTCATCTGGAACGGCGACGGCGTCACCGGCGTCGCCTACCGCGCCGCGAACCTCTACGCCGCCGAGCCGGGAGCATTCCTCACCATGGAAATTGCCACCGTCAGCGGACCAGCGGGCGCGCAGTTTAGCTTCTGGGACGAACACCACAGCGCCACAGTGCCGCAGGTGACTTTCACCATCGGCACCGGCGTCACCGGCGAGAGCACCATCGCCCTCACCGACGGAGCCCTCATCGTCGGCAACGGCAGCACACCGCTCCCGGCCAATCCGAACGCCGGAGTGCCCTACGCATTCGGCGTCTATGCACCCGCGCTCGACGGACTTCCCTCCGGCTTCACGTGGAACGACGCCGACGGCACCGGCCCGCTCACCGCAGTCACCGATCCCTACGGCCACATCCACGGGCGGAGCTGGACCGCGAATACGGAAGGCACCTACACCGTGGACTACATCCTCCATGACACCTCCGGCCAGCACCCCGACAGCGCGCCCTTCACCGTGACGTATAGCGCAGTGCCCGAGCCCGCCTCGGCGACACTACTCGGCAGCGCGCTGGCATACCTCGGCCTCGTCCGCCGTCGCCGCCACTAAACCCGCAACCTCAACCCCGCCCCGTGCCGTGGCCAAGCTGCGGCACGGGGCATCTCCCCCAGACTCTTTCCTATGAAAAACATCGTCCTCATTCTCATCGCACTCGTCGCCGCAGCACACGCGCAGCACACGCATATCGCCGCCGGGGCAGCCAGCACGAACGCCAACACCCCGCTCCAATTCTCCTCCGGCTACAGTGCCGCCACCGTCTATCACCTCCTCGTAAAGCCCGTCGGCCAACGCTACGGCGGCTACTATTCCCTCGACGAACAAACCCGCACCACCTTCCCGAATGACTACTTCTCCTTCATCGCACTCTCCGACGGCCAGGCGCAGCCCGACGGCCCGCTCCACGCCGCCACCGGCTCCGAGCTGTGGATGGAAATCGCCAGCGTCACCGGCCCGCCCGGCGCACACTTTGCATTCTGGGATGAAAACCGCTCCTTCACCGCCACCACCCCCACCGCCACCTTCGAGACCGGCAAGAGCACCGGCGGCTACCTCTTCCAGCTCAGCGAACCCATCGGCGACGGCGACCCCTTCGGCCACGTCCACAACCGAGGCTGGACCGTGGACGTGCCCGGCAATTACGTCATCGGCTTCCGCATCCGCGACGTGAACGGCATCCACACCCCCAGCCCCATCTACACCTTCAACTTCCAAGCCGTCGCCCCCACCAGCTACACCAGCTACGCCTCGCTCCTGCCTTCGGCAAAAAGCACATTCACCGCCGATGCCGACGCCGACGGAGTCCCCAACGGCCTCGAACACGCCCTCGGCACCGCCTCCACATTAAACAGCACCGTCCAAGGCCTCGGCGCGCTCCCCGCCGCATCCCTCACCGGCACCGGCACCACCGCCAAACTCAAGCTCGACTTCCAAATCGCATCGCCCCTCACCGCCGACATCACCCTCATCGTCCAAGCCTCCAGCGACCTCACCACCTGGACCACCATCGCCACGAAAACCGGCGCAGGCGCATGGTCCGGCACCGCCACCATCGCCCAAGGCACCGTCAGCAACGGACGCATCCCCGTCACCATCACCGATCCCCTCACCATCGGCACCGCTGGCCCCCTCCGCACGTTGCGCCTCCGCGCATCTACGCCGTGAGTCGGCGTGCTCTGCCAATGGCTCCCGCTCTACCAGCTCACCCGCGAACAAGTGGACTGCAACGCCCGCACCTTCCGCGAAGTCTTTCCCCAGCCATGCGCCAAGACCCCGCCGCCGATTGGACCCGCTGGCCCATGCGCTACCGCCCCGCCCTGCCGTGACGGCGCTTGACTGACCGTGAATTTCTCAAACATAACCGACCAACCATGAAACTCATCACACACATCCTCGCCCTCGCCCTCGCACTCACATCTGCGGCCTTCGCAAAAGACGAAAAGGAAATCGCCTTCGCCAAATGCCCGGCAGCGGTCCAGGCAGCACTTACCAGGGAAGCCCAGGCAGCAGCCGGGACCGTGGGGAAAGTGGAGCACGAGGTGAAGGACGGTGCTGAACTCTACGACGCAAAAATCACCAAGCCAGACGGCTCCAAGCTCACCGTGAAACTCTCGCCGGATGGCCGCGTGCTTGAGCGCAAAGAAAAGAAAGCGAAGTAACCCGGCGACGAACGCTCTTATCGCCGCCTAGCTCCTCTGCGCCACCCCCTTTTCCGATCTCGCGAAACTCGGCGCGCTTACTCCGCGCCGCGCCGTGCCGACTAAAGTCGTGGACTACGTTCGCGCTTCGCCGGAGGAAGGCCGCAGGTGTATAAATATCGCCAATCCGACGCCGGAGGGGTGGTCAAGAATCCTCATTCTCGATGATCCGGCGTCGGATCATTGAGCTGGAATCTTCCGGGGCGGTGATCCGACGACGGATCATCGAGTTTGGATGTTCCGGGACGGTGATCCGACGGCGGATCATCAAGGTTGGATGTTCCGGGGCGCTGATCCGGCGACGGATCGGCAAGGTGGGATGTTCCGGGGCGCTGATCCGGCGGCGGATCGTCGAGGCTGGATGTTCCGGGGTGGCGATCCGGCGACGGATCGGTGAGCGGGAAGGCTCCGGGGCGGCGATCCGGCGATTGGGAAGATAATTTGAACATTTTTGTTGCTTTTCCCTTCAACAAAAATATCCGTTTCCACTCGTAGACCCCCGCTCCCTGAGCCGAGTGCCCGTTTTTTTCTGTCTCCTAACCATAAAACAACAACATACACACTGATATGAGCATCGAAACCGCCTGGAAGTTCGCTTCCAATACATTCCGTGTTGTCACGGAAAACAATACAGCCCTCGCCGGAGAAATCCTCCGAGACCATGCCCCGAAACTCGCTCTGGCGACGACGAACTGGATGGATTTTATCGCTGTCAATACCGAAACGATTGCCCTTCTCGCTGCGTGGGATGCGGCAGAGCTAGTGGAGATTAACAGCGAGGCTGCGCAACTGAGCGCGACTGCCGCTGTGGATGATAAGCTGGCCTCCATGACGCGCAAACCGGACCTCGATACGAACAGCCCGCTGGAGCAGTGGGATGCGACCATCCGCGCAGCCGTGGCGTATCAAGGGACGATTTACACTTTGCTCCTACCCCATGGGCGCGAGACGCTGACGGGCGGAACAATTCCCGAGCGCATCGAGGCGCTGGAGGGCTTTGTCACTCGCCTCTCCAATCAGACCGCAAAGCCCGAACTGGTGACTCTGAGCGGGGTGGTGGATACATTTTACCAAGCTCTCAAAACGCTGCATGAGGCGCAGCAATCGCGCATCAATGAATACACGGCGGCGCGGACGGCGTTGACGACGCTGAATGCGATGGTGGCTAAGCAAATGTTCCGCAATACGGGAAACGCCATCTTGGTCTGGTGCGCGGAAGAGGATAATCACCGCATCGAGGGGCTGTTCGATATGGCGCTCATCCGCGAGGAAGCGCCCGCTTTACCCGCGCAGCCGACGCTGCCGACGTGGGTTCCGGGCACTCGGATGCTCAGCGTCGCAGCACTGCCGGACCGAGCGACGCGCTTGGAGGCTTGGCGCATCGGCCCCGGCGGCGCACCGGAGTTGCTCGCTGTCGGCGAGAGCGGGGCGACGAGTGTGGTGATCCCGGCGATGTATATTTTCACGCCGGGCTCGCTGTACCAGCTCTTCGTGAAGGGCCGCAATGGTCGCGGCGCTGGCGAGGCGAGCGCGAGTGTGAGCTGGACGGCGTAGGTCGTAGGCGGTGGACAGTCGATCGGCTTACTGACTTACTGACCACCGACACACCATGAACTACCGCATCACTCGAAAGCCTCTCATAGCCGCACTCGCGACCGTCCTCGGATTTTCCGCTACACACGCGGGCGAGTTGGCGCTGGGCGACTGGGGTGGTGCGCGCACGGCCCTCTCGGACAAAGGGATCGACTTCACCCTCAGCTACACCGCTGAGGTTTTCGGCAACGTCTCCGGTGGCTTGCGCCAAGGTGCGGCGTTCAACGGGCTGTTCGAGCTGGGCGTCGATTTCGACTTCGAGAAACTGGCCGGGATGAAAGGGCTCACGGGCCATGTGAATGGCTTCATCCCATCCGGCGAGAGCTTCAGCGGGCACTACGGCGGCGACCTCGGCACCATCTCGAACCTCGAGTTTTACAATAGCGCCCGGCTGTTTGAAGCGTGGCTCCAGCAAGACTTGCTCGAAGGCAAACTCAGCATCCGCGTGGGCTCCCTCGCGCTGGATGAAGAGTTCGTGGTCAGCGAATACAGCGCGCTGTTTTTGAACGCCAGCTTCGGCGCAGACACGGCGATGTCGGCGAATATGCCGGTGCCGATTTACGCCATCACCGCGCCCGGCGTGCGCCTCAAGCTCCAGCCGACCGAGAGCTTCTACGTCCAAGCCGCGCTCTACGATGGCAATCCAGCACCCGGCTTTCTCGGCGACCCTTCCGCAGGCGTAGCACCAAGCAGCGAGGCCAACCGCCACGGCACCGACTGGTCCCTCCGCTCCAGCGAAGGCAGTCTTTGGATCGTGGAAGTGGGCTATGTCGTCAACGCGCCCGGCGAGAAGAAAGCGGAAGAAGCCGGCCCACATGCCCACGCACACAACGCGGAATCCCACGAACGCTCGCACGGCTCCCCCAAGAAAGACACTTGCTGTAGCCCGGAGCGCGGCCTTTTCGGCAGCTACAAACTCGGCTACGCCCACCACACCGACGCCTTCCTCGACTACGCCGCGCTCTCCCGTGGCGCGCTGCGCAACAAGAGCAGTAACTCCGCGCTTTATGCCGTCGTGGACCAAGAACTCCTCCGCGAGGCGCGCACCGAAGACCAAGGGCTCGGCCTTTTCGCCCGCGCGATGTTCGTCCCCGAATCGCAGAACACCATCGCGTATGCTGTGGAAGCGGGGCTCGTGTATAAAGGGCTCTTCCCCGGACGCGATGAGGACACTATCGGCCTCGGCTTCGCGCACCTGCACATCAGCGACGACTTCGCCCGCGCTACCGATCCGCGCCTCGACCACGAAGACATCCTCGAACTTACCTACAGCGCGCAAGTCACGCCGTGGCTGAGCATCCAACCGGATGTGCAATACATCATCCACCCCGGTGCTTCGAACGCCCTGAGCGACGAGTGGGCTGTCGGACTCCGGGCCACCGTCGCGTTCTGAGTCTTTTCGCATTTGCGGGAATAGACCGCAGCGTTCAGTCTCTCACCCGCAACGTGATCCCTGACCAAACATTCCAACGACTCGTCGATCTGCACTACGGTGCGCTCTTCCGCTTTGGGCTGAGCCTCGCTGGCTCTTCCGATGCGGCGAGCGACCTTGTGCAGCAGACGTTTTTCCTGTGGGCGGAGAAGGGGCACCAGCTCCGCGATCCTTCCAAGGCGAAGAGCTGGCTCTTCACCACGCTTTACCGCGAATACCTCACCACTTACCGCCGCAACGTGAAGCATCCGCTTGTGGAACTCGACGACACGACGGGCGAGCTGCCGGTTGTGGACCCGGCGGTTTTCGCAAATCTCGACGGCTCTACTGTCGTCGCCGCGCTACACCGGCTGGACGAAGTTTTCCGCGTGCCGCTCACCCTTTTCTACCTCCAAGACCTCTCGTATAAAGAAATCGCCGAGCTGCTGGAGATGCCCATCGGCACCGTGATGTCGCGCCTCTCGCGGGGCAAGGAGCAGCTCCGCGCGCTGCTCACGGCGGGCACGGGCGAGAACGGAAATATCGTGCAATTTGAACCCCGGAAAGGAGCTGTATCATGAATGAAGACCCGCGCCTGATTCTGAGTGCCCGCCGCCCACGCGGCGAGGACGACCACGAACCCACTATCGCCGCCGCTATCGCCGCCGCGCAGGACAATCCCGCGCTCGCAGAGTGGCTGGAAAAGGAGACGGCTGTGGACAAAAAGATCGCTGACTCCCTCCGCTCGGTGCAGCCGCCCCACGGGTTGCGCGACCGTATTATTGCAGGCGCTCGCGTGAGCCGTCCGGCGGGCGGTGGCAGTAGCTCGTGGTTCGAGCGACGGTTGTTTGGCATTCTGCGATATAGCGAAGCTGTTGCCATCGCTGCGCTTCTGCTGCTGCTCGGTGTGGCGCTGGCTTATAATTACTTCACGCAGACGATGGAGGACCGCCCGTGGCAGTATGTGGCGATGGAAAAAGCGGCAGGCCTCGAAGCTGCGACCGTCTCGCTCGACCATGAAGATTGGCAATTTGAGACGACGACGGGCTGGCTGCGCGAGCGTGCGTGCCCGGCCCCGACGGCTCTGCCCGTGGGGCTCCGGGGGCTGTCGCTCTTTGGCTGCTCCAGTATGAAATGGAAAAGCAGCCCAATGGGGATTGTCTGCTTCCGGCTCGGCAAAGATCAGGAAGTCCACCTCGTGAGCATCGCCGCGAAAGACATCCCCGACTCGCTCAGCGGCACGCCGATTTGGCAGGATGTCGGCGGCTACATGACGGCGCAATGGGTGGAAGACGGCACGGCCTACATGCTCATGGGGCGCGTCCCGCGTGCGACGCTGGAGCCGCTCCTCGCTGTAAAAACTGCGGCGCTCACGCTACGCAGCCGGTCCTTTTTTCTATGATACACCGCATCTTGCTCGCCGCGCTCCTTTGGCTCGGCCTCGCGCCCGCGCTCCACGCCCAAATCGAGGGCAAGGGATTGCCAGACCTCACGGAGCGCACGCTCTACGCCGATACCGCTGCCGTCGAGCCGGGTAAGCCGTTCACGCTCGGCTTCCACTTCAAAATTGCCGACACATGGCACGCCTACTGGCGCTTCCCCGGCGGCGTCGGGATTCCATTTACGATCACGAAGTGGAACCTGCCGCGCGGCTGGCGCGTCGAGGAGCCCGAGTTCCCGCTGCCGGAGACGCTCATCGATGGAAACATGGCGACGCTCTACGGCTACGAGCACGAGGTGATGTTCACCGTGAAGGTCACGCCGCCGGAAAAAACGCCGCTCGCCAGCGCGACCATCGGCGCGAAGTTCGAGTGGCAGGTGTGCAAAGAAGTCTGCGTCCCCGGTGCGTCGGAGCTGGCCATCACGCTCCCCATCGGGAATTTTGAGCCTGCAAACGCCGCGCTCTTTGCGAAGTGGGCCGAGCAGATGCCACGCACCGACGAGCCGCCGACGAAAGACGTGACTTTCGACATGCCGAAAAAGGAACTCCGCGTCCGCATCGGCGGGCTGCCAGCGGGGACGAAGACCGAGTTTTTCGTCATCCCCACGCCGAAGCTCGGCGGCGGCATCGCGTTCCAAAAGTCCGTCACCGTCGAGAGCACTGCGGATGGCGCGAAGCTCTTCAAATACCCGTGGGACGACGAGCTGGGCTGGAGCGGCCTGCTCGTCATCACCGACCCCGAGGGCAAACGCAAAGGCTGGTACATCGGCGACCCGCCGCCGGTGAAAGGCCCAGACACAGCGACCGCGCCCGTAGAAAGCGCCGACGACGGCGAGACGTGGGACCCCTTCGACGAACTCGCGAAGGCCGAGCCCGAGGGGCTGCTCTCTCTACTGCTCAAAGGATTCCTCGGCGGACTCCTGCTCAATTTGATGCCCTGCGTGCTGCCCGTCATCAGCCTGAAAATCTTCGGCTTCATGCAGCAAGCCGGGGAGGCAAAAGACCGCATCTTCAAGCTCGGGCTCGCCTACTGTGCAGGCGTGTTCGCGTTCTTCGGGACGCTGGCGGTGCTCGTCCTCGGACTGGCATCGGTGAACCAATCGCTCGGCTGGGGCGCGCAGTTTTCTAATCCGCTCGGGCTCACCGTGATGATCGCGATCATGTTTGGCTTTGGGCTCAGTCTGCTCGGCGTCTTCGAGGTCACGCTCGGCGGCGGTGCGTCCACGAAGCTCAGCGAAGCAGCGGGCAAAGAGGGAATCGGCGGCGCGTTCATGCACGGCTTTTTCACCACGCTGCTCGGCACGAGCTGCACCGCGCCACTCGTCGGCCCCGTCATCGGCATCGCCGTGAATGAGCCCGGCCCGAAAGTCTTCGCGCTCTTCGCCGCTATCGCCACGGGGCTGGCGCTCCCGTATTTCCTCCTCACATGGAAGCCCGCGTGGATGAGATTCCTGCCCAAGCCCGGCATGTGGATGGTGCGGATGAAACAGATTTTCGGCTTCGCAATGCTCGGCTTTGCCGTGTGGCTGCTCAACTCGCTGCCCACCAGCCCGATGGTCGTCGCCGTCGGCGCGTTCCTCCTCGCGCTGAGCTTCGCCGCGTGGATTTACGGCACCTACCACGACGCCCGCTGGCCGCTGCCGCTCGCGCTCGTCTTGGTCGTCGGCGCGTGGATGTACTTCATCCGAGGCACCGTGCAGCCGCTCGAAGGCAAAGTCTCGAACCTCCTCGTGGACATCCGCCGTGGGCTCAATGCGAGCCGCCCGGTGTTCGTAGATTTCACCGCCGACTGGTGCCAGAACTGCAAGTTCTTTGAAGGCACCGTGCTCCACACCGAGCCCATCCAAGCCGCGTTCAAAGCGAAGAACGTCCTCTTTGTAAAAGCCGACTACACCGCCGGAGCGCCCGACATCAAAGCCGCGCTCGTGAAATGCCGCCGCGCTGGCGTGCCGCTCTACGTCCTCTTCCGCAAACGCGGCGACGCATGGATCGCCGATGGGCTCACGCAAAGCGGCCTGCTGGCCGAACTGAACAAACTCCCGTGATGCTACACGTGTCCGCAGTCCGGCGTGATGCGGAACCGCAACGATTGCCGGAGACATTCATCACTCGCTCTTTTCCTGACTTCTATTCGCGGTCTTGCTGTATTCCGCGCTCACTTTTTTGAGCGTGGCGGCGACGAGGGCTTTGTCTTCGCGGGAGGCAAAGGCATCAGCAAAGGGGTCACCGGTGCGCTTCATCAGCGCGAGGAGTTCTCCGCGCATGGCTTCGATTTCATTTTGCCGCACCGGGTCCGCGATGTGATTGCGGCGCTCGTCGGGGTCTTTCGTTAGATCGTAAAATTCCTCGGGCGCGCGGCGCAGATTGAAATCAGTGCGGGCTTTGATGACCGGGTTCGTGGCACCGGCTGCGAGCATCGCCTTCCACGTCAGGCCCGACATGCCCTCGGTCTGGTATTGGCGCTGGCCATCGCTCCATGCGTTCCAAATGTAGGCGCGGTCGCGGGTGCGAATGCAGCGCATGGGCAGCCAGTTGTTGCCGAACGCAGCGTTGTAAAACGTGAAGACGCGGTCCCAGCCGGGCATGGTTTCGCCTTTCACTGCGGGAACAAACGAGCGGCCATCCACACCGGGAATCGGAGGAAGGCCTGCGGCGTCGAGCAGCGTGGGCGTGAAGTCGAGCGTGCTGACGAGATGCGCGCGGTCCACAGCGCCGGGCTTCGTCACGCCGGGCCAGCGCATGATGAGCGCGCCGCGCGAGCTGTTTTCGTAGCAGTTCGATTTGCCGAAGGGAAACGACATGCCGTGGTCGCCGCCCCAAAAGACGACGAGCGTGCTCTCGGCAAACCCTTCCTCGTCGAGCACCTTGAGCACCGCGCCGAGCGCGTCGTCGAGCCGGCGCACATTTGTGTAATAGCCGACGAGTTCGCGGCGAACATCCGGCAGGTCTTCGAGAAAGCCGGGCACCCGCGTGATTTCCTCAGGCGTCACACGGCGGCTCGGGGCTTCGCCGCCCGCGAGTTCGTCCGGGCCTTTCATGCCGATGAACGGGCGATGCGGGTCGTAGCAGTTGACGTTGTGAAAAAACGGACGCCCCTGCTCGCGCGCGGTGCGGAGAAAACTGCGCGTCGCCTCGGCGAGCTTCGCGGGATGGCGGCTGATTCCGTCGGTCGCGGGGTCGGCGTGAAATTTTTCCGCCGGCTGGTGGTGCGAGTTTTTGCCGAGGACGGAAATGAGATAGCCCGCGTCGTGAAGCTGATCGTTGAGCGTGCGCGCGTCCGGCTTCAGCGGAAAGAATCCCATGCTGCCGTTGCGGTGAGGATACAGTCCGGTGAGCATGACCTGACGCGACGGCTGACAGACGGCGACGACGGTGTAAGCGTGCTCAAAGCGGAGCCCTTGAGCGGCGAGCGAGTCAATGTGCGGCGTGAGGTCTCGGATTGGGCCGCCATACACGCCGCTGGAATCGAAGTTCATGTCATCCGCGGTGAAGAGCAGGATGTTCAGCCGCGGCGCGGCGTGGAGCGCGGCCAGCGGGAGCAGGAGCGTGGCGAAGATGGCGAGCAGCGTTCTCATCATGGAATCATTCGTCCTGCGCCTTACCGGGTGCCGCTTGCCGCGCCTTGTTTGCGTTTTCGGGCACGGTGTAGTTCACCATTTTCATGAGCGCAGTCAGCTCGGCATCGAGCTTCGCGGTGAGCGCGGCGTCGGATGCGAGATTCTTGATTTCGTGGGGGTCGGCGGTGAGGTCGAAGACTTCGGTGAACTCGGGGAGGTTCGGATATTTCACCAGCTTGTGCGTCGTAGTGCGGATGGCGTAGCACGTCGGAACGTCGCCGAGTTCCTTGTAGTATTCTGCGAAGATGGACTGACGCCAGCCTGCTGGCTTTTCGCCCGAGGCGAGTTGCTTCCAGCTCGCACCTTGCATCTCGGGCGGGATAGCCACGCCTGCGAGGTCGAGGAACGTCGGGGCAAGGTCGATGTTGAGCGTGAGCTCATCGAGCACAAGGCCTTTGCGGAACATTCGCGGGTAACGTACGAGCATCGGTACGCGCAGGGATTCTTCGTAGAGCGCTCGTTTGTCGCCGGAGCAGTGCTCGCCGAGGAAATAGCCGTTGTCACTGGAATAGACGACCACGGTGTCTTCGGCGATGCCCAGTGAATCGAGCGTATCGAGTAGCCGGACGACGTTGTCATCCACTCCACGGATGTGCCGTAGGTAGTCGAGGTGAATGGCGTTGTCTGCCAGTCCGGTCGGCTGCTTGCCGTCCGCAGAGGGCCTGTGGAAAATTGCGGGCACGCCGCAGTTCGGCGTGGGGCGGCTGGTCTCGCCGACGTAAAGGTTGCGCAATCGCTCCGGCAAGTTGTTTCCACCGCGCGGGCTGTGCGGGCTTTTGAAGCCGACGACCATCGAGAACGGGCGCTCTTTGTTTTGCTTCATCCAGTCCATCGCGAAGTCCGTACTCACGTCGTCAATCCAGCCCTTCGTCGGCGTGGGGACTCCGTTGATTTCGAACGGGAAATTCTGATAGCCGCCCTGTCCGACGAAACTGGCCGAATAGTCGAAACCTGGGCGCTGGCCGCGTTGGTTGCCCATGTGCCATTTTCCTATGTACGCGGTCTGGTATCCTGCGGCCCGCAGCAGTGTCGCGTGCGTTACTGCATCGGCAGGAAATGGCGTGCCGTTGTTTGTGATTCCGTTCGCGTGGCCATAACGCCCCGTGAGGAACGCCGCCCGGCTCGGCGCGCAGAGCGAGAGCGTGACGAACGCGTTCCGGAACCGCACGCCTTCCGCAGCGATACGGTCCATGCCGGGAGTCGCAAACCAAGGGAATCGTGCCCGCTCGCCCTGCTCACGCTGCACCACTCCCATTGCGTCCCAGCGCTGGTCGTCGGTGTAGATGAAAAGAAAGTTCGGCTTGCGGTTCGCGGCATTTGAATGGCCGTAGGAGAACGCAATGAAGACAACGGTAAATAGAAAATGGATGCGGTTCATGGTTTCGGTGTTGGACTATTCGGAGCCTCTTTCTTTTCCCTCGGCAAAACCAGCGGCGAGATTTCTTTCGGCGCGAGCTCGCGCATCTCGGCGAGCTTGGCGGCGTGCTTGGCTTTTGGAGCGAGATTCGTCCATTCGTGCGGATCGCTCGCAATGTCGTAGAGTTCTTCGTCGCCGCTTTTGTAGTGAATGTAACGCCAGCGCTCGGTGCTGATGGCGTAGCTCTCGGGTTGATCGAGATGCGTGATCGTGGCGTGCGGCCAAGCCGTGGATGGATCGCGCAACAAGGGGACGAGACTGCGGCCCATGATGTCGGGATTTTCCGGCAGTCCGCACAAATCGGTGAGTGTGCGGAACAAATCGACGAGGCTGACGGGGCGGTCACACACCGAACCGGTGCGCGTGCCTTCGGGCAAACCACTTGCTCCGCGCGGCACGCGGACCATGAGTGGCACGCGGTCGCAGATGCGCCAGCCGGTGAACTTCTGCCAGTGCTCCTTCTCGCCGAGATGCCAGCCGTGATCGCTCCAGAGCACGACGATGGTGTTGTCGCGCTGCGGACTTTTCTCCAGCGCATCAAGCACGCGCCCGAGCATCGCATCGGCGAAATGAATCGACGCCAAATATGCCTGAATGCCCTTCTTCCACTGGCCCTCCTTTTGGATGTGCGCAAAGTAGCGATTGCGCCCGAGCTTCTGACCCGCAGGCGGAACGTCGTCGAGATCGTCCGCCTTGTAGCCGGGGCCGGCTTGAATCGTCTCCAGCGGGAATGGCTCAAAATATTTCTTCGGCACGAACCACGGCTCGTGCGGCCGGTAGAGTCCGCAGGCGAGGAAGAACGGCTTGTCGTGGGCCCGCTGGAGTTGCTCGCCGATCCATTTCGTCACGAGCCAGTCGCCGCCGAACTCCTCGTCCGTCACATCAAGTGCAGCCCAGTCGGTTTCTTCATATTGCCACTCCCCTGCCCGCGGCAAGCTCACCGGGCGCTGCTTGGGATAAAACGTGCGGGGAAACGGATTGTCCTTCTCTTTGTCCGGGAAGTAATCATCCCACGACTGCGGGTCGATGACGTAGTGCAGCATCTTCCCCGAGCCCGCGGACCAGTATCCGTTGCGCGAAAAATATCTCGGCATCAACTCCGCATCCGGCATCACCTCGCGCATCTTCTGCCGGTTGTTGTAAAGCCCCGAGCGATGCGGCGGCAGCCCGCTCAGGATCGCCCCGCGCGAAGGATTGCACGAAGCCCCGGCGCAATAGGCATTCTTGAACAACACGCCGCTCGCCGCGAGCCGGTCAAAGTTTGGCGTCTTCGTCTGCGGATGCCCGCCGAGGCAGCCGATCCAATCATTGAGATCATCCACCGCGATGAAGAGGACGTTGGGCTGCTTTGCCGGTGCGTCTGCTGCGTGGAGCGCCACGCAAAAGACCGACGAAGCGAGCAGGAGTTTTAGGATGTTCATGGATTCTCGTCGTGTTGTGGCAAATCAACTCCGCAGAATCAATGAGCGCGGCCCCGGCGGCAGGTGCTCGATGAGATAGCGGCACATGAACGGACGATCCGTTGTCTTAGATGAAGGGGGAACGTCTCGTTCCCCTGAGGCGCGAGCGTCCCCCGAGACCTCGAGCATTTTGGGAACCACTTGCTGATTCAGGGGAACGGGACGTTCCCCCTCCTTGGGCGCGCTCATTCCGCCTTTCAAATCGCGCCCCTGCCCAACAGTCTGGCCCGAAAGCCAAGCTGAAGAAACCACACCGCAAACCGGAGGAAGCCGACCGCTTGCCGGAGTGAAGGAGAGGGAGTCAATCATCCAGCTTTTCGACACGAAAGAAGCGGGCGACGACCTCGCGAAGCAAATCAACCGCGTCTATCAGCTCGCGCTCAATCGCAACGCCAGTGCCGACGAGCTTGGCGACGCCGAACCCGTCGTCCGCCAGCACGGCCTCACCGTGCTCTGCCGCGCGATATTCAACAGCAACGAGTTCCTTTTCGTGCCGTAGGGGCATAAGAGAACGTAAGAATTCATTTAGGAACACGCGTGGCACCGCCGGAGTTTCCTGCTTTCGGCACGTAATTGACGGTTTTCTTGGCGGAGAAGTAAAGAGTCACGCTGGGCTCGTGGCGCACATGGCCCTTCGCGCCCGCAGTCTGCCTTTCACGCAGCCCTTGGATAAAGAGCGAATACCATTCTCCATCGACCTTATCGTCCCGGTTGTATTGGAGAACGTATTTGTCGGAGTGCAGTGACGACCAGTAAACGCGGACGTGGGCTAACTCCGGGCTGTCGAGAGCACGCAATATTGCGATTACATCCGCTTTGCTGGTGTCCGTTCCAAGAATCACGGCCAAAATTGCGTCGGGCGGCACTCGAAGCGCGTCGCGGAAGGTGGCATTCTCCCAATATTCCAGTGCCTTCTCTGCTTTGAGGAAGACCTCGCTGGTGAATCGCGGCTGCGTGTAGTGCTCCGAATCTCGGATCGTCGGAAGGTCGTAAATCATCCTGATCTCCTGCTCGTATCTCCAAGCTGGAGACTTTTGAGTGAGGAACTTGATGACTTGGTCTCGCCGTTTCTCGTCCCGAGTATGCCCCGACAGCAACAGTCCCGATTCCGCATCCGTCTCGAAACAAGCGCAATCGAACTTGACCTTCTCCGTCGCCATGGAGTGATAGGCATCGTAAAAGCTCGGAGGGAGACTTGTTCGAGTTGGCGAATAATCCACGGGAAATCCGCCCGGCCTTATTCCGTTCTCAAACTTCGTGTAATCGAATGCGATGCACACACCTTGAAACGATTCCGCGTAATGCGACCACATGAGTGTGGTGTGTTCGTCGGACACATCATGCGTTTTCTCGAGGTCGAGGATTCCAGTTGAAAAGCTCAGGATGCGGTAATGCTCGTGCAGCAGGCGGAACACTTGCTCATTGTGCATGTCTGCGATAGCAAGCTGATGCTCGACCGGACCGAGTGCCTGCTCTTCAAGCTGAGGCATGGTCCCAATCCGGCGAACCGTCCCATCCTGCATCGGGGCGACCAGTGGCATTCCCGCCATCATTTTGTTTCTCAATTTTTGGTCATCGTGATGCCTCTGAGCGTGCTCGTCCGTCCATGCAGGGCGCATCTCGAATGGGTCATTCAGGTCGAGCGGGCTTGTGATGAATAAAGACCGATTCTGAAGAATCTTTATCCCGCCTGCTGCCGTGCAGAATTTGAAAACTGTAGTTGGATTGCTCATTTCACTTTAGACACGAGCTGAGGGGCACATTGCGGGTGGTTCATTGTCCGCGCTTAGGCGTAGCGGTCATTTAGATGAGTCGAAGAACTTAGTCTTCTTTTGGGCCGGGCTCTCGTAGAAGTAGCTCTTGATGTCCACGCGATGCTTCGCCGTGCGGTTTTGGAGGTAGAACAGAAGGTCGTCATGAACCACGGTCTTCTTATCAACGGTTGCTGACGAGACAGACAGCGTGAATCGCTCATCAAGCTTGTAGTCGATGTAGCCAGACTGGCCCGACCAAAGGCTCATCTCACCTTTGACACCGGGGTAAGCGGTCGTAAGGACGGCTTCGACCTCGGCGACGCTCATTCCGCCGCGTATCTTCGGGAGAATGGCGTTGAGTGCGACGGGAATGAGCGGCTCGTCGGCTGCGTGCGAATGTAGGAGCCCGATACAAAACAGGAGAGCAAGAATCGTGTGCTTCATGGGAGTTGGTTTTGGCGCGGATGCCAGAAAAGGGCAAATGGTTTGTCGGGTTCTGTTCAAATGCTGCGGTGAATTTCGCTCAGGATATTCCGAGGGCCGCTCACTACGGCCGACGCACCATGGATTTGGCCGAGGCGCGTTCGTTGCCGTCCTTGGTGCGGACGATGACCAATAGAAGAATA
The DNA here is from genome assembly GCA_947471505.1 of Chthoniobacteraceae bacterium. Classification (GTDB taxonomy): domain Bacteria; phylum Verrucomicrobiota; class Verrucomicrobiia; order Chthoniobacterales; family Chthoniobacteraceae; genus SXWH01. The sequence goes on along the minus strand of CANIWM010000077.1, from coordinate 1,950 downwards.
CCTCCGTCATGCGGCGGCGACCTTGTAGTGCGGCGGGAAGCGAGGAACGAGCGCCACGCCGCTTTCGCAGACCGTGCTATGCAACGAACCTCGAACGACCTTCGACAGCACGAAGAGCCTTTCGAGAAAGCAGCCCGTCTTCCCGTGGTCGCGGTTTTACCGCCCGCAATCCGCCTCCGAAGGCGGTGTCGCTGTTACACTCTGCCACCGCACTACAAGGCGACTGCCGGGAAAACCACATGCGCCCGTAGCACGACGGGGCGCTTACAAGGCGGTGTGGCGCTGTCGCTTCCCACCGCACTACAAGGTCGTCGCTCACCAATCGGGGTCGCTTGGAAAGTCGTCCTTCACCGAGATGCGCGCTTCGCCGAAACTGTATATCGTCTTTTGCTGCGCGGGCGTCGCTTCTCGCTCGAACCAACGCGCCGAGCACCATGGGTATTGATTCGCTACGGGGACGAGGCCGTGGTGGACGGCGTTGCGATGCGTGTATGCGAGCCGGGCTAGGTAGCTTTTTTCGTAGGTGAGCCGCGAATCGCGCCAGTTGTGCCACACTTTCCGCCCCGGCGCGGTGTCGAGTTTGTTCACCCATTTCGCCATCCGCTCGTGGAGCTTGCCGAGCATCGGGCCGAGGGAAAGCGCGTCCTTTTCACCGAGCGGAGATTTGCCGACGAAATGGTAGTGATTCGAAAAGACTGCCCATGCTTCGAGTTGCCAACCAAAGTCCCTGGCAACCGTGAGCAGTCCGCGATGCAGCACTTCCACCCTCCCGCGACCGCGAAAGTGATGCGCCTTTTGGTAAGTCGAGCCGGTGACAAAATAGGTCCCCGCTTCGCCGAGCATGTGCGTAGGGGCATGAGGCCAAGGCGGCTCTGGTTTGTTCATGACCAGCAGGGTGCGCGACCTTGTAGTGCGGTGGCAAGCGTAAGCGCGACACCGCCTTCGCTAGCCGGACGACGGTGCGGACTTCCGTACGCCCGCGACTGCTGGGGAAACCACATGCGCCCGTAGCACGACGGGGCGCTTACAAGGCGGTGTGGCGCTCGTTCCTCGCTTCCCACCGCACTACAAGGTCGCGTCCTGTGCGCAGCACCTTGTAGTGCGGTGGCAAGCGTAAGCGCGACACCGCCTTCGCCGGCCGGATGACGGTGCGGACTACCGAGCGTCCGCGACTGCCGAGAAAACCACCTGCGCGCGTAGCACGACGGGGCGCTTACAAGGCGGTGTCGCCGTTACACTCTGCCACCGCACTACTAGGGCTCTAGCTCGCGAGTTGCGCGTCTTCTGGGAGGTAGAATGCGCGGAGGATTTCGGCGGGGTTGGGCTGGCGGTTGTGCGGGAATGCTAGGTCGGCGCGGCCTTGGAGGTCGCGGCGCGATTTGTTCAGCACGGTGGTGATTTCTGTCTCCAATTCTTGCTTCAGTCGCGCGATGAGCCCTTGCGCGTCTTTTTGCGCGAAGTCTTTGTTTTTATAGGTTTCGATGGCGGTGTGCAGGGCTTCGATTTCGGCGGGCAAAAGGGTGTCGAGCTCCTGCGCGGGCGCGCTGTTGCTTGGACCGGGTTTGATGAGGTCGTAGATGGCGGTGATGGTGATGATGAGGTCCGGCGTGGGCTGTTTATTGATGCCGGTGCCGACGCCGAATTTCTTGCGCTGCGCTTCGCCGCGTGTGGTAAAGACGAGCTTAGCCGCCTTCTGGAGCGGGGCGAGGACGGAGAAGACATCGGCGCGCGCGGCGACTTCCTCCTGGGTCATCGTTTCTTTGTCGGGCACGGCGTTTTGGATTCGGCCTATGAGGTCGTCGCATTTAAGGAATGCCTGAATAAAGCGGCGTGATTCTGGCGCGATTGCGATGAGACGCCTCGTTGAGCGTTCCGGGTGGTGTTTTTTGGGCGAAATCGGGTTAAAGCCGTCGTTTTTGGTGAGTTCCGTACAGGGTCAAGCCTTTGGCA